>NZ_JBFUMS010000007.1:0-350251 GCF_054049255.1 Roseateles sp. P5_E4 | reverse complement strand
GTACAAGGACTACACGGCCAAGGCCAAGCTCGGCAATGCCATCACCGCTGCGGATCCGTGGAAAGCGGCCATCGCCCTGTGCACCCAGGAGACCGGCGACGCGACCTTTGCTGCCTGTGGCCCTAGTGCCAACGGCGTTCCTGCGGACGTCACCACCAACGGTGGCAAGCTGGCCACCGAAGTGGCATCAGTCACGAGCGCCGCCGGTGTCATCACGGTGACGCTGGCCGCTGCTTCGGTGGTGGGCTCGGACCTGGGCGGCAAGGTGATCACCTTCACTCCCACGGCCAACACGACCGCCGTGACGTGGCAGGCTGCCAGTACCGGCATCACCAACACCACGCTGCTGACCGCGCTGACCAAGAACAACGCGACCTGATTGAACTGATCAGGCCGCGAAGGCGGCGAAGCAAGCAAGAGAGGGCATGGCCCTCTCTTTTTCATGGTGGCCTGCGGAAATCCCTCTGTGCGTGAAATCGCCGCCCTATCGACGCCCTCCAACGACCCGCGCGCGCAGCGCAAGGGCTGGATGGCGCTGGTTGGCCTGTTCTTGTTGAGCAGCTTGCCCGCCCTGCAGGTCCTGTCGACACCCTGGATGGCCGCAGAGGGCGGGGGGGCACCCGGCGAACTCTGGGGGCGCACGACAACCTTGTTCGTGCATCTGCTGCTCAGCTTGTTGCTGGCAGCGGCCGTGGGGCGGCTTCGCTGGTGCTTGTGGCTGCTGGCGCCATCCGCCCTGCTCGGCCCCGCCGAAGCCTTCTACTTGCATCACTTTGGCCTGCCGTCGGGCGCTCATGTCTATGGCGTGATCGCAGAAACGGACTTTGCCGAGGCGAGCGCGTGGATAGGCGCTGGGTGGCTGGCGGTTATGGCGTGCGGCCTGTGCCTGCTGGCCGCAGTCACCTGGGCGGCCCGTGAAGTGTGGCGGGCCAATCTTCACTGGCGCCATCGCTCGCGATATTGGGTTCTTGCAGGCGGTGTTCTGCTGTTGGCCGTCCAGGCCGCAGTCCTGCAGCAAGCTGCCGATTTCGACGCCCGAATGGAAAAGGACGACCCGGGCGCGGCCAGTTACGTTCGCTTCGAGCTATCCCCGCGCGGGGAAGGCGTGTTGGGATTGCTGGAAAGTCTCTATCCATGGGGCCTGCCACAACGATTCCATCGTTACCTGCAGCATCGCCATGCGATGGCTGAGCATCTGACGCAGGCCAGCAAACACGACTTTGCAGTACGCGCCGTGCCGGACGCCCATGCATCAAACCGCCAGGTGCATGTGCTGGTGATTGGCGAAACCGGCCGCCTGGATCGCTGGGGCCTCTTCGGCTCGACGCGAAACACGACGCCGCGTCTCGCTCGCCGCGAGGGCCTGCTCGCCTTCTCGGATGTCGTCGGTGCCGCATCCGCGACGCGCGAGGCGGTGCCGTTGATGTTGACGCGGCGCCCACCGGAATCCATGCTCGCCCCGACGTCGGAGCCCTCAGTGGTCACTGCGTTCAAGCAGGCGGGCTTTCGCACCTATTGGCTGAGCAGCCAAGGCAGCGCTGGATCCCACGAGACACCTGTTTCGGTGCTCGCCAACGAAGCAGACGAACGCCGCTACATCAACGGCGCCGACTACCGTGGTTCAGGCGCGTTTGACGCGGAATTACTGCCGTTGCTTGAGAAAGTGCTGTCCCGTCCCGAAAGAAAGCAGTTCATCGTTGTGCACACGTTGGGCAGCCACCTGCACTACGCGCATCGCTATCCGGCGGAATTCGCCCGGTTTCAGCCCAGCTATGGCCCTGAAGAAACGCCAGATATATGGCAGCCCGCTCAGCTGGAGAAACTGCGCAATGCCTACGACAACAGCGTGCTCTACACCGACCTTTTCCTTGATCGTGCGATCGCCGCATTGGATACCCAACGAGTTGAGGCAACGCTGCTCTACGCAGCCGACCACGGAGAAACGTTGTTCGACGGGCATTGCGGCAGGGCCGGGCATGGATTTTCCGCAGTCGCGAACTACCGCATCCCCATGGTGATGTGGGCCTCCACGTCTTGGCGCGCAGTTGCCGCGCAGCGGTGGGCACGGCTCAGCGCTCGACAGACACAGCCTTTCAGCGCAATGGCCGTATTCCCGACGCTGACCGGCTTGGCGGGCTTTGAAACGTCGGCGCCGCATGCCCACCAGGACATGGGCGCCGAACGGCGCCAGACCGCACCGCGCCGGGTCACCCACTTCGGCGACTTCGATAGGGACGTCAGTAGCCGGGGCTGCGACGTCGGTTCTTCTAGGCTGTGATCGACCGCATGCACAAGGCTTGTTCCTACCGATAACCGGCATGGTTCAGAAAACATCGCTGATGCACAAGCGCGCCCGGCATCTGTGGATGGGAGCGCTCAATGGCGCTCTGCTGTTGACGCCGCCGCTGGTGCTGGCCTTCGCGAGCGGCGCTGCACGCCTCGGCCCTTGGGCTCCCGTCTACGGCCTGCTGCTCTCCCTGCTGGTGTTGGCGTTGCCTGTCCTGGTGGTGAAGACCTGGCGAACGTTATTCCTGCTGCATCTGCCGCTGCTGGCCTTGTCGCCATTGTTCGTTTGGTATGTGTTGAACTTCTCGGCGCCGCCTGACGAGAACGCATTCGCCGTGCTGCTGACGTCCTCGCCTGCGGAGGTCAGGGGCTTCGTGCAACTGTTCAGCCTGCAAGTACCGCTGTCGCTCAGCGTCGCGGTGCTCGCGGTGTATGCCGTGCAGGCGGTCTGCCTCGGATCCAATCCCATTCCGGTGTCGTTGCGCAACACCGTGCGATGGCTGTCGATCCCACTGCTCGTGCTGCTGCTCTGGATGCCGTCCAAGGGCCCGCGCGGCATTGGGGTCGACGTCGGCGAGAACGTGCACAGCTATCTCACGTCGAGCTATCCCCTCGGCGGCCTCATCAGCATCGTTGGCGGATTGGAGGGCAATGCGCACGCTTTGGGGCTGTTTGAGAAGCCTGAGCCCTATGGGGCCAGGGCCATCGCAAACGCCGTATCCGCCACGCCGCGCACGCACATCCTGGTCATCGGTGAATCGGCGCGGGCGGACCGGTTTCACATCTTTGGCTACGCACGCCAGACCACGCCGGAACTGGAGCGTCTGGACGGTTTACTGGCGTTCAAGCGCACCTATTCAACCGGCAACCTCACCTTGCTCGCGGTGCCGATGATGATGACGGGCATCGCGCCGGCGGCCTATTCACCTCAGGCCATCCGCGGCACGTTGATCGACCTCGCCAACGAGGCGGGCTACTTCACCGCCTGGCTGTCGAATCAGAACATCGCGCTCTACAAGATCTTCCGGCCGCGGCCGCAAGTCTGGCGGCAACCCGCGGACATGGGCAACTGGAGCGACAACCACGCAACGCCGGACGACGTGCTGCTCGCGCCGCTGGACGACGCGCTGCGCGACGAGCATCCACACAAGTTCATCGTGATGCACACCTACGGCAGTCATTGGGACTACACGCTGCGCCTGCCGGACGATGGTTTTCATTTCTCCGGGCCCGACCGCGCGACGGTGCGAGCTGCCATCCAGGCCGAGACGTCCGGCGGGACGGCGGCGGATGCCTACGACGACACCATTCTGCACACCGACTTCGTCCTGAGCCAGATCATCCAGCGCGCCTCGCGGCTGCCCGGTGAGGTGACGGTGACTTACATCCCCGACCACGGCGAGGCACTGATGGCCATGGAGGGCCGCGCCACCCATGGCTTCAGGGATTTCAACGTCAGCGAGCTTCACATCCCGCTGCTCGTCTGGGCCAATCCCGCATTCCGGACGGCGCACACCGCGCAGTGGCAGACCCTCAGCGCGCGTACGGAGCAGGTTGTCAGCCAGGACGCCGTGTTCTACACCACTGCTTCCATCCTGGGCATTGGGTTCCCCGCGCAGGACCCGCGCCGCGACCTCACCTCACCAGCCTTTCGCCCGATTCCGGTCCGGCAGTTGCAATTTCGCATAGCGGGTTCGGCCGAGCTCCGCCGTTTGCAGGATGCTGTCGATTGGCCCAAGGCCTGCAAGCCGCTCAACGCCTGCGACTGAGCGCCTGCGCCGCCGAACACCAAGCCTTAGACGTGCCCGTGCCATCATCCGCGCCCATGTCATCCGCGACACCTCACCACACCTCTCCCGCCGCCACCTTCGGCCTCGTCCTCGCCGCCGCTCTGCCGCCCCTGCTCGCCTTCAACCAGACGCCGGCCGCCACCCTCTACAACCAGTTGCTCGCCCTCGCTGGCTGGGGCCTGGCGCTGCTGTTGTGGGCCCGGTCCACGCCTGGCTGGCGTGCCGGCCTGAAGAGCCCCGCCGCCATGGCGCTGGCGCTGCTGCTGGCCGCGCCCATGAGCTCCGTCGTGTGGCGCGCACTGCCGCCGTCACTGGGTCTGGGCGCCACGGCCATCATCGGTGCCGGCCTGGCCGTGCTGCTCGTGGCCCAGGGGTTGTCGACCTCAGCCCGCCTGCTCGCCGCCGAGGCCTTTTGCTGGGGCCTGCTGGTCACGGGCCTTTTGACGGTCGTCGTCTGCATCGTGCAGGTCTTCCTGCCGGCAGTCGCCGATGGCAACTTCATCGCACGCTCCGGCGTGGTGGGCAGCGCGGTGGGCAATCTGCGCCAGCCCAACCACCTGGCCAGCCTGATGATGTGGTCGTCCATCGCCGCCGTCTTCATCACCGAGAAGCGCAGCTGGCGGATGGCATTGGCGCCGCTGCTGTTTGCCTTCACCTTCACTGTCGTGTTGAGCGCCTCGCGCACCGGCTATGCCGGCATCGCGTTGCTGGCCGTGTGGGGCGTGGTGGACCGAAAGCTGTCGCGCAGCGCCCGGCTGTGCCTGTTGGCCACACCGTTGATGCTGGGTGTCAGCTGGTGGGGCATGTCGCTGTGGTCGGCCGAAAGCGGCCATGCCTTCCGCGCCGCTTCGCGGCTGTCGGAGGGTGCCGGCTCGCCGTCGCGGCTGGCCATCCTGCGCGACGCCTGGGCGCTGACAACGGCCAACCCGCTGCTGGGTGTTGGCTGGGGGGAGTTCAACTTCGCATGGAGCCTGACGCCATTCCCGGACCGCCCCATCGCCTTCTTCGACCACACGCACAACATCGCGTCGCAGCTCGCCGTCGAGCTGGGCCTGCCCTGGGCCGGCGCGGTGCTGCTGCTGCTGGCCTGGGCGCTGTGGACGGCGTGGCGCAGCCCCTCCGAGAAGGCAGAAGACACGCCGCTGCGCCGCATGGCACTGATGATCGTGCTGACCATCGCCTTGCACAGCCTGGTCGAGTACCCGCTCTGGTACGCCTATTTCCTGCTGCCGGCCTGCTTTGCACTTGGCCTCGCTCTCCCTGCCGAAGCGCCGGCCAAGCCGGCGGGCGCCACGCCCTGGCGGATGATCGGCGGCCTGCTGATCGCCGGCAGCGCCTTCGCGGTGTGGGACTACCAGCGCGTCGTCGCCATCTACATGCCCAGCGAGGATGCCATGCCGCTGGACGCTCGCATCGCCGATGGCCAACGCTCGCTGTTCTTCAGCCACCAGGCGGACTACGCGGCCGCCACCAGCCAACCCCCCGGGCCGTTCGCGCTGGAGGCTGCACGCCGCACGGCCTTCAACCTCATTGACGCACGACTGCTGATGCACTGGTCGCAGTCGCTGGAAAAGACCGGCGACGTGCAAGGCGCGCGCTTCCTTGCCGACCGCCTGCGCGAGTTTCGCAATCCGACCGGGGACAACTGGTTCGCCAACTGCGAGATCGCCGCCTCGGCACCGACCATGCCGCAATGCCAGCCGGCATCGGGCGTCATCGACTGGCGGACGCTACGCTGAAGGCACCGGAGAATCAGCGGCGCGCCAGTCGCCGCTCTTGCCGCCCTGCTTCTGCAGCACCCGCACGTTGCCGATGACCATGCCGCGGTCCGCGGCCTTGCACATGTCGTAGATGGTCAGCAGGCCGACCTGCACGGCGCACAGCGCCTCCATCTCGACGCCGGTGCGGCCCAGCGTCTCGACCTGGGCGCGGCACAGCACGCGGCCGCCGGCTTCGTCCAGATCGAAGTCCACCGCAACGCGAGTGATCGGCAGCGGGTGACACAGTGGCACAAGGTCGGCGCAGCGCTTTGCGCCCTGGATCGCCGCGATGCGTGCCACGCCCAGCACATCGCCCTTCTTGGCCGTGCCGCTGGCGATCAATGCAAAGGTCGTCGGCTGCATGCGGATCTCGCCGGCCGCAACGGCGACACGGTGGGTCTCGGCCTTGGCCGACACATCGACCATGTGCGCCTGGCCCTGGGCGTCGAAGTGAGTCAGCGGGGTCGACATACCAAGAAACATTCAGGAAACCGAGTTGCAGGCATCATAGACAGCCGGCTCCCGCCGGCCGGAGTCTCTGTTCGATGAAGAAGTCACCCGCCTCCCGCGCCCTGCTGACCCTGCTTGCGGCCGCCTGCCTCATCACCACCAGCCCGATCCGGGCCCAGGTCAACCTGCCCGCCCTGGGTGACTCGGTCTCGCAGGATCTCGATGTCGTGGCCGAGCGGCAGCTCGGCGAGCGCTACATGCGCATGATCCGCATCGACCCCGCGTGCGTGCAGGACCCCATCCTGCAGGAGTACATGGCCGGCATCTTCGAACCGCTGGTGGCCGCGTCGCGCAAACTCGGCCATATCGGCGAAGACATCCAGACCCGCTTCGCCTGGGAAAGCTTCCTCGTCGAGGACAAGAGCGTCAACGCCTTTGCGCTGCCGGGCGGCTTCGTTGGTACCCACCTGGGGCTCATCGCGATGACGGTGTCACGCGACGAGCTGGCCTCGGTGCTGGCGCACGAGATCTCGCACGTGACGCAGCGCCACATCGCGCGACGCATTGCCGGTGACTCCAAGAACAGCATGGTCGCCATCGCGGGCCTGCTGCTGGGCGTGCTGGCCGCGTCGCGCGGCAACATCGACCTGGCCAATGCCGGCATCGTCGGCGGCCAGGCGGCGGCCACGCAGTTGTCGCTGAACTTCTCGCGCGACATGGAGCGCGAGGCCGACCGCGTCGGCTTCAACGTGCTTGTCGAGGCCGGTTTCGCGGGCAGCGGCATGGTCAGCATGTTCGAGCGCATGGAGCAGGCTTATCACCTGATGGACAACGGCGCCTTCCCCTACCTGCGCTCCCATCCGCTGACGAGTGAGCGCATCGGCGACGCACGCACGCGCCTGGCCCTCGAACCGTTCGCGCGCCCGCGGGGCCTCGCCGAGCATGCGCTGATGGCAGCGCGTTCGCGTGTGCTGATGGACCCCCGCGTCGAGGCCTGGAAGGTACTGGAGAACTACGACGCCGGCGCCCGCAACATCCGCGAGAGCGGCGGCTACGAACAGCTCGGGGCGCGCTATGCCGCGGCGCTGGCGTCCATCAAGCTGCGCAACTTCGACCGCGCAGAGGCCACGCTGCGCAGTGCGGAGGTGACGTTGCAGCTCGTCAACCCCAGCCCCGCCGAGACGGTGGCCGCCAGGCGGCAACTGACCTATCTGCGTGCCGAGCTCGCGCAGGCCCGCGGCCGCCCGATGGAGGGCACCACCGCGCTGGACACGCTGTCAGGCGAGAAATCCCGCCCCATGCTGATGCAGCGCGTGGGCCTGGCGCTGGCGGCCGGCCCGGGGTCGCCAGCCCTGCGCGAGGCCGCGGATGCACTGCAGACCCATGTCAGCCTGGAGCCGCGGGACTCCCTGGCCTGGGCCCAGCTCGCACTGATCTGGCAGAAGCTGGGCCAGCCGCTGCGGGCCGTGCGGGCCCAGGCCGAGGTGCATGCCGCCGCCGGCGACTTGAACGGTGCCATCGACCGCATGCGCTCAGGCCTGCGCCAGTCACGCGGGCCGGATGCCGACCAGGTCGAAGCCTCCGTCATCGACGCCCGGCTGCGCGCCCTGGTCTATGAGCGCCAGTCGCTCCTGGGCGAGATGTACCGCGGCCGCTACATCCCGCCGGACGTCGAACTGCCGAATTGAGACCACCCCGTACGGCCTGACGGCCGCCCCCTTCAAGGGGGCACTCCCGACGGACCGGCAAAGCCGGATCCGTGGGAGTCGCTGGAGGAGCGGCAGCGCTACGCGCGCCTAGAGCACCCACCTTCAAGCGGCGCGGAGACGTTGCTCTTCTTGATAGAGGGCGAACTCCTCACGCAGCGCCCGCGCCACGGCTTCACGCTGGCCGATGCGGCGGTGATAGACCTTGACCGCGGGCCATCCGCCCAAGTCCACGCCGGCATAGGGCGCCCAGTTCAATACGACGGCGAGGTAGATGTCGGCGATGCCATAGCTGCCCTCCAGGTATTCGTGCTGCTGCAGATGCGCTTGCAGGACGCCCAGGCGCAGCGCCACCTTGTCCATCGAATAGGCCTTCACGTCGGCGCTGGCCTTGGGGTCGAGCAGCGGCACGAAGACGGCCTTGTGCAGTTCGGTGCCGATGAAGCCCAGCCATTGCCGCACACGGGCGCGCGCATCGGCTTCGGCGGGCAGCAGGCCGGCCGCCGGGTAGGCCTCGGCCAGGTATTGCAGCACCGCGGCGTTCTCGTTCAACAGCCAGCCCTCGGGGGTGCGCAGCGCCGGCACCTGACCCATCGGGTTGACCTGCCAGTAGTCGCGCCCGTCCAGCGTGCGCTTGGCCTTGCCGTCCACCTGCGTGAAGCGCGCATCGGCACCTACTTCATACAGCACGGTGCGGCTCGCCAGCGAACAGGCCATGGGGGAAAAGAACAGCTCCATCAAGATCTCCAACAGTGTTTTGTACTGTATTGAATAGAATTCACTGTCGTCAATGAATTTCATGCGCCGTGGTACAAAAATCTGAAGATGAGGCCAAGCCAACCCCGCGCCCTCGCGGGCGGCCGCGCAGCTTCGACACCGAGGCCACGCTCGCGCAGGCCACGCTGGCCTTCTGGCAGCGCGGCTATGCAGCGACGTCGCTGGACGATCTGAGCCATGCCACCGGCCTGAACCGGCCCAGCCTTTATGGCGCCTTTGGCGACAAGCACGCCCTCTATCTGCAGGCGCTGCGTCTGTATACCGAGCAATCCAATGCCGCCATCGCCGCGGCGTTGGCGGACCGTTCGCTACGCGATGGCCTGCTGCGCGTCTACGAGTTGGCGCTGCAGCTCTACTACCCGCCCGACGAGGCCGCTCGGGGTTGCCTGCTGATTGGCACGGCGGCCACCGAGGCGCCGCGGGACGAAGCCATTCGCCAGCAGCTCGGCGATTCGCTGCGCGGTTTCAACACCGCTTTCGAGGCGCGGCTGCAGCGGGCAGTCAACGAGGGCGAGCTGCCGCGCGGCACTGATGTCGCGATGCGCGCCCAGCTCGCATCGGCGGTGCTGCATTCGATGGCACTGCGCGCCCGCGCTGGCGATGCGCGCGAGGACTTGGCCGGCTTCGCGGCGGCCAGCCTGGACTTCGTCTGCCGCTGAGTTTTCAGTTTGCGGGCCGAGCGCTGGGCCGCTCCCGAGCCGGCCCGCTGTGGCGATGTGCTTGCGGCTCAATGCTGCAAGCATCGCCGTCCCCTAGGGGGCTGAGGCCGGACACATGGCGCCCGGTGGGCGGCATGTGCCTGCCGAAGAGCTGCGGCACTGCCGCGGCGCGGTCTGCAAGACCGATCAGGCCCGCCCGCGTTCAGCGGCGCGGGACTGGGCGAGGGGCTTCAGTCGCCAGGGAAGACGCGCTCGACGACGACGTCGATGACCATGCCGCACAGGCTGTAGATCAGCGAGCCGATCAGCGCGGCGGCAAAGCCCGTCACGGCCAGACCATCCAGCACCGTGGCGGCCATCCAGAACATCAGCGCGTTGATGATGAAGAGGAAGAGGCCCAGGCTGAGCACCGTCACCGGCAGCGTCAGCAGCACGAGGATGGGCCGCAGCAGCGTGTTCAGCAAGCCAAGCACGAAGGCCGCGATCAATGCGGATGTGAAAGTCTTGACGATGACGCCAGGGTAGAGGTGAGCCACCAGCAGCAGGGCGCCAGCGAGCAGCAGCCAACGAACGAGGATCTTGGTCATGGCCGCGAGCATATCGGGCCACCGCCAGAGCGGTGTCGCATGACTGCAGCATCGCGACGCCGCATCAAATAGGAATCGTTCGCATTCGTGTTAAGATTTTTTCATCGAACACGGTCCTGTCTCGCTCGTGAAGCCCGCCCTCGCCTTTGTTGCCTCCAATTCGGCCGTTCCCGCGCCGGTCGCCGTCCCATCGCGGCCGGCGGTGGTGCTGCCGTTGCGAGTGCCGGAACCGCGGCTCAGCTTTGCCGAGATGGCGCGCCCCTCGCGCAGCCGGCGCCTGTTGCTGGTAGGTATTGCCGCGCTGCATCTGCTGGGGCTGTGGGGCCTGAGCCAGGTGCAGGATGTGCACCGCACGGTGGCGCGCGTGGCGCCCGTTGTCGTGCGCCTGGTAGCGCCGGCCGAGCCGCCCAAGCCGCTGCCACCGCCCCCGGTGGCGATGCCGGAGCTGAAGGTGCCGGCGCTGACGATGGTGGATCCACCGCTGATCGCCGTCGCGGCGGCGCCCGCGCCCTCTCCCGTCGTTGCGGCTCTGCCGCCGCCGCCACCGACGGTCGTTCCGGTGCAGGCGGCGCCGACACCTGTCATTGCGATCACGCCGCCACCCGCACCGCAGATCAAGCAGATCCCCGCCAGTGCGGTGCGCTATCTGAAGGAGCCGCGCATGACGGTGCCGCTGATGTCCAAGCGGCTGCACGAGTCCGGCGTCGTGCACCTGCGCGTCATCGTCGACGTGCGCGGCCAGCCGCGTGAGATCACCCTGGCGAAGTCCTCGGGCTTCGCCCGCCTGGACGAGCAGGCGCTGCAGGACATGCGCAGTGCCCGCTTCGCGCCGTACACCGAGAACGGGCAGCCCGTCGAGTGGGAGGTCATCGCGCCGATGTCCTACGAAGTCGACCGCTGACCCCGCCTCCTTTCCCTGAGTAGCCATGCCGTGGGCGGCGCCTTGCGCCGCCGTGGGCAAAGCCATGCCCATTCAACACGATCCCTCGGAGAAATCCATGTCCCGCAAGAACAAATCGAACAAGTCGAAGACGCAGGCGCTGCTACCCCTGGGCGCGCTGGCCGCCGGCTTCGGCCTGGCCACGGCCACCCTGGCCCAGACCGCGCCCACACAGAAAGCGCCCGCCAAGGAAGAAAGCGTGCTGCCCACCGTGCGCGCCAAGGCCACTGCCGAGCCGCAAGGCAAGGACGGCTACCAGGCCACCGAGACGCGCATCGGCAAGGGCAAGCAGGACATCCGCGACATCCCGCAGTCCCTGACCATCGTCACCGAGAAGCTCATCGACGACCGCAACCTCGACAACGTCAAGGAAGTGCTGAAGAACACCGCCGGCATCACCTTCCAGGCGGCCGAAGGCGGCGAGGAAGACATCAAGATCCACGGCATCTCGCTGCAGAGCACCGGTGACATCTTCATCGACGGCATGCGCGACCCGGCCTTCTACGACCGCGACACCTTCTTCCTCGACAAGGTCGAGCTGCTGCGCGGCTCCGGTGCGCTGATGTTCGGCCGCGGCTCCAGCGGCGGCGCGGTCAACCAGGTCACCAAGCAGGCTGTGCTGGCCGACCAGAACGAGATCAACGTCGGCGCCTACAGCCACGGCGGCCTGCGCGTCACCGGCGACTTCAACAAGCGCAGCGGCGAGACGACGGCCTGGCGCATCGGCACCATGGTCAACCGCGCCGACAACGACGGCTCGGGCAACATGATCAACAAGGCCGGGCTGGCCGGCTCGGTGCGCACGGGCATTGGCGAAGACGACGAGTTCGCCCTCACGCTGTACGCCCTGGACAACAACAACGGCATGAACTACGGCATGCCGTGGATCAAGCCCACGCCCACCGCTCCGAGCAGCGCCACGACGCTGCTGCCGCTGGCACCGACCGCCTACTTCGGGCTGGCCAGCGACCGCAACAAGGGCACGGCCAACTACGTGATGGGCTCGCACACGCACCGCTTCAGCCCCAACGTCGAGCTGGTCACCAAGGCCCGCTATGCGTCCTACACGCGTGACCAGCGCGCCGGCACGGTACGCTTCGCAGCTGCAGCCCTGCAGCCGGGCGGCATTGCCGCGTCACTGGCGACCTTCGGCCCCAACACCGTGCTGGCTCGCGGCACCCAGCTGAAGATCCAGGATCTGCAGACCATCACCGTGCAGAGCGACCTGAGCGCCAGGTTCAAGGCCGCCGGCATGGAGCACCATGTCATGACCGGCGTGGACTTCGCCCAGGAGAAGAAGCAGGTCTACAACGACAGCCCCGGCTTGACGGCAGCTCAGCGTGCGGCCTTCTACGCGGCGCTGGGCCTCACCAAGCCCAGCACGCTGGCCGGCACGCCCGACGATGGTGCCGGCATCGACGAGTCGCGCCGCCAGCCTCTGAAGGCGAGCGAGTACACCTCCCGCTCTGCCGGCGCCTACGTGCAGGACATGGTGTCACTCACGCCGCACTGGAAGCTGCTCGCCGGCCTGCGCTACGACAAGCTCAAGGGCGACTACGACAACTTCAACTACAGCTACAACGCCACCGGCACGCCGGGCTACGACAAGATCGTCCGCTCGACGACCGACAGCTACCAGATGAACGTGTCGGAGTGGAGCAAGCGCGCCGCCGTGCTGTTCCAGCCGAATGCCCAGCTGTCCTTCCACCTGATGGGCGCGACGTCCTTCAACACCTCGGGCGACACCTACTCGCTGAGCGCCACCAACGCCAACATCCCGCCCGAGAAGTCGGTGAACATCGAGCTGGGCGGCCAGTACGACAGCGCCGACGGCAGGCTGACGACGCGTTTCGGCATCTTCCGCGCCACCAAGCTGCACGAGCGCAATACCGACCCGCTGAGCAATCTGGTCGTGCTGTCCGGCAAGCGCCACGCCCAGGGCATCGACGTCGACATCACCGGCCGCATCACGCCGGAATGGGAAGTCTTCGGCACCTTCACCTGGATGCCGACGGCCATCATCGACATCGGTGCCGAAGGCGCGGAAGGCGAGGGCACGCGCCCGTCGCTGACGCCGCGCTACTCCGGCAGCTTGTGGACGACCTACAAGATCACGCCGCAATGGCGCGTTGGCGGCGGCTTCAACGCTCGCAGCGGCCAGCAGCCCAACCGCAACCCCGGCTTCTACGCGCCCAAGTTCATCATCGGCAACCTGATGGCCGAATACACCGTCATCGAAGACGAGCTGCTGTTCCGCCTCAACGTCGACAATGTGACCAACAAGCGCTACGCCGACACCCTCTACACGGGCCACTACATCCCGGGCAAGGGCCGCGTCGTCGCGCTGACGGGCACCTACAAGTTCTAACCTCCTCCCAAAAGGCCCGCGCCACGCCATGCTGCTGAAGATCCCCCAGATCCTCGACGCTGCCGGCGTGGCCCGGGCCCGCGAACTGCTGGCCATCGCTCCGTGGGCCGATGGCCGCAGCACTGCCGGCCGCCAGGCCGCGCAGGTCAAGAACAACGAGCAGCTGCAGCCCCTGAGCGAGAAAGATCGCGGACAGCACCGCGAGCTGCAGGCGCTGGTACTGCAGGCACTGGAAAAGCACCCGCTGTTCTTCTCCGCCACGCTCCCGAAGCGCGTGCTGCCGCCCCTGTTCAACCGATACGCCGGGGCGAGCAACGCCTACGGCAGCCATGTCGACCAGGCCGTGCGCTATCTGCCAGGTGGCGCGCAGCGCGTGCGCACCGACATCTCCTGCACCCTTTTCCTCAGCGAGGTCACCGACTACGACGGTGGTGAGCTCGTCATCGCCGACACCTTCGGCGAGCAGCGCGTCAAGCTCGCCGCCGGCGACCTCGTCGTCTATCCCGGCAGCAGCGTGCACCGCGTCGAACCCGTCACGCGCGGCGAGCGGCTGGCCAGCTTTTTCTGGATCGAGAGCATGGTGCGCTCGGACGATCAGCGCCGCCTGCTTTACGAGATGGACATGAGCCTGATGAAGCTGCGCGGTGAACTGGGCGAGACGGACGAGCTGGTGCAGCTGACCGGCACTTATCACAACCTCTTACGCATGTGGGCGGACACGTGACAGCGCCCCGCATCGAATCGCTGCCGGATGGCCTGGCCAATCTGGCCGACTTCGAAGCGCCCGCCCAGACCCGCGTCGATGCCAAGGCCTGGGCCTATCTGAACGGCGGTGCCGCGGACGAGATCACGCTGCGCGCCAACCGCGCGGCCTGGGACGCCATCAAGCTGCAGCCCCGCGTGCTGCGCGACCTCAGCAACGGCCACACGCGCGTGACGCTGCTCGGCCGCGAGCTGCGCCACCCCATCCTGCTCGCGCCCATCGCCTACCAGCGCCTTTTTCATGCCGACGGCGAGCTGGCCATCGCCCATGCCGCCGCCGCCCAGCAGGCCGGCCTCATCCTCAGCGCCCAGGCCAGCGTGACGATGGAAGATGTCGCCGCACCGATGCTGGCCGACCCGAGTGCCGGCCCGCTGTGGTTCCAGCTCTACTGGCGTGACGACCGCGACTTCATGCGTGCGCTGCTCCAGCGCATCGAAGCCACCGGCTACCAGGCCCTGGTGCTCACCGTTGATGCACCCGTGCACGGCGCGCGCGACCGTGAGCGCCGCATCGGCTTCAAGCTGCCCGATGACATCCGCGCGGTGAACCTCGGCGGCGTCAAGAAGCCGCTGAACCTGCAGCCCGGCCAGAGCGCGCTGTTCGACGGCCTGATGCCGCGCGCCGCCACCTGGGCCGAGATCGACTGGCTGCGCGCCGAGAGCCGGCTGCCGCTGCTGCTCAAGGGCGTCACGCACACCGACGATGCGCGTGAAGCCCTGGCCCGCGGCGTGACCGGCTTCATCGTCTCCAACCACGGCGGCCGCACGCTGGACACGCTGCCGCCCACCGCCGAACTGCTACCACCGCTGCGGGCCGCCCTCGGGCCCGACGTGCCGCTGCTCGTCGACGGCGGCATCCGCCGCGGCACCGATGTGCTCAAGGCCATGGCCCTGGGTGCCAACGCCGTGCTGCTCGGCCGCCCCTACGTTCATGCCCTCGCCGCCAGCGGTGCGCTGGGCGTGGCGCATGCGCTGCGCCTGCTGCGCGACGAACTCGAGATCGCCATGGCGCTCTCCGGCTGCAAGACTCTCGCCGACGCCGGCCCGGCGCTGCTCTGGCCAGGCAACTCCCGTTGAAAGGCTCACCATGAAATTCCTCGCCTCCCTTCTCCTCGCTTTCACCGCCTCCGCCGCCTTCGCTCACGGCAACGTCTCCTGCCCCGCCGTGCCCAAGGAAGAGAAGAAGCCGCAGATGGAACTCCAGAAAAAACTCGAAGGCGAAGGCTGGAAGGTCCGCAAGGTCCAGAACTACAACGGCTGCTACGAGGTTTACGGCTTCGATGGCGCCGGCAAGAAGGCCGAGGCCTTCTTCAATCCAAAGACCTTCGAGCGCGTCTATCCGGAAGGCGAGCAGCCCGCCGAGAAGAAGTAGATCAGCATGCGCGTGCGCGTCTGGGACGGCCTTGTGCGCCTGCTGCACTGGACGCTGGCGGCCGCCGTCGCGACCGCGTGGATCAGCGGGCACTGGCCGCCCAGCCACTTCGACGCCTGGCACCACACTGCCGGCTATGTCGCGGGCGCGGCCGTGATGCTGCGGCTGGTCTGGGGCTTCGTTGGCCATGGCTACGCGCGCCTCGCCCAGTTCGTGCGCCGGCCGCGCACGGTGCTGGCCTATGCCCGCGCGATGCGCGCCGGGCGCGAGCGGCGCTACGTCGGCCATAACCCACTGGGTGGATGGATGGTGCTGGCGCTGTGGTCCACGGCCGCCTTGCTGACGCTCAGTGGCTGGCTCTACACGACCGACTGGCTGTGGGGCTACGAATGGCTGTCGGACCTGCACGCGATGCTCGCCTGGCTCGTCGCGACCCTCGTGATCGGCCATCTCGGCGGCGTCCTTTTGACGAGTTGGCGGCATCGCGAGAACCTCGTCAGCGCCATGTTCAGCGGCATGAAGCGCGCGCCCGGCAGCGACGACATCGCCTGACTGCAAGGCCCGTGAAGGCCCAAGTGATGCGGCCTAGCGACAAGCAGGGCCTCAAAGGCCCGATTTCATGGGCCTTTGCGGGTCATCCCCTCTATGAAAGCCTTCTCTTCCCCTAGGGAGCGCAGTACCATCGCCGCCGCAGGGTGCTAGAGAGTATTGAAGGCTTACGCGGCCTTCACCCGGACCCGGCACATCAACAACCTTTGATGGAGTGAATCGACATGGCAACTGCGAAGAAGGCCGCGCCCGCGAAGAAGGCGGCGGCACCGGCTAAGAAGGCCGCACCGGCGAAGAAGGCAGCAGCGCCCGCAAAGGCGCCTGCAGCAAAGAAGGCAGCTCCGGCCAAAAAAGCCGCGGCACCTGCGAAGAAGGCAGCTCCGGCCAAAAAAGCCGCAGCACCCGCCAAGAAGCGCACGCCCAACGCCGCCTTCATGAAGGCCCTCACCCCCAGCGCCGCTCTTGCGGCCATCGTCGGCGCAGCTCCCCTGCCGCGCACCGATGTGACCAAGAAGGTCTGGGAATACATCAAGAAGAACAAGCTGCAGGATGAGCTGCAGAAGCGTGTCATCAACGCCGACGCCAAGCTGAAGGAAATCTTCGGCAAGGCCAAGGCCGACATGTTCGAGATGACCAAGCTGATCAACAGCCACCTGAAGTGAAGCGGCGCCGCGCAAGCGGCCTCGTCAACACAAGCCCGGTCCTGCCGGGCTTTTTTTCGTCCATATCAGCCGACCGTGGCACAGCGGGTTCACTGCTATTACAGCGGCGGGCCGACCCTAGCCCAGCAGCTTGTGCAAGCCGGCCTGAAGGATCGGCACGTCGATGGGTTTGAGCCAGTAGTCGTCGAAGCCCGCCGCGCGGGCGGCGCGTACGAGGGCACCCGGGTTGTCGGCCGAGAGCGCAACCCAGCGCGCGCTCAAAGCTGCGGCCAGGCTGGCGTCCGCGGCCACGCGTTCGCGCAACTCCAGGCCGGTCATGTCGGGCAGGTTCATGTCGACCAACACCAGCGCCGGCTGGCATTCGGCCAGGGCCGCCAGGGCCTCGGCGCCTGTCTCGACCATGCGCAGCTCCCAGCCCTGCAGCAGCCGGAACACCTCCTCCATCAGGATCAGGTGGATGCGGTCGTCTTCGACGTAAAGCACCAGCGGCGCGGCGCGATCGGGCATGGAGGGTTCGGGGGGACTGCGGGAGGCGGTCGGCACGATAGCAGCAATGGCGGGCCGGACCAGCAAGCGATGACGGGCAATCGTTTTCAGCCTTTTGCGTGATTTATCTCACCCGATGGCCACCCCCTCTTTGCGGGTCTTCAACGCGGATAAACCCTAGCCTTCCCTAATACTAGGGACATGCGCCCTGGTTCGGGCGCTTCCCTTTTGCGGGCCTTCCGATGTCCTTGATCGCCACCCTCGCCCTCGCCGTTTCCGCCGGCTCCACGCTGCCCCAGTGCAGTTGGGACCGCCCCGGCGCCAATCCATTCATGGGCGACGTGGTCGCGGCCGTCGATCGCTACCAGGACATCCCCACCGCGACGCGCGAGAAGCTCAAGGCCCGCATGAAGGCGCGCAGCTATGACGACATTGCCGTCATCGGGCGCGATGCCATCACAGGCAAGGCGAGCTACGCACCCGAGATTCGCGACATGCATTTCGGCCCCGGCGCCGTCTGCCGCACGGTGACGCGCAGCAAGTGGACGGCGACGACGCAGGAGCGCGGCCTCGTCTATTGCGAGGACGGCCAGTGCATCCTGGTACCCACCGTCTGCCGCAACGTCAGCCGCATCCGCCGCCTGGACAAGCCCAGCGCCGTGGCACCGGCCCACGCCAGCAACGTCGCCTCGTCGACTCGTGAGGGCGAAGAAACCGCGCCACTGGAATTCGAGGCCCCGGGCGCCGGCCCCGCAGCCGCAGCGCCGGACAGCTTTGCCACCGCATCCGGCGTGTCAGCGCTGTCGAGTTCGCCCGCTCAGGGCGGCAGCCTGCTGGCTGGCGGCGGCGCCAGCGGCCCTGCCAACGCCGGCGGTGGTGGGGCTCCCGGCCTCGTCAACCTCGGCATGCCCGCCCTGCCGCCCGGCACGATTCGCCCGGCCGACGGCCCCATTGATCTGCCCCACACGCCGGCCGTGCCCGAACCCGGCACCTGGGCCATGATTGCCCTGGGCCTGCTCGTCATCATCTTCCGCGCGAGGCAGCGCAGGCGCTGAAGCCCCTCGTCCGGCCTCGCCCTTGCTGAACGCGGGCGAGTCCAGCCGGTCCCCCGAGGGGACGGCGATGCTTGCCGGGTCGACCGGCAAGCACATCGCCATTTCGGGCCGGCTTGGGAGCGGCCCGGCGCTCGGCCCGCAGGTGCGGCTCGTCAGCGCCGGAGCAAGGGCGCCAGATAGCGCCCCGTGTGGCTGGCCTCACAGGCCGCCACGTCCTCCGGCGTGCCCGCCACCAGCAGCGTGCCGCCGCCGGCGCCGCCTTCCGGCCCCATGTCGATGAGCCAGTCGGCCGTCTTGATGACGTCCAGGTTGTGCTCGATGACGACGATGGTGTTGCCCGCGTCGCGCAGCTGGTGCAGCACCTTCATCAGCAGCGCGATGTCGGCGAAGTGCAGGCCGGTGGTCGGCTCGTCCAGGATGTAGAGAGTGCGCCCCGTGTCGCGCTTGGAGAGCTCCAGCGCCAGCTTGACGCGCTGGGCCTCGCCACCGGACAGCGTCGTCGCACTCTGGCCCAGCTTCACATAGCCCAGGCCCACGTCCAGCAGCGTCTGCAGCTTGCGCGCCAGCGCCGGCACGGCGTTGAACAGCTCGTAGGCGTCCTCCACCGTCATGTTCAGCACCTGGGTGATGTTCTTGCCCTTGTAGAGCACCTCCAGCGTCTCGCGGTTGTAGCGCCGGCCCTGGCAGACGTCGCAGGGCACGTACACATCCGGCAGGAAGTGCATCTCCACCTTCAGCACGCCGTCGCCCTGGCAGGCCTCGCAGCGGCCGCCGGCCACGTTGAAGCTGAAGCGCCCCGGGCCGTAGCCGCGTTCGCGCGCGGTGTTCATCTCGGCGAACAGCTCGCGGATGGGCGTGAACAGGCCGGTGTAGGTGGCGGGGTTGGAGCGCGGCGTGCGGCCGATGGGTGACTGGTCGACGTTGATGACCTTGTCAAAGGCGTCCAGGCCCTCGATCTCGTCATAGGGCGCCGGGTCGGCGTGGCTGCTGTAGAGCTTCTTGGCGACGGCCGTGTAGAGCGTGTCGTTGACCAGCGTGCTCTTGCCGGAGCCCGACACACCGGTCACACAGGTGAACAGGCCCACCGGGATCTCGACCGTCACGCCCTTGAGGTTGTTGCCGCGCGCATTGACGATGCGCAACCGGGACTCCTGCACGGGCTTGTGCCGCTCGGCGGGCACCTCGATGCGTGCCACGCCGCTGAGGTACTGGCCCGTCAAGGAATTCGGGTTGGCCGCCACCTGATCAGGCGTGCCCTGGGCCATGACCTGGCCGCCATGCACGCCGGCGCCGGGGCCGAGGTCCAACACCCAGTCGGCGGCGCGGATGGCGTCCTCGTCGTGCTCCACCACCAGCACCGAATTGCCCAGGTCGCGCAGCCGCCGCAGCGTCGCGATCAACCGGTCGTTGTCGCGCTGGTGCAGGCCGATGCTGGGCTCGTCCAGCACATACATGACGCCGGTGAGGCCCGAGCCGATCTGGCTGGCCAGGCGGATGCGCTGGGCCTCGCCGCCGGACAGCGTCTCGGCGCTGCGGTCCAGGCTCAGGTAGTTCAGGCCGACGTCGTTGAGGAAACGCAGCCGCGACGCGATCTCGCGAATGACCTTGTCGCCGATCTCGGCCTTGTTGCCCTTGAGCTTGAGCGTCTCGAAATAGTCCAGGCACTCGCGCAGCGTCGAATGCTCGACCTCGAAGATTGGCCGGCCCTTCACGCCCGTCGGCGCATCGGCTGGCTGCAGCACGACATGCCGTGCTTCACGGCGCAGCCGCGAACCCTCGCAGGCCGTGCAGGGCTTGGCAGCCATGTAGCGCGCCAGATCCTCGCGCACGGCGGCTGAATCGGTCTCCTTGTAGCGCCGCTGCAGGTTGGGCAGGATGCCCTCGAAGGGATGCTGGCGCTTGACCGAGCGCTTCTTGCCCGCGGCCGTCTCGGCCTGGTAGACGAAGCTGATGTCTTCGGTACCCGAGCCGCGCAGCAGCACCTCCTGGGCAGTGGCCGGCAGGCTGTCCCACGGCGCCTCGACGTCGAACTTGTAGTGGGCCGCCACCGACTCCAGCAGCGAGAAGGTGTAGGGGTTGCGCCGGTCCCAGCCCTTCACCGCGCCACTGGCCAGCGACAGCGTCGGGAAGGCGACGACCCGGTCGGCGTCGAAGACGGTGACCTGGCCCAGGCCCTCGCAGCTCGGGCAGGCGCCCACCGGCGAGTTGAAAGAGAACAGCCGCGGCTCCAGCTCCGGCAGCGAATAGGAACAAACCGGGCAGGCGAACTTGCTGGAGAACAGTGTCGTCTGCTCGCTGTCCATGTTCATCACCAGGGCCCGCCCGTCGGCCAGGCGCAGCGCCGCCTCGAAGCTCTCGGCCAGGCGCTGGCGCAGGCTGTCCGCCGAGTCATGGCGCAGCTTGATGCGGTCGATGACGACGTCGATGTCGTGCTTCTCGGCCTTCTTCAGCGCCGGAATGTCGGGGGCCTCCACCGTGGCGCCGTCGACGCGAAAGCGCACATAACCCTGGGCCTGCAGGTCGGCGAACAGCTCGACGAACTCGCCCTTGCGGTCGCGCACCACCGGCGCCAGCAGCATCAGCTTGGCCTCGTCCGGCATGGCCAGCACGGCGTCCACCATCTGGCTGACAGACTGGGCCTCCAGCGGCAGGTCGTGGTCGGGGCAGAAGGGCGTGCCGGCGCGGGCATAGAGCAGGCGCAGATAGTCGTGGATCTCAGTGACCGTGCCGACGGTCGAGCGCGGGTTGTGCGACGTTGCCTTCTGTTCGATGGAGATCGCGGGGGACAGGCCCTCGATGATGTCCACGTCGGGCTTGTCCATGAGCTGCAGGAACTGGCGCGCATAGCTGGACAGGCTCTCGACATAACGCCGCTGGCCCTCGGCATACAGGGTGTCGAAGGCGAGCGACGACTTGCCCGACCCGGACAGCCCCGTGATGACCACCAGCGCATGGCGCGGCAGGTCGACGTCGATGTTCTTCAGGTTGTGCGTGCGCGCACCGCGCACGCGGATGAATCGGGATTCAGGAGGCGCGGGCAAATCCGGGAGGGCCATGGCAGTTTTCACAAGCGAACCGGACATGATAGGCCGCCACAATCTGGCGCGTCCAAACCACGCTACCGCACATGAAGTACCGCCTCGCCGCTGCCCTGCTTGCAGCCGCCACCGCGCTGGGTGCCAGCACGGGCGTCAGTGCCGCAGAGCCGCCGCCCGCCGCCGCCTTCTTCAAACGCGCGGCGGTGCGCGCGCCCAAGCTCAGCCCCAGCGGCCGCTTTCTCGCTATCCAGGCGGCGGGCAAGGGTGACCGCATCTGGCTGGCCGTGCTGGACCTGCAGACCATGCAGCCGCCCAAATTCATCGCCGGCTTCAATGACGCTGACATCTCGACCCACCACTGGATCAGCGAGGACAGGCTGGTGTTCGACGTGTCCGACTCTCCGGACGGCACCACGCGCGTCAACGGCCAGGGCCTGTGGGCGGTCGACCGGGAAGGCGCCAACCTCCGCCAGCTGATCAAGACCGACAAGCCCTTCGTCACCACGGCGACGCTGATCAACGATCGGCGGCTGGACTTCAACTGGGTGCTGCACAGCGTGCCGCCGGGGCTGGACGGCGGCGAGGTCATCGTCCTGCGCCGGCCTTGGTCGAACGAACGCGAGGCCACGGGCGTGCAACTGGCGCGGCTGGACACCCGCACCGGGCTCACGCGCACGCTCAGCGCGGGCATGCCCGACCACACCAGGAATTGGCTGCTCGACTGGCGCGGCGAACCCCGCGTCATCGACACCCAGCACCAGGGCCGCAGCCAGCTGTTCAGCCGCGACGATGCGGGCCGCTGGCAGCCCTGGTACGACGACGACCCCCACGCGCGCAAGCACCCGTGGCCGATCTGGGCCGGGCCGGACGGCCTGATGCTGGGCGAACGCGGCTACGGCGGCTATGACGCCGTCTTCCGCGTCGACCCCAAGACCGGCAACGCGGACGGGGAACCGCTGATCTCCACGCCCGGCTACGACTTCGAAGGCCGACTCATCACCGAGCCCGGTACGGGCCGGCTGCTGGGCGTGCGCTTTGAAACCGACGCGCCCGGCACCGTGTGGCTGGACAAGACGATGAAGGCCGCCCAAGCCGACATCGACGCTCGCCTGCCTGGCAGCGTCAACCTGATCGAATGCCTGCGCTGCGTGCAAGCCAGCCACTTCATCGTCACCTCGCTGTCCGACGTGCGCCCGCCGCTGTACTACCTGTACGAGACGGCCGAGAAGCAGCTGCAGTCGCTGGCCGGCACCCGCACCGACCTGCCGGCCGCCGCCATGGGACAGCGCGACTACCACCGTATCAAGGCCCGCGACGGCCTGGAGCTGCCGGTGCTGGTCACGCAGCCGGCCGGCGGCGTCAAGGGCGCCACGCCTACCGTCGTGCTGGTGCATGGCGGGCCTTATGTCCGCGGCACCCACTGGTCATGGTCACCCTATGCCCAGTTCCTCGCCAGCCGCGGCTACCTCGTGCTGGAACCGGAATTCCGCGGCAGCACCGGCTACGGCTTCAAGCACTTCAAGGCCGGCTGGAGGCAATGGGGCCTGGCCATGCAGGACGACCTCGCCGACACCCTGGCCTGGGCCGTGAAACAGGGCTGGGCCGACCCCAAGCGCGCCTGCATCATGGGCGCCAGCTATGGCGGCTACGCCGCCATGATGGCCGCCGTCACGCAGCAGGACCTGTTCAAGTGCGCCGTCAACTGGGTGGGCGTGACCGACATCGGCCTGCTGAGCAGCATCAGCTGGAGCGACATGTCCGACGAGTGGAAGGATTACGGCATGAAGCGCCTCGTGGCCGACCCGGACAGCGACGCCGAGCAGATGCGCAAGACCTCGCCGCTGGCGCGCGCCAGCGAGATCCGCATGCCGCTGCTGATGGCCTACGGCGGCGAGGACCGGCGCGTGCCGCTGAAGCACGGCACCGAGATGAAGGCCGCGCTTCGCGCCGACCAGCCGCTCGAATGGGTGGTCTACCCCGACGAAGGCCACGGCTGGTTCAACCTGAAGACCAACGAAGACTTCTGGGGGCGCGTCGAGCGCTTCCTGGCCAAGAACCTGGCGGCGAAGAACTAGCGGTTTGTCGCGGCCGCATGCAGCTCGCGGCCCGCGTCTGGCGATTCATCGCAGCGCCATGGCGGCGCCCGTGTCCAGTGACGAAACTGCTTCCATCGACACAGCAAACCCGCTGAACGAAACCCCAAGGAAGCATCATGAAAGCCACCGTCCTGATCCAAGCCGCCGCCGTCGCCGCCTTCGTGTTCACCGCCTTCGCCGCCAGCGCCGCCCCCCAAGAAGTCACCAAGCTGCCCCGCGTCGTCATCACCGGCAAGGCCACGCAGGAAGTCGCCCAACTGCCGCGCGTCGTCATCACCGGCTACGCCGTGCGTGAAGTCGCCCAGCTGCCGCGCGTGACCATCACCGGACACCGCGTCTGAGTCCCACATGAGGATTCAAATGACCCAGGAACACCGAGCCGAGTCGCCGGCGCAGCAGGCCGGCGGCCCAGGCTGTGCCGACGACTCGGCTTGGCGTGAAAAAATCACGCGTCTGTGAAAGACAATCCAGGCTTCTGATTGGAGCCTGCTTGTGAAAGAAGAGCTGCGCAAACGCCGGTCCTGGCTGGATGGCTTCATGGCTTATCCAGCACCGGCCGGCCTGAGCGAAACCGCACTGCGCGAGAACATCATCCTGCTCGACCAGGCGCTCTACACGCTGTGGGGCCTGGGCGACAACCTGATCTACGCCTGGACACCCGAGCCGCGCGGCCTGCGCGTGCTGGTCGCGCCGCACCAGATGCTGACCGAGTACACGCTGGGTGACGGCACCTCGCCGCTGACCGAGGTGACGCGGCGCACGCGGCTGCTGGACAACCTGCTGTCCAACCAGGAGCACCTCGAAAAGCAGGCCTTCGACAGCGTGGCCGCCGCGCTGAGTGTGGTGCCCAAGCTCATCGAGCTGCCCTTCAACCCCGAGCGGGGCCTGGGCCTGCCGCTGATCGCGGCCATCGCGGCGCGCTACGGCATCCGCCTCGTCGAGGACCGGGCCGTCATCCTGTTCGACGCGGTCGGCTTCTCGCTGCTGACGCCGCTGCAGCAGGTGGTGCAACTCAACAGCCTGTCCTGCTCGGTCAACGCGGCCTACGCCAAGTTGCTGGACCGCGAGATCAACATCAACTTCGCCCGCACGACGACCGGCGACGGTTTCTACATCTGGAACCGCATGCGTGGCGTCGAGGCCAATGTTGAGCTGTACCAGCTGATGCAGTTCATCCTCGCCGACAACGCCCTGGCGCTCGAGCGCGCGACGCGCCCCGAGTCGGTGCCCAAGCTGCGCGCGTGCTTCCACGTCGGCTCGCACTACGAGTTCTATCAATCCGAAGGCCTCAACCCCACGTCCTTCAGCTATTTGGTCGGCCAGGTCACGATCGAGCTCGCCCGCATGATCGAGCGCGCCGAACCGGGCCAGATCCTGGTCGGCAAGTTCAACACGCTGATGCACGACGAGGTCAACGGCGAGGACGTGCACATCGACAGCCTGGACTTCGTCGAGCGCACGCGGGCGCCGCTGCGCAGCCTCAATGGCCTGAAGCTCGCCGGCTCCGAGGTCGACGAGATCGCCTGCTACCTGACCGGCCGGCGCGACTCGACCGGGCTTTGGGGCATCAGCGAATACCACATGGCCGACAAGCACGGCTTGATCCACCGCGTCTACAACGCCAAGATCAACATCCATCGCCGCAACGGCGAGCCCATCTACCTCGGCCTGCGCGAGGAAGACCTGCCTCCCGACGCGCCGCGCACCGTGGCGGACACCGATTTCGTGCCGCTGCAAGGTTGACGACGGTCAGCAGGCGACAAGAGCTAGAGCAGAGCCCCCAGAACGGCCTGTTCATGCGGTCAGCCCCGAAGCGCAACGGCTAGGATGACCAGCGCCGTGACCGAGTCCTCCGCGCCCTTCGCTGCCCCCCCTGCGCCTGTCGGCCAGCGCCGACTGCTAACCCTGCTGTTCGCCGACCTCAGCGGCTCCACCGCCATGGCCGAGTGGATGGAGGCCGAGCACTATGCGGCCATGCTCGGGGGCTTGCGCGCGCTGTACGAGCGCATCGTGCCCCACCACGGCGGCGTCATCGCCCGCATCCAGGGCGACGGCATGCTGGCCGTCTTCGGCCACCCCGACGTGCGCGAGGACGATGGCCGCCGCGCCACCGAGGCCGCGCTGGAATTGCACGCCGCCGTGCGCGAGCTGCTGCCGCCCGGCCCCCGCCCCGCCGACTTCCCCGGCCTGGCCCTGCACAGCGGCATCCACGCCGGCATCGTCCTCGTCAACGACGGCGACCAGATGCGTGGCCGCTTCGAGCTGCTCGGCAACGCACCCAATATCGCGGCCCGCCTGTCCGAGGCCGCCAAGCGTGACGAGATCATCGCCAGCGAGGAGAGCCTGGGCCTGCAGAGCCAGTTCTTCGACACCGGCCCGCGCTTCTCGCTGCAGCTGAGGGGCCGCGCGACGCCGCTGGCCGCCTACCGTGTGTTCGGCCGCGCGCCGGTGGGCCGGCGCTTCGAGGCCAGCATGCGCCGCGGCCTCGCCCCCTTCGTCGGCCGCGGTGGCGAGCTGGCAACCCTGGAGGCCACGCTCGCTCGCGCGCTGCAGGGCGGCACGCTGTGGCTGGGAATCCGCGCCGGCGCGGGTGTCGGCAAGACCCGGCTCACCGAGGAATTCCTGCGCCACGCCCAGGACCAGGCCGTCCAGATCCACCGCGGCTATTGCGAGAGCTACCTCAGCGCCGAGCCGCTGCAGCCCTTTTTGCAGATGCTGCGCGCCATGGACATGCATGACGGCGGCCTGCACGACGCACCGCCCGAACTCTTCGCCGCCCAGCACAGTCAGCCCGGCCAGCGTGCCGACGCCCTGCTGACCCTGCTGCTCGCGTTGGCGCGGCGCATGCCCCAGCTCGTCTTCATCGACGACCTGCAATGGGCCGACGACGCCTCACTGCGCCTGCTGCATCGGCTGCGCGCCGCTGCCGATCGTGAGCGCCTGCCGCTGCTGCTGCTGACCGCCAGCCGGCCGCAGCCCGCCTTGCCGGGAGCCAACGACGGCGATGCCGACCTCATCGAGTTGCCGCCGCTGACCGAGACCGAGGCCGCTCGCGCCGTGCAGCAGCTGCTGCCGCAGATCGACCCCTTCATCGCCGCCGAGGTGCAGCGCCACGCCGGCGGCAATCCCCTCTTCATCGAGGAGCTCTGCCACGCCGCGGCCGACACGGGTGAAGGCCTGGTCGCCGGGCCGAGCAGCTCGGCCTGGCTGGCCGCCCTCGTCGAATCCCGCGTCGGCCGCCTGCCGCCCGAGCAGGCGCAGCTGGTGCGCGTAGCGGCCGTCATTGGCAATGTCATCCCGTCCTGGCTGCTGCAGGCGTTGTCCGGCTGCGGGGAGCAGCACCCTGCCGTGCAGGCTTTGGCGGCCCAGGACTTCATCTTCCCGGACCAACGCCCCGGTCATCTGCGCTTCAAGCACGGCATCACGCGCGACGTCGTCTACGAGGCCACCGGCCTGCACCAACGCCAGGCCCTGCACCGGCGCATCAGCGTCGAACTGGCAGAACACGGTGGCCAGGACCTGCACGAACAGCTGGCCTATCACGACGCCGCCGCCAACGACTGGCCGGCCGCCGCCCACCACGCCGAAGCCGCCGGTGACCAGGCCCTGGCCGCCTCGGCACTGGACCGGGCCAAGAAGCAGTTCCGCGCCGCCCTGGCCGCGCTGGAGTTCCTTCCCGACGATGCGGAGCGCCGGCGCCGCTGGGTTGGCATCGCCCAGCGCCTGGGCATGGCCTGCGTCTTCGACGCCTCCCAGGACGACCTGCGCGTGCTCCGCCATGCCGCCACCCTGGCCAAGGCCGAAGCCGAGCCCGGCCTCATCGCCCGCACCGAATACTGGCTTTCCTATGTCGGCTACGCCCTGGGCGAGACGCGCGACAGCCTGCGCCATGCGCGCGCCGCCGTCGAGACGGCCCAGGACTGCGGCGACCATGCGCTGCTCGCCCAGCTGCCCGGCACCGTGGGCCAACTGCAGGCCGCCGCGGCCGACTACGCCAACGCCCTGCCCATGCTGGACCTGGCCATCGCCCGCCAGCGGGCGCGCGCCCGCAAGAGCGCGGTCAACCAGATCGGCCTGTCCTTCTCGCTGTGCTGCCGTGCCTATGTGCTGGCCGACCAGGGCCATTTCGACCAGGCCCACGAGATCTTTGCCGAGGCCCTGACGCCCTTCGATGGCAGCGGCCATGCGGTCGAAGCCAGCATCCAGGGCTGGCGCGCCGCCGTGCTGCTGTGGCAGGGCCGCTGGGCCGAGGCGCGCGAGGCCGCCCTCGTTGCCCACCGCGTCGGCGCCCAGGTGCGCAGCATGTTCACCTGCGCCATGGGCCACGCGGCCGGCGCGTATGGCGCCTGGATGCAGGAGGCCGACCCGACCGCGCGCCAGCACATCCTGGACGCCACCGCCTGGCTGGCGCCGCGCGGCGGCGGCCTGTACAGCAGCTTCCAGCACGGCTGGCTGGCCGACATCCTGGCCACCCAGGGCGACGCCGGCGCGGCCCGCCACCACGTCGCGCTGGCCCTCAAGCGCGGCCGCCAGCATGACTGGATTGGCGGCGCCATGGCCTACCGCGCCGCCGCCCGGCTGGCAGCGCGCATGGGGGACAGCGAGCGCGCCAAACGCTATCTCGGCCTGGCCCGCGGCGCTGGCGAGCAGCGCAACTCGGCGCATGAAGCCGCCGTCACGGCGCTGCTGGAAGCCGAACTGCGGCTGGACGACCGCTGGCAGGCCGCACGGGACCGCGCCGGGCGGGAGTTCGAGCGCCTGGGCATGACGGGCTTCCTGGAGCGGGCCCTGCAGCTCTGAGCGCCGCAAAGTCGCACTCATCGGCTACGTGAAACCACGTATCCATAAAAACAGAACGCTGTTTCATAGTTGCTTCGCGATGCGCGGCGATGCCGCACCGACCTGACGTCGCCGCGCCCCAGCGCGCGGATCGACCGGTAGTGACCTGACGTCGGCACCGGTTTTCTTCTCCCTTGCCCCGACAGCCTTCGTGGCGGCCGCTCCTCGGCCCCGACGACGGCCCGCTGCGCGCATCCGGACGGAAACCGCGCGCCCACACAACGACCGGAGACAAACAAACCATGATCACGAAGAAGCTCACACCCCCGCCCCTGCCCGTCATCCGCACCGCCGGCACGGCCCTGTCGCTGCTGCTGGCCGCCTCGGCCGCCCACGCGGTGGACTGGCCCTCGGGCTATTCCAAATGCGCCGACGAAGGCGAGACCTGCAAGGTCGGCACCAGCACGCGTGCCGTGTCCTATGGCATCAAGGACAAATGGGTCATCAAGAACCTCAGCGGCAACATCGCCTGCACGACGGCCACCTTCGGCTCCGACCCCAACCCCGGCATCACAAAGAAATGCGCCATCGGCCCGGTGGCGTCGCCGGCGCCAACGCCTGCGCCGACACCTGCTCCAACCCCCGCACCGACACCGGCGCCTACACCTGCTCCCACGCCGGCCCCTTCACCCGCTCCGACGCCCGCACCCGCCCCGGCCGGCGCCAGCGGCGGCTATGCCGGCACCGTGACGGGAGGTGGAACCAAGACGGCGGTGACGGTCAGCACCGCCGCGGCCATGCAGGCCGCCCTCAACGCCTATGACGGCAGCTCCGGCCTGGTGCTGCGCTACACCGGCACGTTCGACTTCGGCACCATCCCCGACGCCTGCGCCCAATGGCAAAAGCCCGCCGGCGCCATCGTCGAAATCAAGAACAAGAACAACGTGACCATCGAAGGCGCCAACGGCTCGGCGGCCAACTTCGGCCTGGCCATCAAGGCCGCGGCGCAGAACATCATCATCCGGAACATGACCATCGGCCTGCTGCCCGGCTCCATCGACGCCATCGGCATCGAAGGCCAGAGCGGCGGCATCCCGGGCTACATCTGGATCGACCACAACACCCTGTTCAGCAGCCTGAAGGAATGCAGCGGCGCCGGCGACCTGGAGTTCGACGGCCTCGTCGACAACAAGGCCGGCGCCCATCACATCACCTATTCGTACAACTACATCCACGACCACCACAAGGTCGGCCTGATCGGCTCCAGCGACAGCGACGCCAGCGACCGCTTCATCACCTTCCACCACAACTACTACAAGGATGTGGGCTCGCGCCTGCCGCTGCAGCGCGCCGGCTATACCCATCTGTACAACAACCTGTACAGCGGCCTGCTGACCTCGGGCGCCAACATCCGCATGGGCGGCTACTCGCTGATCGAGGGCAACTGGTTCGAGAACTCGCAGAACCCGGTGACCTCGCGCGACAGTCCGTCCATCGGCTACTGGCAGCTGCGCGGCAACAACATCACGAGTCCTTCCGACTTCGCGACCTATGGCATCACCTGGGTGGCCAGCGGCTCGTCACCGTCGCGGGATGCGACGGACTGGGCCAGCACCGCCACCTTCCCGCTCGGCATTCCCTACGGCTACACGCTGCAGGCGCCGTCGTGCGTGAAGCAGAAGCTGCCGGCGGCGGCGGGGGCGGGGACGGGGTTGGCGAAGGTCAGCTGCTGATGGGTTAAATCGCTGGCGCCCGCGTTTCGCTGGCGCCAGCCCACAGTTCAACAGAATGCTAGATTGCGCGACGGGTCGCCGAACCGCTCGCTCACCGGTCGCGAAAACCTAGCCTGACTTCTCGTAGGCAATCACGCTGGATTGATGGAGCCCTTGTGCGATCGTCGGGTCGAGCTTCTCGTTTGCGAAATGCTCGAGTTGTACTTCGATCCCTGTGAGCGATTGCAACTCCGCCTTCCAGCCTTCGGTTTCAAACATCCAGGTGGCTATTCCACCGCTTTCATCGCTGCCCTCGAACTCGTTTGGGTCAAGCTCAATAGCAACATCAAGATCGCTATCCGCTCGGTTATCACCACGCACACGGCTACCAAAAAGGTGGACTCGCTTGATCAGCGGCTTCTGGCTGGCCCAGGCGCCAACGATAAGCAGCAACGCATCCAGCGTCGTCAATGTCACACCCCCATCGCGACCACTGTCGGCGCCCCGGTAAACCGCAGCACCCCCGCATCCAGCACCGCCGCGATCACCCCCAGCATGACGCCCATGCCCATGCCATAACCCGAGCAGGCATGCGGCGAGCGGCCCTGGGGGTCGGCGCAATCGCCACCGAAGGCGACGTGGTGGCGCAGCGGGTCTTGCTGGGTGGCCGAGCCCAGGCCCACGACGACGACGCGGCCGGCCTCGACATCGACCTGTCCCAGGCGGTGCGCTTCGCGCGCCTTGCGCCAGACCTGGAAGGGCGTGGGGCGCCGGGTCAGCGTCGCGACCATCGTCGGGCGCAGCCGGGCCACGGCCTCGGCGTAGGGGCGCATCTGGGTCTGCGGATCGGGCACGACTTCGTGCCACAGCGGCTGCAGCTCCCACAGCTTGCGCGTCTGCACCCAGGCGGCCAGCACGGTGATCAGGTTGGCATGCGTGGTGGGCGGAAAGCCCAGCATGATGCCGGCCAGCGTGCATGCAGCCAGGTCGGGCGTGGCGTCGGGCAGGGCTCTGGCGGCGGCAACGATCTTCTGCGCCAAAGGCGGCAGCACGGTGCCCGGCTCGGCCAGCCAGGCCTCGACGGCGGCCGTGAAGCGGCGGCCGGCGGCGCGGCCCTCGGCCTGCACCGCCTCGGTCGGGTAGGGGCCGAAGACATGGCGCGAGACCTTGAAGAGGTCACGCGGGCAACGCGCGGCCGCTCCTTGAGCCGGCGCCTCGGCATGGAACTCGGTGCCCCAGATGTGGCGCCCGTCGGGCTGGCCGAACCAGAGCTGGCAGAGCTTGGCCAGCACGCCCTCGCTCAAGCGCTCGAAGTCCAGCGGCGTGTCGGTGGGCAGGTCCTTGGGTTTCTGCGAGGCTGGGAAGGCATCCAGCAGCGTGTGGGCCTCGTCTGCCAGCGTCTTCAGGCCCTGCTTGGCGACCCGATAGGCCAATGCGTAGCAGTCGGCCTCGCTGTATGCCTCGATGGCCGCATTGATGATGGGCGCCAGTGCTCGATGACCGCTGCTTTCGTCCTGGCCCAGAAAGCCCAGGCCGATGGAGTCGTGCATGCGCTCGCCATAGCCGCTGACGGAGTAGCGGTCGGGTGCGTTCCTCAGCACCTCGCAGACGCGCTCGGGCGCGCCCACCAGCACGCCATAGGCCGTGTCCACCACGCCACCAGGCTGGGCGCGCACCCAGGCCCAGGCGGCATCGCGGGTGTTGGTGTCTTCCAGCCAGAGCTGCATGGCCGCCTTGTCCTGCAGGTCGGGCACGCGCTCGGGCACCGGCGTGGGAGGCGGCAGCGGCAGGGGCAGCTCGGTCAGGCAGGGCAGGGACTTCAGCGCAGCGATGGAGGGCACGAAGAAATAGGCGCCCCATTGCAGCGTGACGAAGGGTTCGGGGCCGAGGTCGATCTCGTAGGCCTTGCCGCCATGCTCGAAGGGGAACAGGCGCGGGCCGCCGCTGCCGTCGACGACACCCAGCAGTGGGTCGCTCTGCGCCGCATAGCCGCCGCTGGCATTGCCGCCGGCCACCCAGCGCTGCACCACTTCAAATTGCTCGGCCAGATGGGCGTTGTAGGCCATGAAGACGAGGCCGCGGTCCTCGTCGTCCGGGGCATCGGCATGCACGGGCGCGCCGTAGCTCATGCCGCGGCGCAGGATGCGCGGCATGCGGTTCCTGGAGAAGGCCGTGCCGGCCAGGTCGCGCGGGTTGGTGCGGCGGATGTGGGCGTGGAAGGGGCAGGCCGAGCCTTGCGCGTCCTTGGCGAAGTTGAAGTCGTTGCTGCTGCCTGAGGCCTCGGGCGCCGCGAGCGGCCGGCCGTCCTGCCAGCGGCCCATCAGCTTGGCGAGCACCAACTCGTGGTCCAGGCCGATCTTCCTGGCCTCCTGGTAGGTGCGCTTGGCAAAGCGGCCGGTGTACTGGCGCAGCTTGCGCACCACCAGGAAGCTTCCGCGGTCCAGCAGCGCGTCGGGCTGCTCGGGCACGGCGTAGCCCTTGTCGCGTTCGGTCGGGAAGCCCTGCAGGATCTCGCCGGTCTTGACCCGGTCGTCCCATGAAGTGCCCGAAGCTTCTCCGCCCAGCACCGGCTGGCCGGTTGTAGAGGCAGCCAGCACGGGCTGGCTGATGCCGTCCTTGAAGCCGAAGTGCTCCTTGTCGGCCGCGTTGCTGCGCATGGGCTCGATGGCCATCAGCGCCAGGCCGGTGTTGACGGTCAAGGCCTCGGCCAACTCCTTCAGGCGCTTGTCGTCAGCCGCGGCGAAGTTCTCGCCCGGCTCGGCGGCCGTAAAGCGCAGCTGCACGAGGACATGGGCGTTGGCGGGGTCAATGCGGTCGATCTTGTTGACATGAGGCGCCAGCACCCAGTGCGAAGGATGGTTGTGGCGCACGTCACCCAGCAGGCCGGCGCGCGCGGCCATGCCTTCCTTGAAGGCCTGCGGGAAGCGGTCCAGGCGCGAAGCCGGAACGCCCAGCGCCTTCAGGCCTGACAGGGTCAGCGCGACCTGGCGCCAGACGGCGAGCTGGGCGTCGTCTTCGTTGTCACGCTGCACCGGCGCCGTGCTGAGCCAGGCGACAGCCTGGGCCGGCTGGGCCACGCGCAGCAGCACCAAGCCGCCGCGGTTGCCGGGCGGTTTGCTCAGCAGGCAGCACTGCAGGTCGCCCGGCAGCAGCGACAGTTCGCGCGCCTTGACCTCAGGCTCGGGCAGCGGCTGCTCGAACCAGGCCAGCATCTCGTGATGGCGCTGGCGCAGCTGGCCGCCGGCGGTCTTGCCGCCGTCCTTGGGAAACTGTTCAGCCGTGCCCAGCTCGCGCAGCTCGAACAGCACATCGTGCGTGGCGCGCAGCAGGCAGTCGCGGTCGGGCGCCCCGGCACCGAAGTAGCGCTGCAGCGTGTACAGGCCCGCCAGCGGCAGCAGACCGCGCGCCGCCATCGCGAAGCGCTCCTTGTCGCCAGCGGGCAGCGGCGGCGTCTCGCCGGAGGCCGGTGCGCGCAGGCGGTTGAATTCCAGCTCGTTGGCACGGCCGCGCTGGGCGGCCTCCAGCCGGGCGAGGTATTCGCCATCGCCGACGCTGCGGCCGGAGGCGATGAACAGGAAGTCGGCCGAGATCTCATGATCGCGCACCCAGCGCGCATAGGTCTCGAAGCTGCAGTCGCGCGACAGCGTGTAGGCCTCGGTGTGGCAGAGCATCAGGTCCAGCGTGGAGCCGAGCTGGTCCCAGATCACCCGCATATAGGGCTCCCAGCCGCCGTCGAAGCAGACGTTGAGCAGCAGCCGGTCGGGCGCTCCGTCCTTGCCGTCGACGATGCTCCAGCGGAAGGAATGGACGATTCGCCAACGGGCGACGATGTCGGTATAGGGCGAGGCCGGCGCGCTGGACTCGCGCGAGCCCAGGCGCAGGCCGTTGAGCGTCTTCAGCACCCTGCGCAGGCGGTCCACATAGGTGACGACCTCGAGCGCGTCGACAAAGCCGCGCTTGATGTCAGCCAGCAGGTTGAGGTCGGTGATGCCGCCGAGCTGAACGTCGTTGCCCCGTGCCATGTGTCTCTCCCTGACTTATAGGCCGAGTATCCAAGCGCGCCGTGGCAAGCGAGCGCGCCTACACCCTCAAGTGTGAGGAGTGCTTATCCGCGCCAACTGCAATTCATCCGCGAAAAACCGCGACCTATCGCAAACCCTTAGATCGGAAGCGCCCTCGCCAACACACTGGCGGCCATACACCAAGGGAACGCATCATGAACCGCATCAGCACCACCACCGCCCGTACCCGCCTGCAAGCCGTCAGCGCCGCCGTCCTCGTCACACTGATCGCGCTGACCGGCGCCACCTGGATGACCATCACGGTCCCGGCCGAGGCTCCCGAGGTCGTGAAGCTGGATCGCGTCGTCATCAGCGGCGTGAGCACCCCCGAAGTGCAGCAGCTGCCACGCGTCGTCGTCGTGGGCCACCGTGACAAGGCCGCCGATGGCGCCCAGGTTGCCAGCGCCTGCGTCGCACCGGCTGTCTGCTGACCCCCCACGAATCACAGGCCCGCGAAGGCCTGTTTTCCCCAAGCGTGGGGATGGTGGCCAGTGACTGGCTGCCTAGCATCGGCCCCATCGCAAGCCCCCGTGTGGGCGCGGCTGCGCAACTGGGGAATGTCGATGAAGTCCGTTCAGTGGTCCAGTGGTCTGTTCGCAATTGCCCTGGCCTGCGGCCCTGCACAGGCCGCCAGCATGGATGCCGTCTATCAATGGTTGGGCGGCACGGATTGGCAGGTGGCGTTCACGCTGCACGCCGACGGCACACCGGCCAGCGTGTCGGAGTTCAGCGTCTATTTCCCCGAGACCAGTTTCGGCATGCTGACGCTGCAAGCCTCCCCTGCCGCCTGGGACAGCCTGGTGGTGCAGCCCGACACGGCGCTGGCCTCGGCGGGCTATCTTGACGGCCTGCTGCCTGCGCCCGCCCCGGGCCTTACCGCAGGTCAGTCGCAAGCCGGCTGGGTGGTCAAGTTCAGCTACCTGAGTGCAGGCCAGCCTGGTGCGCTCAACTTCGACATCCTGGACGCGAACTTCGCCGTCGTCGCCAGCGGCCAGACCACCGTCGTGCCCGAGCCCGCGCAGTACGCGCTGCTGCTGGCCGGCGCGCTCGCGCTGGGCTTGTGGCGCGCAAGCCGCCGCAACGGAGACACGGCATGAGCGCCGCCGGTATCCGCAACCGGAGCCGTGGCTGGCTGCCGAGCCTGGCCGCCGCGCTGCTGCTCAGCGCCTGCGGTGGCGGCGGGCAGGACCCGTCACCCTCGGCCACGCCCACCGAGGCACCGCGAGCACAGGCGCTCGCGGTCAACGCGGCCACCGCCGCCAGTGTCACCGGCCTCACCAAGCTGAGTGAGAAGCGCATTGGCCGCACCCTCTTCGAATACGAGTTCCGCATCACGGTGCAGAACGGCGCGACGGCGCAGACCGGGCTCAAGGCCCAGCTCACCGCCGCAGGTGCGGGCACCACCATCGTGCAGGGCGACGTGAGCGTGGGCGACATCGCCGCCGGCGCCAGCCTCACGCCCGCCGGCACCATCACGCTGCGCCAGGACCGCCTGCAGGCCTTCCAGCTCAACCAGATGGTGTGGAGCTTCAGCGCCAGCGGCGCCGTGCCCACCGGCATCAGTCTTGCGCTCAATCAAGGCGTGATTGGCGCGGGTGGCAACCTGGTCATCCAAGCGACGGTGACCGACGCCAGCGGCAATCCCATCAACCCGCCGCCGGCGCTGACCCTGCAGGTGATCGCACCCGCCGGTGGCTCCCTCGGCGCACTGCCCACGGTCAGCGGCAACCAGGTCCTGACCTCGGCGGACACGCGCGGCGGCTTCGGCCTGCAAGCCACGCTGGGCGGCTTGCAGACGCGGGTGGACTTCGTCGTCGTGGCCAACAACAGCCAGTCGGAGAACTCCGGCCAGTTTGCCGACCTGTCGGCCAACCAGGCCAGCCTGGTGAGCAACCTGGGCCTACTGCGCGACGCGGTGGCCCGCGGCGACAACGCCGCCGTGGCGACGCTGAAGGCAGCCATTGCCGACACAGGCAACCACATCGACCCCAACACCCTTTACTTCGGCAGCCCCTATGCGCCGGACACCGGCTTCGTGCCCGACGCGGCCAAGCTCAGCGCCGGCGGCCTGACCGGCACGCCCGCCGACGCCGTCTACGCCGCGGCGGTGGCGCAGCTGCAGGCCAAGCTCGCGCAGATCACGGCGCTGTTGCGCTCCACCACCGGCACAGACGCCGAAAACACCGCCCTGCTGACCCAGTACCAGGCGGACCTGGCCGGCATCGCAGCCCAGCTGCAGGCCCCCGGCGCCCAGCCCAGCGCCCATGGCCTGGTGACCAACGCCATGCTGCTCAACCGCCTGCTCACGCAGGACATGCCGATCACGATGCGTGCCATCGCCGAGCGCACCGTGACCCAGGTGTCGACCTCCGTCCTGTCGGTGCCCGGGCCCGACTCGAAGTCGGCGGCCGCGCTGGCGATCAAGGCCCTGTCGGCCACGCAGTCGGCCGACGGCCGCCGCACGCTCACGGCCTGGCCGCAGGCGGCGGGCGCCTATGCCTCGCCGCAGTTCCTGTTGTCCGGCCTGCTCAACGCGCTCGGGCCCATCGGCAAGCTCATCGACGGCATGTACGGCCAAGGCCTGTCGCAGATCCAGAACATGATGACGCTGCTGATCGCCAAGGACCTGCTCGACAAGCTGCTGACCCAGACGCTGGTGATCGAAGGCGTGCGCGCGGGCGCCGCTCTGCTCGGCCCCTATGCCTACAACTATCCCGACAGCACCATCGAGCTGACCAACACCAGCGCCGCCGAGATGGCGGGCTCGGACGCCTATCTGATCGGCGCCTCGGCGGTCAACGCGCTCACTTCGCTGGGCAAGTCACTCAAGCCGCCCAAGGAGGCCAAGTCGTTCAAGGAAATCTTCGACTACTTCAAGGGCATCGTCGACGCGATCAAGGGCGTGGGGGAGGCCTACGAACTGGCTCACCAGTTGCCGGCGCAGATCGTGGACAACAGCTTCAGCGAGAACTTCGGCTGCCTGGTTTCGCTGTCCGACAGCTGCGTGGAGATGCAGTACCCCAGCGGCTTCAAGAACGTGGCCGGCGGTGAGCGCTTCAGCTTCACCGTGCTGATCCTGGTGCGCAGCGGCGGCCCCAAGCCCAAGTACGGCTCCATCGTGACGAACTTCGTCCCGACGACCTGAATCGCAGGAGGCTAGCGACCCAGCACCCGCAGGATCTCGCGGCCATAGGCCTCGAGCTTCTTGGCGCCCACGCCGCTGATCTCGCCCAGTTCGACGAGATCGCCGGGCATGACGCGCGCCATCTCCGCCAGCGTCGTGTTCTGGAAGATCACATAGGCTGGCAGGCCATGCTCCTTGGCCACCTCGGAGCGCCAGGCCTTCAGCGCCTCGAAGCGCTCGTGGCCCTCGGCGTCCAGCCCCAGCGCGGGGTCCGTCTTGGGCTTGGCACCGGCACGCGACGTCTTTGACTTGCCACGCGGCTTCTTCTCCTCGGCCTCGCGCAGGCGCAACTCCACCTCGCCCTTGAGCACCGCCCGGGCGCTGTCCTGCAGAGCCAGGGTATTGAACTCGCCCTCGGCGGCCACATGGCCCAGCGAGATCAGCTGGCGCAGCACCGCCCGCCACTGCTGCTCGGACAGGTCGGCGCCGCAGGCCCAGGTGGACAGGTTCTCGTGGCCGTACTGCTTGGTCTTGTCGGTCGCCTTGCCGCGCAGCACGTCGATCAGGTGGCCGGCGCCGAAACGCTCGCCGCGCTGGTGGAAGCGGTAGATGCAGCTCAGCAGCTTGCGTGCCGCCTCGGTGCCGTCCCAGGTCTGCGGCGGGTTCAAGCAGTTGTCGCAGTTGCCACAGGGCGTTGACGCTTCGCCGAAGTAGCCCAGCAGCCGCACGCGCCGGCAGTCAGTCGCCTCGGCCAGCGCCAGCAACGCATCCAGCTTGCCGCGCTGGCCCTGCTTGAAGACCTCGTCGGCCGGGCTGTCGTCGATCATGCGGCGCTGGTTGACGACGTCAGCCAGGCCATAGGTCATCCAGGCCTCGGCCGGCGCGCCATCGCGGCCGGCGCGACCGGTCTCCTGGTAGTAGCTCTCGATGTTCTTGGGCAGGTCCAGGTGGGCGACGAAGCGCACGTCGGGCTTGTCGATGCCCATGCCGAAGGCGATGGTGGCCACCATGACGATGCCGTCCTCGCGCAGGAAACGGTCCTGGTGGCGGCGGCGCACGTCGGCGTCCAGGCCGGCGTGGTAGGGCAGGGCCTTGATGCCCTCGCTCTCCAGCCACGCCGCCGTCTCGTCGACCTTCTTGCGGCTCTGGCAGTAGACGATGCCGGCCTCGCCCTCGTGCTCGTCGTTGATGAAGCGCAGCAGCTGGTCGCGCGGCGAGGTCGTCTTTTCGGCGATCAGGTAGCGGATGTTGGGCCGGTCGAAGCTGCTGATGAAGACGCGTGCGTCCTGCAGTTGCAGCCGCTGGATGATGTCGGCCCGCGTCAGGTCATCGGCGGTGGCCGTCAGCGCGATGCGCGGCACATCGGGGAAGCGCTCGTGCAGCAGACTGAGCTGCAGATACTCGGAGCGGAAGTCATGCCCCCACTGGCTGACGCAATGCGCCTCGTCGATGGCGAACATCGACAGCAGGCCGCGTTCGTGCAGCGAGGCCAGCTGGGCCAGGAAGCGCGGCGTCGTCAGCCGCTCGGGCGCGGCGTAGAGCAACGTCAGCCGCCCGCTCATCATCTCGCGCTCGATGCGGCTGGCCTCCTCGCCGGTCTGGCTGGAGTTCAGGAAGGCGGCGTGCACGCCGGCCTCCTCCAGCGCACCGACCTGGTCGTGCATCAGCGCGATCAGCGGGCTGACGACGATGGCCACGCCCTGTTGGCGGGTGTGGCGCACGATGGCGGGCACCTGGTAGCACAGGCTTTTGCCACCACCGGTGGGCATCAGCACCAGCGCGTCGCCGCCGGCGGCCACCTGCTGGACGATGTCGGCCTGCTGGCCGCGGAAGGCGGTGTAGCCGAATACTGCTGACAGGACCTGGTGAGCTGCGGATTGCAGGTCGTCGGAGGCTTGGGGAAGATGCAGGGGCGGATTCATTCAGCCGCCATTGTCCCAGGAGCTTCCAGATGCCCCCGTCCGATAAAGCCGCCGAATTGCGCGAGCGCCTGATCCGCAATTTCAATGACGCGCCGCGCGAGCGCTTTGTGCGCCCGCCGCGCTACGACACCGAGACCACGTCGCTATCCAAAGGCACCGCCGCCCAGCAGTTGGGCGCCAGCTTCGACATCCTGGCGCCCGGTCAGATGGGCTGCCCTTACCACTTCCACTACGCCGAGGAGGAGATGTTCATCGTGCTGCAGGGCGAGGGCACGCTGCGCGTCGCCGGCGAGCTGGTGCCCATCCGCGCCGGCGACACCATCAACATCCCGGCAGGGCCCGAGTACCCGCATCACATCATCAACACCTCGGACGCGCCGCTGCACTACATCAGCATCAGCACGCAGAAGGAGCCGGAGATCTGTGTCTACCCGGATTCGGGCAAGGTGGGTGCTTTCGCGCCGGGCCTGCGCCTGTTGCAGCGCAAGGAGGCGGGGCTGGACTACTGGGACGGTGAGCCGTGACTCACCGCTCCCCACAAAACCGCCTTCATCCTGATCGCTGCTCGTGCTCGGTGCCGGTGTCGAAGAACGTGTCAACGTACGGCTCGGGCGCCAAGTCGCTGTCCCGAAGCAGCGAGAACACTTCCACCCCATGACCGGGCAGCGGCTCGACCAAGGCGTAGGCCTGGGCGAATCCCAAATACTCGATGCCGGCATCGGCATATGCGCTGGCTTCATGCTCCGCAAGCGCGATGGCCTCGTCCAAACTACCCGCAGACCACAAGGTGATCCGCTCTTCGTACAGATAGGCCAAACGCTGATCGGGACGCAACGGCCAGCGAAACAGGCAGCGAACCGTGTATGACTCCATGGCGCGCCTTGAGTTCCTGAGTAAGTGAAGGGGCTATTGCGTGAAGAGCGGCTTCACTCCTCGGCGTCAGTGGGCAGGCGCCGCAGAGCAGCTTTCTCGTGGAACCGGATGCGGCTGTTCACGAATTTCTTGCCGCCACGCTTCGCCTTGGCGTAGCCACGATGGCCGTTGCTGTTGTCACCTCCCCAACCCGCCCCGACCGTGCGGCCCGCCAGCGCTGAATATCGCGAGGTGCAATCCATCGGGCTGAAGGCGTACCGCTCCGAGTCCTTCTGCGCGGTGAAACCGCGTCGATGATTCTTCTTCATGCGTAGGTCTCCAGCTTGGTAGTCAGTAATGCGGCGGTAGCTCGTCGCGCAGATTCCGGGCCTCGCCCGGCTCGGCCGCCGTGGCGCGGTTGCGCAGCTCGACCAGCTCGCGCACCAGCCGGTCAATCTGCTCCTGCTGGCGCACGACGACCTGGTTGAGCTGCTCGACCGTGTCGTCGGTGAAGCTGGCCTTGATCTCCAGCTCGGTGATGCGTTGTTCGAGGGCTTGCAGGGTATCCATGACGATATGGTGGCGCATTTAGGCGGGGTTGCGCGCGTCGATGGTCCACTGGTTTGCAGCAGCAGCCGTCTCAACCCTTTGCCGCTCCGCAGCCGTCATCGGCCGTTCTCTTGCCCGCAGGCGTTGACGGTTACGCCTCCTCAGACTTGCGGATGCAATTGGCAGGTGGGCGATCTAAGGTCAAGAGGCGCTCGTTGACTGGGCGACGGCGATGAATTGGCCGTCGTGCCGAAGCAAACTTTCCTGGAGATCCATCGTGCCTAAACCACCTGCACCTGCTGATAACCGCAATCCTGCCATCGGGATCTACGTCACGGCGGTTGGGGCCGCTGCGGTGACGACTTTCTTCGACCGTGTTCGCAATGAAGAGGTGTCTGCGCTGCGCAAAACCGGCATCGCGCTTCGCGAAATGGTCGAGTCGGGAGACGTGACGAGTGGCTACCTCAGCATGTTCGCGCTGCTCATCTTCTGCCTGGTCTCGGCGTTCATGGTGTTCGTCTACAAGCCTCGGGAACCGAAGGAGGCCTTTGTCCTGGGTATGGGAGTGCTGGCTGCAGTGGGCATGACAGTGGCGCCTCCCAAATCGACAAATCTGCACGTCGACGGCGCGGCAGGCCAACCCCCAAAGGCGGCCAACGAGGTGCCCGCTAAGCTCACTCTCTCTGACGCGGTGCTCGGACTGTTTCCCAGCGCCAACGCGCAGACCAAGGAAGCTCCCGCCGAGCCGCGCAGGGCCGGCGTCTGGGTCTTCCTGGAGGGGCCGCAACAGCTGCGCACACCAGAAACACGGGTTCTGATCTACGCGCTGCAGAGCAAGACGGCACTGGTGAATTCACCGGCCAATGCAGCCTTCTACATTGCACTTCCGCCTGGCAGCTACCAGTTCGAACTGAACCACGTGGGGTACCGGAGCGTCGCCTTTTCCGCGACGCTTGAGTCCGGGACCCAAGTCCTGCAAGTTCCCATGGAGCAGGTGAACGTGGAGCTGCAAAACTTCTTCGGGCCGACCCGCACAAAGGTCAGGACTCGACCGGAAATTGCCCGTCAACTGGACGGCGCGCAGGCGGCCTGCGCGAGCGGGGGGGGCGAGCAGAGCAACACTGCGAAATCAGCCCTGGCCGGCATCGACAAGCGCTGGCTCAAGGCCCTGTCGCCGGAGGCGCGCCACATGTTGTGCGTCTGAAGTGGCGCTCGTGGCTAGGTTCGGAGCGCCGCCAAATGCCCCAGTAGAAGGAAGCTAAAAGACCCAGGTGCTGTCACCGGCCTTGATTTGCGGCTAAGGCGCCATCTGAAACTCTACCCTCGTCCAACGCCCCAGCCCATCCATCACCGTCAGCCGGTGGGCACCCGCGCGCTCCACGCGTAGGGTCTGCGCGGCGGAAGCGACGGCGCTGGCGGCCATCCACTGGCCATCGAGCAGCCAGGTCGCCCCCTGCTGCGCGCCGATCGCCTGCAGCTTCAGCACAACGTCGCGCTGACCCGGCGCCGGGCGCAGCACCGTGCCCGGCTCCAGGCCCACGACGCGCAGCCGGTTGGCTGCCAGCTGCTGGCTGGCGCAGCCCGGTCGCCAGGCCAGGCGCTCCAGCGGGTGGCGCTGCTCGGCATCGAGGAAAGGCCCGAGCAGCGCAGGCCAGCGCACAGCCTCAAAACGCTCGGCCTCGGGCGCGCAACCGGGTTGCACGCGCTGGCCCGCCGCCACCCAGACAGGCTCTGCCAGCGGCCCCGGTCGCAGCCGGTCGGGCAACGTCGGCGGCACGGCGCCGTCCAGCGTCCAGGCGATGCGACGCTGCAGGCACAGCGCGGGCTCGGTGGCGGCTTCGGCCAGGCCCATCGGCCAGCAGATGGGCACGGCCGCCACGCTGTCGGGCCGGCGGCGCGGCGCGAGCTGCTGGCGGGCCTCGTCGGGGCCCAGCGCCGCCGCCAGGTCGCGCAGCAACGGTGCCGCCGAGTTGGCGCCAAAGTGGCCGGGGTTGGGTGTGCCGTCGGGCCGGCCTATCCACACGCCGAAGGTGTAGCGGTCCGTCACACCCAGGGCCCAGGCGTCGCGAAAGCCAAAAGACGTGCCCGTTTTCCAGGCCACGCGCTGGCCGCTTTCGCGGAAGGGTGATCCGGGCCGGCCGCCGTTCTCCAGGATCTCGCGCACGATGTAGGCGGCGCCCTCGCTCATCAGCCGCGCCTCCTTCAGCGGCTCGTCGGGCATCAACCGCGGCCGGGCCGCGATGCCGCCGCGCGCCAGCGCCGTGTAGGCGCCGACTAGCTCCTCCAGCGAGGTGCTGCCGCCGCCGAGGATGAGGCTCAAATTGGGCGCCGCATTGGCCGGCATGCGCAGCCTCAGGCCCGCGTGGCGCAGCCGGCCGGCAAAGCGCTCGGGGCCGAGGCGGTCGAGCAGGTCCACGGCCGGCACATTCAGTGAGCGCTGCAGCGCCTCGCTGACGCTGACCGGACCGGAGAAATCGGCCTGGAAGTTGCCCGGCGCATAGCCGCCGAAGTTCTGCGGCGCGTCGATGAGCAGGCTCTCGGAATGGATCAGCCCTTCGTCCAGCGCCATGCCGTACAGAAACGGCTTGAGCGTCGAGCCTGGTGAGCGCTTGGCACGCACCATATCCACGTGCGCCCCGCGGCGCGCGTCGGTGAAGTCCGCCGAGCCGACGTAGCCGCGCACTTCCAGCGTGCGGTTGTCGACGACCAGGGCCGCCAGCGACACGGCGTCGGGCAGGCTGTTGAGCCGGTCGGTCAGCAGCTGCTCCAGGCGGGCCTGCAGACCGGCGTCCAGCGTGGTCTGGATCGTCGCCGCCGTCTGACCGTGGCGTTTGGCATCCTGGCGCAGTCGCTCGGCCGCCAGAGGCGCCAGCCAGCGCGCGCGCAGCGGTGGCGCAAAGACGCGCTCCAGCTTGGCGTCGGCCACGTCGGCAGCACTCCAGATGCCGATGGTCTGCATGCGCGTCAACACCTTGTCACGCGCCGTCTGGGCGGCCTGCACAGCCCGGTCCGGTCGCAGCCGTGTCGGTGACTGCGGCAACGCGACGAGCAGCGCGGCCTCGGCCTTGGACAGGTCCGCCGCGCCCTTGCCCAGGTAGGCCCGGCTGGCCGTCTCCACGCCCTCCAGCGGGCCGCCCATGGGCGCGAGGTTCAGGTACAGCGTCAGGATCTCCTGCTTGCTGCAGTGCAGCTCCAGCTGCAGCGCACGGGCGATCTGGCGCAGCTTGGCGGGAATGGTCCGGCCCGCCGCTCGCTCGTCCACGAGGCGTGCGACCTGCATGGTCAGCGTCGAGCCCCCGGAAACGATGCGCCCATGCCGCGCCCACTGCCAGGCCGCGCGCACCAGGGCCACCGGGTTCACGCCCGGATGCCAGCGAAACCAGCGGTCCTCGTAGTGCAACAGCGCCTCGGTGTAGTTGGGCGACACGGCTTGCGGCGTCGTCGGGTGGCGCTGCGCGCCGTCGTCACCGGGCCAGGCGCGCAGCGGCGTGCCGTCGGCGGCCAGCACGGTCAGCGTCGGCGAGTCGCTGGCAGGCGTGGGCAGCGGGCAGGCGAAGTCCAGCACCAGCACGACGGCGAGCAGGCCGGCAAGCGTGAGTTCGATGTGTCGACGGGTGATGCGCATCGGCATGCCGAAGACGATAGCCGAAGCGCCCCCCTAGCTTGCATTGCATCCAGCCCGCCCGCGCTGCGTAAAGACAAGGCCGCAGCGCTGGTTGTGTCCATCTGTTTGCGGTTCCACCCACGACCCGTCCAACAGGAGATGCCATGAAACTGCCCACCCGCGCGCCGACCCTAGCGCTCATCACCGCCAGCGTCCTCGCCGGCCTGGCCGCTTTGACGGCCCAGGCCTCCAGCCACCGCGAGGCCCCGTCGATTGGCGGCATGCCGCGCGTCGACGGCACCGACTTCTACCTGTTCAACAGCTACGAAGGCGTGGCCGCCAACGGCAGCGGCGGCCGTGCCGGCTATGTGACGCTGATCGCCAACTACCTGCCGCTGCAGGATGCCTATGGCGGCCCCAACTACTTCAAGCTGGACCCGAACGCGATCTACGAGATCCACGTCGACAACAACGGCGATGCGAAGGAAGACATCACCTTCCAGTTCAAGTTCATGAACACGCTCAAGGGCATCACCCTGCCCATCGGCAACCAGGTCGTGCCCATTCCGCTGACCCAGGCCGGCACGGTGAGCGCGCCCAATGCCGCAGCCCTCAACGTCAACGAGAAGTTCGCCCTGACCCTGATCCGCGGCGACCGCCGCACCGGCACGGCCAGCCCAGTAGCCAACCCTGCCGGCGGCACCTGGTTCGACAAGCCGGTGGACAACATCGGCACCAAGACGATTGCCGACTACCCGGCCTATGCCGCCCAGCACATCTACAGCGTCAGCCTGCCCGGCTGCGGCTTCCCGGCCAAGGTCTTTGTCGGCCAGCGCCAGGAGGCCTTCGCGGTCAATCTCGGCCCCATCTTCGACCTCGTCAATGCCGACGTGGGCGTCATCACCAACCGCAGCCTGATCAACGCGGCGGCGGTCAATTCCATCCAGGACAAGAACGTCACCTCGCTCGCGCTGGAGGTGCACAAGAGCTGCCTCACGCAGGGCAACGAGACCGTCATCGGCGGCTGGACAACGGCCAGCGTGCGCCAGAGCCAGATCGTCAACGCCGCACCGCCCAGCGGCTACGACACGGCCGTCAAGACAGGCGGCGCCTGGGTGCAGGTCTCGCGGCTGGGCAACCCACTGGTCAACGAGGTCGTCATCGGCCTGCCCGACAAGGACAGGTTCAACGCCTCGGCGCCGACGGGCGACGGGCAGTTCGCCACCTATGTCACCAACCCGACGCTGCCGGCCCTGCTGTCGGCCGTGCTGCCGATCGGCAACGCCGCCCCCACCAACTTGCCGCGCCTGGACCTGGTGACGACCTTCCTGACCGGCATCCCTGGCGTGAACCAGCCGGCCAATGTGGTGGGCTCGGAGATGCTGCGCCTGAACACTGCCATCGCGCCGCGGCCGTTTGCGATGCAGAACCGCCTGGGCATCGTCGGCACCCTGCGCGATGGCGAGAACCCGCCCGACCTGGCCGGCTTCCCCAATGGCCGCCGGCCCAAGGACGACATCGTCGACGTATCGCTGGCCGCCGTCATGGGTGGCCTGTGCTGGCTGAACAACGGCGGCGCGCTGTTCGGCCCGGCCTGCACCCGCGCCGTGGTGCCGCTGGGTGCCACCTCGCTGGAGCTTCACGACGGCGTCGACCAGGCCGTGGTGCCGCTGCTGCCCGGCTTCCCGTACCTCAACACGCCCAAGCCAGGCGCGAAGTGAACCCTTCCAGGAGCAAAGCCATGAATCGATTCCTCGGCGCCGTGGCCCTCGCGGCCGCGCTCTGCAGCAGCGGGGCGGCACAGGCCGGCCTCGTCACCTTCGACAACCCCGGTGTGATCGACATCGATAACAACACCGGCATTGCCAGCTACAGCGAGGCGGGCTATGTCATCAGCGGCCCGGCCGCGAGCTTTCTGCCCCTGGACGGCGCCATGGTGGGCGGCTTCGACACCACGCCCTTCGCGCTAAGCTTGCTCGGCGGCGGCGTGTTCGGATTGCAGTCGCTCGACATCGCGGCCTATGACCTGGGCTTCGGCCCCGGCATGCTGGCCCTGGTCGGTATGCTGGGTGGTGCACAGGTGGCTTCGCTGAACATCGACCTGGCCAATGCCGGACCGTTGGTCTTCGACAGCAGCTGGGCCCAGCTGACCTCGGTCAGCTTCTCGGCCACCAGCGGCTTCGCCCTCGACAACATTGCCACGGTGCCCGAGCCGGGCAGCTTCGCGCTGGCGGGCGCGGCACTGTTGATCGCGGCAACGCGTCGGCGGCGCTGAGCTGAACGTCGTGGCCGGTCCCGGCGCTTCAGCGCGCCGGGGTCGATGCCGCGCGGGCGGCACGCTGCAGCTGCAACTCGGTCTTCAGCCACTGCGCGCTCTCCACCGGCGCCTTGCCGGCACAGCGCACCAGATACGGCTTGCCGCTCATGCTGCTGGTGGCCGCGCCGCGCTCGATGAACTGCTCGGCCGTCTTCACCATGTCCTTGCCTTCCAGATAGTCCAGCTTCTTCAGCAGGTGGGCCTTGGCTTCGGCGCCGGCATACCAGCTGCCGTTGCGGTTGAACTCGCAGCCGGAGGCTTGCAGGCGGGTCAGCAGGGCGTCGACCTCGGCGCGGGCGACGGGTGGCAGCGGTGCGGCGTGGGCCAGGCCGGCGGCCAGCGAAAGCAGAAGGGTGAAGGCAGTGCGCATGAGCCGGATGCTACGAGGACAAACACGTGTCCGACCACAGCGGCCGCGAGGGTAAAACTGCCTGATGAACGACACCTCGCAACGCTGGCAGGTCCACCCGGAAGTCGCGCGCGCCGAGACGCTGGACAAGGCCTTCTACCTCGACCCCGCCGCGCAGCGTCTGCAGTACGAACGCGTGCTCGCGCGCAGCTGGCAGTGGCTCGCTGACCTGCATGGCGTGCAGGCGCCGGGCAGCCTGCAGCCCGAGACGCTGCTGCCCGGCAGCCTGGACGAGCCCCTGCTGCTGTCGCGTGACGCGACCGGTGCGCTGCGCTGCCTCAGCAACGTCTGCACCCACCGCGGCAACCTGCTCGTGCAGCAGCCGTGCCAAGGCGCCGCACAGATCCGCTGCGGCTACCACTCGCGCCGCTTCGAGCTGGACGGGCGCATGAGCTTCATGCCCGAGTTCCAGCAGGCGCTGGACTTCCCCCGCCCCTGCGACAACTTGCCGAAGTTGCCGCTGCAGGACTGGGGCGGCCAGGGCCTTGTCGCTTTGGAAGACCCGCTGGACACCTTCGATGCCTTCTTCGGCCCCGCCATGCAACGCCTGCACTGGCTGCCGCTGCAGGACTTTCGCCTGGACACCAGCCGCAGCCGCGACTACGAGTTCGACGCGCACTGGGCCCTCTACGTCGAGAACTACCTCGAAGGCCTGCACATCCCCTTCGTGCACCCGGGCCTCACGCAGACGCTGGACCTGAGCCAGTACCGCTATGAACTGCACGAGTGGAGCAATCTGCAGCTGGCGGTGGCGCGGGCCGACGAGACAGCCTTCGAGCTGCCGCCAGAGGCCGCCGAATACGGCCAGCGCATCGCGGCCTACTACTGGTGGGTGTTTCCCAACCTGATGCTGAACTTCTACCCCTGGGGGCTGTCGCTGAACCAGGTCACACCTATCGGTCCGGCGCGGACACGCGTGCGCTTTCGCTCCTACGTGTGGAAGCCCGAGCTGCTAGACAGCGGCGCCGGCGGCGCGCTCGATCAAGTCGAGATGGAGGACGAGGCCGTCGTCATGACGGTGCAGCAGGGGCTGCGGTCACGCTTCTACCAACATGGGCGCTACTCGCCGACGAGGGAGCAGGGGGTGCACCACTTTCATCGGTTGATAGCGCGTGCGATGGGGGATTGAAACAGCATTGCAATCGTCATCGGCTCTGCGGCGAAAACACCCTCTCGATCAAGTCGATCACCTGTTCTTCCGCCTTCGGGCAATCGGCGCGGCCGGACTGGAAATCCAAGAAATAGAGAGTGTCCGATGCCATGATCTGGCCCGACCTCCGGTCTGTAATTCGCACAGACGCGCTTGAAAGCGAATCGAAGGCTACTCCCGGCGACTTGGCCGGCGGGCTCGTTTCGCCCACTACAAGTTCGTAGCGCGCCGCAGGCTCCTGAATTTGCGTGTAGACCAGGGCCTCGCAAGCAGACGATCGAAAGAAGCTTGGTGGCTGTACCGACTGGCGTCCTTCGATGAAGGCCAATCCCAAACGTCGGCACCGTTGCACGTCACTTTGCAGCAACCGGATCAAGGTATCCGCTCTGAAACGCGACAGTTTCTGGACAAACGCGGGATCTGCACTCACAAGCAAGGTTCGAGCACCAGAGGAGGGAAGCTCTCCAGGAGGAACCGTGGAAAGCACCTGCAGTTGTCGGCTCTTGCAGAACTGCGAATAGGCTCGATCCGCAGCAACCTGCTCATCGATGACGCGGCGATTGCGGGCATCTCGTTGGGCTCTCTCCTGTTCGCCGGACATCTCGATACGCCGCCACACCCAAGCTGGCGGCAACACCAGCAAAGCGAAGGCTGCAATGAGCGCCCACCGAGATCGAAAGCCCATTGCAGCCAATACGACCAAGGCGATCAGGTACGGCAGCACCGGGCCGACTAAGCCGCCCACACCGATTGGATCGGATGTACCGGCCCAGGAAGCCTCTCCGAGCGTTGTCAACGTTGCTGCGACGACCACACGGCTGATGCCACCCTTGGCTGTGCCCCGCATGCCGACGGTGAGTCTCACTTCTTGTCCACCACCGTAATCTCCCCCTCCGCCTTCCCAATCCCCCTCACCTCCGGCCGATACATGTCCTCCGCAAACGTCGCCGGCACCACGTACTTGCCCGGCGTCACGGCGCGCACGAGGTAGAAGACGTCCAGCGTTTGCCCCAACGACGCGGCGGCGACGAAGCGGTCGTCGCGGTACTCCATGTGGACGATGCGTTCGTTGGCGTTGGCCTGCGCGATGTTGACGCCCTCCACCGTGAACTCACCAGCCTTCGGTCCCTGGCTCAAATTCAGGTTTTCGATCTCGAAGCCGGCCGGGATGCGGTCCACCACCAGGCCGTCCTTGATGGACTGCGGGGCCTTCACGCGCAGGCGCACGACGAACATCTCGCCGGTCGTGAACTGCCGCGCCGTCACAGGCTTGCCGTCGGTCGTGAACATCGCGCGTTCGACCGAGATGCGGTCGCTGGTCGGCGCCAGCGGCTTGGTCGGGTAGCCCTGGGCGGTCACGTCGAGGTACAGCGGCGCCGCGCCCTCGTTCTTCAGCGCGATGCCCGACTTGAGCTTGGCGAGCTCGAAGCTCTGCTGGCCCACGCCGCTGCCGGTCCAGGCGTCGGCCTTGGCGCCCACGTTCAACGCTGTCTTCCAACCGTCGTCCTTGCCTGCGCCGTTGGTGGCGGCCTGCACGGCCAGGAAGAGGGCCAGGCGCTCCTGCGTCGAGTAGTAGTTGCGGCGGCTGAAGTCGTCGGACAGGTCGAACAACAGGTTCTCGCGCTTCTCGTGCGTGACCTTGTGGCGCAGCAGCAGCGCATAGGCCAGGGCCCGGTCGCGCACGCGTGAGCCGTAGTCGCCCAGCCACTGGCTCCACCAGTAGTTGTTGGGGTCATCGGGCTGGTAGCCGTAGCCGCGCTGCATGGCGTCGTCCAGGGCCACCTTGGCACGGCCCTCGTCGCCCATCAGTTTCAGCGCGAGGCTCAGGTGCACCAGCGGCAGGGGCGACAGCGCATGGCTGCGGTACTGATCGTGCAGCGTGCGCAGCGTGGCCAGCGGCGCCTTCTGCTCGCGGGCCAGGATGTAGCCGGCGTGGGCGGCCTCGGCAAAGCGCTGGTGGGCGATGCGCATGGTCTCGGCGTCGCGCCAGTCGGCGATGCGGCCCTTGTCGTCGCGCTTGGGATCCTTGGCCGGTGTGGTCTGCTGGGCCGGGGCGCGCTGGAACTGCTCCAGCAGGTTGTCCAGCGAGCGCTTGAGCTGGGCCTCGGGCACGGCGAAGCCGGCGTCGCGCGAGTCCTGCAGGAAGCCGGTCACGTAAGCCGACAGCCAGCCCTCGTAGGGACTGCTGGACGCCCACAGCCCATAGCCGCCCTTGGGTTGCTGCATGCTGGCCAGGCGCGCGAAGGCGCTGTCCAGACGTTTGGCGCGCTCCTCGCGTGGCACCGGCGTCATGCCCCAGCGCTTTGCCGCCTCGTCGTCGATGAAGACGAGCGGGTAGGCGCTGGACGTTGTCTGCTCCAGGCAGCCATAGGGGTACATCAACAGGCCCTTGACCTGGTCCTTGATGTCGATGGGCGGCGTGTTGGAGACACTCAAGCTCACGCTGGCCGAACCGGCCCAGAAGGCATCGAGCAGGGCCTTGTCCAGGGCCTGCGTGGCGCCGGGCTCCAGGCGGATGCGCCGGCTCTCGCGCACCAGTGGCGTGATGGGCTGCACCTGCAGCGCTGCCTCGCGGGTGATGCTCAGCGGCCCAGCCGTCACTTTGACCTCGATGGGCGCCAGGCCCGAGGCATCCAGCGCCTCGGCCTGGAAGCGCAGGATCTGGCGCTGCTTGTCGGCCAGCTTGAGGCTCTCGGCACCGCCGGTGATCTTCAGCGGCCCGCTCGACGTGACCGACACCTTCACGTCCTGCGCCGCACCGCTGAGGTTGGTCACATCGAGTGCGATGGTGGCCTTGTCCCCCGGCGACACGAAGCGCGGCATGTTCAGCTCGGCCACCAATGGCGCGGCGACCACCGTTTCGGCCTGCGCCGAGGCATAGCTGTCGGCACTCGAAACCACCGCCATCACCCGCAGCGTGCCGTTGAAGTCCGGCAGCTTCAGGTTGATGGTCGCCTCGCCCTTTGCATCCAGCTGCACCGGGCCGCTGAACAGGTCCACCAGCAGCACCTTGCGCGGCATGGACTGCGAATCGCGCTTGCCGGCGTCGCCGCCGAAGCGCTGCTTGGCCACATTGCCCTCCATCTTCTCGATGAGGCGGCCGTAGAGGTCCAGCATGTCGGCGCCGTAGCGGTGCTTGCCGAAGAAGAAGTCTTGCGGGTCGGGCGTCTTGTAGTTGGTGATGTTGAGGATGCCCACATCGACTGCGGACACAGTCACGATGGCCGGCTTGCCGGCGAGGGCCGGCACCTTGACGCTAATGGGCAGCGCCACCGATGGCTGCGTCTTGGCCGGCACGGTCAGTGCCAGCTTGGGCTTGCGGTCCTCGCGGTTGAGCGGCAGGTGCACCAGGCCCAGCGCACGAGCCGGCGTCACCTTGTCGCCCTGGCTGCCGGGGCGGAAGGCGGCGACGGTGATGTAGAGGTCGTGGCGGGCCCAGCTCGCATCGACGGGGATATCGATGTCCGTGCCGCTGGCCTTCACGCCGATGCGCTTGGTCCACAACACGCGGTCGCCTTCGACGGTGACGATGGCCTCGCCGTCATGCGGCGGCTTGATGGCCAGCTTGGCCACGTCGCCCGGCTTGAAGGGCGCGCCCTGCAGCTTGAGCTGCACGCGGTCGGGCCGGTTGCCGATGTCGTCGGCGTCCTGGGCGCCATAGCCGGCGTAGAAGCCATAACGCATCGTCAAGCCGGTCTCGGGGTCCTTCACCTCCAGGCGGTAGCGGCCCCAGCGCACGGGCAAGGCGATCTTGGTGCGGGCCGTCAGCGCGAGGCTGCGCGCCTCCACCAGCTCCTCATTCACGTTGAAGCCGGAGTTCCAGCCGCGGCCGTCGTCATAACGCCAATACCACTGGCGTTCCTCGTAGATGAGCTTGAGCTGCACTTCCTTGCTCGGCTTGAAGTTGCCGCTGGCATCGACACGCGCCAGCTCGAACTCGGCCAGGCCGTTCTCGGCCGACACATTGCGGTCGAACAGCGGCCGCGCGCCGATCAGCACCGGCGCCGGCCACCACGTGCGCTCGATGGCGCGCACGACCGGGCGGCCGCCGGACTCCAGCAGGCTGAAGGCCGCGCGAACGCGCATCGGCGACTTGCGCTCGCCAAACGCCGTCGCGATCTTCATGCTGGCCTTGCCTTCGGCGTCCAGCTCCTGCTCTTCCAGGTCCTGGCGGTTCTTGGCCTTGTCGTCAGCGAGGTCGCCAAAGATGAAGCCGGGCAGCTTGGCCGGCAGCGGCACAACCAAGCGCTCGGAATAGGCACTGCCCTGCAGCCGGTTGCCGCCGGCGGGTGCGCCGTAGAGGTAGTCGCCCTGGGCCTGCACCGTGATGCCGCCGTCACCGTTGAGGGTGCCCTCGGGCGCGGTCAGCGTGAGCTTCATGCGCTCGGGCAGGAACTCCTCGACCTTGAAGACCCATTGCGCGTCGGGGGTCTTTGCACCGGGGTCGACGCGGGCCTGGATGGTCCAGCCACCGGTGGGTGCGTCGGCCGGCAAGGTGATGCCTTGCTGGTAGTAGCCGGTGCCCGTCTTGCCCGGCTGCACCAACTGCTCGACGAGCTTGCTGCCGTCGGGCTTCTTGACGGTCAGCGTGATCGGCAAGGGCTTGGGCAGCGGCTTGCCGTCGGCATCACGCGCCAGCACGGACACCTGGAAGTTCTCGCCCGGCCGATACAGGTCGCGGCCGGCGTAGACGAAGAGCTTGTTGCTGCGCGAGGGGTGGCCGGTGGCGTCGAACTCGCTCAGGTCCAGCGCCGCGTCGCGCAGCGACAGGATGGACATCTCCTTGCCTTTGCGCGCCAGCACGGCGCGCGCCTTGTCACTCCGGCCGGTGAACACGGCGTGGCCGTCGCCATCGGTCTGCGCCTGGGCCAGCGCCTTGCCGTTCTCATCGACGAGGCTGAGCTCCACGCCCGACAGCGCGCCGCCGCTCTTGAGGGACGTGGCGAACACATCCAGCTGCTCGGCATGCCGGCGCAGATGCAGGCCGATATCGGTGACGTAGTAATGCGTGACCTGGTAGTCCCAGCCGAAGCGGCCGGGCTGGTTCATGATGGCCACGTAGATGCCGGGCTCCTGCAGCTCCTTGATGCCCTCCACGGGCAGGAAGCTGACGTTGCGCCGGTTCGGCCGTGCATCGGTCGTGAAGCGGCCGAGGTAGACGCTGTCGCTCATGGCGCGCAGCTCGTCCAGCACCCAACCGCCCACGGTGCCCTTGAGCCGCCGCTGGTTGTCGTTGTAGCCGTCGTAGTAGTAGCCGCCCTCGCCGTCCTCTTCGCCAGAGTTCACCTGGCGCTCGCGCCGGCCGCTGACCTGCTCCAGGAAGGCCGGCAGCGAGGCCGGCTTGATGCGCAGGAACTGCACATCCACTTCGGGCGTGTTGATGGTGACGACGGGCAGGCCGCCGTTCTGGCCGGCCGGCAGCACCAGGCCACGGCTGGCGAAGTAGTAGCTGTCGGGCATGGTCTCGCTGACAGCCTCGCACTTCTGCGCGGTCGCGAGCTTGGCGCCGGTTTTCGCCCCCAGCTGCGCGTTGAACGCGAAGCGAAAGCTGCGGTCCGGCGTCACGAAGGGCAGGTAGAGCACGCGGGGGTTGTCGCCCAGCACCCAGCGGGCGGCCAGCGGCTTGAAGCTGGCGTCCGGCGCCGGCTCCTTCTTGCCGTCGGTGGTGGTTGGCGCGGCGCCTTCCTGCGCGCTGACGAGGGCGCCGAAGTCCTGCTTGCTGTCCAGCGGCTGCGTGAAGCTCAGCGCGATGGCCGGCGAGCCGTCGAAGAGTCGGGCCTTGCAGTCCAGCAGCGCAAAGGCCGCCTGCTCGCCACCGATCTCGGCGCTACTGGGCATGGCCGGTTGCCCGAGCTTTTGCGACGCCCACCAGCCGCCGCCCACCACCGCCACCACACCCACCAGGGCCGTGACGGCCTTCTTCCACGCAACCATCGAATTCCTCCCCGCAATTTGGCGAGGAGTTTAGGTAGCGATCAGCGGCTGTCCACGGAAGGTTTCTTCTCGCCGCGGGCGCTGATCGACCCCTTGGTGCCGCGGTTCGTCATCAATAGGTAGCTCGCCGTCCTAGGGGGATCGGCGCCACATCGATTGACCCTCCCCAAGCGCAGGCGTAGAAAAGCCTCGGCCCGCAGTTCGCCGGGCGGTCAAGGAGTGGCTTCATGAAATTCCGGCATCTTCTGGTGGGCCTGACCGCCCTCGGCTGCGCCTTCGCAGCATCCGCAGGCTCGACCATCGCCAGGACGTCGGCCAGCGCGCTTGGCACGCAATTCGACCCGCCCGTGGACGATTTCGACAGCGGCACGTTCAGCGCCTCGTCATCAGCCGCCGGCAACGGCGCTGGCGGCACGGCTGATGCGTCGGTGGCCCTGGGTGTCATCAAGCTCTACGCCTCCAGCTTCGCCGGCGCAGGCAACCACCTGGGCACCGCCTTTGCCGAAGGCGCGTACGGGGAGGACATCACGATCAGCTCGGCCGGTCTCAACGGTACGCAGGCGCGCGTCACCATGGGTGTCACGCTGCAAGGCATGATCGACCCGACCGGGGGCGGCTATTCCTCGGTGAACTTCTCTTTAAACGGAGCCGGTTTCCTCGGCAGCTGGGGCGCCCACACCGACCCTGCATTCCCGGGCGGGATCCCAGTCGACTTCGTCAGCGCCGTGGCCGGCGGCCCGCTGTACTACTCGGGCATCCACAACATCAAAATCACCATCACCCTGGGCACGCCCTTCACCTTCACGGAGCGGCTGACGGTGTCTGCGGGCAAGATCGACTGCTTGAGCGACCCGCAATGCAGCACCAGCGAAGCAGCCTCGGTCACTGCCGATTTCGGCCACTCTTCGTACTGGAACGGCATCTCGGCAATCTCGCTGCTCGACCCCAACACCGGCCTGTACGTGCCGGCGGACATGTCGCTGTTCACGATCACGTCGCCCTCGGGGCTGAACTGGGCCCAGTCCTTTGCTCCGGTGCCGGAGCCGTCCTCGCTGTGGCTGATGTCCCTGGGCGGGCTGCTGGCCGCCTGGCGATACCGCTCGCTCGCCCGATCCCACCCGCGGTAGGCGCGTTTCCCCGCCGGATAGGAGCTTGGTGCTGTGCTTGATGCCCGGCTCTTGCATATCCTGGCAAGCAGCTTGACACGGTAGGCGCTGCCGCGCGGCGCTTGGTCGTGCGCAACGCTTGAGCGCTTGAACGGCACCAACCCACCATGCTGGACAAAATATGGTGAAAATGTTCATAATGGTGGACATTTTCGAACCGGATTACCTGTCCGATGCCCAGCAAACCGCCGGTCGTTTTCCCCCAGGAGCAGCGTCTTCTTGCTGCTCTTGGTGAGCGGCTGCGCCTGGCGCGGCTGCGCCGCAAGCTCAGCTCCATGACCGTTGCGCTCCGGGCCGGGATCTCGCGCTCCTCCCTTTACAACGTGGAGGCTGGCGATCCCGGCGCGACACTTGGGACCTATCTGAGGGTGCTCGCCGTACTGGGCCTCGAGAAGGACATCGAGTCGCTCGCGGCCGACGACCAGGTGGGCCGCAAGCTTCAGGACCTGGCGTTGGAGCCCAAGCCCGCTCGAAAGCGCGGCGCCATGCCGGCGTCCTCGCCGAGAGGATCTTGATGAGCGGCTCGAACCTGGAGGTCTGGCTCGACTGTGATCTTGAAGACGCGCGGCGTGTAGGCACGCTGTCTCACGATCGCGGCCAGGTCCGTTTCGTCTACGAGCGGGACTGGCTGAAGGACCCGATGGCATTTTCGGTCGATCCCGATTTGTCCCTCGGCGACCAGCCCTACTTTCCGAAGCCAGAGCTGGGCAACTTCGGCATCTTCCTGGACTCGTCCCCGGACCGCTGGGGCCAAACGCTCATGAAGCGACGAGAAGCTCTGCAGGCGAAGGACGAAGGCCGAACGCCCCGGAACCTTTATGCCTGGGATTTCCTGATCGGCGTTCAGGACTTCACGCGTCAAGGCGGGCTGCGATTCCGCCTGGAGGGCGCCGAGGAATTCCTCGGCGCCGAAAAGATGGCCGCACCCCCCGTGACCAACCTGCGCGAGCTCGAGGCCGTGGCCACGTTGCTAACGAGCAAGCGCATCGACGATCTTGACGCGCTGCGTCGGTGGCTGGCCGTGCTGGTGGCGCCAGGCGCTTCATTGGGCGGGGCCAGGCCGAAAGCGAACTTCGCCGAGCAGGACGGCTCGCTCTGGATCGGGAAATTCCCATCGCGTGACGATGACCGGGACATAGGCGCCTGGGAGGCCGCTGTCCACACCATGGCCAAGAGGGCCGGCGTCAGTGTTCCAGCCGCCCGCGCGGTCAGGTTGAACAGCGAGTTCCACACCTTCTGCGTCCAGCGATTCGATCGCGAGAATGGCAAGCGGCAGTTCTATGCGTCCGCCATGACGCTGCTCCGGCGGGAACAGAGTGAGGGCGCGAGCTACCTTGAGCTCGCCCAATTCCTGAGTGCCGGTGGAGACCCTGCATACGTCGCCAGCGACCTCAAGCAGCTGTTCCGTCGAGTGGCTTTCAATGTCGCCGTCGGCAATCGAGACGATCACCTGCGCAATCACGGGTTCCTGCTCGGCAAAGATGGCTGGCGGCTGTCTCCTGCCTTCGATGTCAACCCGAACGTCGACAAAGCGGAGCATGTGCTCAACATCGACGATGTCGACAACCGCCCGAGCATGAGCACGGTGCGGTCGACAGCTGCGTTTTATCGACTCACAGACGCCGAGGCAGGCGCCATCGTCGAAGAGGTGGCGACCGTGGTCGACCAGTGGCGCGACGTCGCCCGTGGAGCGGGCATTTCCGGCGCGGACATCGAAGTCACGGCCGGCGCCTTCTCGGCTCACAGTGAGTACAGGGCAGATGCACTGAATGCCACGTCGCAACCGATGGCCGCGGCCAAGTCTCGGCGGTCAATGATCCGGTAGCAAAACTCACTGGCTGGCATGGTGTTCGCGGCACCGAGCCTGCTTGTCGAAATACCTAGTTCCGCCGTTCGCCGCGTGCGCTGATCGAGCCCATGCCCGACACCGAGCGCTGCACCGACGGGTTGCCGAAGTAGTCCACCGAGCCGATGCCCGAGATATTGGCCGCCAGCTCGTCGGTCACCCACAGCAGCACATTGCCGATGCCGCTGACGCTGACACGGGCGCGCTGGGCCTGAAGGCGGTCGGCGACCACCTTGCCCTTGCCGGAGATCTGCAGCGCCAGGTCCTCAACGCGCCCGCCCAACTGGCCGTCACCGGCGCCCGAGATGACAAAGGTGAGCTGCCTGGCCTGCAGCTGGTCCAGCCGCACCAGGCCTGCGCCGCTGATGAAGAGCTTGAGCTGGTCGGCGCGCAGGGGCAAGGGCGCGTGCACGTCGCTGGCGCCGGACAGCGACAGCCCCTTCAGCTGACGCATCTCCACCTGCACGAACAGCTTTTGGCTGTGCCAGAACTTCCAGCCGCCGGTCGGGCGAATGATGAGCTGGCGGTCGGCCAGCTCGACCTCGACGCTCTTCTGCACCTCGGCGTCACCGGCGATGAAACATTGGTCGCGCTCGCCCTGCACAAGGATGACGCGCGCCGCGCCGGCCAGCTCCAGGCGATCGAAGGCGCCGGGGGCGTAGATGCGGCCGGGCATTGCTGGGGTGGCCGGCGTCGCTGGTGTCGCTGGTGTCGGAGGAGTGGCCGGTGTTGCTGGTGTCGCTGGCGTGGCGGGAGTGGGGGGCGTCGCTGGCGTGGGGTGCGGGTGAGGCTGGGCCTGCGCCAGGCCGAGGGCTGCCAGCAACAACGCCGGCAGGAGGCGCCTCTTCAAGGTGTTGGTCTTCATAGCGACTGCTCCCTCAACATCTTGGACACCTCACGGTTGGCCGTGATGCGCGTGCCGTCACGCAGCTGCACGACGAGCTGGGAGTTCTCGTCCGGGGTCATGCTCTCGACGAAATCCAGGTTGACGATGCAGCCGCGCTGCACGCGCAGGAACTTCATCGGGTCCAGCCGCGTCTCGAAATCGGCAATCGGCAGCCGCACCAGGAAGCTGCGGCCCTTGCTGGTGATGGCGGTGTATTTGTTGTCGGAGCGCAGGCACTCGATGGCGTCCACCTGCAGCGGGAAGATCTTGCCCTGGTCGCGCACCAAGAGGCGCGTCAGCGGTGCGTCGGCCGGCGCGCCCAGCGCCTGGGCCACGTCGGCAGGGCTGGGCGAAGCGTCGCGCAGCACATGGTTGATCGCCTCGTCGAAGCGCTCGCGCGAGAAGGGCTTGAGCAGGTAGTCCACCGCATGCAGCTCGAAGGCCGTCAGCGCGTGCTGGTCATAGGCGGTGGTGAAGATGATGCGCGGCTGGTGGGCCTCGCCCTGCAGGGCCTGCACCACCTGCAACCCCGTCAGGCCCGGCATCTGGATGTCGGTCAGCACGAGGGCGGGCTTGAGTGCGCGGATCTGCGCCAGCGCGTCGTCGCCGTCCTCGCAGACAGCCACCAGCTGCAGGCCCGGCGTGGCCTTGACCCAGTCGGCCAGGGCTTCGGCGGCCAGGTGTTCGTCTTCGGCGATGAGAACGGTAGTCGTGTTCATGTTTGAGGAATGAAGAGGTCGACGCGAAATCCCGCGCCGGGAGCGGTGTGGATGCGCAGGCGCGCCTGGCCGTCGTAGTCCAGGGCGAAGCGCTTCTTCAGCGCCGCCAGGCCCACGCCGCGGCGCTGGCCGGGCTTGGGCTCCAGGGCCTCGGGCTCGCAGCCCGGGCCGTCGTCCGCCACGGCCAGGTCCAGGCCATGGTTGAGCGCATTGCGGCGCGCGGTGATGGTCACCTTGCCGCCGCCCTTGCGGGTGGCCACGGCGTGCAGGATGGAGTTCTCGACCAGGGGCTGCAGGGTGAGCGGCGGCAGCTCGTCGGCCATCACGCGCTCCTCCAGGTCCCAGTCCACGCGCAGCCGCGAGCCCAGGCGCAGGGCTTCCAGGGCCAGGTAGTCACGCAGGAAATCGATCTCGTCGGACAGCATCACGCGGTCCTCGGCGCCGCGCTTGGTGTCCAGCACATAGCGCAGCATGGACGAGAACTTCAGCAGCGAGGCCTCGGCGGCGGCCGGGTCCTTGCGGGTCAGGGCGATCAGCGAGTTCAGCGTGTTGAACAGGAAATGCGGGTTCAGCTTGCCGCTGATGGCCGACAGCTCGGCCCTGGCCAGGGCGCTTTCAGCCTGGGCGGCGTGCACGGCCGCCGAGCGCGCCGCGCGCGACTGCAGCACGGCGGTGAAAGCGGTGGCTATTGCTGCGTAGACCACGAAGCCCCACACCGAGCGCCACAGCAGGCCGGCCAGCAGCACGGCGCCGGCGTGGTCGGTGCCAAACAGGGCGGCGTTGACGGCGAACTCGCCGGCCTGCCACAGCGCCGAGAACGACAGCGCCGCCATCGCATGCGCCAGGGCGGTCGCGGCCGCGCCGGCATCGGTGCCGTGCAGGCGGCGGGCCACCGGCCAGACGGCGACGCCCAGCAGCATCGGCGCCCACAGCATGGTGGTGGCCTGGTAGACGGCCAGCCAGAACGGGTCCAGGCCGCGGTCGAACTCGCTGCCCGCCAGCACGAACAGGCACCAGGCCAGCGCGCAAGTCCCGGCGTACGCCAGCCACAGCCGCACATTCGGGCGGCGGTTGCTGGAGCGGGGGCCGGGGGAGTTCATGGCTTCATCTTAGGGAGCCCCGTCGGGCGGGCGGCGGGTGGAGAGACGAAGTGCGGGCCCCGGGGTGCGGGATGCGGTCTACGTGGAGTTGCTGACGGGGTTCGGCGAGCCCCTCGGCATAATTCGCCCCTTCCCCATCGAATTCGGACGAGCGTCATGGCCAGCGTCAACAAAGTCATCATCATCGGCAACGTCGGCAAAGACCCCGAGGTTCGCTACAACCCCAGCGGCGGCGCCTGGGTCACCCTCAGCCTGGCGACCACCCGCAACTGGAAGAACCGCGAGAGCGGCGAGCGCCAGGAAGAGACCGAATGGCACCGCGTCGTCTTCAACGACCGCCTGGCCGAGATCGTCGGCGAATACGTCAAGAAGGGCCGCCCCCTCTACGTCGAAGGCCGCCTGAAGACCCGCAAGTGGCAGGACAAGGAAGGCCGCGACACCTACACGACCGAGATCATTGCCCAGGAAATGCAACTGCTCGGCGGCCGTGATGGCGCCGGCGGTGGCGATGAAGGCGGCGGTGGCGGCGCCAGCTACGGCCGTGGTGCTGGTGGCGGCGAAGGTGGCGGTGGCGGCTACAGCCGTGGCGGTGGCGACGAGGGCGGTGCCCGCCCGGCAGCGCGCCCGGCTGCGGCCCAGCGCCCGCCCGCTCCGCGTGCACCGGCTGCGGCGCCCAAGGCGGCGACGGGGTTTGACGATATGGATGACGATATTCCCTTCTAAAGCCTGTTTTGCGATGAATGACAAGAGGCCCGCAGCATTTGTTGCGGGCCTTTTTTATTATTCACATGATGTCAACTATCACTTTTGCGCAATAAGCGTCGGTATTCGGTGTATAGGCTGTCGCCCGAAAATAACTTTCGTATCAGATGGCTATTCCTACTGCCCTGCAACGACTTGAGGAAATCGGTTTTCGCCGTTGCGGCCAGTGGCAATCGACGGATATGGGCGGAATTCGCATCTCGCTGAGCGAACACGCGAGTAGCGCAAATGCTTTGTATGCCTTTATCTCATTGGGAGAGGTGCTATACATCGGCAAAACAACACAGCAACTCCGAAAGAGATTGTATGGCTATCAAAATCCACGGAGCACACAAGCAACCAATATTCGAGGTAATGCAGCTATTGCTGCCGCTCTTGCTGCAAGTCGACTGATCGATGTGTATGTTCTCCCTGACCACGGCCTTCTACGTTTTGGAGGTTTTCATCTCAACCTCGCTGCCGGCCTTGAAGACAGTCTTATCAATGATTTGCGCCCAACGTGGAACAAACGATTTGGCCGCGAAGATGCACTCGCAAAAGCTAGAGCGGCCAAGGCGAAAGATGACAAAGCCTGATCCATCCGTCAAGAAAGAACCCACGAGCGTGCTTTGCTCACTTGCAGTCGCCCCTTAAACGGACGTTGGCCCGCAATGAATGTTTCATCGAGCGTACGCAAAGCTGAGATGGAGCGTCGAGCGTTCTGGGATTTCGCGGAACGACTCGATGAGAAGGATATTTGGCTTTCCGTTGAAAGTCGTAATCCACCCGAACCTGATCTTCTCTGCATGCACGAGCAACGCGGTCTGATCGCATTCGAGCTCGTTGCAATCACCGATCCACTGATTGCCCAAGTCAACGCGGGAAACGCACCGCAAAGCTTGCACTCGTTCTCCACCTCCGATCCGTCGGAGCGAATCATTCGAAAGAAGCTGAAGCGGAAGTACAAGACAGAACACTCGCTTGAACTACTCGTGTACAACGACCTGTTGGTGATTACACCTGACGATGTCATCGTTGCCACGATACTTCCTTGGATCAGTTCGATTTCACATCCATTTCAGCGGGTTTGGTTTATGGGCCAGTACTTAACCGAGTGCATCTGGAATGCCGGCTAGCCCTTCCTTCGAGCGCTAGATTGCCAAATGCCAAACGTGCGAAAGCAGGAGCGTCGTTGGAAAAAGCCGCGTCCACGAGTCCGAACAGCCAACCAGGCGTTTGAGGAAATCGAGCTCGCGAACGCGGCGATGACAAAATTATTTTTGGACGAACCGCTTTCCAGTGAGGAACTAGATGCGCTTCTTCACTCCGACTACCTGAGCCCATCCAGTGAAACACCGTTCAGCGACAAGCCGATTTCATTGTATGAGTCCGCAAAATTCGAAATTGCAGTTGCGTCGCCTTTCTTGTTCAGTGACGTGGAGCACGAAGTATTAGCATACTTCGGGCGTCATCCAGAACTCTTGCATTCGCTACCTCCTCGCAAATTCGAAGAACTTGTTGCTGCGGTCTTCCGACAGAACGGTTTCTCTGTCGAATTGACCCCCGAGACTCGAGATGGAGGTATCGACATCATCGCCATTCAAAAGAGTGGGCTCTCAGGGAGTAGCCTTCATCTCATTGAATGCAAGCGTTACCTTCCGCACAACACAGTAGGTATAGGAATCGTTCAGCGCCTGCTTGGTGTTGTCGAGCAGCACAAAGCCACCAAAGGCATCGTGGTTACTACGTCGAGTTTCACGCGAGATGCCGTCTTGGTTGCCGAAAGCGCACAACATCGCCTGGTATTGAACGAATATTCAAAACTTGCTTCGTGGCTTGCGGAGTTTGCAAAGCCCAATCTCTAGCCGGTCATCACACGGTCTTTAGGCGAAGCCCGGTTGGGGTGAACGCAGTGAACCCCAACACTGATGGCGGCAGAGCGGTATTGCTCGGAAGCGCGACATCGTCGATGTTGGGGTTCGCGTGGCTCACCCCACCTATGGAGCTGCGACCGGCACGCGACGAACGCCAAACGACGTGGCGGAGATCTGGCGGACAGGCCGCCCAGCTCGCCGCTTAGATGGGCTCCAGCTTCACCGTGATTCGATGGCCATCCGTCAGCGTCGGCGGGCAGATCCCGCGGCTGGAGGCGTACGAGCCTTGGGCGGTCACCTTGAGCGGCACGTAGCCGGGGGCCGAGACGGTGAAGGACTGTTCGCCCGTTGCCGACGAGAAGCCGCAAGGCAGCGTGCATTCCAGCGTCTTGCCGACCGTGCGTACGTTCAAGCTCTGCGTCGGTGAATACAGCTCCGCCGAAAAGCTCAGGCCGTTGGCCGTCATGTCGCTCAGAATGACCACCGGAATGGATGCAGACGTGGCGGCGCTCTGCACGGAAGCGAGGATGAGTGCAGGCCCGTCGCTCAGGACGATCGCCGGGCAGCCGACCGACTCCGTGTTGTCGCCTCCGCCCCCGCAGGCGGCCAAACCGAGCAGCAGGGACGCCAGCGTGATAGCCGGTGACAGGAGTGAGTGATGGCGCATGCCGGCGGGGAGGCTGCACCGGAGAAGCCAGCGCTCGCCTAACGATTCAGATGGGCGGCCATGTTAGTCGCCTTGCCGCCGCTCGACTCAGGCCGCCTTCGCGCCCTTGACCCGCTTGCGGTAGCGCAATGCCAACGTGATCAACGGGCTGGTCATCGCCGTCGTGGCCAGGGCCATGATGAGCAGGATGGTGAACATGTCGGGGCCGATGAGGCCGACGTCCAGGCCGACCTTCATGACGATGAGCTCCATCAGGCCGCGGGCGTTCATCAGCGCGCCGGTGGCCATGCTCTCGGCGCCGTTGAGGCCGGCCACGCGGGCGCCCAGCCAGCCGCCCACCAGCTTGCCGACCGTCGCCACGCCCACCACCAGCAGCATGGCGCCCAGGGCGCCGCCGGCAAAGGCCGAGCGCGTCGTCGACAGGCCGGCCAGCGCGAAGAACAGCGGCATCAGCAGCACGATGGACAGCGGCTCGATGCGCTGCATCAGCGACTGCAGCAGGCGGTCGTCGCGCGGCAGCGTGGCGCCGAACAGGAAGGCGCCGAACACCGCGTGCAGGTGCAGCCATTCGGTCGCGGCGGCGCAGGCCAGCAGGCCCAGCATCAGCGCGGCCAGCACGCCCAGCGACGGCTCGCCATCGGGCGCCCGGGCGGCCAGCAGCCGGGCATAGACCGGTCGCACGACGAAATAGAGGACGGCGAGGATGGCCAGCGTGCCGGCGGCGATCCGGGCCAGGCCGGCATAGCCTTCACCCACTCCCGCAAGGGCGACGACAAAGGCCAGCAGCACCCAGGCGAACACGTCGACGACCGCAGCGCCCGCCAGGGCCAGCTGGCCGAAGCGGGTCTGCGTCATGCCGCGGTCCTTGAGGATGCGGGCCATGACGGGGAAGGCGGTGATGGACACGGCGGCCGTCATGAACAGCGCAAAGGGCCAGAAGCCCACGCCCGCCGGCGCCAGGCCCGGGTGCAGGGCGGGCGTGATGGCCAAGGCCAGGACGGCCGGCGCCAGCACGCTGAGCAGGCCGACGCTACCGGCTGACCGCAGCTGCGAGCGCAGGCCGCCCGGCGCGCGGATCTCCAGGCCGACGACGAACATGAACAGCACCAGGCCCAGCGTGGCCAGCGCATTCAGGCCACCCAGCAGGGGCTTGGCGAACAGCTGGGCATGCAGCTCCGGAGCGTAGAAGCCCATGACCGCTGGGCCGAGGACGAGGCCGGCCGCCATCTCGCCCACCACCTGCGGCTGGCCCAGATGACRCAGCAACCAGCCGCAGCCGCGGGCCACGCCGAGGATGACGATGAGTTGCAGGAGCAGGGTGGTGGTCGTCATCGGATCGTTGAACGGCGCCTGAACGGCACGCTGGGGCGGCGAATTTTAGGTGGCCACCCCGCAGCGCTAATTCGGCCCGCCAACAGGGGCGCGACGACCCTTGCCCGGCTCGACTGTGGGTCATCCGTGGGTGGAGCGCCGTCGGACGGGCGCGCAACATCGGCGGCTCCAACCCACGATCAGGAGAGCCCCATGAGTTCTGCGACAAGCCAGCGCAATCGCCTTCCCACGCTGCTGGCGCCAGCCTTGGCGCTGGTGCTGTCGGCCCCCGCGTCTGCCACGGTCTGCCCGACCGCGACGTTCGACCAGATCCTGGCGCTCGGCAACTGCACCATCGCAGGCTCCAACTTCGATTTCACCCAGCGGCAGCTGCCCTCGCACCCGGTCTGGAACAACGGGCCGTTTGCCGGCAACACGAAGCTGGCGCCGGACGCTGCGGCAATCGTCTTCACGCCCGACAGCAGCCCCGGCAACATCGGCTTCACGCTGGCGATGGACTTCGGCGTCGTGGGCCAGGCCTCGCGCTTCGACCCGTTCGCGCAGACGGTCAAGACCGGCAACTACGTCGATGCGACGCTGGCCTACTTCAGCATCACCAACGCGGCTGGGATGGGCCTCAGCGGCTACTCGGTGGCGATGGGCAACGTGGTGGTCACGCAGACCAGCTTCGACGCCATCGTCTACGCCAATCTGAACAGCGCCACCGCGGCGGTCAACAACGCCGGGTTCACGCGGATCACCGACGCCGTTGACTATGGCGCCGTGCTGCCGGGCACCTTGATCTACGCCGCCAACCTCAGGGCCTACGAGTACTCGCCCGACGCCGCACATGGGGCTCGCTTCGGCACCGTCAGCTTCGAATTCGCCCAACAGGCATTGGCGGTGCCTGAGCCCGAGACGGCCCTGTTGTGGTTGGCCGGGCTGGCGGGCATCGCCTGCATCGCGCGTCGTCGCACGGGCTGAAATCGCACGCGGCTGGCGTTGACCTCAGGCCGCTTTCAGCCTGCCCGCGCCGCACTGGGCGCATGCCCGATCACCCGCTTGAACGCCCGGCTGAATGACGCCTCCGATTCATAGCCCAGCCGGTCGGCGGCCGTGGCCACGCGCATGCCGTCCTGGGCGATCCAGCGGCGAGCCTGAAACATCTTGATCTTGGCGACGTAGCGGGCCGGGCTCTCGCCCACGGTGCGCGTGAAGGCGTCGGCAAAGCTGGAGCGCGGGGCGCCCATGACGTCGGCCAGCTCGGGCAGGCTCCCATCGCGCTCGGGCTCGGCGTGGATGGCAGCGACGACCGTGCCGATCTTGGGGCAACGCAACTTGCGCCCCGATGACGGGCACCTCGCGCCCCCGCCTGTAGGCGCATCGGCCAGGTCTCGCCTGCCCGCACATCCCTTGTCCGCTTTGTGCCCGGCAGCCCGTCTGTCAGGGCAGGGCTGAACGAGGTGTCCGGCCCGCTGTCAGGGAGACCCACCATGCGCTTCTTCTCCATCGCCACGCTGCTGGCCCTTCCCATCGCCGCGGTCCAGGCCGCTGCCATCACCGTGCCCATGCACCTGATCGACAGCCGGGGCGCGGCGCAGGCGATCGGCGAAGTGGTGGTGACCGAATCGGCCTACGGCCTGGTCTTCACGCCGGCGCTGAACGGCCTGCCGCCGGGCAGCCATGGCTTTCATGTGCACGAGAACCCGAGTTGCGCAGCGGGCCTGCGCGACGGCCAGCCGGTGGCGGGCCTGGCGGCAGGTGCCCACCTGGACCCGCTGGGCAGCGGGCGCCACGGCACGCCCTGGGGCGACGGCCACCTGGGCGACCTGCCCGCGCTGGTGGTGGAAGCCGACGAGCGCGCCAGCCATGCCGTGCTGGCACCTCGCCTCAAGCTCGACGACCTGCGGGCGCGCTCGCTGATGATCCACATCGGCGGCGACAACCACGCCGACCACCCGATGCCGCTGGGCGGTGGCGGGGGCCGCATGGCCTGCGGCGTGACGCCGTCGGGCGCGCGGGAGCAATGAGGGCGGCGCCGGGCCGGTGCTTCAGGGCGACGGCCCCCGCGCCGCACTGGGTGCATGCCCGATCACCCGCTTGAACGCCCGGCTGAACGACGCCTCCGACTCGTAACCCAGCCGGTCCGCCGCTGTCGCGACGCGCATGCCGTCCTGGGCGATCCAGCGGCGGGCCTGGAACATCTTGATCTTGGCGACGTAGCGGGCCGGGCTCTCGCCCATGGTGCGCGTGAAGGCGTCGGCGAAGCTGGAGCGTGAGGCGCCCATGACGTCGGCCAGTTCGGGCAGGCTCCAGTCGCGTTCGGGCTCGGCGTGGATGGCGGCAACGACCTTGCCGACCTTGGGGCAGCGCACCGCGGCAATCCAGCCGGTGGCGTCGCTGCAGCCGCATTCCACCCAGGCGCGGATGATGCTGGCGGCGAGCGCGTCGGCCAGCCGGGCCAGGATGCCACAGGCGCCGATGCGGTCCAGCGCCACCTCGCGCTCCATCGCGTCCAGCAGCACGGGCACCGTCGCGTCTTTCTGCGCCAGGTCGCCGGCCAGCATGACGGGCGGCATCATCGCGATGAGGGGGTGCAGCGGGTCGAGGTTGAAGCGCAGCGCGCCGCAGAACATCACGTCGGTGGCGTCGTCCACCACCGCGGCGGCGGAGCCGGGCGCGGCGCCGACCAGGTAGATGTTCTCCGACACGGCGACGCGCGACAGCGAGTCGATGTCCACCGCCGGCACGTCGGGCGCGCTGGCCAGCACATGAAAGCTGCCATGCGGCAGCAGCACCGCGTCGCCGGCGTTCAGCCGCACCCAGTCGGTGGCCGCGGTGCGCAGCCAGCAGCCGCCGTGGCCGACGAAGTGAAAGCGCGCCGAGCGCTGCGCCGGGAAGGCCACGGCCCAGGGCGCGCGCAGGATGCAGCGGCCGTACTCGACGCCGTCCAGGCGCAGGCCCAGCAGGATCTCGGTCAGGGTGTCGCGGCCCTCGGGTCTGGACGAAAAGTCAAGCATCTCGGCTTTCCTGGCATTCAATCGCCGGCAGCCTATTCCTAGCATTCAGACCTCGCTGACAAAGGGTCTTGCCGCCGTGACTTCCTCTTCCTGCACTGCCTGCCCCACCGACCCCGGTGGCCACGCCATCGCCGCGCCCGCCCCGGCCCACACCACCGCCCGCTGGCCGGCCGTCGCCTCGCTGACGATGGGCGTCTTCGGCCTCGTCATGGCCGAGTTCCTGCCGGCCAGCCTGCTGACGGCCATGGCCAGCGATCTCGGCATCAGCGACGGCGCAGCCGGCCAGGCCGTCACGGCCACGGCGCTGGTCGGCGCGGTGGCTGCACCCGCGTTGCCGCTGCTGACGCGCAGGCTGGACCGCCGCGTCGTCATGCTGGCCCTGAGCGCGCTGCTGGTGCTGTCCAATCTGCTGGCCGCCACTGCCGGCAGCCTGGCGGCGCTGCTGGTCGCGCGGGTGATGCTGGGTGTTGCGCTGGGTGGTTTCTGGTCGATGTCGGCGGCGCTGGCCATGCGCCTGGTGCCCGAGAACCTGTTCGCCCGTGCCATGTCGGTCATCCTGACCGGCGTGTCGGTCGCCACCGTCTGTGCCGCGCCCATCGGCGCGTGGATGGGCGACGTGTGGGGCTGGCGCAGCGCCTTCATCGCGGCCGGCGTGGTCAGCCTCGTCACGCTGGCCGTGCAGGCGGCCACGCTGCCGGCCCTGCCGCCGCGCGACAAGCCGGATCTGCGTGTGCTGGCCGAGCTGCTGCGCCGCCCGCCGGTGCGCGTGGCGCTGCTGGCGGTGCTGCTCGTCATCTCGGGCCACTTTGCCGGCTTCACCTACATCCGGCCGCTGATGGAGCAGGTCACGCACCTGTCGGTCGGCGCCATCTCGGGCGTGCTGCTGGGCTATGGCATCGGCGGCTTCTTCGGCAACTTTGCCGGTGGCTGGCTGGCCGGGCGCAGCGAGCGCCATGCGATCGTCGCCGGCGGCGTGCTCATCGCGGTGCTGGCGGCGAGCCTGCTGGTGGCCGGCAGCTCGCCCGTCGTCACGGCCGTGGCCGTCACGCTGTGGGGCTTTGCCTTCGGCGCCTTCCCGGTGGGCTTCCAGACCTGGATCGTGCGCGCCGCGCCCGACCAGGCCGAGGGCGCCGGCGGCCTGCTGGTGGCGGCCTTCCAGATCGCCATCGCGAGCGGCGCCATCGGTGGCGGCCTGCTGGTGGACCGTATCGGCGCGCTGGGCGGTCCAGCCTTTGCTGTCGTTGCGTTGACGCTGGGCACGCTGCTGACGCTGCGCCATGGTCCGCGCGCCGTCGCCCGAGGTGCGCAATGAACCGCCGCCTCACTCTCGCCGCCTACCCGCAAGGCCTGCCGGGGCCGGAGCACTTCCGCCTCGACACCCAGCCCGTGCCCGAACCCGCCGACGGCCAGGTGCTGCTGCGCACGCTCTACCTGTCCGTCGACCCCTACATGCGCAACCTGATGGCGCCGGTCGGCCCGGGCTACGCGCCGCCGGTGCCGCTGGGCGGCGTCATGGTGGGTGGCACGGTCAGCCGCGTCGTGGCGTCACGGCACCCGGGCTTCAAGGAAGGCGAGCTGGTGCTGGCCAATGCGGGCTGGCAGGAATACGCCGTGAGCGATGGCAGCGACCTGCTGGCTCTGGGCGACGTGACGCAACCGTCGCACGCACTGGGTGGCCTGGGCATGCCGGGCTTCACGGCCTATGTCGGGCTGCTGGACATCGGCCAGCCCAAGCCGGGCGAGACCGTCGTCGTCGCCGCGGCCACGGGTGCGGTCGGCGCTGTCGTCGGCCAGTTGGCCAAGTTGAAGAGCGCCCGCGTGGTGGGCATTGCCGGCGGCGCCGACAAATGCCGCCACGCCGTCGAGGTGCTGGGCTTCGATGCCTGCCTGGATCGCCACGCCCCCGATCTCGCCGCGCGCTTGGCCGAGGCCTGCCCACAGGGCATCGACGTCTATTTCGAGAATGTCGGCGGCGCGGTGTTCAGCGCCGTGCTGCCGCTGCTCAACCTGCACGCCCGCGTGCCGGTCTGCGGCTTCATCTCGCACTACAACGACGCCGCGCCGCCCACCGGTCCCGACCGCCTGCCTGGCCTCGTCGCCACGCTGCTGGCCAAGCGCATCCGCATGCAGGGTTTCATCATCCTGGACCACTATGGCGAACGCTTCGACACCTTCCGCCGCGAGATGAGCGCCTGGCTGGATTCAGGGCGCATCACGCTGCGCGAGGACATCGTCGACGGGCTGGAGCAGGCACCGGCCGCGCTGGCGCGGCTGCTGCAGGGCGGCAACTTCGGCAAGACGGTGGTGAAGGTCGCTTGATTCACGCACCTCCCCACGGCAGCAGGCGCGGCAGCAGCAGGCCGGCGGCACCCTCCAGCGCGGCGTAGATGAACAGCAGGCGCAATGCCTCCAGCGTCTTGTTGGCCGGGCGCGGCGCCAGGCCGCGCATCCAGCGCAGTGCGTAGAAGAACGCCGCCAGCACCACGGCCGCCACGACGCTGCCATGCCAGGCCAGCATCGCGTAGACCGTCGCGCCCTGGCCGCTGGCATCGCCGCGCAGCCCGGCGTGCCACCAGTCGAGCACGTCCACGGCCAGCGCGGCGGCCAGGCACGCCGCGCTGAAGCTCATCAACACGGCGCTGGCGCCACTGCCCCGCTTGAGCTTCGCCATCAGCGGCCGGGCAGCATAGGCAAGGCCCGCCGATGCACCCAGCAGCAACAGGCCGGGAACCAGCGCGCCGCGCGGCGCCTGGAGCAGCCACCAGTCGGGATGCGCGGCGTACAGGTAGAGGTAGCCGAACATCGCCATCAGGAAGATCATCCCGAGCACGATGTCGAGCAGCACCGCGGCCCACCAGCCGTGCGCCTGCGGGCCGGCCACATAGGTCGGCAGCAGGATGCCGGCGCCGGCGTCGACCTGGCCCTGGTGCGGCGGCAGGTGCCGGTCGTTGCTCCACACCCAGCGCATCAGGCAGATCACGGTCAGCACGCCGCAGGCGGCGCTCAGGGTCATGGCCTTCACCGTCAGCAGCAGGAAGAAGCCGGCCGTGAACAGCGCCGACAGCAGCGGCCACCAGGACGGCCCCGGCATGATCTGCACGTACTGCGGCTCGGCGCGCGCGGGGCTGGTGACGAGCGTTTCGCGCTGGCCGGTGGCCGTGTTGGGCAGGAAGTAGCGCCCGGCTTGCGCGTCGTTGGCCAGTTGGGGGTCGGCCCACAACGGCTCCAGGTCGTTGACCACCGGGATGGAGCGCACGCCGTAGTTGCCCGCCGACAGCCATTCCAGTGTGCCCCCATGGAACGCATTGCGGGCATTGCCGCTGCTGCCGCCACGGGCGTAGCAGCGCACCGCGTCGATGACGAACAGCAGCGCACCTGCGGCCATGATGAAGGCGCCCACGGTGGAGATGAGGTTCGGCAGGTCCCAGGCCCGGTCGGGCAGGTAGGTGTTGACGCGCCGCGGCATGCCCATCAGCCCGGTCAGGTGCATGGGCAGGAAGCAGACGTGCACGCCGACAAAGCTGAGCCAGAACACCCAGCGCCCGAGCCGCTCCGACAGCTGCTGGCCGTTGATCATCGGCGTCCAGTAATAGAAGCCGGCGAACAGCGGGAACAGCATGCCGCCGATCAGCACGTAGTGGAAATGCGCGACAACGAAGTAGGTGTCGTGCGCCTGGCCGTCGAAGGCGACCATGCCCACCATGACGCCGCTCAAGCCCCCCATCACGAAGATGAGGATGCCGCCGACCAGGAACAGCGACGGCACGTTGCGCTGCACACGGCCAGACGCGAGCGTGCAGATCCATGCGAACACCTGGGCGCCCGCGGGAACGGCCACTGCCATCGACGCGGCCGAGAAGTAGCCCGCCGCCAGCTCCGGCATGCCGACCGTGAACATGTGGTGGGCCCACACGCCGAAGCTGATGAAGCCGGTGGCGATCATCGCCAGCACGACGAGCTCGTGCCCGACCAGCTTCTTCTGCGCGACGGTGACGACCATGGTCGACACCATCGCCGAGGCCGGGATGAAGATGATGTAGACGTCGGGGTGGCCGAAGAACCAGAACAGGTGCTGGTAGAGCAGCGGGTCGCCGCCGCGCGTGGCGTCGAACAGCGGCCAGTTGAAGGCGCGCTCCAGCTCCAGCAGGAAGGTCACCATGATCATGGCCGGAAAGGCCAGGATGATCATGACGCCGAAGATCAGGATGGCCCAGGCGTACACCGGCATCTTGGCCAGCGTCATGCCCGGGGCGCGCGTGCGCAGCACGCCGACGATCAGTTCGATGGCGCCGGCGATCGCGCTGATCTCGATGAAGCCGATGCCCAGCAGCCAGAAGTCGGCGTTGATGCCCTTGGCATAGACCCCCGAGCTCAGCGGCGGGTACATGAACCAGCCGCCCGACGGCGCCAGACTGAAAAAGACCGAGCCGAAGAAGACCACGCCGCCAATGGCATAGGCCCAGTACGAATAGGCCGACAGCCGCGGGAAGGGCAGGTCGCGCGCGGCCAGCATCTGCGGCAGCAGCAACACGGCAATGGCCTCGACGGCCGGCACGGCGAACAGGAACATCATCACCGAGCCGTGCATCGTGAACAGCTGGTTGTAGGTCTCCTGCGGCACCACGCCGGCCAGCGGCGCGGCCAGCTGCACGCGCATCACCAGCGACAGGATGCCGGCCGCAATGAAGAAGCCGAAGGCCGTGGCGATGAACAGGAAGCCGATGAAGTTGTTGTTGACGGCGCTGAACGCGCGCCAGCCGGTCGGCGTTTCCCAGGTCTTCTCCAGCGCCTCGAGCTCGCCCGCGGGCCGGCCGCCCTGGGTCGGGAAACGCGCGTAGAGCCGCGTATCGAAACCGGTCTCGGACGGCTCGGCTGCGGCATCGCGGACGGCGCCTTCCACGCCGGGGCTGGCGGGCAACGTCATTTCAACGACTCCATGTAGCTGGCGAGTGCGTTCAACTCGCTGGCCTTCAGCGAGCGGTAGGCGGGCATGCGGTTGTTCGGCTTGATGGACTGGCTGTCGCCGATCCAGCCGATCAGCGTGCCGCGCGTGTTCGGCAGGATGCCGGCGCCCAGCGACTGGCGCGAGCCGACGAAGGTCAGGTCAGGGCCCGACACGCCTTGCGCCGAGGTGCCGGCGACACGGTGGCAGGCCGCGCAGCCGACCTCGTTGAAGAGCTGCTTGCCGCGCAGCGCCTCGACGCTGACGTTGCTCTCAGGGGCCGGCTTCAGGCGTGAATCCAGCCACCGCTGCCAGTCCGCCGCCTCATGCGCGACGACGACGAAGCCCATCAGCGCATGCGCGCCGCCGCAGAACTCGGCGCATTGCCCGCCATAGACGCCCGCCTTGTCGGCCTGCAGCTTCAGCCGGTTGGTGCGGCCCGGGATCATGTCCATCTTGCCGCCCAGCTTGGGCACCCAGAAGCTGTGGATGACATCCTCCGAGACCATGTCGACGACGACCGGGCGGCCCACCGGGATGTGCAGCTCGTTGGCATCGGCCAGCATCTCGCGGCCCGCCGCATCGAGGTAGGACACGCGCCACCAGTAGATGTTGCCGGACACACGCATGCGCAGCTCGTCGCCCTTGATGGTGGACATGCCCGCGACCAGCGTGAGGCCCCAGGCCAGCAGCAGCAACAGCACGCCGGCCGGGATGATCAGACCGAACCACTTGACGACGCGCTCGCCGCCGAGCCTGGCGCGCAGCTCATCGCTGCCATACAGCGCCACCCACATCGCCGCGCAGACGCCCAGAAAGATCAATGTGACGAGCGCGATCAGCACCCAGGCCAGCGTCGTGACCGAGTTGGAGAACGGCCCGTGCGGATCGAGCACCGGCGGCGGCCAGCCGCTCAAGGCCTCAGCGAGGTTAGGGCCTGTCATCCTATGAATCTCCCCCGCGCCGGGGCTGCAAGGGGTGCAGCGCTAGGCGCGAGCCGACGGTCGGGGCTCTTCCCCGACCTAGGTTCGCAACGACGCGGGGCGCCCCTTGCAGCCCCGGCCCTTCGGGTGGCGCCACACAGAGCCTGCACTCGTCGTTGCAAATCCTYGCCGGGGCCCCACCCCGGCTGCGGTTTGCGCCTAGATTGCAGGCTCTGTGGGGTGCCACGCGGGGGGGATTCATAGGATGACAGGCCCTATAGCGTGAGGAGGTAGGCGGTGACATCGCGAGCTTCCTGGTCGGACATGGGAATGGCCGGCATGGCCGTGCCGGGCACCATCGACGGTGCGTTGCGAACGAACTGCATCAACAAGCCGGGCTGGTTCGGCAGCTGCCCTGCGATCAGGCCTTGCCTGCCGAAGTTCTCGAGCGACGGCCCGAGCCCTCCACGCGGCCATTTCACGTCGGGGAAGGTGTGGCAGGCCACGCAGCCCTTGTCGGCCACGAGCTGCCGGCCCCGTGCGGCGTCCGCGTCGCCCAGGGTCGGCGTGCGGTCGGGCGGGCCATCGCAGGCGGCGAGGAAGGCACAGGCGAGCACGAATAGGAAGCGCCGAACAAGTCCCTCGCGCGCAGCGCATCGCTGGGACTTGCTCGGCGCTTCCTTTGCCAGGGATGATGATTCACCCGCCATGCGCCACCTGTCTCTTCTCACTCTCATCATCCTCACGCTGCTGGCCGCCGCCTGCACCGATCGCATGAGCCCGAGCGACGACCGCTTCGGCCGCGGCGGCGAGCTGATCGCGATGAGTGGCGGCGAAGGCGGCGCGCGCTACGCCTGCGTGAGCTGCCACGGCGCGCGCGGCGAGGGCAATGGTTTCGACGCACCTCGCCTGGCCGGCCTGCCGGCGGGCTACCTGCAAAAGCAGATGGAGGACTACGCGGCGGGGCTGCGCGCGCACGAGGTCATGCGCGACGTGGCGCGCTTTCTCGACAGCGACGAACGCGTGCGGGTGGCCAACTACTACGCCGGCCTGCCGCCCCAGGCCTTGCCGCCCGCCACCGCCGAAGCCATCGCCGCGACGACCCCGGCGCTGTACGCCGCGGCCTGCCAGCAATGCCACGGCGCTGAAGGGATCGGCAGCGCGAAGGGGCCGCCGCTGAACGCCCAGCCGGCCTTCTACCTCGCCCAGCAGCTGCAGGACTGGCAAGTGTCGAAGCGCCGCAATGACGGCAATCATCAGATGCTGACTGCGGCCCAGCGGCTCAAGCCCGAGGAGGTTCATCAGCTGAGCCTTTATCTGGCGCGGATCCCACCACGCCCGGCGCCTGCGGCCCGTTGAGGTCGAACATCGAGGGCAGCACGCGGTCGCGCTTGATCACGTAATGCAGCACGGCCGCCCCGGCGTGGCCGGGAATGGCCAGCGCCGTGATCCAGACGACCCAGGTGTGCGCCGTCGCGGCCCACTCCATCAGGCGGTGCTGCAGGCCCTCGGACAACTGGTCGAAGGGCAGGTTGGGGAAGGGAATCACACCGGCGATCGACAGCGGCAGGTCGCTGGGCAGCGTCGACCACATGACCCAGCCGCTGATCGGCAGCGCGAAGAAGCTGAAGTAGAACCAGACCTCCAGCACATGGCTGGCCCTGCCCGAGAACGATGACTCGTCGACGTTGTCGGGCGTGCCGATCTGGCTGCGCCACAGGAAGCGCAGCGTGCCCAGCACCATGATGGCCAGCCCGACCTCCGTGTGCGTCTGGTAGCCGATGTACTTGTCGCCGCCCGCCGGCTGCCAGCCGAGGTACCAGCCGTAGCCGAGCTGGAAGATCATCAGCGCCGCCATCGCCCAGTGAAAGGCCACGCCGATCGGCGAGTACAGGCCCCGGCGGTGGTGGCCCTCGGCCCATTCAATGGCGGCAACGAGATTCATGCCGCCTCGGCACGCAGGCCGCGCGCACGTTCAGCGCGCATCCAGCGCCAGCCTATCCACATCGCGGCGGCCAGGTAGGCCATGCTGCCTGGCGCCCACATCACGATGCCGGCGAGCTGCTGGTCCTGCAGCGGCGAGACGCCCCAGCTCAGCGCCGATGCGAAGTGCGGCGCATACAGCGGCCGCGCGGCGAACGTGATCAGCGCGCCCAGCAGCCCCATCAACACCGTCGTGGCGAGGATGGCGCCCGTTGCAGCGACCGCGCCGGAGCGCCGCACCGCGACCCAGAAGGCGACCGCGCTGGCCAGCAGCGTGAACTGCATCAACGCGTACAGGGCCACCGACGACAGGGCCGCCGCGTAAGGCGCGGGCGCATGCCAGGTCCAGAACGTGACGGTGGCGATGGCGGTGCTGGTCCACAGCGTTGTCGGCAGGCGGCGCAGCCAGCGTTCCAGCCCGATGGCCAGCAACGGCGCCATCGCCAGCACCAGAGCCATGTGATGGACCACCCGAACGGCGAAGAACGCCGAGCTCAGCGCACACAGCGGCGACACGTAGAGCAGGGCCGCCAACGCCCAGGCGCAGCGCAGGCAGCGCAGCTGTCTCGGCGTTGCAGCCTGCGCCGCTGACAGCCGCCACAGTGCCAGCGCCAGCAGCACGAGGCCCGTGCCGAGCACCGGGTCGAGGTTCCATCGGCTCAGCCAGGCGTCCGGGCCGGGCGCCTCGCCGCAATAGGGAATCCACCGGCCGTCCATGGTCGTCTTCCGCGTCTAGTTCAACGCTGCACGGGCACACGACTTGCCCGCGTTCGTGGCCGCCCCACGAGAGGGGGCCGGTCCGGGAGCGCAAGGCTTTGCGGCAACTTTTGCCGTAGCCCGTTCAGCCCTTGAGCGCCGTTTCAATCGCCGAGATGGCGAGCTTGCGCATATCTACGGCGCGTTCGCTGCCAGCCAGGCAAACGTCGTGTAGGCGGCGACGTTCTGGTTCAAGGACGCGGGGTCGATCTTGTCCAAGGTGTCATTGGCGCTGTGATGATGATCGAAGAGGTCCGTGGCATCCTGTGCGAGCTGGATCCACGGCACGCCACGCTTGGCCAGGAAGCCCAGATCCGGTCCCGGTGCGCCAGCGGCACCGTCGAGCGTGATGCCCAGCGGAGCCAGCGCGCGTGACAGCCGTGCCGTGAGCTCAGCGTCCAGCGGCGGATGACGCAACGCGTAGATTGGCCCTGCGCCCCAATCGCTTTCGATCGCCAGATAGTGCCGCGACAGATCGCCCGCATCGCGCGCCGCATAGGCGCGTGCACCATCGAAGCCGTTCTCCTCGTTGGCGAACAAGACCACGCGGATCGTGCGGCGGGGTGCTTGGGGCAGCTGCTTGATCAACGCCCCGGCTGCCATCGTCAGAGCTACGCCGAACCCATCGTCGACTGCGCCCGTGCCGAGATCCCAGGAGTCGAGATGCGCAGACATCATCACGATCTCCCGCTTGGCGCCTCGCCCAGTGATCTCGCCGATCACGTTGTACGAGATGCTGTCGGCCTGCGTTTGCGTCGCGATGTTCAGGCGCAGCCGTACCGAGGGATACCGCTGCCCAAGCCGTTCAAGGAGATCCGCATCCGGGCCCGAGATGGCGGCGGCCGGGATCGCGTTCCCGGGAGCGTAGTTCACGCTGCCGGTGTGCGGCAGCCGGTTGTCGTCGGTTCCCAAGGATCTGATCAGAAGCGCCACGGCGCCCTTGGTGGCGGCCAACGAGGCGGCACTGCTGCGCATCTGCAGGACCCGCGCGTATCCCGACCCATCGCGGTCGCGTTCCATGCGCCGGGTGAGCAGGACGATCCTGCCGCGCACCGATTCGGCCGGCGCCGACTGCAACGCTTCGAAGTCTTGGAATCGCACGATCTCGGCATCGAGCGGGCCGTTGGTTCCCACGCTGTTGCCCAGCGCGGTCACGGCAAGGCGCTGCGTGATCGGCGCAGTGACATCTGCGCTCTCGGACAGCCGGCGCCAAGCCGTGAACTTGACGGGCTCCGTGTAGACCTTGTCGTAGCCCAGCGCATGGAACTTCGCCACGGCCCACGCCACCGCGCGGGCGTCGGCCTCCGACCCGGCGGGGCGCGCGCCAACCTCCGTGGTCAGCGATTCGACAATCTTGAACGCCCCGCTGTCCGCCAGCGCGCGTTCCCTCAGGAGCCCGGCGGTCGCTTCGTCGGCTGCGGAGGCCGGCAACGTTTCAGCGCCCGTGAAAGGGCATGCCAGACACGCGGCCAGCAGCAGTGCCGCGGAGTGATTCAGCAACCGCTGGGCCATGGTTCACTTCGCCTCGTAGTGGTCGTTCACGTAGGTCATGGGGATCCACCGGTAGCCTGGGCCATCGGGGCGCAGATGGCCGACGCCGGGGAACGAGATGTGGTCGGCCGCGACCCAATACCGGCCCTTGACCGCGTCGGCGAACGCCTTCTTGCGCGTTGCTGCGGCGGCCTTGGGATCGACGTCGAAGACGATGGTCACGCCCGGGTTGGGCATCTGAACTTCCGCCACGTGGACCAGGTCGCCCCAGAACACCAGCTTCTCGCCCTTGCTCTCGAGCGCGTAGAACGTGTGGCCCGGTGTGTGGCCCGGAGCGGGGATGGAACGGATGCCGGCGAACAGCTCGGTCGCGCCGGAGAACGTCTTCACCTTGCCGGCATCGACATAGGGCTGCACCTTGGCCGAAGCCTCGTCGAAGTACTTCTTCGCCGCCTCCGGCGCCCGCGCGCGGTTGTCGGGGCTCAGCCAGTGCGCGACTTCCTTCTGCTCGATGTGGACCGTGGCGTTGGGAAACACGATGCGCTGGCCATCCATCAAGCCACCGGTGTGGTCGGTGTGGATGTGCGTGATCAGGATGTCGGTGATCTGCGCCGGCGTGACGCCCACCGCCTTGAGACTGGCCTCGAGCTTGTTCAACGTCGGGCCGTAAAGCTCGCCGGTGCCGGCGTCCATCAGGATCAGGCGGTCACCCGCCCGGATCAGGTAGGCGTTGACCGAGGCATCGACCTCGGTCGTCTGATACGTGTCCGCCAGGCGCGACGCGACCTCGCCGGGCTTGGCGTTGGTCAGCAGCTTCAGCGTCGGGATCGGCAGCGTGCCGTCGGAGAGCGCCGCGACCTCGAAGTCGCCGAGCTTGAAGTGGTAGTAGCCGGCTTGATAGCGGCTCACCTTGGTCGCAGGCGCCTCGGCCGCGGACGAGACCGGGGCGACCAAGCTGGTGGCGACAGCGGCGGCCAGGAAGGCCGCAAGGAAGGTGCGTTTCATCGTGAGGCTCCTGTTAAGCGATGAAAGGCACTATATTTATCGCCATCTTGTTTATAAAGATCGATATAGCTATTTCACAATCAACGATATGGAAACAATGATCGACAACCTGGCCGAGCTGACGATCTTCGACAAGGTCGCCAGTGCCGGCAGCCTCACGGGGGCCGCGAACGCGCTGGGCCTGTCGCTGGCAGTGGTCAGCAAACGCCTGGCCGCCCTCGAGGCGCGCATGGGCGTTCGCCTGCTCAACCGGACCACGCGGCGGCAGTCCATGACGCAGGAAGGCGAACGCTTCCACCTGCATTGCGTGCGCATCCTTGCGGAGGTGCAGCAGGCCGAGGTGGTGATGCAGCACAGCCGCACCGACATCAACGGGCACCTGCGGGTGACGGCACCGCGCATGCTGGGCACGCGCTATCTCGCCCCCCTGGCGGCGCAGTTCCAGGCCATGCATCCGGCGTTGCGGATCGAGATCGTCTTGAGCGACGACGTCGTGGATCTCGTGGAACAAGGCATTGACCTGGCGCTGCGCTTCGGGGTGCTCAACGACTCGACGATGACGGCACGCCACATCGCCGACAGCGAGCTCGTCCTGTGCGCCGCGCCGGACTATTTGCTGCGCTTCGGCTCTCCCGACACGCCTGCTGCGCTCTCAGCGCACAACTGCATCCTCTACGGCACGCGAAGCACGCGGCACTGGCTCTTCCAGCATGAAGGCAAACCGGTCTCGGCCGAGGTGAACGCGACCTTCCTGTGCAATGACGGCAACGCGGCCAAAGCACTCGCGCTCGCCGGCGGCGGGATCTTTCTCAAGTCAATATGGGATGTGGGCTCGGAGCTGAGGGATGGAACGCTGGTGCGCGTGCTGGGCCGATACGGCATCCCCAGCGCACCGCTGCATGTCGTGTACCCGCATGCATTGCATCTGGCCCCGCGCGTACGCCACTTTGCCGACTACGCGCTCAAGAGCCTTCGCGGCGAATGGGAGCTGCTGACCGATCAGGCCTCCGCCAGCTCTTGACTTGCCGTCAGCGGACCAGAGCAGAACTCGGCGACGTCTTCGGCGGCGCAGTCGAACCACCGGCGAAAGGTGTTCCCGCAGGACGTCGGTGCGCCTGAATTCACGCGGCCTTCCTGCCGCGGTTTGCCGCGCCACGCTTGGCCGCGGGCTTGGCTGCCGCCTTCTTCGCCGGCGCCTTATCGGCCGGTGCCTTCGCCGCCTTCTCGGCCTTGCGCGCCTTGCCGCCCAAGCTCTGCTTCAGCAGCTCGGTCAGGTCGACGACATTGCTGCTGCTCGTGTCCGGCGCCTCTTCGAAGGGCTGCACGGTCGCCGTCTTGCCGGCCTTGGCCTTGCGCTTGACCAGCTCATGGATGGCGCTCGTGAAGTCGTCCTTGAACTTCTCGGGCTTCCAGGCCGCAGTCATCTGATTGATGAGCTGCTGGGCCATCTTCAGCTCGGCGGGCTTGACGCCCGCAGCGCCAGCGGCTCCCACCTTAGGCAAGTCCAGCGCATCGGGCGAGCGGATCTCCTCGGCCCAGCGCAGCACGCCCAGCATCAACGCCGGGCCGGCCGGGATCAGCGCCGCGAGGTGCTCCTTGTTGTGCAGCACGAAGCGCGCGATGCCGATGACACCGGCTTTCTCCAGCGCTTCGCGCAGCAGCGCATAGACGCGATCGGCCCGGCCATCCGGTGCGAGGTAGTAAGGCTTCTCGATGTAGACGAAGGACACGTCCGCCGCCTTGACGAAGTTCTCGATCTGGATGGTCTGCGTGCGCTTGGGGTAGGCGGCCTTGATCTCGTCGTCGGACAGCACCACGTACTCGTCGCCCTCGAGCTTGACGCCCTTGACGATGTGTTCCTTGTCGATCTCCTTGCCGGTGCGCTTGTTGATGCGCTTGTAGCCCACCGGGTCCATGCTGCGCTTGTCCAGCCAGTCGAAATCGATCTCCTGCTCCTGCGTGGCGCTGTGCAGGGACACGGGCACGTGCACGAGGCCAAAGGAGATGGCGCCCTTCCAGATGGCGCGGGGATTGGCGCTGGGGCCTGCCATGTCTTTGCCTCGGTGCTTGCCTCAGTGGCCAAACCGCGCGTACGCGGTGGGCAAGGCATAGGCCGAAGAGGCCGCCGCCTTGGGCCTGGGCACCTCATCGGGTCTTGGCGGTGGCGGCACCTCCTTGCGACAGGCGGTCAGGCCAGCCACGGCGACCAGAACGGCCGCGGTCAATTGCTGGAATCTCTGGCGGGGCGGCATTTCGGAATCGGGCCAATGTGACCCCGACACTATGGGCGACCCGCTGCGGCCGCGCCGTCGGCGGCCGGACCGTTCGGTTGTAGGTCTGCGCCGACCAGGGCCTGTTAACGCTACGGCAATGGGTCGCGAAGGCTCGCTGCCAGGGGCCAATCAAGGCGCAGCACGCCGCCCGCACTGATGTGCGGGCAAGCGGTGCAACGCCGAGTGGCCCCTGGCGACGGGCCTTCCCGAAGGGTTGAGGCCAGAAAGGCCGCGCGCGGCGTTGCAAGTGCTCGCCGGGTGGCCAACCCGGCTCCGCTTTGCGCCTTGCTCGCGGCCCTTCTGGCCTCAACGCGACCCATTGCCGTAGTGTTAGCAGGCCCTCGTCCCCGGAATCCGCGATGCGAAAGGTCAGGCCGGGCTTGCGGGCGCAAGACTGCGACCGACCTGACATCGAAAGACCGCCATGAAGGCCCTGCTGGCCCTCGCCATCGCCGCCACCGCGGCAAGCGCCCCCTCGCGATGGACGCCCGAGCGCGTCTCGACCGATCAGTACGAGTCCTCGCCGAGCTTCGCCCCCGACGGCCGCACGATGATCTTCATGCGCGCCAACCCGCAGTTCTCGGCCTACCGCCTCATGCAGTCGAGCTGCGGCCCGCGGGGCTGGAGCGAGGCCGTGCCCCTGGCCATTGCGGCGCCGCTGCCGGCCAGCGAGGCCGACCCTTTCATCACGGCCGATGGCCGACAGCTCTGGTTCGTGTCCAACCGGCCCTTCCCCGGCAAGCAGGGCGATGACCTGGACATCTGGGTCGCCGACAGCGACGGCCGCGGCGGCTGGGACGCACCACGCCGGCTGCCCGAACCCATCAACTCAGCGCAATCCGAGCTGCTGCCGCGCCGCCTGCCCGACGGCCGCCTCTTCTTCGGCTCCGACCGCCCCGGCGGCCTGGGCGGCAATGACGTCTACGTGGCCACGCCCCGAGCCGACGGCGGCTGGCGTGTCGCCAACCTGGGCGCACCGCTGAACACGGCGCACAACGACTACGAGGTGGAGATGTCGCGCGACGCCAGCCAGGCCGTCGTCGTGTCCGACCGCGAGGGCCGCTCCCATCTCTACCGCTTCGCCCGCAGCGGCGACGGCTGGCGGCCCCTGGGCCGGGTGCCAGCGCGCGACGACGTCTTCCAGGTCGGCCCGCTGCTGTCGCCCAAGGCCGACCGGCTGCTGTTTGCCCAGGCCGACGGCGAGCGTTCGGGCGAGCTCTTCGTCATCGACCTCCAAACCGGCGCCGACCCCACCTGGCCGCCGGCCTGCCCCGGGAGCAAGCCATGAATCTCACCCGCCGCACCCTGGCCCTGGGCCTGGCGACAACGACATCCACCGCAGGAGCCGCCATGGCCAAGACCCGCGCCATCAATGCCGCCGAAGCGCCCGCCCCGTCGGGTGGCTATGCCCAGGCCCTGGAGCTTCGGGCGCCGTCGCGCCTGCTCTTCATCAGCGGCCAGATCCCGGTCGACAAGGCGGGCGCCGTGCCCAAGGATTTCGCCGCGCAATGCCGCCTCGTCTGGGCCCACATCGACGCCCAGCTGCGCGCGGCCGGCATGACGCTGGACCACCTCGTCAAGGTCACGACCTATCTCGGTGACCGTACGCACGCCCTGGAGAACTCCGCCATCCGCCGCGAGGTGCTGGGCGCGCGCAGCCCGGCGTTGACGGTGCTGATCGCCGGCATCTACGACAGCGACTGGCTGCTGGAGATCGAGGCCATCGCGGCCGACTGACGCCTGGCATGTGTCCCGCCAGGGGCAGATCTGCGTGGACGAGAACGGACCGCCGGTCGGCCGGTTCCTACAAGGGCTGGGCGCCTAGCCCGACTGCCAGGCCCCGCCATAACAAGCATATTCAACGCATGGTGCACAGCACCTGGCGGAGCGGGTTAAAGCCTGCCCCGTGACCCGTGTTCAACTTTCCAGGAGTTCCATCATGGCCAGCGTCACTCCCACCATTTCTTCCTCCAAGGTCGAAGGTACCAAGGTCTACAGCCCCAGCGGCGACAAGCTCGGCTCCATCGACGACCTCGTCATCGACAAGAAGTCCGGCCAGGTGCGCTACGCGGCGCTGGAGTTCGGCGGCTTCCTTGGCATGGGCACCGACCGCTACCCGCTGCCATGGGATCAGCTGAAGTACGACACCAGCAAGGATGGCTATGTCGTCAACGTCGACAAGGCCCAGCTGGAGCGCGCACCGCGCTACCCGAGCGACGAAACGCCCACCTACAACGACGAGTACGGCCGCAAGGTCTATGACTACTACGGCTCGACCTGGTGGATGTAAGCAAGCCCTCGCCGCTTGCTGATCGAAGGGGCGGCGCTGCCGCCCCTTTTTATTGAACCCCGGAGGCCCCATGCCTGACCCGACCCGCACCCCGCCGATCCCGCCCGAGCCCGCACCGGCCGCACCACAGGCCGGCGATGTCGAGCGGCCCACCGCCAAGCAGCGGCCCGCGCGCGACGTGAAGAACGGCGCCTTCGATGACTCCGTGGCCGGTGAGGAAGACCCCGGCGCGGGCATCGACACGATGACGCCCCGGCCGGGCCGCTAACCGCCCAACAGGCGCATCAGCGGCGCCGCCGTCGCCGCGTGCGGCAGGCCGCGTTCGTCCGCTTCATCCTTGAGCCCAATGCCGCTCACTTGCCGTGATCGCGCGAGGCTTAGCAGCGCGTGCAGCTTGGCCGCCGCCGCTGGCGGTGGCAATCCTTCGGGGCGCACGTTGGAGATGCAGTTGCGCTCGGCATCCGCCAGCCCGAGGTGCGGTGCCCAGCTGAAATAAACGCCCAGGCTGTCCGGCGCCGACAGCCCCGGCCGCTCGCCGATCAGCACCACGACACAGCGCGCATGCAGCAGCGCGCCGACCTCATCTCCAAGAGCCACGCGAGCCTGCGCCGCGACGACCGGTGGCGCCCAGGTCCAGCCGCCTTCGTGCAGCAGCCGCTCGCGCAGCGCCGTGAATAGCGGCAGGGCCTGGCGCTGCAGGGCCAAGGCCGACAAGCCGTCCGCCAACACGAAGGCGAGGTCGCTTGCCGGTGCGTTCAACTCTTGCAGCGCTTGGGCGTCGGCCTCATTGAGCCGCCGGCCGAGGTCGGGTCGTTGCAGATAGCTCGCCCGGTCCGCCGCCCGGCTCTGTACGCGCAACGGCGCCTCGCCCAAGGCATGCAGCCCGGCCAGCAGCGCCTCGGCGTCCAGCGGCGCATGCACCGCATCGCGCGCCTCGGCATGCGCCTGCTGAAAGGCGAGGTGGGCCGTGGTCGGCACGCTGATGCCGGCGCGGCCCAGGCCGATGCGCGCGGCCGTGTAGCGGCGCAGGCGGGCCCAGGGTTGCTCGATGATGCTCACTGGTGCACCCTTCGGCCTGCGGCCTTGCCTGGCCGACAGCGCGGCCAGGCGTTCGCCAGGCATGGGATGCCCACTGGGCATCCCATGTCCGGGCTCACTCCCGCCAAGCGGGAGCGAGCTTGCTTGGGGCGGCCCGGCGCGGCGCTCACGCCTGCTCCAGCAAGGCCGCAAAACGCGCTGGCAGCCCAGCCGCCAGCCGCGGCACGTCACCGGCCTCGAAGATGCCCATGCGCTGCAGCCAGGCCTCGAACTCCGGCGCCGGCCTCAGGCCCAGCAGGCGCCGCATCGCCAGCGCGTCGTGAAAACTCGTGCTCTGGTAGCCCAGCATGATGTCGTCCGAACCCGGCACGCCCATGATGTAGTTGCAGCCGGCGGCGCACAGCAGCGTGAGCAGGCTGTCCACATCGTCGACATCAGCCTCGGCATGGTTGGTGAAGCAGACGTCCACACCCATGGGCAGGCCGAGCAGCTTGCCACAGCAATGGTCCTCCAGGCCGGCGCGCAGGATCTGCTTGCCGTCGAACAAATACTCCGGCCCGATGAAGCCGACGACGCTGTTGACCAGCAGCGGCTCGAAGCGCCGCGCGACGGCATAGGCGCGGCACTCCAGCGTCTGCTGGTCGCAGCCATGATGGGCGCCGCTGGACAGCGCACTGCCCTGGCCGGTCTCGAAATACATGACGTGGCGGCCGCCGCGCTTGAGCGCCAGCGCCGCCTGCCGTGCTTCTTCGAGCAACGCCAGCGTGATGCCAAAGCCGCGGTTGGCGCCCTCGGTGCCGGCGATGGACTGGAACACCAGGTCCACCGGCGCGCCGCGCGCGATGGCCTCGATCGTCGTCGTCACATGCGTCAGCACGCAGCTCTGCGTCGGAATCTCGTGGTGGCTGATGACGGCGTCCAGCATCTGCAGCAGGCGCATCACCTGCGGCAGGTTGTCCGTTGCCGGGTTGATGCCGATGACGGCATCGCCCGCGCCCATCAGCAGGCCATCGAGCAGGCTGGCCGCGATACCGGCCTCGTCGTCGGTCGGGTGGTTGGGCTGCAGCCGCGTGGCCAGCCGGCCGCGCAGGCCAACGGTGCTGCGGAACTGCGTGACGACCTCGCAGCGCCGCGCGATCAGCATCAAGTCCTGCACGCGGCAGAGCTTGCTGACGGCGGCGGCCATCTCTGGCGTCAGGCCCGCGGCGATCTGCGCCGGGTCGACGGCTTCGCCCAGCAGCGCGTCGCGCAAGCCGCCCACCGTCAAATGCGCGATCGGCGCGAAGGCGGCCGCGTCATGCGTGTCGACGATCAGCCGCGTGACCTCGTCGCTCTCGTAGGGCACGACGGCTTCGTTCAGGAAAGCCGTCAGCGGCAGATCCGCCAGCGCCAGCTGCGCGGCGACCCGCTCGCGCGCCGTCGCCGCGGCCACGCCGGCCAGCTCGTCCCCCGAGCGCCGCGGGCTGGCTTTGGCGAGCAGGGTGCGCAGGTCCGCGAAGCTGTAGCGCTCGCCGCCGAGGGTGTGCGTGTAGGCCATGGCTAGGGCCTGTTGGCACTGCGGGGATCGGTGCGAGAGGGTTTGCGCGGGTGCAGGGCTAGACGCCACGCCGAAGCCCGGGCTTCTCGCCCGGGCAAGGCGTGCAACAACGGCATGCGCCCGCGCAGACCCTCTCCCGAAGGGTTGTGACTCAAAAGCCCGCCCGCGGCGTTTCTCGGCCTCGCCGGGTAGCAAACCCGTCTGCGCCTCATGCCTTGCTCGCGGGCTTTTGAATCACAACGCATCCGATCCTCGCAGTGCCAACAGGCCCTTAGTTTGCGCTGCGACCGCTTCGCTTGCATGACCAAGGTGTGACGCGGCCAGCTCCGCAAAGCTGAGGATGCCCGGCCCGGCCATGGCGGTTAGCGTCGCGATCCTGCATATCAGCGCGTGAGATTGCCATGGATGACGAGAAAGTTTCCCGGCGAGTCAAATGGGGCGTCATCGGGCTGCTGGCGATCTGCGCGGTCCTGGCGCTCACCTTGCTGGCGCCGAACCCGAGAGGCGATTCCGCCCTCTGGTTTGTCGGCCTGCTGGTGCTGATGGCCACCGCGCTGACGCTGACGGCCATCGTCTTCGGCGGCCTCAACCTCAACGACGCCAACGAGGCTTTCGGCCTGCCCTCGGGCTCGGTGCGCACGCTGCTGGCCGTGGGCGTGATGGTGCTGTTCGCGGTGTTCGGCCTCAAGTTCTTCAGCGAAGCGCAAGACGAGGCCCGCATGCCCCGCCCCGGCGACAAGCCCTTCGAGCAGCAAATCGAGGTGCCGGTCGCGCGGCTGGCGGACGAGATCGCGCGCTACAAGCAGGTGGGTTCGTTGCTGGTCGTTGTCGCCTCGCCCGGCCGCGCCGCCTCGGGCACCGATGCCGGCGCCAATGCCAAGCTCAATCTCTACACGCTGGAGTCGCGCCCCTCGGCCAGCGCGATGGACGCGCAAAAGCAGCTGCTCACCGCCATCATCACCCTGCTGACGACGGTGGTGGGCTTCTACTTCGGCAGCAAGAGCGCCGGTGACGGCCTGCGTGCGCGCAACGAGGGCACGCCCGCCGACCCCGCGGCCCCGCAGCGCCAGCAGGCGGCCCTGGCCACCGAGCGCGACGCGCTGGAGGCCCACATCAAGAGCGATCGCGAGACGCTTGAGGGCTTGCGCAACGCGCCGGGTGACGTCGACGCGGCAAGGCGCCAGAAGCTGGACGAGGCGCAGGGCCTGTCGAGCCGCCTGGACGCGCTGCGCGACCAGCTCGCCCGCGCGCTGACCGAGGCCCAGACCCGCCTGGGCGCCATCGCCGCGGCGCCGGCCGGCGGCGAGGCCGCTGCCCGTGACGCCGCCCAAAAGGCACTGGCGCGAGCCAGCACCGAGCTGGATGCGCTGAAGCAGGCCGCCCAGCAGTTCGAGGCCGCCGTCGCCCAGTTGCGTGCGCCCGCGGCCAAGACGCCTTAAACCCAGGTCAGCGCCACCGCGTCCCGCACCGCGCCCACGGCCGGCACGGCAAGCGCCGCCGGGCTGCTGATCCAGCAGAACCAGGTCGGCGCCGACCAGCCCGGCCAGATGCGGGCCTGGCCGGCGTCTTCCATCAGCGTGGCCTGGTCGCGCCGCACCATGCCGGCGCCCATGCCGGCCGCCACCATGCTGCGCACGGCCACCTCGGTGTCGGCCTGCAAGCCCACCTCCAGCACGGCGCCGGCTTGGCTGAACAGCCTTTCCTGGTGGCTGCGCAGGCCGCAGTCGGGCGGTGTCGTCACCCAGGGCAGAGCGGCCAGGCCGGCCAGGTCGGGCGGCAGGCCGCCGTGTATCAGCAAGCGTTGCGGCACCACGGGCACGATCTCGGCGGCCTGCAGGCGCCGCACTTCCAGGCCCTCGATCTCGGCGTGCTCGTGCAGCACGCAGGCGCAGTCCAGCTCGCCGCGGCGCACGGCGGCGATGGCGCGCAGTGACACCAGCTGCTGCAGCTGCAGCTGCACCCCCGGGTGGTGTTCGGCCAGGTGCACGAACACCTCGCCCAGGCGCAGCGCCACCGCGTCGCTGACCGTGCCCATGCGCACCTGGCCGCGCGCCTCGCCGCGGATCTGCGCGGCCGCCGCCTGCATGCCCTGGGCCGCGGCCAGCGTGCGGCGCGCCTCTTCCAGCAGGCGCTCGCCGGCGGCCGTCAGCGCCATGCCGCGGGCGCTGCGCTCGAACAGCTTCACGCCGAACTCGTCTTCCAGCGCCTTGAGCTGGGCGCTGACCGCCGGCGGGCTGGTGAACACGCGCTCCGCGGCGCGCGTGAGGTTGCCCTCGGTAGCCACGGCGACAAAGGTCTTGAGCTGGTAGATCTCCATGGCCGCCATTCTGCTCAGGGGCGGCGGGGCGGGGGTGTGGATTTTCCGAACGGGGCGGTCGGCCGAAACGAATGGATGGTTTCGCGCGAGGCGCCCAAAGTGGTGGAACTGAAATTCGTCTGGAGACCCTCCATGACCGCCAACACCCGGCCCGGCGCCATCACCGCCCTGCTCTTTGCCACCTCCACCTGGGGCAGCCTGTTCCTGATCGGCAAGACCGTCGTCGCCCAGCTCGACCCCGTCTGGTTCACCTTCTCCCGCTACACGCTGGCCACCGCGGTGCTGGCCTTGCTGGTGCACTTCGCCGGCAGCCACCCCTGGGCCAAGCTGCGCCGCCACGCGCTGCGCCACAGCCTCGTCGGCCTGGCCGGCTATGGCGTGTTCAGCATCATGGTGTTCCATGGCCTGCGCCTGTCGCTGCCCTCGCACGGCTCCGTCATCATGGCCACCATGCCCTTCACGACGATGGCGCTGCGCTGGGCGCTGGACGGCCAACGCCCGCCGCTGCGCGCCATCCTCGGCGCCGCACTCGCGCTCACGGGTGTGGCCACCGTGGCCAACTTGCTCGGCCAGGCCAGCGAGATCAATGCCCGCATGCTGCTGGGCGACGCCATCACGCTGGCCGGCACGCTGGGCTGGGTGCTCTACACCCGCGCCATGGCCAAGGTGCCCGACCACAGCCCGCTGGAGTACACCGCGCTGACGGCCATCGCCGCGCTGCCGGGGCTGGCGTTGGTGGCGCTGCTCGCCACGCTGCTGGGCTGGGCCCAGGCGCCGTCGGCCGAGCTGCTGCTGAGCCTGAGCCCGAAGCTCGTCTACATCGCCCTGGTGCCCACCGTGGCTGCCGTGCTGGCCTTCAACGCCGGCGTGAAGAAGCTCGGCGCGCCGCTGGGGACGCTGTTCCTGAACATGGTGCCGGTGTCGGTCATCGCCGTGCACGCCGTGATGGGCGAGGCGCCGCATGCCAACGAGATCGCCGGCGCGGCGCTGGTGGGCCTCGGCCTGGCGCTGACGGTGTGGGCGCCCAAGGCCGCCGCGGTGCCGGCGCCGCGCGTGGCCCTGGGCAACGCGGCGCCTTGCACACGTTGAAGCCCGCGCTCACCACGCTGTCATGCAGGCGGCCTAGCCTCGGCCCATGCCACCGCTGACCGCTCTCCTGCCCTGGGCCTGGGCCCTGCTCGCCCTGCTTGCCTTGCCGGCCGCCCTCATCGGCCTGCAGGGCAAGCTGCTGTTCGGCCGCACCTGGGTCATCCGCCGCACCGACCCCGGCCCCGCTGCCGCGCGCCGGCGCAGCGAGGCCGTCTGGCTGGCGCGCCCGGGCGGCGTGCAGTTGCAGGGCTGGCTGACAGTGCCGGTGGATGCCCCGCCCCCGCGCCGCCTGCTGCTGTGGTTTGGCGGTCGCAACGAAAACGTCGCCTGGACGCCCGACCTTGCCGGCTGGCTGCCCGACGACTGCGCGCTGCTGGCCTTCAACTACCGCAGCCTGGGCGAGAGCGGCGGCTGGCCGTCCGAGGCCGCCTGCGTGGCCGACGCCGAAGCCGCCGCGGCCTGGGGGCTGGCGCGGCTGGGGCTGCCGCCGGGCGCCCTGCACCTGGCTGGCCGCAGCCTAGGCACCGGCGTGGCCATGCAGCTCGCGGCGCGCCAGGCCGCGGCCGGCCGCCCGGTGGCCAGCGTCGCGCTGATCACGCCGCTGAAGAGCCTGCGCGCGGTGCTGCGGCGCAACCTGCTGCTCGCGCCGTTGACGCCCTGGCTGCGCTCGCCGCTGGACAGCGTCGCCGCCGCCGGCGCGCTGAACTGCGAGGTGCTGGTGCTGCTGGCCGAGCAGGACCGCCAGGTGCCGCACGCGCATTCACACACCCTCGTGCGCGCCCTGCAGCGCGCCGGCTCGGCCGTGACCGTGCACCAGCTCGCCGGCACCAACCACCGCAGCCTGGCGCGCACGCCCGCGGCGATGCGGCAGCTGGGCGGGTGGTTGCTGGAAGAATCGGCCGCACGATGAAGAAAACCCTGAACGCCCTCGCGGTGGCCGCCGCCGTGGCCACCGCGCCGGCCCTGGCTGCCGACACCCAGTTCGCCGTCCTCGTGCTGGCCATGCCCACCAAGTACCACTACGAGTACATCCCGGTGGCGCGCGAGAGCTTCGAGAAGCTGGCCAGGCTGCACGCCTTCGAGCTGACCTGGACGGCCCAGCCCGGCGCCTTCGAGGGCGACTTGAGCAAGTATGCGGCGGTCGTGCTGCTCAACAGCTCGGGCGAGGAATTCAACGAGGCTCAGCGCGCCGGCTTCGAGCGCTACATGAAGGCCGGCGGCAACGCCGTCGTCGTGCACCGCGCCATCATCAGCAAGCCGGGCCTGTGGCCCTGGTACGAAAAGCTCGTCGGCCGCTCCTTCGTCATCCACCCCATGCTGCAGACGGCCGTCGTCACCAAGGCCGATGCCAACCACCCCGCCACCTTCGGCCTGCCGGACCGCTGGATCTGGTCAGACGAGTGGTACGAGTTCAGCAACCCGCATGGCGTGAATGTGAACCCTGTGCTGGCCGTGGACGAGCGCAGCTACGACCCCACCAAGATCTGGCCCGGCCAAGTCGCCAAGGGCATGGGCGCCGACCACCCGGTGAGCTGGTGGCAGGCCTACGAAAAGGGCCGCGTTTTCGTCACGGCGCTGGGCCACAACCAGGCCATGTACCGCGACGAGCGCTACCTGGACCACCTCTGGGGTGGCATCTGGTGGGCCGCCACCGGACGCTGACGACCCGGGTTCGGCCTATTTCGAGAACCAGCCGGAGATGCGCTGCTTGATGCGCAGGAAGAAGCCGGCGCGCTCCACATCGGCCAGCGCGACGACCGGCACCTCGCCCAGCGTCTTGCCATTGGCCACCGCGACCGCCTTGCCGATCACCGCCCCCTTGGCAATCGGCGCCTCCAGGCCCGGGTTCAGCGTCAGCTCGGTCTTGACCGCGGCGGCCTGGCCCTTGGGCACCACCAGCGTCCACGGCTTGGCCAAGCCCGCCGCCACCTCGGGGGCCACGCCGTACACCACCTTGGCGTTGGCCAGCGCAGCGCCCGCCTGGGCCGGCGTGGCTTCCTCGAAATTGGCGTAGCCCCAGTTGAACAACACGCGGGTCTGGTCGGCGCGGGCCTGCTTGCTGTTCGCGTTCATGATGACCGAGATCAGGCGCATGCCATTGCGCTTGGACGAGGCGGTCAGGCAATAGCCGGCGTCCTCCGTGTGCCCGGTCTTGAGCCCGTCGACGGTCGAGTCGGTGTACAGCAGTGCATTGCGGTTGCCCTGCTTGATCTTGTTGTACGTGAACTCGCGCTCGGCGTAGATCGGGTAGTACTCGGCGCTGTTGCGGATGATGGCTGCGGCCAGCACGGCGAGGTCCTTCGCCGAGGCCTTGTTGTTGGGGTCGGGCAGGCCCGCGGAGTTCGCAAAGTGCGTCTTCGTCATGCCGAGCTTGGCGGCTTCGGCATTCATCAGGGTGACGAAACCGGCCTCCGAGCCGCCGACGTGTTCGGCCAGCGCCTTGGAGGCGTCGTTGCCGCTGGCGATGACCACGCCGCGCAGCATGTCCATCAAGGAGGCCTTCTCGTTGAGCGGCACGAACATGCAGCTGTCGCCGTCCTTGCCGCCGCGGCACCAGGCGCTCTCGCTCATGGTGACCATCTCGTCGGGCTTGAGCTTGCCGTTCTTCAGGCCCTGCTCGACCAGATAGCTGGTCATCATCTTGGTGAGCGACGCCGGCGGCAGCGGCTCGTCCGGGTTGGACGACGCGAGCAGATGGCCCGTGTTGAAGTCCATCAGCACCCACGCCTTGTTCTCGAGCACCGGCACCGACTGCCCGCTCGCGTCGGTCGTCATCGCCTGCTCGGCGGGGGCGGCAGCCTTCTTCGACTTCTTGGCCGCCGCGTGGGGCTTGGCATGCGATGCGGCGCTGGCGAGGCCGACGGAGCCGATCAGGATCGCGCTGGCAAGAACGCAGGGGAGCAGGTGGGAAATGCGCGGTGTGCGGGTCATGGAGAGATGCTTGCTGGAGAAGCCAATAGGTAGTTCGGTAGCTCGCGATCAATTTTCTGATCACTGAGATGGACGGTTCGTTGTGCTGGCGCGAAGCGCACCCCAGGTGTCCGATGGACCGGCCCGGGGCGGCGAAATCGCGCTCGGGATGTCATCGGCACGGGATCGCGCCAGGCGATTCGGGGGCCAATTGTGTCCCCTCGGATGCCCACAACGGCCCTGGCGATGGGGATCTCACGAATCTCTACAACTGCGCTGGCTTCCAATACTCACCGCCATGAGCGCGTCCCGCGGGCAAACTGCACCGCAACAAACCTGAGCACGGGCGACCGAGCCCGCCCAACGCATGCAGCGCCGCCCGTTGATCCTGTCGCCCTTGTTGACCCTGCTGACGCCGCTCAGCCGGGCCGCGCCCTCGCCGAACGTGCTGCCGCTCTGGCCCGAGGGCGTGCCCGCCGCCGTGCGGGTGGATGCCCCCGCCACACGAGGGGATCTCGGCCCCGAGCGCGTCGACGCCAATGGCAGCATCGGCAACGTGTCGGTGCCTACGCTCACCGTGGTGCCGCCCGCCGTGGACCGCCCCAACGCCACGGCCGTGATCCTGTGCCCGGGAGGCGGCTACAGCTATCTGTCGGCCAACCGCGAGGGCCAGCAGTACGCCGCCTGGCTGAGCACGCTGGGCATCACCACCTTCATCCTGAAAAGCCGGCTGCAGGAGTGGGGCCACCCCGCGCCGCTGCAGGACGTGCTGCGCGCCATCCGCCTGGTGCGCTCGCGCGCGGCCGAGTTCGGCGTGGACCCCAAGCGCATCGGCGTGATGGGCAGCTCCGCCGGCGGCCACCTGGCGGCCAGCGCCAGCACGCTGTTCGACCACCCCGACGGCCGCACCGGCGCCGCGCTGGACAACAGCGTCAGCGCCCGTCCCGACTTCGCCGTCCTCGTCTACCCCGTCATCACGATGACCGACCCCGCCGCCCACGCCGGCTCGCGCCGCGCGCTGCTCGGTGCCGAGCCTGGCCCCGCACTGCTGGCACTGACCTCCCTGGAGCAGCAGGTCACGGCCGCCACCCCGCCCACGGTGCTGCTGCACACGCAGGGCGACAAGACCGTGCCGGTGCAGAACAGCATCCTGTACTACCAGGCCCTCACCCGCGCCGGCGTGCCGGCCGAGCTGTACGTGTTCGAGCAGGGCGGGCATGGGATCGGGATGCGGGATGGGCTGGGCACGGCGTCGGGTTGGCCAAGGCGGGTGGAGGACTGGCTAAGGCAGCGGGGGTTGTTGGGCGCGGTGGCGCGGTGATGCGCGTCGCGCGCCGCCGACCAATCAACCGAGCACCGCGAGCAACTCCGCCACAACGGCGAAATCACCTTCTCCAGCTTGCTCGATCACGATGGAGCGATATTCCAGGCGATCACTGTCCGGGCGCAACTCGATGCGCTGGTGAAGCCACCCGTCACCGTCCGCGGCCTTCTTGTCGCTGAAGTAGCGCTTGATGGTGTACCGGCCGCCCAGGTCGGGATCATCGATCGCGTGATGTCGAACGACGACCACCTTGCCTTGTCGCGTACCCATCGGTGACTCGCGGAACAGGCACCATGCGCCGTTTGGAATTTGGCGGTTCATGGATTCGCCGATGACCTGGGCGACGAACATGCCTTCGCTCACGTGGAAGTGCTCAGGTAGCTCTGCCCAGTCCGAGTCGTTGCCATCACGCGTCTCTTCGAATCGGCCGGCCGCAAACTTCAGGTCAATCAGCGGCACGGCGAATCGCGACTTCCTTGCTTCGCTCGGAGTCAGCCGTCGGAATGGCAGGACTTCGGCGATTGCCTCGGGCTCTTCGATTCGTGCACGCAGCCGGCTTCTGATGTGGGCCGCAAGTTCCGCATCGGTGCAGTAGACGTAGCAGCCCTTCATCCCACGCGTGAGGAGTGTCCGGTACGTGTTCTTGATGATGGCTTCGGCTTGCTCCTGCGCTTCCTGCTTGTCCAATTTGCCGAGTCCGCGCAGCGACTGGTCGTGGCGCGCTCGCGCCTTCGGAACTGTGCGAATCGACCCGCCATTGGCCGCCAGATCAGGGCCGACGATGACGCCCACATAGTCCAGCTCCAGGCCCTGGCACGTGTGGATGCAGCCGACTTCCGACACGGATTCCGGAGCAACGATCCAGAGACTGCCGTCCTTGGTGAGATTCCAGCGACGCCGGTAGCCATATTCCGGCATCTCGATGTCGTAGGCAGCGGGGTTCTTCTTGCTCTCCCACTCCCAGCAGTAGCCCGCCACCACCCTGGCGCGGCCTGACACGGCGTTACGCTGCTCGATCAGCCGATGAAGTTCGGCCGGTGAATCGACGACGCGGAAATCGAATTCGTCCGTGTCTAGCTGCTCGTTCGCAGTTGGCCGAAGCTGCAGCGTGTTGTCGAGCCAGCTGAGATAGCCGTCTGACCCGTTGCAGCGGAACTGCGAACTTAGCTTCAGCTCCGTGACCTGGGCTCCCAGCTTGTGCGCCCAATCACGCAGAGCCGCGACGCGTCCGATGTCCTTCAACGTCACGATTTGATCGTCGTCCGCGAAGAAGACAGCGCAGCGCGATGACTGAATCAACTCCTTGATCTGGTTCTCGCCGAGGTTGCCATACAAGCCGGAAAACTGATTCAGCCGATGCGCCTCGTCGACGACCAGAACGTCAAAGGTCTCGCCAGCCGTTTCGGTGAATGCCCCGCTGCCGGAAAAGAAGTTGCTGATCTCCGATTTGCGAAACGTTCCTACCAGCTTCGATTCATAGACTGCCCGAGGCGCTGCGTTCTTCGACACGTACCGCACGTTCAACCGCTCGCCCGTCAGCTTTGCCAGCAAGTTGATGGCGACAACGGACTTCCCGGTTCCAGGCCCGCCCTGAATCAGCACGACCTGCTTGCGCCCACCCTCCTTTGTCGCATCGAGTGCTCGGCGCGCCGCAACCTCATAGACCAGCTTCTGGTCGTCAATCAAGACGAACTCCGGTTGGCCCTTCAGCAGCCCCAGGACCGCATCAGCTAGAGGCCGCGATGGTCTGATTCGCCCCTCCTCCAATTGATACAGGAGGGCCCCATCGTCACCATGACGAACATGCTTGACGATGAAATCCTTAAGGCGCCGTTGCTCGGTCGGCCCCTTCAGAAACAAGGGCGCCCGGGAGAGGTGCTCCTCGTAAAAGGGGTGGTTGATCTCGCCGTCGTCTGGGTGGTTGTGCAGGTAGGCGCAAGGCCTGAGTTCGGCGTCCGACTCGTACACCGCTTCGTTGAAGCCCTTCAGCAGCGCCGCATACGTCCACGCCTGATATGACGGGTGCGGGCCCTCGGCCTCGATGGACTGACCGCCGCGATGCGCGGCGACGATGCCATCCATATCCGTTCGCCGAGAAGAAGACCACCGCTTCAATTCGACGATCACGGCGGCGGCCCGCGCGTGGTCATCACGGCCTGTGATGATGAAGTCCACGCGCTTCATCGACTGCGGAATCCGGTACTCGACTGCGATGCCGCAGTCGGCGGGAATCTGCGGCTCGTCCAGCACGAAGGCCATGTGCAGCAGCGACTCCTTCCACGCCCCGATGTCGCCCGGTGGCGGACGCGAGCCTGTGCGGACACGGTATGCCTCGCTGATGACGTCCTCGATGTCACCGCCCTTCGCGTCTTGGAGAAATCGCTGCTTGGTTGCTTGGTAGACCAGCATGGATTCAGCGTTCGTCCAATTTCTTGGCGCTGCCGAACGCCAGCTCCACGGGGTACTTACGCGCGTTGAGTACCAACTTTTGCTGCGCAGCCTCGATCAGAGGTACATGCAGTCGGTCCGCTAACTGGATGAGGTAGAGCAGGACGTCGGCAAGCTCTTGTTCCACCTTCGCGCGGGTCTCTGCGTCCAGCGAGCGGCTCTGCTCTTCAGTCAACCACTGGAACGGTTCCAGAAGCTCTGCAGCCTCCACAGCCAATGCCATTGCGAGATTCTTCGGCGCGTGGAACTGCTCCCAGTTGCGGTCTTTCGCAAACTGGCGCAGTTGTGTCTTCAGGTCATCCAATGAGTCCGACATACGCAAGTCCTAAAGCAGGCTAGCTTTGAAGGAGTGAGGGTCCAGCAGGCAGTGGTTTTCGATCTGCCCTTCCAGCTCGAACAATCGGGGTTCAACGCGAAAGTCGAAGACTCTGTACAGCCGAAAGCGATCGCTCTCGCTGCGTGCAAATTCGACCTCATTAGACGATACGAAGAAGGGCGTTCGTTTGCCGAACGAGGTTGTCTTGACCTCAATGAATCGCTCCGCCCCGTCGGAGGCGAAGGACAGCACGTCGTACCCAAGGCCGTCGCCACGCGTCTTCGCGACGTGCTCGACGCGTTCGGCCAGTTGCCCCACACCCAGTTGGGCCAACCGCCAGCGCTCGAATCGAACCACGAAGTCCTCGCCGGCGCGGCCCAGTGAGCGATTGGCGGCTTCCTGCTCCAGGTAGTCACGGCGAAAAGCTCGCCGCAGGTACGCGCGGCTCGGCTCCCGAACTTCAAGACTCCTTTCGGGCGGAGCCTCCGCCACCGTGGCGAAGTCGTCCCGCTCTAACTCGATAGCTTCGCGGCGAGCAGCCTCCATCGCCACCATATCCAGGCGCTCATGTCGAACGACTTGCGCCTCGATTTCCCGCAGCAGTGCATCTCGCTGGAAGTTTGCTCGGGGCTGATAGCCTTTGATGTAGGGCAGGCCCAACTCCAACATGGCTGCGCTGATGTTGGCGTGCTTGAACTCGACAGCCGACTCGGAACGGCCATTGAGCTTTCCCAGCAGGACGCGGCGATGGGCGTTCTTGTTGACGGACTGTCCACTCAGCTCGGCCAGCAGCATGGAGAGGTAGTCGGCCACGATAGCGGCCACTTCTGTGGGAGACCAATCGGTGCCCGCCGCCAGCGGCTCGGCGGGTTGATGGAGAACCGCAAAACCGAGTCGCTCCAGCGCTCTTTGGACCGTGAACGCCCCGCCGGAAAAATCCTTGGCGCCGAGGCCGCCGCTGCCGGGATGCTGATAGGCCAGTGCGACGCCGACGATAGCTTTGGAATCCGCCAAACCTTGCGTGCGCGGATTGCGCACCAAGTAGCTGCTGGCTTCGCCAAAGCCGTGTTTGCGAAGAAAGACCTCTTTGCCCAGCTGCTCGTATTCATCGAGCGCGGCCTGGACGGCCGCTGGACTCGTCAAGTCAGATAGTCGAAGCGACACGATGCACGATGCCAGTTGCGCGCAAGTGGGGGAATGAACACCGCACCGTACGGCGTGGTCCGACATCTCGCACCGTAGCCGGTGTCCTTGTAGTCACTTTCGGCCAATTCATAACATCAAGGTTCTATGACTGAAATCATGTTCGGCATCCGCTTTCCGGACAGCCACTCCTCGTAAGAAGGCATCTCCTTCCACGCCTCCTCAGGGGTGAACTTGTGGATCGGGACCTGCGCCAGGATGGCTTCATAGTCGGCAAGCGCCGATTTGTCATCGGTGCGGAATGCGTAGCGAATTTTTGCTGGCGCTGACTCGAATCCATGGATGTCAGGGACAAAGAGAACTCTGGACTCCCCTGAGTCCGCGAAGGACACATCACGGATCTCGCTTCCATCTGTCCACACGGCGTGCCGCTCACCTTCGATATAGAGCGGCTCGTTGTACCAAATGCGGTAGCCGCAGAGCATTGCACCACCGTGCTCCGCAACGAACCTGCCGACATTCATGTCGCAGCAACTTTGCCGAGCCCATGGTTCGGGCCGGCAATCCAAAAAGATTGGGACTTTGTCGCTTAAGGTTTTGGTGAACTCAGCGACCTGATCGTTGACGGTTGTGGGTGTCGTCAAGCCTACGAATAGGCGCTCGGCCTTTTGTTGAATTTGCAACATTCGATCGAATGATGCCGGCATTGCTCGCTGGGCGAAATCGGGCCTAGCCTTCGCTCGAGCAATCCGCTCTTCTCTCGTACCTCGTCTCTTGGCTTCTCCCATACAGCTCCCTTATCGTTGGATGGTTGCGTTACGACTCTCCGAAGCCATGTACGTTGGTACATAGCGAATCAAATCTATAGCGGACAGCATTCAAGCCTTAGAGGCCGACGGTTTGTTATCCCGGTTCGCGTCGATGAGGATGATGTCCGGGCTGTCAGTCAGCTTGAGGTCCTGAAGAATCCCTACGACCCTGCCGTACTCAGACTCCGTGAAAAACAAGATGACCTTCAACGACCGCGACGTGTTGCTCGCCTGCTCGTAAATGTCGACCTGTTTGCGCAAGTTACGTTCAAGGCTGGTGTTACTCGCCAGCTTGAACTCGACGAGGCTGGCGTTCTCCTTGCCTTTCGAAATCTTGAAATCCACTGGACCTCGGCCGTTGTTCACCTCGGCGTTTGCATCGAAGGCTGTGGCGCACCATGTCAGGCGGAACATCGTCTGGAGGTCGCTTTCACGCTTCACGGCCTTGCCATCAATGTAGAAAACTCGGTAACCGTCGTTGTCCTCGATGACGTGCTTCAAGTACAGAACGCGACGTCGGGCTTCATCCAGGGCAACCGCGTGGGCGTCACCGGACGCCGCCGGATCAGCGGTACCGGCGGGTGGAAGCGCCTCGCGAAGCTGAGTCAATAGCAGGGAAAGCTGGCGGACGTTCTCAACAAATTGGACCTCGGTCGCCTTGACCTTGAGGTCACTCTGCGTGTGAGCTTCCGGCGCATCCTCTTCCTTTAGCTTGATGTAGATGTCCAGCAACTCAGGATTAGCCGCAATGGTCCTGAGTGCCGCCTCCTTGCGCTCTTTGTTAGTGCTCTGCTCGTTGATTTGTCGCAAAAAGTGGTCGTTGACACGCTCCCGCATGTGGTCGTCATCGACCGCCACTTGAATCTGAGTGAACTGCGACAGCATGTCCGCTTGGTTAATCCAAGCCGCCTCGCGCGTGAGAATGTCCTTCGGCGTTAGCAGCACGAAGTCGTTGTCAAAAAAGGGCAAATCAAAGTAGCCGTTCGTCCACCTGCGCGTGTGGTAGTCGAAAGCAACCTTGTCGATGCGAAACCGTCGGACGTGCTCAGCGCGAAGATGCTGGCGAGCAAACGCCTGGGTGTACTCAAGGAGAAATCCCTTGATGAGATTGGTAGTGAAGTCGCTGAGGTGGTCTCGGCCGACGCCGTTGCTCAGCAGCCCTAACTTCTCGAGATGGCTACTCGCGGTCCTGGTCTCGCCGCCGAAATCCCGGAAGACGGTTCTGAGGTTTTGCGCCAGAGACTGGGCGAAGTTGATGCCTAGGCCGGTGCCGCCGTTGCCGACCTGACTGAACCCCAGCCAGTTCTGCTTGACCTCCCGGAACAGCAGCCACTGGGTGACATCGCCACGGCTTAACTCGCCTTCAAGAGTCCGTTCTTTGAGGAACACAAGGTACTGAATAATGCTGTCGTGCAGGGCCTTGTACTTGTCGTCCTCGCTGTCGAAAAGCAGGAACGGGTCTACGAACAAGGGCAGGTCGTTGACAAGGGCCACGTTAAAGGCACCGTAGTCATCGACGATGGCCTCGTCGACCTCGAAGACGTCAGAGAAGTAAATTGGAACTAGGGCTTCCTCGAAGCCATCGACCGAATCCGTCGCCATGTCCGCTCCCTGCAGATGCGCTTTTATCCCCCTAGTGTGCAGGGCGCCGTGAGTAAGTGCAAAGTGGGCGCCATGGGCAAAGGTCCATTCGCTGCGATGGCAGGTTAGCTATGGTCGTCCATCGTCTTCAGGGGGCCGGCAGCGGCCGCGATAGAAAAAGGTGCTGCAGGTTCTGTACCAACCTCGTCCTTCAGTTTTCTTTGTTTCGACAAAGACTCCGTTCGACTTTTGGTGCACTTGCGGCGTATCACCCGCCCAAATGCAACAAGGCCCGGTCACCCGGGCCTTGCATTAACGACGACAAGCGCCTTTCAGCCACTTGGCATAGCTCTGTGTCACCCGACAGCGTCCAACGTCAGACGTCGATATTCCCAGCGCGCAGCGCGTTGGTCTCAATGAAGTCCCTCCGTGGCTCCACCTCGTCGCCCATCAACATCGTGAAGACCTTGTCCGCCTCGATGGCGTCGTCGATCTGCACGCGCAGCAGGCGGCGCACGGTGGGGTCCATGGTCGTTTCCCAGAGCTGCTCGGGGTTCATCTCGCCCTGGCCCTTGTAGCGCTGGCGGCCGACGGCCCCCTCGGCTTGCTGCATGAGCCAGGCCATGGCGGCGCGGAAGTCTTCGACTTTGCTTTCCTTGTCCTTGTCATCGCTGGCTCGCGGGAGGCGCATCGCGGCGACAGCCGCGGAGCCCGCCGCGCGCGGCGCCACAATCCGCCGCATGATTTCACGACCCGTTCCCGATGAACGCGGCGGCAAACCGTTGCCACGCGCCGCAGTGCCCTGGCTGACCGGCCTGCCCGGCGCCGGCAAGTCCACGATCGCACAGGCGGCGCGTCTCGTCGTGAGACGGGCATGAAGCGCGCCGTGTCGAGCGATCCGCTGCACGGGCTGAAGCCTGCCGACGTGCAGCAGCTGGCCCGCGCCACGCAGGCGCTACAGGCGGGCGACCGCATGTACGCGGGGGTGCTGCTGCTCGATCTGGCGCGCAGCGCGCCGGATCACCCGGAGGTCTTGCGCCTGCGCGCGGTCTGCCGCGCCGGCGACGACGACTGGGAAGGCGCGACGCAGGACCTCGCGCGCGCGCTCGCGCAGCGGCCCGGGGACTTCGACCTCCGCTCACAGCTCGCGGCCGCGCAGGAGCACGCGCACGACCACGCTGCGGTGGTCGCGACGCTGCGCGAAGGCGAGGCACACGCGACGACATCGGCCGACTGGCTGGGGCTGTCGTTCGAGCACGACAACGCCGGCGAGCCGGCGGCGGCATACGACGCCGTGCAGCGCGCCGTCGCGCTGGACCCGGCGGCGCCGCTCGCCCGGCTGCAACGCGCACGCTGCGCCACGGCGCTCGGCCATGGCGATGTCGCGGCCGCGGATTGCCGGCACCTGATCGCGCGCGGCGAGCTGGTCGCGCACGCGTGGTTCACGCTGGCCGACCTGAAGGTCGTGCCGATGACCGCCGACGAGCTGGCGCAGCTCGAGGCGAAGGCCGCCGCGCCGCCGACGACGATGCCGGCGGAGGAACGGCTGTTCCTGCGCTTCGCCCTCGGCCACGGGCTGGAGAACGCGGGCCGGCACGCCGACGCGTTCCGGGTCCTGTGCGCGGCGAACGATGCGGCACGCGCGTCGCGGCCGTGGGACACCGCGGCGTTCGCGCGCCACGTCGACGCGATCCGCGCCGCGTTCGCCGGCGCGCCGCCGCCGCCGCAGGACGGGCCGGGGCGCGAGGTCATCTTCCTCGTCGGGCTGCCGCGGTCGGGGACGACGCTTGTCGAGCAGATCCTCGCGAGCCACTCGCAGGTCGAAGGCGCGAGCGAGCTGCCGTACCTGCCGCAGCTGCTCGACGCCGAATCTCGCCGGCGCGGCAAGCCGTTCCCGGCCTGGGCCGCCGATGCCAGCGACGCTGACTGGCGGCGGCTCGGCGACGCCTACTTGCGGGCGAGCGCGCGCTGGCGCACCGGCAAGCCAATCGCCACCGACAAGCTGCCCGAGAACTGGCTCTATGCCGGCGCCGTGATGCGCATGCTGCCCGGGGCTCGCATCATCGACTGCCGCCGCGACCCGGTGGAGACCGCGTGGTCCTGCTACAAGCAGCTCTTCGGGCCGGGCATGGTGCACTTCACTTACAGCTTCGACGGGCTCGCGGCGTACTGGCGCGCCTACGAAGCGCTCGCCCGCTTCTGGGCCGAGCGGTACCCGGGACGCTTCGTCGTGCAACGGTACGAGGACCTCGTCGCCGACCCGGACGCCGGCATCCACGCGCTGCTCGCCGCCTGCGGCCTCGACTTCGAGCCGGCCTGCCTGCGCTTCCACGAGACGGCGCGCGCGATCCGCACGCCGAGCGCGCTGCAGGTGCGCCAGCCGATGCGCGCCGCGTCGACGCCGGGGCAGCGCTACGGCCCGCTGCTCGACCCGCTGCGCGATCGTTTCGCCGCGACAGGGGAGTGATCGGCGATGCGTGAGGCCAAGTTCGGGTCCAACTGACGCACCCGTCCCAGGGCTTCGCCAAGGATCAGGAACTGGCGCTCGACGGCAGAGCGCAGCAGCTCATCACCCACGTAGTCATCAAGAGACTTGCCGGCTGTGAATCGCAGCGCACGCGCGGCGGCTTCCTTGGCATTCCAGATGTACTTGCGCAGGTCAGGCGCCATATACCGGCTGCCGCTCTGCGCTCACCCGTTGCTTGAAGTACGGGTTGCGGATCGCACGCTCCACCACCAAGTCGACCGGCCGGGCGAACAGCCGTTCCAGGCCGCGCTTCAGTTCGAAGAACGCCTCGGCATAACGCACGGGCGGGAGGTCTTCGAACACGACGAGGAAGTCGAGATCGCTGGACCTGGCGTCGAAGTCCTCCCGGACCGCTGCCCCGAACAGGTCCAGCCGCCGCGCATGGGCTTGCTTGCAAAGCTCCGCAATGGCTTCGCTCCGCTCGGTGACAAGGGCCGGGACTTGCATGAGCGGATTCAAGCCGTTGCGCGGGGCCGCGTCAACGTCAAACGTCGATGTTGCCAGCGCGCAAGGCGTTGGTTTCGATGAAGTCGCGCCGCGGCTCCACCTCGTCGCCCATCAGCATCGTGAAGACCTTGTCCGCCTCGATGGCGTCGTCGATCTGCACGCGCAGCAGGCGGCGCACGGTGGGGTCCATGGTCGTTTCCCAGAGCTGTTCGGGGTTCATCTCGCCCAGGCCCTTGTAGCGCTGGCGGCCGACGGCGCTTTCAGCCTGCAGCATGAGCCAGGCCATCGCGGCGCGGAAGTCGTCGACCTTGCTTTCCTTGGCCTTCTCGCCCTCGCCCTTGCGCACGATGGCGCCGGCCTGGATGAGGCCTTGGAAGCTGAGGCCCGCGTCGGCCAGCACTTCGTAGTCGGCGCCGTGCACGAAGTCGGCGTGGATGACGCTGGCGCGCACGTTGCCGTGGTGGGTGCGGGCGATCTTCAGGAAGAACTTGTCGGTGCGCGGGTCGGTCTCCACCGTCACCAGCGCGTCGTGCAGCAGGCCCTTGAGGCTGGCGGCGCTGGCGTCGGCGTCCTCGTGGGTGTCAAGCTTGAGAGCCAGGCCGTTGGCCAGCACGTGCAGGGCTTCAATGTCCATCCAGTTGGACAGGCGCGCGATGACGGACTGCGCGGCCACGTATTTGCGGGCCAGCGTGTCGAGGGTGTCGCCCTTGAGCGTGTTGCCGGTGCCGGTGTCCAGGCTCGCATCCTGCAGCGCGACCTTGAGCAGGAAGCTGTCGAGCTCGGGCGCGTCCTTCAGGTACTGCTCGTGCTTGCCGACCTTGACCTTGTACAGCGGCGGCTGCGCGATGTAGATGTGGCCGCGCTCGCAGAGCTCGGGCATCTGGCGGTAGAAGAAGGTCAGCAGCAGGGTGCGGATGTGGGCGCCGTCCACGTCCGCGTCGGTCATGATGATGATGCGGTGGTAGCGGAGCTTGTCGGGGTTGAAGTCATCACCCCCCGCGCCGCGGCCGATGCCGGTGCCCAGGGCCGTGATCAGCGTCAGGATTTCATTGCTGGTCAGCAGCTTCTCGTAGCGAGCCTTCTCGACGTTCAGGATCTTGCCGCGCAGCGGCAGGATGGCCTGGAACTTGCGGTCGCGGCCCTGCTTGGCGGAGCCGCCGGCGGAGTCGCCCTCGACGATGTAGATCTCGCACAGCGCCGGGTCTTTTTCCTGGCAGTCGGCCAGCTTGCCGGGCAGGCCCAGGCCGTCGAGCACGCCCTTGCGGCGCGTCATCTCGCGGGCCTTGCGGGCGGCCTCGCGGGCGCGGGCGGCGTCGAGGATCTTGCCGCAGATGATCTTGGCGTCGGTGGGGTTCTCGAGCAGATAGTCGGTCAGCAGGCGGGAGACGATGTCTTCCACCGGGCCGCGCACTTCCGAGCTGACGAGCTTGTCTTTCGTCTGCGAGCTGAACTTGGGCTCGGGCACCTTGACGGACACGACGCACGCGAGGCCTTCGCGCATGTCGTCACCGGCGACTTCGACCTTGGCCTTCTTGGCCAGCTCGTTGTCGTCGATGTATTTGTTGATGACGCGGGTCATCGCGGCGCGCAGGCCGGTCAAGTGGGTGCCGCCGTCGCGCTGCGGGATGTTGTTGGTGAAGCAGAGGACGTTCTCGTTGAAGCCGTCGTTCCACTGCATCGCCACTTCGACGCCGATGTTGGTCTGCTGGTCGCTCATCTTGTCGCCCTGGGCGTGGAAGATGTTCGGGTGCAGGGTGGTCTTGCCCTTGTTGATGAACTCGACAAAGCCCTTCACGCCGCCGGCGTAGGCGAAGTTGTCTTCCTTGTTGTTGCGCTCGTCGACGAGGCGGATCTTGACGCCGTTGTTCAGGAACGAGAGCTCGCGCAGGCGCTTGGCGAGGATGTCGTAGTGGTAGTCGTTGTTCTCTTTGAAGATCTCGGTGTCGGGCAGGAAGTGGACTTCCGTGCCGCGTTTGTCGGTCTCGCCGATGACCTTCATCGGGCTGGTTTCGAAGCCGTTGACCATGACGATCTCGCGGTCCTGCGGGATGCCCTTGGCGAACTCCATGAAGTGCACCTTGCCGTTCTGGCGCACGGTCAGGCGCAGGAACTTGGACAGGCCGTTGACGCAGGACACGCCCACGCCGTGCAGGCCGCCCGAGACCTTGTAGCTGTTCTGGTTGAACTTGCCGCCGGCGTGCAGCTCGGTCAGCGCGATCTCGGCGGCCGAGCGCTTGGGCTCGTGCTTGTCATCCATCTTGACGCCGGTGGGGATGCCGCGGCCGTTGTCGATGACGGAGATGGAGTTGTCGGTGTGGATGGTGACGACGATGTCGTCGCAGTGGCCGGCCAGGGCCTCGTCGATGGAGTTGTCCACCACTTCAAACACGAGGTGGTGCAGGCCGGTGCCGTCGGAGGTGTCGCCGATGTACATGCCGGGGCGCTTGCGCACGGCTTCCAGGCCTTCCAGGATCTGGATGGAATCGGCGTCGTACACCGCGCCCGATTTGGCCTCGGCCGCGGCGGCCGCCTGCTGGTTGGCGTTCAGGCCATCGGGGTGGTCGGCACTGCTGGAAACATCACTCATTGGAAGGTACTCAAGGCCGCAAGCGGCCGCTACTGCTGTCTGGCTAGAACCCCCGCTTGGCGGGGGCAGGGGGTGCGCCACATTCAGGCACACGTGCCTATGAGGATCGCTAGATCCTCATAGGCATGACCACGTACTTGAATCCCGTCGTGTCGGGGATGGTCAGCAGCGCGCTGCTGGCGCTGTCGTTCAGGTCGATGCAGACCATGTCCTGGCTCATGTTGGCCAGGGCGTCCATCAGGTAGGTGACGTTGAAGCCGGTTTCGATCTTGTCGCCGGCGTAGTCGATCTCGATCTCTTCCTTGGCTTCTTCCTGCTCGGCGTTGCTGGACGCGATGGACAGCAGGCCCGGCTCGAAGGTCAGGCGCACGGCCTTGAACTTCTCGCTGGTCAGGATGGCGGCGCGCTGCAGGCTGGACAGCAGCGGCGCGCGGCCCAGCGTCAGGCGGAACTTGTGGCTCTTGGGGATGACGCGGTTGTAGTCGGGGAACTTGCCCTCGACCAGCTTGGTGACGAACTCCATGCCGCTGAAAGAGAACTTGGCCTGGTTGCCGGCAAAGCGCATCTCGATGGCGTCATCTTCCTTGCCGTCCTTCAAGAGGCGCTGCAGTTCCAGCACGGTCTTGCGGGGCAGGATGACTTCCTGCTTGGGGATGTCGGTGTCCAGCTCGGCCTGGGCCAGGGCCAGGCGGTGGCCGTCGGTGGCCACCAGCGTCAGGTTCTTGCCTTCGGCGACGAACAGGATGCCGTTGAGGTAGTAGCGGATGTCGTGCACCGCCATGGCGAAGTGGACCTGGTTGATCAGCCCCTTGAGCGCCTTTTGCGGCACGCTGAAGGCGGGGCCGAAGTCGGCGGCTTCCTGCACGAGGGGGAAGTCGTCGGCCGGCAGGGTCTGCAGCGTGAAGCGGCTTTTGCCGCCCTGCAGGGTCATCTTGTTCTGGTTGCTGGTCAGGCTGACGACCTGGTCGGCCGGCATGGAGCGCAGGATGTCGATCAGCTTGCGGGCGCCGACGGTGGTTTGCAGGTTGCCGGTGTCGCCGTCGAACTGGACCGTGGTGCGCACCTGGATCTCGAGGTCGCTGGTCGTGAGCTCCACCTGGTTGCCGGTCTTGCGGATCAGCACATTGGCCAGGATGGGCAGCGTGTGGCGCCGCTCGACGATGCCGGACACCGCTTGCAGCGCGCCGAGCACCTGATCCTGGGGAGCTTTCAAAACGATCATGGAGGCCTCTTGGGGGATCTCTGGGGGGCAGTTTCGGCGCGCCCAAGCACAACGCGCGCGCGAAGCTGCGATTGTCGCCCGGAAACGGTGCCCGGCCGGCCGAGAGGGCTGTCTCGGAGGCTACGGGACAACCCGGAGGCGGAGTCGCCCGGCTGAGCAGCGCGGGCTGACTCGGAACTAAATTGCGTGAGTTGGCGGCCGAACCTGCCTTTTCTTGGAGAAATTCCCGTGCAGGCTGGCCGTACGGGCCAAGCGGTAGCGCCGCTGGGTCGCGCGACCGCCACGAACGCACTTGCAGGCGCCTTGGTCTTTCAGCAACGACCGTGCAGCGTCTCATGCGCGCAAAGCCCGAAACGGGCTTTGCGCAGGTCAAGGCCCCGTGCCGACGTTCATCAATGCCTTGGGGCTCCAGCTGAGCGAAAGCAGACTGGCGGTCTCCAGCTTCTCTCCGGTGATGGTCCGCTGCTTGCCGAGTCGCAGGTTGAGCCACACATCCGGCATCAATCGGGTATCGATACCCACCGCATATTTGAAGGCCCGCTGGCTCTCGGTCACCTTCTCCCGCCGGGCATTGCTCAACTCGGCGAACAACCTCGACTCGTCGCTGCCTCCTGTCACGCGAACAAGTGCAAGCTGGGTACGGCGCCGTTCCGGAGCGGCATTTGCCAATGTCGCGAGCACAGGTTCATTGCGTGTATGGCGATAGCCCAGAGTCAGCGCGAGGCCTTGGTCAAACCAGCCGACGGCGGGGTTGAAGCCCAGCGTCAAGTTGGCCGTCAGGGCGGTGCCCATAGAGAGTTCAGGGGCGCTGCCGTCGCTGCGACGTATCCAACCTCGTGCAACCGACAAAGAAGCGAGCGAGCGGTTCCATCGCAAGTTAGCTATCGCTTTTTTCGTGCAATCCGCGAACCGGGCCTTCGATTCGGCAGGATCGACCTCAGCCGGTTTGGCGGCGGCACCTGCCGGGCCGGGCGTCACGGCCGTTGGCGCAGCTGGCTTCGGCTTGCTCGAATCGAAGACCTTGCACGATTCCGCCGCTTCAGCCACAGCCAGCACCGGATCGTCACTCGCACGCAGAAACCAAGTGGTCTGCACAGACAGCGCCCGGCGGTCATAGTCCACTGCCGACACTTGGCTCTGCCCCTGGGCATATCCCACCGTGGTTGACCCCAGGATGCGGGCCACGGTCGCGTTAAGGCTGCCGTACCCGGCGTAGGTGCTGAGGTTCATCGGCGCGAACGACGTACGTGCCGGGGTGATGCCAAGGGCCAGCGCGCCTTTGCTACCTCCGACGTTGAGCCCCTTAAGCGATGCCACGAGACCTTTGACGTTTTCCACAGTAGCAACGGAGTCGCCTGCAATGCCCAGCATGCCCGCTGCGGCCACTGCGCCGGCACCAGTGTCTTCGGTGAGGCTGGCCCATGTCGCACCGCCTTTGCTGAAGATCTCCTGCTGTGCCGTTTCAGCCTGCGCTACAGCGACCGAAAGCAGCAGGCCGGGCAGCACCATGAAGCGCGCGGAGGGGTTCATGCGACCTCCAGGATAAATTGGTCCTTGAACGCCTTGGTGTCGTCCTTTGCCGCTGTGGTGTTCACGTCACCGCCGTCGGCATAGGTGTCTTGGCCCGCCACGGCGAACGTGAAGCCGTACTTACCGTTGAGAGACTCCTGCACGAAGCACTGGAAGACGCACGTGTAGCTGCCTTTGGGCAGTTTCAGAGCGACGCTCTCACTCGGACGCTTGGCCTTGCTGAAAGGCTGGGTCGCGACCAGCGTCCAGTCGTTGGCGCCAGGCTGCCAGATGTCGAGCTGGGCCAGAACGATGGTGCCGCCTGAGCGACTGAATTCGAATTCGACGGGAGATGCGGACTGTCTAAGCATGGGGGCCTCCATCAGTGGGTGGCGGCCATGCTGCGTTCAGCCCCTGAGGACGTCATCCTCAGATCTGTGGTGCGCGCCGGAACTTAGTGGATGCGGGCGCCTGGGCGCGAAGCGCCAATCAGTACAAATCCCGTGCCGCCGACCGGACCTCATGCAGCAGCTGGCGCGCCCCCGGGGACATCAGGTGCCCCTCGCGGGTGATGATGCCGAAGGCGTCCATGTGACAGGGCAGGTCGATGGGCAGGATGGCCAGCACGTTCAGCGACGCGTAATAGCGCGCCACCTCCACGGGCATCACGTGCAAGGAGTCGGTCTGCTGCAGCAGCGCCGTGATGAGCAACAGGGCCGTGGTGTCGACGTTGTTGGCCGGCGGCTCCAGCTCGGCGCGGCGGAACATCAGCTCCCAGCGGTGGCGCAGCACGCTGCCCGTGGGCGGCAGGATCCAGGGCTGGTCGGCCAGATGGGCGAGCTTGAGGTTGTCTTCCTTCAGCAGCGGGTGGCCCACGCGCGCCACGGCGCAGGCGGGCTCGACCGTCAGCTCCTCATAGTGCAGGCCGGCGGCGTTTTGCTCTTCGACGATGCGGCCGATCATGAAGTCCAGCTTGCCCCGCTGCAGCATGTCCACCAGCTGCTTGCTGCTCTCCATGTGCACGCCGATACGCAGCTTGGGCGCCTGCAGCTTGATTCGCGAGATGGCGCGGGGCAGCAGGCCCATGGCCGGCGTCATGATGACGCCCACCTCGACCTGCCCGGCCAGGCCGTTCTTCAGCGACACGATGTCGTCGTGGGCGGCGGACAGCGACGTCAGCGCCATGCGGGCGTGGCGGATCATGGTCTCGCCATAGAGCGTGGGCTCCATGCCGCGCGGGTGGCGCTCGAAGAGCTTCACGTCCAGCATGTCCTCCAGGTCCTTGAGCTGCTTGGACGCGGCCGGCTGGGTCATGCAGAGGACCTCGGCGGCGCGGTGGATGTTGCGCTCATCGTCGAGCGCAATCAGCAGCAGCAGCTGGCGCGTCTTCAGGCGCGCACGCAGGAACCAGTTGGGGTTGGGGCTGGCGTCGGTCAGGCCGCCGCTGTCATCGTCATCTTGGCGGGCCATGTCAGTCGTCCATTCCACGTTCGCGGCGGCTGTAGTGCATTGCGTCGGGCCGAGCGCCGGGCCGCTCCCTAGCCGGCCCGATCTGGCGATGTGCTTGCCGGTCAATCCGGCAAGCATCGCCGTCCCCGCGGGGGACCGGCCAAGGTACGCCTTGGGCGAGGGGCTTCATGTCACGCAAGATTGACTCTGCCGTCGTTGGCCAAGACGCTGTTGATGTCGTCGCCCGTTTCGTCCAGCTGAACCAGCGTCGCCTGACGGGCGCCGAGCGGGTCGCGGGCCTGCAGTGCGGTCAGGATGGCCTTGTGGCGCGGCAGCGAGAGCTCGTGCGTGTTGGGCAGCTGGCTGGACAGCGTGATGGACTCGCGCAGCGCCAGCGACAGCATGTTGCCAATGTAGGCCAGCAGGTCGTTGCCCGTGGCTTCGGCAATGCGGCGGTGAAAGGCCAGGTCGGGCTCCAGGAGCTCCTCGGTCGTCCTGGCGGCCGCCATGCCTGCGTAGGCGGTGGCGATGGATGCGAGCTGCTCGTCCGTCGCGGCGCGGGCCGCGAGCGCGGCGGCGGCGGGTTCGAAGATCTGGCGCACTTCCAGCAGCGTCTGCACAAAGTCGCGCTGCGGGCGGGACTGGATCAGCCAGTACAGCACGTCCGGGTCCAGCAGATGCCACTCGTTGCGCGGCCGCACGATGGCGCCGGCGCGCTGGCGCGACACCACCAGGCCCTTGGCGACGAGCACGCGCACGGCCTCGCGCAGCACGGGGCGGCTGATCTCGTAGCGCTCCAGCAGCTGGGCCTCGGGCGGCAGCTTGTCGCCGGGCTGCAGTTCGCCGCCGACGATGGACAGCCCCAGCTCGCTGACGATGCGGCCGTGCTGGCTCTTGCCCTCGGTCTGGGCGCTGTAGGTGGAGTGGTCTGCTCGGGTTCGCATGGACGCCAGGCCGATTGCTAAAGCCTTCATTATCGAAAGCGCGCGACAAAGCCGCCCTTGGGTGCCAGCGTCAGCTTGGCCGCCGGTGCGGCGAGCTTGCTTTCAGCAAACTCGCGCTCGCCTGCGCCGTCGGTGATGAGCTGGCCCTCGGCCCGGCCCAGCCAGCCCAGGTCCAGCGAAATCTCGCGCGGCTGCTCGTCGGCGTTCAAGCCGGCGACGAACCACTGCTTGCCGGCGCGGCGGGCGATGACGACGAACTTGCCCGGCTCGCCGTCCAGGAAGCGCACCTCGTCCCAGTGGCGCGGCAGCTCGCGCAGCAGGCCTTTCACATAGGCCGGCACGGTGGCCATGCCCTCGGGCGTCTCGGCGAAATGCTGGATGCCCGACAGGAACAGCACGCTCTCGGCCAGCTCGAAGCCGTTGCGCGTGGCGCGCTTGATGTTGGGGACGTCGCCGAACACCATGGGCGTGAAGTCCATGGGGTCGAAGAGGTTGCGCGTGAACGGCAGCATCGCGGCGTGCGTGACGACGGCGTCCTGGTCTTCCTGCGTGAAGGTCGTGAACTCCAGGCCGCGCACCGCTTCCACCGTCATCAGGTGGGGATAGGTGCGGCTCCAGCCGCGCGGCAGCGTGGCGCCGTGGAAGTTCATCAGCAGGCCGGCCGCCGCGGACTCCTTCAGCAGGTCCACGTAGTAGGCCTGCATGGAGGCGCCGTCGCCACCGAAGAAGTCCACCTTCAAGCCCTTCACCCCGATGGTCTTCATGCGCGCGAACTCGCGCTGCCGGTCGGCGCGCGTCAGCAGCATGCTGCGAGGCGTCTGCGGGGTGTCGTTCCAGTCGCCCGCGGAGTTGTACCAGGCCAGCAGGCCGACACCCTTGGTCCGGCCGTAGTCGGCCAGCGCCTTCATCTTGGCATCGCCGATCTGGCGGTCCCACTCGGCGTCCACCAACGTGTAATTCCAGCCCATGTCGGCCGCGTAGTCAATGAAGCGCTTTTGCACGTCGAAGACGGTGGCCTCGTCCTTGAGCAGCGCCCAGCTCCAGGACGCATGGCCGGGCTTGAGCCTGGCCTTGTCGAAGGGTATGGCGGGGGCGGCGAGATCGGTGCCGAGGGTGGACTCCATGACCGTCTTCAGCGGGCCGATGGCGAGCACGCGCCAGGGCGTGGTCAGCGGCCCATCGACTTGCGCCAGCAGGTGGCCGCCGGTGAAGACCTCGCTCGGGTCGGGCAGGCCGATGCGGTAGGTGCCGCCGGTCGAGTCGGCTTGCAGGCGCGACGCGTGAAAGCGTCCGTCCATGCCGGCTTCGGTCAACGCCACCCAGTTGGCGCCGCTGCGAAACAGCGCCGGAAAAATCCAGCCGGCCGGCATGGGCGACGGCGTACCGACGGCGATGCCCATCTGATAGTGCTCTTCATAGGACGGGTTCACGCGCTTGTAGCCCGACTTGGCGGTCGCCATGGGCTGCAGCCAGGCGCGCGCTTCGGGTGCGAAGGCGAAGCTGGTCAACTCGTCCTTGAACTGCTTGCGGCCGGGGCCGTCCACCGTGTAGCGCAGCGCCAGGCCGTCGTTGGAGGCGCGCAGGGTCAGGATAAGCCTTTGGCCGGCGGAGTTGGCGACGGTGAAACGCTGTTCATTGGCGCGGTAGTCGATGCTGCTCTTCTTGCCGGCAGCGAGCGTGTACTGCTCGCGGTGGGCCTTCACGGGCGAGGTCGCGACGAGCTTGAGGCCGTTGGCGAAGTCGCCCTGCTCCAGCACCAGGCCCAGGCGCGAGGCCAGCAGCACGGGTTGGCCGGCGCGCTGCACCGTGTAGACGAGCTGCTGCTCGGTGTTGACGGAAACGTCGACCTGGAGCTGGCCGTCGGGGCTGTTCAAGGCCTGGGCGAGCGCAGGGATGGCGAGCATGAACGAAGCGATGAGGCGCATATCGATCTCAGATTGAGTAAAGGCCATCGGCGACGGGTGCGCCGAAGTCGGGGAAGCCGTCGTCGCGCCAGCCAAAGGCCTGCGCACGCGTGTGGCGGTTGGGGTCGTTCAGCGGGTCGCCGACGATGTCGCGGTAATTGCGGGCGTGGTAGACCAGCAGGTCGGTCCTGCCGTCGGGTGTCGTCGTGAAGCTGTTGTGGCCAGGGCCGAACTGGCTCACAGATTCGTCGGTCGTGAAGACCGGCGTGGGCGACTTGCTCCAGCTCTTGGCGTCCAGTAGATCGGCGTTCTCGTCGGCCCACAGCAGGCCCATGCAGTAGTTGGCGTCGGTCGCGGCAGCCGAGTAGGCGATGAAGATGCGGCCATTGCGCTTGAGCACAGCCGGGCCCTCATTGACGCAGAAGCCGATGCGCTCCCAGGCCAGGTCGGGCCGCGTGATGACGACGGGTTCGGACTTCAAGGTCCACGGGTTGGCCATCTCGGCGAGGTAGAGATTGCTTTCCATCGGCGGGCTCTTCTGCGCCCAGCAGAGGTAGCGGCGGCCGTTGTGCTCGAAGGGCGTCGCGTCCAGCGAGAAACCTTCCTCGGGCGTCACGATCTGGCCGCGCTCCACCCAGGCGTCGCGCAGGGGGTCGTCGCCCTGGCACTCCAGCACGTACATGCGCAGCTTCCAGATGTCGTCGCGCTCGCTGGCCGCGAAGTAGGTATACCAGCGCCCGTCGGCATCCATCAGGTCCTTGCCGTCACGGTCGAGGTAGGGGCCTTCGACGTTCCGAGCGCGGCCGACGCGGATGTTGTAGGTGCTCTGCGCGCCCCGGCAGCAGAGGTCGTAGGAGGCGAACAGATAAAGCCAGTCGCCATGGCGGGCAATCGTCGGCGCTTCGATGCCGCCCCAGAACGACCCGTAGCTCAGCCAGAGCTTGCCGTCGGTGTCAACGAAGAGGTCGGGGTCGATGGCGTTGAAGCCGTCCTCGGCGCGGCTCTGCACGACCAGGCCCTCATCGCGCCAGTCGCCGTCAGGCCTGTCGCTGCTGGCAAGGCCGATGGCCGATCGGTTCTTGCCGAAGGTGGAGATGGAATACAGAACCCAGGTGCGGCCGCGATGCTGGAAGAGCTTGGGCGCCCACACGTCCGGGCCCTTGTGCTCGGGCACCGCGTCGGCCCACCAGGCGGGTGGCTCGCCGAACATGGGCGCCAGGCGGCGCCAGGTCGTGCCGGCATCATCAGACGCCAGCCGCTGCAGGCCACGGCCGGTCGTGAAGACGAACCAGCGGTCGCCCTGGATCAGCAGCGTCGGGTCATGCGCGCCCGTGTCGCCCTGCGGCTCCCATGCCCACGCATCGCCGGCAAGGAGCCACGCGGAACACAGGATCAGGAGCAATCGCATCACATGCATCTCCGTACGCCGAAGCTCGGCGGCGCGGGACGCCGACCATCGTGCGGCGCAGCCGGTCGGGTTGGGCTACTTGCCCCAGCGAAGCACGAGGGGGTCGAGTCGCTTGGCGGCGTCCAGCAGCCCGGCGCGCACTTCGGGGCTCATCTCGGGGAAGGGGTGGCGCGGCGCATCGCTCTTGATGACGCCGCCTTCCTTCATCAGCGCCTTGGCGGTCAGGATGCCGCCCTGGCGGTTCTCGTAGTTGATCAGCGGCAGCCAGCGGCCATACTGGACCACGGCTTCCTCGCGGTCGCCGGCATGGAAGGCGTCGAAGATCTTGCGGATGCCGTCGGGGAAGCCGCCGCCCGTCATCGCACCGGTGGCGCCGGCGTCCAGGTCGGCCAGCAGCGTGATGGCTTCCTCGCCATCCCACGGGCCTTCGATGGCCGCGCCGCCGACGCGGATCAGCTCGCGCATCTTGCTGGCGGCCTGCGGCATCTCCAGCTTGAAGTACTTCACGTTGGCAATGTTCTGCGCCATGCGCGCCAGGAAAGGCACCGACAGCGGCGTGCCCGCCACCGGGGCGTCCTGGATCATGATGGGAATGCCGATCGCGTCAGACAGGCGCTGGTAGAAGCTCTCGATCTGGCCTTCGGACACGCGGAAGGTGGCGCCGTGGTACGGCGGCATGACCATGACCATGGCTGCGCCGAGGTCCTGCGCGAGCTTGCTGCGCTCGATGCAGATCTGCGTGGAGTAATGCGTCGTCGTGACGATGACGGGCACGCGGCCGGCCACGTGCGCCAGGATGGCCCGCGTCAGCGTTTCGCGCTCGGCATCCGACAGCACGAACTGTTCGGAGAAGTTGGCGAGGATGCACAGGCCCGTGGAGCCGGCGTCGATCATGAAGTCGACGCAGCGCAGCTGGCCGGGAACGTCCAGCGTGCCGTCGGCGTGGAAGATGGTCGGTACGACGGGGAAGACGCCGCGATAAGGACGACTGGTGGAGGCGCTCATGGTGCGGGCCCTTGTCTCTGAAGTTGGTTCAAGCGCCGGCAGGCGGCGCAAGGCTGGCTGTCATCGCCGGCATGCCTCTCATTAAAGTATGACTATTTACCCTTGATTATCGGGGTTAACCCGAGATTCGCCGGCTTTGCAAACAAAATAGTATGACTAATAATCCATCTACCGCCCGGCCAAAGCAGCTGGGCCGCCTATCGCAGGAGACAGTCTGATGAGTTCTTACGCCCGCTACCCCAGCCTCCAGGACCGCGGCGTCCTGATCACCGGCGGGGCCACCGGCATCGGTGAAACGCTGGTGGAGACGTTTGCCGAACAGGGCGCCAAGGTGGCCTTCATCGACCTGGCCGCCGACGAGGGCAACGCGCTCGCGGCCCGCTTGGCTGGTTCGCGCCACGCGCCTCAGTTCATGGCGGCGGACCTGTCCAACGTCGATTCCCTGCGCGGGGCCATCGCCGGGTTGCGCGAGCGCAGCGGCCCGTTCACGGTGCTGCTCAACAACGCCGCCAACGACAAGCGCCACGCCGTCGAAGAGACGACGCCCGAGTTCTGGGACGCCAGCGTGGCCGTCAACATCAAGCACCAGTTCTTCACTGCGCAAGCCGTGCTGCCAGACATGAAGGCGGCGGGCTTTGGTTCCATCATCAACTTCGGCTCCATCAGCTGGATGCTCAAGCAGGGCGGCATGCCGGCGTACACGGCGAGCAAGGCGGCGGCGCAGGGCCTGACGCGCTGCCTGGCACGCGACCTTGGCCCGCACAAGATCCGCGTCAACACGCTGGTGCCCGGCTGGGTGATGACCGAGAAGCAATTGAAGCTCTGGGTCACCGAAGAGACCAAGGTCGAGATCGCCAAGGGCCAGTGCATCGACGCGCCGCTGATGCCGCAGCACATCGCCAGCATGGCGCTGTTCCTGGCGGCCGACGACAGCGCCATGTGCACGGCGCAGGACTTCATCGTCGACGGCGGGTGGGCGTGATGCAGCGCCGCGACTACGGCGTGCTGGCCGACGGCCGGCCGGTGCATGAATACACGCTGACCAACGGACTGGGCCTGGCGCTGACGGCCATCACGCTGGGCGGCATCGTCAACGGCCTGTGGGTGCCGGATCGGGAGGGCCGCATCGACAACGTCGTGCTCGGCTTCGACAACCTCACCGACTACGCCCTTCGCAACCCCTTCTTCGGCGCCATCGTCGGCCGCTACGGCAATCGCATCGCCGGCGCCAGCTTCGAGCTGGACGGCGAAACCCACACGCTGTCCCGCAACAACGGCCCCAACTGCCTGCACGGCGGCACCGAGGGCTTCGGCCACCGGCTGTGGGCTGCCGAGCCCGTCGAGCCCCGCGCCGGCGAGGCCGAGGCACTGCTGTTCACCCTCACCAGCCCGCACGGCGATCAGGGCTTCCCCGGCGAGCTCAAGGTCAGCGTGCGCTATTCGCTGAGCGCGACGGACAACAGCTGGCGCATCGACTACGAAGCCACGACCGACCGCGCCACCGTCGTCAACCTGACGCATCACAACTACTTCAACCTGGCCGGCGAGGGCAGCGCGCTGCGCCACCGCTTGTGCATTCCCGCCTCGCGTTACAGCGAGGTCAACGAGCACCTGATCCCGCAGCGCCACGCCGCGGTCGAGGGCACGCCCTTCGACTTCCGCTCGCCCACCGCCATCGTCGCCCGCATCCGCCAGGCGTACCCGCAGCTGCTGCGCGCCAAGGGCTATGACCACAACTGGTTGCTCGACGGCGAGCTGGATGCCGACGGCCTGCGCCCCGCCGCCACGCTGGAAGACCCCCACTCCGGCCGCCGCATGGACATGCTGACCAGCGAGCCGGCGATCCAGTTCTATTCCGGCAATTTCCTCGACGGCAGCCTGTGCGGTCCCTGCGGACGCATCTACCGCCAGGGCGACGGCCTGTGCCTGGAGACCCAGCACAACCCCGACTCACCGCACCACGAAGCCAGCAGCGCCTGGCCCACCACCGTGCTGAGGCCCGGCGAGGTGTGGCGCAGCACCACAATCCATCGCTTCTCCTGACCGCTAAGAGAACGCCATGGACCTGCCCGCCCACCAACTGACGATGACGGTGCTGATGACGCCCGATACCGCCAACTTCGCCGGCAATGTCCATGGCGGCAACATCCTCAAGCTGCTCGACCAGGTCGCCTATGCCTGCGCCAGCCGCTATGCCGGCCGCTATGTCGTGACGCTGTCGGTGGACCGGGTGATATTCCGCCAGGCTATCCACGTCGGTGAGCTGGTCACCTTCCTGGCCAGCGTCAACATGACCGGCACCTCGTCGATGGAAGTCGGCATCAAGGTCGTGGCCGAGAACATCCGCACGCAGGAGACGCGCCACGTCAACAGCTGCTACTTCACGATGGTGGCCGTGGGCGACGACAACAAGCCGGTGGCCGTGGCGCCGCTGCGCCCCTTCACTCCCGACGAGCGCCGCCGCCACGCGGCGGCCATCGCCCGCAAGCAGGCTCGCGCAAGCCTGGAAGCCTCACCCGATGCAAGCTGAACACCCTTTCGCCCTCGCCCTTGCCCTGGCCAACAACCTTGGCGAAGGCATCCAATGGCATGCCGCGAGTGGCCGCTGGTGGTGGACCGATATCGAAGGCGCCTGCATCTACGCCTGGACCCCGGGCGACAGCGCCACGCTGCAGGTGCGCCTGCCCGAGCGCGTGGGCAGCTTCGTGCATGGCCGCTCCGGCGCCATCATCCTGGCCATGGCCAAGCGCCTCGCGCGCCTGACGCTACCCGACCTGCATGCCACCGGCAGCATCGCTGCCGAGCCCGAGACCCTCACGCCACTGGAAGCCCACCTGCCCACCACGCGTGCCAATGACGGCCGCTGCGACCGCAGTGGCAACTTCGTCTTCGGCACGCTGGACGAAGCCAACCCGCGCCAGCGCATCGGCAGCTTCTACCAGTACTCGCTGGCCCACGGCCTGCGCCGGCTGGCGCTGGACGGCGTGAGCATCTCCAACAGCATCTGCTTCAGCCCCAATGGCAAGCGCATGCACTACTGCGACACGACCACCCCTCGCATGATGGTCTGCGACTACGACGCGGACAGCGCCCAGGTCAGCGAGCCGCGCCTGTTCGCGAGGAAGGAATTCGACGACAACTGCTGGCCGGACGGTTCCGTCATCGATGCCAAGGGTTGTTTGTGGAATGCCGAGTGGGGCAACGCGGCGGTGGCCCGCTACGCGCCCGACGGCCGGCTGCTGGGGCGCTATTCGGTGCCAGTCAGCAATGTCACCTGCCCCGCGTTTGGCGGCCCGGCCGGTGACCAGATCCTCGTCACGACGGCCCGCGAAGGCCTCAGCACCGCCGACCTGATGGCCCGCCCGCTGTCGGGCAGCCTGTTCGGCATGACCATTGAGCCCGGCCTCTACCTGCCCGACCCGCTGTTCAACGACGCCTGATCACCGCTTGCCGGGTTTCTGCACCCAGGCGTCCATCCAGTCGGACCCCGACAGCACGCGGCGCGAGCGCCACATCTCGTCGCGCGGCGGAACAAGTGCGACGGGCTTGGCCTGCGGCGTGAGCCGACGCGGTGCGGCTTCGGTCGTGAAGCTGGAGTTCTGAAGGCGTCGCATGCGACCTCCTCTTGCGTTGCGTGCGTCCACAACGCAGCAAAGGCGGCGTCGGACTACTTGCCGATGCAAAAGCTGCTGAAGATGACGCCGAGCAACTCATCGGCCGAGAACACGCCGGTGATTTCACCCAGCGCATCGTGGGCCAGACGCAGCTCCTCGGCGAGCAGATCCAGCGCGGCGTCGCGCTGAGCGGCAACTTCGCGAGCCAAGGCCAGGTGCTCTGCCGTGCGCGCCAAGGCCTGCACATGGCGCTCGCGAGCGATGAACAATCCTTCGGGCACCGCTTGCCAACCGGCCGTCTGCAGCAGGCGCTGGCGCAGCGCTTCGAGGCCATCTCCCGTCTTCAGGCTCAGCGCAATCTCGCCTTCGGGCGCTCGAGCCAAGTCGGCCTTGTTGAACACCTGCACGATGCGGCTTGCGTCCACACCGAGCAGCCGCGCGCGGATGCGCTCGTCCTCGGCCTCGTAGTCCGGCTGGCCGACGCGGCCCAGGTCGTGCAGGAAGAGCACGACGTCGGCGTCCGCGATCGCGTCCCAGGATCGCGACACGCCGATGCGCTCGACCTCGTCGGCCGTCGCATCGCGCAGGCCGGCGGTGTCGGTGATGTGCAGGGGCACGCCTTCGATCTGGATGGTCTGGCTGACCTTGTCGCGCGTCGTGCCGGGAATGGGCGTGACGATGGCGAGCTCGGCGCCGGCGAGTGCATTCAGCAGCGAGCTCTTGCCCACATTGGGCTGGCCGGCGAGCACCACCTTGAGGCCGTCGCGCAGCAGCGCGCCCTGGCGAGTTCGAGCTTGCACTTCCCTCAGTTGCGCAGCCAGCCGATCCAGACGGCCGAAGGCGTCCGCCTTCTCAAGGAAGTCAATCTCCTCCTCGGGAAAGTCCAGCGTCGCCTCGACCAGCATGCGCAGCTGGATGAGCTGGTCGCGCAGCACACCGACCTCGTGCGACAGCGCGCCGCCCAGCGCCCGGCTCGCGCTGCGCGCCGCAGCCTCCGTGCTCGCATCGATGAGATCGGCCACTGCCTCGGCCTGGGCGAGGTCGAGCTTGCCGTTCAGGAAGGCGCGCTGGGTGAACTCGCCTGGTTCGGCCAGGCGCACGTTTGCGCCGGCCGCTATGACCCGAGCGAGCAGCAGCTGCATGACGACTGCGCCGCCATGGGCCTGCAGTTCCAGCACATGCTCGCCTGTATAGGAATGCGGCGCCGGGAAGTGCAGGGCCAGGCCCTGGTCGATGGCCGCGCCGGCTTCATCGCGGAACGGCAGGTAGGTCGCCTCGCGAGGTTTCAGCGCGCGGCCGCAGACGGCTTCAATGAGCGGCGCGAGGCCTTGTGGTGACGACACGCGGACGATGCCCACGGCGCCGCGCCCGGGAGCGGTGGCGATGGCAGCAATGGTGTCTGCGTGACGAGCGAGCATGAATGCAATTGTCGCGGCGCAAAAAGAAACAGCCGCTCGAAGGAGCGGCTGCATCAGAGGTTGGCGCGGGGGAGGCTCGGTTCGGGCGCTCTCGTGAGTCCCGTCCGGGCCGGTGTTCTCTGCCCCGCGAAGCCATTGAACTGCTAACCCCGGGCAGAAAGAAGCCCCCGGGTGCGGGGGCTGTGCAGATTCACGTGATTCAGTTCACGCCCAATCGCTTGTTGATCAGCCACTGCTGGGCGATGGACAGGATGTTGTTCGTCAGCCAGTACAGCACCAGGCCGGACGGGAAGACGAAGAACATGACGCCGAAGGCCACGGGCATGATCCACATCATCTTCTGCTGCATGGGATCGGCGGCCGGCGGGTTGAGCCAGACCTGGAACAGGCTGGACGCCATCATCAGCAGCGGCAGGATGAAGTAGGGGTCGCGCACGGACAGGTCGGTGATCCACAGCGTCCACGGCGCCTGGCGCATCTCGACGGTGGACAGCAGCACCCAGTACAGGGCCATGAAGATGGGCATCTGCAGGAAGATGGGCAGGCAGCCGCCGATGGGGTTGATCTTCTCCTCGCGGTAGATCTTCATCATCTCCTGCTGCATTTCCTGCGGCTTGTCCTTCAGGCGCTCCTTCATCTCGTTGATGCGGGGCGCCACGGCCTTCATGCGGGCCATGGACTTGTAGGCGCTGGCGTTCAGGCTGTACAGCGCGATCTTGAGCAGCAGCACCAGGGCAACGATGGTCCAGCCCCAGTTGCCGATGAAGCCATGCAGCTTGTCCAGCAGCCAGAACAACGGCTCGGCCAGGATGGTCAGCATGCCGTAGTCCTTGACGCGCTCCAGGCCCGGCGCCAGTGCTGAGAGGTTGTTTTCCTCCTGCGGGCCGGCGAAGAGAGTGGCCTGCTGGGTCGCGCTGGTGTCGGGTGCGAGCGTGGGCAGCGTGAAAACCATGCCGGTGGCGTAGGCGTCGCCGCGCACGCCGGCCTGCCCAGGTAGCTTGCGCACGAAGAACTCACGATTGCCGGCTTCATTGACGAGCCAGGCGCTGGCGAAGTAATGCTGCACCATCGAAACCCAGCCGTCGTTGGCCTGCTTCTCGATGTCGACCTTGCCCTTGTCGATGTCCTCGAACTTCAGCGTCTTGAACTTGGTGTTGCTGTTGTAGACCGCCGGGCCCGTGAAGCTGGGCGTGAAAGCCGCGCCGCCGGTGACGGTACTGCCGTCACGCACCAACTGCAGATAGACCTGCGGCGTGACGGGCGCGGCACCGTGGTTGACGACTTCATGCGTGACGCCCACCGTGTAGACACCGCGCTTGAACGTGAAGGTCTTGATGAGCTTGACGCCACCGACCTCGGCCGATTCCAGGCGCAGCTTGACCTCGTTCTGGCCCTCTTTGAGCTCGCGCTCGCCGGCCACCGCCGTCATCGGCGTGGTGTGGGCAGGCAGCGGGCCCTGGGCGCTGACCAGGCCGGTCTGGGCCCGGTAGTGCTGGCCCTCATTGAAGAGCACGACCGGCTGGGGCGTGAACTCGGGTTTTTTCTGCAGATGCACCATCTGCAGCAGCTGGTCGGTGACGGTCGGGTCCGGCGACGTCAGGTATTTGGGCAGCTCGGCGCGGACGATGTCGCCGCCCAGGGTGTCGACCGTGACCGTCAGCACGTCGGTGCGGATGGTGATCTGCTCGGACGGCGCGGCCACCGGTGCGGCGGCCGTGGGCGCCTGGGCAGCAGCCGTGCCGCCAGCAGCGGTCGCTGCCGGTACGCCAGACGACGCAGGTCCGGCCGGTGCCGTCGACACGGTCTTGGGCGTCGGGCTGAACATCGAGGGATGCCCGTTGTGCTTTTGCCAACCGTCCCAGAGCAGGACGAGAGACATCGTGAACACCACCCACAGCACGGTGCGGCGAATATCAGTCATGAGGAGACTCGGACGAGGAAGAGGACGCGCAGGAGGCGCGCGCCACGGGGAGAGAGAGGAGGCGGGAAAACAGCCGCGGCGGATTGTCAGGCACGGGGTCGTGCCCGCCGTTACACCAGGGCTGGCAGCGCAGGATGCGGTGGACGGTCAGATAGCTGCCGGCCAGCGCACCGTGTTTCTCAAGCGCGCCCAGCGAGTAGCGGGAGCAGGTCGGCTCGAAGCGGCAGGCGTTGCCCAGCCAGGGGCTGAGCATGAGGCGGTAGCCGCGCACGATGGCCATCAAAGCGCGGGCGGGCCAGCTCGGCTTCACGTCTTCGTGCCCGGCTTGGACGCCATGGCTTTATCCAGAAGCTGAGCCAGCTCGGCTCGGGCAGCTTGGCGCAGCGCGTCGGAAGCGGCGCTGGGGAACTTCTGGCGGTCAAACGGAGCGCGCAAGCGGACAACCCACAAACCCGGCGGCATGCCGGTCGCTGCAGCAAATGCGGCGCGGATCTGGCGCTTCAAGAGCTGGCGTGTCACGGAGCGCTTGGCATGCCGCTTGGGAACGACGATGCCCACCCAGCAGCCTTCAGGCGCAGTGGGCGGGTTCTGTTCCACAGGGTTGTGAACAGGCTGTGATTCGCCTGTTGATAACTCGACTGAGGCTGTGCGCAACTTGGCGGCACGCCAAGCGCTGGGCGCCGGGTCGGCCGAGAGATGGTGCAGCGCGAAATGCGCGCTGCGGGCCCGGCTTTGTTTGCCGAGCACACGCTCAAAGTCCACCGGGCGCTGCAGCTTGCCGATCATCGGGTGCCCGACAGGCTGACGACGCACGGGTGGCGTCGTCGCGCGGCTTAGACGGCCAGGCGCTTGCGGCCCTTGGCGCGGCGTGCGGCGATGACGGCACGGCCACCGCGGGTCTTCATGCGCACCAGGAAACCGTGGGTACGGGCGCGGCGGGTCTTGGAGGCTTGGTAGGTACGCTTCATGGGAAACCTCTTTGGAGGGTTTGTGCAGGCCGGGCACAGCGGTTGGCACCCGGCAAGAAGGCCGGTTTTGACACCCGGCAAGAATGGCCGGTTCGTATCCGGCAAGAAAAGCGCATGGCGAACCAGTCGCAACCGGCCGGCAATGCGCGAAAACCCGGCATTACAGCAGAAGCCGCCGACCCGGTCAATAAGTCGCCAGTCTCAAGCCGGGTTTGCCAGGGATTGACCCCCTGCCAAATTCTGTGGATAACCCATCCTTCGGTGGCCTCGGGTCCGTACAATCCAGCCGCTCGAAAAGAAGTTTTCCACAATGAGCGAAGAAGAACATACGGTGGATGGGGTGCAGGCTTTGAAGACGGGCGTGATGACGGGCTTAGAGGGCATGAATTCGCCGGATTGGGCGTCAGAGCTTTGGCGGCGGGGCTGCGAGCGCCTGGCCACCGAGCTGCCTGAACAGCAGTTCAACACCTGGATTCGCCCGCTGCCACCCGCCACGGTGTCTGGCGAAGCCGCCGACAGCGCCCTCGTGGCGACGCTGAAGGTGCCCAACCACTTCAAGCGCGACTGGATCCGCCGTCAGTACGCGGCCCGCATCGAAGCCATCCTGACCGAATTGGCCGGCCGCCCGACGCGGCTGGAGCTGTCCCTGGTTGCGCGCGATGCGTCGAGTGTGCCCATCACCGTGCCCAGCTCGATGTCGGGCGCCGCTCAGGCACCTCAGCAGCCGTCGGCGTTTGCGGCCGAACCGAGCGCCGCGCTGCGGCCCGTCAGCGCGCCCCCGGCCAGCACCATCATGCTGCCCTCGCAGGCGCCCGCCTCGGCCAAGCACCGCATCAATCCGCAGCTGACCTTCGACACGCTGGTGCCCGGCCGCGCCAACCAGATGGCGCGCACGGCCGCACTTCACGTCGCCGGCGCGCCGGGCGTGACCTACAACCCCCTGTTCATCTACGGCGGCGTCGGCCTGGGCAAGACCCACCTGATCCACGCCGTGGGCAACGCGCTGCTGAAGGACCGCCCGGACGCCCGCGTGCTCTATCTGCACGCCGAGCAGTTCATCTCCGACGTCGTCAAGAACTACCAGCGCAAGACTTTCGACGAGCTCAAGGCCAAGTACCACTCGCTGGACCTGCTGCTGATCGATGACGTGCAGTTCTTCGCCGGCAAGGACCGCACGCAGGAGGAGTTCTTCAACGCCTTCGAGGCGCTGCTGGCCAAGAAGGCGCACATCATCATGACGTCGGACACCTACCCCAAGGGGCTGGTGGACATCGACGAGCGCCTCACCAGTCGCTTCGACGCCGGCCTGACGGTGGCCATCGAGCCGCCCGAGCTGGAGATGCGCGTCGCCATCCTGATCAAGAAGGCCGAGGCCGAGGGCACGCCCATGCCCGAGGATGTCGCCTTCTTCGTCGCCAAGAACGTGCGCGCCAATGTGCGCGAGCTCGAAGGCGCGCTGCGCAAGGTGCTGGCCTATGCCAAGTTCTCGCACAAGGAGATCAGCATCACCTTGGCCCGCGAGGCGCTGAAGGATCTGCTGTCCATCCAGAACCGCCAGATCGGTGTCGAGAACATCCAGAAGACGGTGGCCGACTTCTACAAGATCAAGATCGCCGACATGTACTCCAAGAAGCGCCCGGCCAGCATCGCCCGGCCGCGCCAGATTGCGATGTACCTGGCCAAGGAGATGACGCAGAAGAGCCTGCCCGAGATCGGCGAACTCTTCGGCGGGCGGGACCACACGACCGTGCTGCACGCGGTGCGCAAGATCGGCGCCGAGCGCCAGAAGAACACCGAGCTGAACCAGCAGCTGCACGTGCTGGAGCAGACGCTCAAGGGTTAGGCTGGACCGAGCTGAGCCCCCGCGGGCTCGGCGACGCCTGTCTGACAGTCCGCGCATGCAAAGCGCGGGCGCGGCCTGCAAGGTTGAAGGCGTTCAGTCCTCGGCCTCGCCGTAGACCGCCAGGAATGCCTCGAGAAATTCCGCCGACGCGCTCAGCGTCAGCGTGACGGTCAGCCAACCGCCCTCCTCCTGCTGCACGAGCAGCTCGTGGTCCCAGGCCTGGCCGTCCTCGACCGGACCGTGGCGACCAGGGAAGCGGCTGTGCGCCCAGTCCAGCACCTGCTGAGCCTCGGCCAGCACGCGGCTGTGCTCCTCGGCTCGCGTCGAGGCCATGGCCTCCAGCGTGGCGATGCCGTCGTCGCCATCGCTGAAATCGAAGATCAGGTAGCGCATCGCTGCGCAGGCTAACTCAGTCCAGCGCGTAGATGCGTAGCGCACCGACCTGCTGGCGCGACCAGGTGCTGCGCAGGCCGAACCAGCCTTCGCGCAGCGGGCTCTCGTCGCGGTGCTCGAAGAACAGCTGGCCGTCGACGTAGACAGTTGAGCGACCGTCCTTGACGAGGGTCTGGACGAGGTAGTCGTGGTTGGGTTTGAGCAGGTGTTCGGCGTCCAGCCGCTCCTGCAACAACACGCGCTGGCCGTCGCCGTACTTGCGCAGCCGTGTGCTGGTGTTGCCGTTGCCGCCGATGCCGAAGTAGTACAGGCTCAAGGCGTCATAGGACTCGAACGCGCCATTGCGGCCCAGCGGGGAGCCGCCACCGGCACCGGTCGCCATCCAGAACTGGTTGAGGTCGCTGAGCCTGTCGTTAGCGCCGCCCTGCAGGACGATGCGGCGGCGGTATTCGATGAGGAGGTTGCCGCTCAGGCGCCGGTTCAGCCAGACGGTCACGCCGCCGGCTGTGTCGAGGACGAGGTGGCCGTTCTCGGTGCGAACCGTCGAGCCGGGCTTTGCCTCGATCTCCGCGACCCAGGTGGCCGGGTCCAGCGCCTGCTTGAAGTCATCGCTGAAGATCAGCCGGCCGCGCTCGCCCAGCGGTGCGGGGTCGGCCATCGCTGCACCGCAAAACGCCAGCCAGAACAGCAGCGCGCGGCGCGGCGGGACCTTCATGGTTTGCAGCCGGGCGATGCGAGAGACCGCCTCTTGACCATCAGGCAACGACCTTCTTCAGGGACAACAGGCGCTGCACGGCGCAGAAGACGAAGAGCAGGGCGCCGATGACGATCTTGGTCCACCAGGAGCTGAGCGTGCCGTCGAATGCGATCAGCGTCTGGATCAGGCCGAGCACCAGCACGCCCGACAACGCGCCGGCTACATAGCCATAACCGCCCGTCAGCACGGTGCCGCCGATGACGACCGCGGCGATCGCATCCAGCTCCACGCCCTGGGCATGCTGGCCGTAGCCGCTGAGCATGTAGAACGCGAACAGCAGGCCGGCGAGCGATGCGCAGAAGCCGCTGAGCGCGTAGACGGCGACCTTGGCGCGGCCGACGTTGAGGCCCATCATCAGCGCCGAGGCTTCGCTGCCGCCCAGTGCGTAGACGGTGCGGCCGAAGGCGGTGTAGTGCGCGACCCACAGGCCGACACCGAGCACGACGAGGGCGATGACCGCGCCGGGCGACAGGAAGGCGCCTGCAAAGAGCGGGATCTGCGTCTGTGACAGGGAGACGAACAGCGGCGCGTCGATGGTGATGCTGTCCACGCTGATGAGGAAGCACAGGCCGCGCGCCAGGAACATGCCGGCCAGCGTGACGATGAAGGCCTGCAGCTTGAACACGTGGATGACGAGGCCCTGCAGCGCGCCGAAGGCCGCGCCGCCGAGCAGCACGATGACGATGACCAGCTCCGCCGGCCAGTGTGCCACCTGCAGCAGCCACGCGGCGACCATGGTGGTGAGCGCCAGCACCGAACCCACCGACAGGTCGATGCCGCCGGACAGGATGACAAAGCTCATGCCCACCGCGATGACGAGCAGGAAGGCGTTGTCGATGAGCAGGTTGGAGACGACCTGCGTCGATGCAAAGCCCGTGTAGTTGGCAGCGCCGGCGATGAAGAGCACGGCCATCAGCACGACGCTGACCCAGCTGGTGAAGGAGGGAGCGGCCATGGCCGCACGCAAGGCTTTCATGCCTTCCTCCAGGTCGACCAGGCCGAGGACTGCGAGATGCAGACCGCGAACACGACGACGGCCTTGACGACCATGGTGACCTGCGGCGGCACGCCCATCGCATAGATGGTGGAGGTCAGCGTCTGGATGATCAGCGCGCCGATGAGGCTGCCGGCCAGGCTGAACTTGCCGCCGCTCAATTGCCCGCCGCCGAGGGTGACGGCGAGGATGGCGTCCAGCTCCAGCAGCAGGCCGGCGTTGTTGGCGTCGGCGCTCTTGATGTTGGACGAGATCATCAGCCCCGCCAGCCCCGCGCCGAGGCTGCAGTAGACGTAGACGAAGAAGACGATGGCCGCCGTGCGCACGCCGGCCAGGCGCGCGGCGACGGGGTTGATGCCGACGGTCTGGATGAACAGGCCCAGCGCCGTTCGCTTCATCAGCAACGCGGTGAGGCCGCCGACGACGGCGACGATGAACAGCGACACCGGCAGGCCGAGCAGATAGCCGCCGCCCAGCCAGAAGAAGCTCGCGGGCTCGTAGACGGTGATGATCTGGCCGTCGGTCAGCAGCTGTGCCAGGCCCCGGCCGGCGACCATCAGGATCAGCGTGGCGATGATCGGCTGCAGGCCCAGGGCCGACACGAGCAGCCCGTTCCACAGCCCGCACAGCAGCGCAGTGCCCAGCGCCGCGGCGAAGGCGACGGCCAGGCCGTGCGAGCCGACCAGCACACAGGCCACCGTGCCGGCGATCGCGACGACGGCACCGACCGACACGTCGATGCCGCGCGTGGCGATCACCAGGGTCATGCCCAAAGCCGCGAGCATCAGGGGAGCGGCGCGATGCAGGATGTCGATCAGGCTGCCGTAGAGGTGCCCGTCCTTGATCTCCAGGTGCAGGAAGCCCGGCACGAAGAGGGCCGCGACGGCCAGCAGCAGCGCGAGCGCGGCAACCGGCCGGAGCAGGGGATGGCGCCAGAGGGCGGCGCGCGCGGGCGGAGAAGACATGGCAAGCGTGGGAGAACTCATGGGGTCGTGAATTGCAGCGCCGTCGCTTCGCCACGGTAGAGGACGGACTGCGGTTTCGTGCTGGGGCCGCTGGTATCGACCAGTGTCACGTTGAAGCGGCGCTGCTGGACGAGGCCGGGGAAGCGGCCCTCGCGGGCGCCGACTTGCAAGGTGCGCCGGGCGTCGTCCCAGCGCAGCGTGACGGTCGCACGTTCGCCGGTCTCGTAGCGGTAGGTCTCGCCGTCGTCCTCGTAGAGAGTGAACTGCGCGTCGGCGCCGGGATAGATGCGGATCTCATAGGGCGCATCGGGCTGCTGGCCGACGTGCTCGATGACCGGGCCCATCGGCACGATGCTGCCGGCGCGCACGAACAGCGGGAACTGGTCCAGCGGGTACTCGCGGGACACGGTCTCGCCGCCGGCGTGGCGGCGGCCGCTCCAGAAGTCGAACCACGCGGCACCCGTCGGCAGCAGCGTGGCCTGGCGCTTGTCGATCTGGCGTTGTTGGTCGGCAAGCGCCAGCAGCTGGCCGGGCGTGCGCCAGGCCAGGCGCAGCTTGCGCCCGCCGCCGTCCTGATAGAACTCGATACGCAGCTTGACGGCCTGGCCGGCGTTCAGCATGACGCGCTTGCCCTCGAAGCGCGCGGGGCCGTTCTTCCAGTCGTCGACCAGGAGCTTGTCGTCCAGCCACAGGCGGAAGCCGTCGTCGCCCTCGACGCCGATCTCGTACTCACCCGATTCGGGCGCGACGAGCGTGCCCTGCCAGCGCGCCGAGAACTGGTTCAGGCTCTGCAAGCCGGGCGGCACACTGCCGAGCGGCGCGGGCGGCCAGTCGTGGGCGACCGGGCCGTCTACGGTGCGGCTGGCCGGCTTCTCGAAATTCATGCCGGCGAAGTACTCCAGCGCCAGCCCCGGCTCGCCGGAAGGCGTACGCAGCGCGCTGGCGGGAATGGTGGCGGCGGGCGGCACCTCGGCATAGAGCGTGGAGTGCGTGACGGGCTGTACGAGGAAGGCCGGGCCGAACATATAGGTGTCGTCCACCTTGCGTAGCGCGGTCTCGTCGGGGAAGTCCATCGCCAGCCCGCGCATCATCACGTAGCCCTCTTCGTGCGCACGCCAGGCCAGGCCGTAGAGATAGGGCAGCAGCCGGTAGCGCAGCTGCGCGGCGCTCAGCAACGAACGGTAGACGGCCGGGTCCAGCGTCTTGTACAGATAGGGCTCGCGCTCGACGTCCGTGCCGTGGATGCGGTAGATGGGGTTGAAGATGCCGAACTGGTTCCAGCGCGCGTACAGCTCGCGCCAGGCCGGGTTGCGCTCGCCGCCCGGGTAGGGCACGAAAAAGCCGCCGGTGTCCTGCGTCCAGTAAGGCGTGCCGGCCATGCCGACGTTCAGGCCGCCGGCGATCTGCGCGCGCAACGTCGCCCAGCTGGCCGTCGTGTCGCCCGACCAGGGCAGTGCGGCGTAGCGCTGCTGGCCGGCCCAGGCGGAGCGGGTCAGCGTCATCGCGCGCTTGTTGCTGCTGGCGCGCTGGCCTTCGTAGACGCCGCGCGTCGTGACCAGGCTGTAGACGTTGAGGTAGCGCGTGAAGTCGCCCATGGCATTGCGGCCGAGGCGCTTGATGTCGGCCTCGACCTCGCCGGGGTCATGCGCGGCGCCGCCCACCTCGACCTCGGTGCCGTCCATCCACAGCGCGTCCACGCCGATGTCGAACAGGCCCTTCTTGGTGTGCTTGAAATAGATGGCGCGGCCTTCGGCACTGAAGGCGTCGTAGACCTGCGCCTTGCCGGAAATCCAGTGCTTGGGCGCGAAGCGCAAGCCCTTGGCGTCGAGCTCTTTGGCAAGTGCCGTGTCGTCACCGATCGAGGGCCAGATGGACACCATCAGCTTGGTGTTCAGTTCGCGGTGCAGCGTGTCGACCATGCCGCGCGGGTCGGGGAAGCGCTCGGCGTTCCAGGTCATGCCGCTCCAGGTGCCGTCCTTGTCGCCGCCCCAGTACTGCCAGTCCTGCACGATGGTGTCGAGCGGGAAGTGGTCGGCACGGAAGCGCTTCGCGACGTCGAGCAACTGCTGCTGCGTCTTGTAGCGCTCCTTGCTCATGAACAGGCCCAGGGCGCTCTTCGGGAACATGGGCGCAGCGCCGGTGAGCTGGCGGTAGCCCGCCATCAGGTCGTCCATCGTCGTGCCGGCGACGAGGTAGTAGTCGGCGCCGGCCGGCGCGCTCTCGGCCCAGAAGCGGGCGCCCTGCGCGTCGTCGGTGAAGCGCATCTTGGAATAGACGTCCCAGAGCACGCCCCAGCGTCGCGTCGAGATCATGAAGGGCAGGACGGTGCCGATGTTGGTCTGCACCATCAGCACGTCACGGCCGCGGTAGTCCATGTAGGACTCGTTGTACTGGCCCAGGCCGTAGAGCGACTCGTCGGCCGTGAGGCTGAAGGCCTGCGTCATCGCGTAGGTCGGCGCGCCGGATATCTCGATGGCCTTGAGCGCGGCGGGCGCCTGCTCGCGGGTGAACAGGCTGCCATCAGGCCGGTAGAAGGCGAGGGCTCCGCTGCGCTTGTCGATCTCCACACGCACGGCCGCGCTGGTCAGCACCAACGCGTCGGCAGACTCCTTCACGTTCAGCGGCACGGCCTGCGGCGCGGCCACCACGACCAGGCTGGGCTGGGTGGCATGGCTCTGGCCCAGGTGAGCCGTCACTCGGACGAGGCCTGGCCCGTAGAACAGGATGTTGCGGGTCAGCGCGCCGAGTTGCACCTGGGCACCTGCGGCCAGCGGCGTCCATGCAAAGCCGCGTGCGTCGGGCGTCAGTGGCTGGCGCTGCGCCTGGCCCTGGGCGTCAAGTCCGGTCGGTGACTGCGCGCGCGCGGCCGGTGTGAGTGCCGCCAGGCAGAGCAGGGTCAGGGTGGCCAGGGCGGCGCGCAGCGCGGGGACGGTGGGGTGATTCATGTTGGACACGCTCAGGCCGCAGCCGAGACAGGCTCCGCGGCGATGACTTCAAGCACGCTGCGTTCGTCCAGCTCGCCGCGGCGGTATTCGCCGGCGGCGCGGCGGTCGCGCATCACGAGGACGCGGTCGCTGCAATGCAGGACCTCGGGCAACTCAGACGAGATGAAGAGGATGGACATGCCACTGCCGTCTTCCTTGTGGGCCAGGGCGCGCACGGCATCCATCAGGTCTTCCTTGGCGCGCACGTCGATGCCTCGGGTGGGCTCGTCGAGGATGAGCACGGCCGGATTCGTGGCCAGCCAGCGCGCCAGCAGGGCCTTCTGCTGGTTGCCGCCGCTGAGTTGCCCGATGGGCGTGTCGGCGCTCGGCGTCTTGATGCCCAGGCGCTTGATGTAGTCGTCGGCCAGGGCCTGCTGCGCTTCACGGCTCATGACGAGGTCCAGGCCGTGCCGGGCCTGCAGCGCAAGCAAGATGTTCTCGCGCACCGAGAGGTCGAGGATGGCGCCTTCGTGCTTGCGGTCCTCCGAGCAGAAGGCGATGCCGGCGGCGATGGCCTCGCGCGGCGAGTGCCAGCGGCCCGTACGGCCTTCGGTTTCCACATGACCCGCATCGGCGGCGTCGGCGCCGAACAGCAGGCGCGCGGCCTCGGTGCGGCCGGAGCCCAGCAGGCCGGCCAGGCCCAACACCTCGCCGCGCTTGAGCTCCAGGTCCAGCGGGTGCAGCGCGCCGCGCCGGGTCAGCCCTTGCGCCTTCAACACCGCGGCGCCGGTGGTCGGGGCCTGGCTGTCCAGGCGGGTGGGCTGCTGGTCGGGCGGCGCGCCCACCATCTTGTTGACGAGGGCCAGACGGCTGAGGTCGCTCGCCAGGTACTCGCCCTCGGTCTCGCCGTTGCGCATGACCGTGATGCGGTCGGCCAGCGCATAGGTCTGGTCGAGGAAGTGGGTGACGAAGAGGATGGCCAGGCCCTGCTCGCGCAGGCGGCGCAGCACGGTGAAGAGGCGCTGCACGGCCGCGTCGTCGAGGCTGGAGGTGGGCTCGTCGAGGATGAGCACGCGGGCCTGCACGCGCAGCGCGCGGGCGATGGCCACCATTTGCTGGACGGACAGCGAGTAGCGCGACAGCGGCGTGGTCACGTCGATGTCGAGGTCCATCTGGGCGAGCACTCGTTTGGCTTCGGCGTTCACCGCAGACCAGTCGATGCGACCCCAGCGGCGCGGGAAGCGCCCGGCGCAGATGTTCTCTGCGACGCTGAGGTTGGTGCAGAGGTTGACCTCCTGGTAGACGGTCTGGATGCCGAGGGCTTGGGCTTCTTCGGTGCGGCGCGGGGCGATGGTCTCGCCGCCGAGTTTGATGGTGCCGGCTTCGGGCGTGTAGAGGCCGGTCAGCACCTTGATGAGGGTGGACTTGCCGGCGCCGTTCTGGCCCATCAGCGCATGAACCTCCCCGGGGAACAGGCGCAGGCTGACGTCGCTGAGCGCCTTGACGCCGGGGAAGCCTTTGTGGATGCCGGAGAGCTCCAGCACGGGCTCGGCGGTTCTATGGAGAGTCATGGTTTCGCGTTCTCAAGCCTCGGCGCTCGCAAGCGCCGAGTCCTTCGTGAGGCGTCGGACAGGACGCAGGTCCTGTCCTCGGTTCTCACTCAGTACTTCCGGTTCGGCAATTCCTTGGCCGCCTGATCCGCCGTGTACACGCCCTCCGTCACGGTGATGCGCTTTTCTACCGGCTTCTTGGCGACCACGTCCTTGGCCAACTGCATCAGCTGCGGCCCCAGCAGCGGGTTGCATTCGACGGTCACGTTGAGCTTGCCGGCCTTCATCGCCTCGAAGGCACCGCGCACGCCGTCGATCGACACGATGGCGATGTCCTGACCGGGCTTGAGCCCCGCCTCTTCAATCGCCTGGATGGCACCGATCGCCATGTCGTCGTTGTGCGCGAACAGCACGTCGATCTTCTTGTCGCGCTGCTTCAGGAAGGACTCCATCACTTCCTTGCCCTTGGCACGCGTGAACTCGCCCGACTGCGAACGGATGATCTGCAGCTTGGGGTTGCCCTTGATGGCTTCCTCGAAGCCCTTCTTGCGGTCGATGGCCGGGGCCGAGCCCACGGTGCCCTGCAGCTCGACGATGTTCAGGGCGCCGCCCGGCGCCTTGGCCGCCCGCTCCAGCACCCACTTGCCCGCCTTGCGGCCTTCTTCGACGAAGTCCGAGCCGATGAAGGTCACGTACAGCGACGGATCGGCCACCTTGACGGCGCGGTCGGTCAGGATGACAGGGATGCCGGCCGTCTTGGCTTCCTTGAGCACCGTGTCCCAGCCGGATTCGACGACTGGCGAGAAAGCGATGACGTCGACCTTCTGGGCGATGTAGCTGCGGATCGCCTTGACCTGGTTCTCCTGCTTTTGCTGCGCGTCGGCAAACTTCAGCGTGATGCCGGCCTCCTTGGCCGCGGCCTTGATGGACGCGGAGTTGGCGGTGCGCCATTCGCTTTCGGCGCCCACCTGGGAGAAGCCCATGACGAGCGGGGCGGCAAGGGCGCCGAACGCGGGGGTCAGCAAAGCGGCGGCCAGCAGGCTGCGGCGCAGAATTCTCATGGTTGTCTCCATCTGAGGTCTTGTGACAGCCGATGGTAGGAAGGCCAGTGATGCGCGACCAATGACATTTCTCCGTCAAGCCATGTCGATTTCGGTATGGGCCAGTCTCTCACCTCTGGCCGAACGCCTGGCGCGGTCGCCGCGTCTGTGTCGGAATGCCATGTAAACCAAGGAACCGACACAGCGCGTCCACGCGGTACTGGCGGCCTATTTGGTCGACAGCACCAGCACCGTCACAGAATACGGCGCGAAGCTGTAGCTGAACTGCTTGCCGAGCCCGCTCGCCTTGCTCGTCACCGGCACCACCTTGGTCGGCTCGGCGATGGTGTTGGTGTCTTCCTTGTGCGTCGAGCTCAGTACGATTGCCTCCCCTTCGGCCGCCACCTTGACGGCGCCGGCCAGGTCGACCTGCACCGTCTGCGCGTTGCCGATCGCGTTGACGACCTTCAGGTAGATCTCGCCGCGCTGGTCCGACTTGGTCGCCGAGAAGAACATCGTCGGCACCTGCTTGGCCGGCGGCACGTCCTGCGGCGTCTCCTTCTTGGCCTCTTGCTGCCAGGTTTGCATGCTGACCTTCTCGGCGTGCACCGGCAGCGAAACATTGCCCAAATAGTTGCTGAACATCTTTTGCGCGTAGTACGACGGCGAACCGAAGCTGGACTGCGCGTTGTAGCCGATCAGGTTGTACTGCCACTGCATGCCGCCCGGGTTCACGTTCACAAACAGCGGCGCGTAGCAGGACATCTCGACAATGTCGGCATTGCGCTCCATGCCGGCCATGAAGGCGGCATCGGCCAGTGCGGCGTGCAGGTTGGTGGTCGGCGAGCCTTCCTGCCCGGCCCATTCGCCGATAAAGACCTTCGGCCCGCTGCGCGCATAGCTGTCGTAGCGCGCGGCGTCGTTCATCATCTCCATCGGGTTGTAGTAGTAATGCTCGTCGACCAGGTCGGGCACCCGGCTGGACAACTTCTGTTGCTGGCCCAACCAGTCCTTGCCGTTGACCGTGGCGATCAGCTTGATCTTCGGGTACTTCTTCCTGATGGCGTCGTGGAACTGGGTGTAGCGGCCGTCGTAGGTCTTGTTCTTCTCGAAGCCATCCTCGTTGCCGATCTCGACATAGCGCAGCTTGAACGGCGCCGGATGGCCATCCTTGGCGCGCTTCGCGCCCCACTTCGTGCTCACGTCGCCGGTCACATATTCGATCTCGTCGAGCGCGTCCTGGACGAAGGGCTGCAGTTCCTTGCCGACCGGGACGGACTCGCCGTTGAGCGCGTAGCCGGCGAACACCGCCAGCACCGGCTCGGCCTTCATGTCCTCGCACCACAGCAGAAATTCGAGCAGCCCCATGCCGTCGGTAGAGCGGTAGCCCCAGGTGCCGGGATTGCCGGGACGCTGGTCGATCGGGCCCAGCGTTTCCTTCCACTTGAAGCGGTTCGTCACGCTGCCGCCTTCGACGTAGTTCCCGCCGGGGAAGCGCAGGAAGCCCGGCTTCATGTCGATCATCTTTTGCATCAGGTCGGGCCGGTGGCCGTTCGGCCGGTCCTTGTGGGTCGGCGGGAACAGCGACACCAGGTTGAACCACACCTTGCCCGGGCTTTCGGTGGCAAGCACCAGGCGCGCGTCGGCGGTCGGCTTGACGTTCGCACCGGTGGCGAGGGTGACGCTGTAGCGCTTCCATTGACCGTCGATGCGGCCGCCTTCGGCCTGGGCGTAGACGGTCTTGCCGTCGACGCCTTCAATGCTGATGGTCAGCGGCACGCCACTGGCGCCGGACGTTTTGGCGTAGAAGCTGGCGCGGTAGCTGGTGTTCGGCGTGACCGGGATGCCCCAGTAGCCAGCATTGGCGATACCGACACGGTGACCCGGCGAAGCGTTCTCGGCGTCGATCCGCAGACTGGTCGTCAGGGCGGTGCCGGCGACCGGGTAACGCTCGTCGAGCGCCATCGCGGCGCTGCCGCCGGCGTCCTGCACCAGCGACCAGTGCTCCGGCGTGTAGCCGTGATTCTTGAAGGCGCGGTTACGCACCAATTCCGCATACAGGCCGCCATCGTAGGAAAAGTTGATCTCCTCGGTCATCAAGCCGTACAGGGTCGGGCTGACCGGCAGGCCAGGCTTGGCGAGGTCGATCCGGACGGTGGTCTGCGCCATCGCCAGCGGGGCGATCAGGGCAACCAGCGACAGCACACGGGAGCGGAAGCGGCGTTGCACGATGGGCATGGCGGAGCTGTGCGATGGAATGTTCGAGGTCATGGGTGGGATGGTCTGTTAGTGAAGCTGCGCTTTCGGGCGCTTTTGTGTGAGGTCCGCGGCATCAACACCGCGAACGTGGTGACAGGAACGGAAGGCCAGGCGCTTGTTCATGAGCCACAACATTGCGCCGGTGCCATCAGTCAACGCAACAGCCTCAGGCCATAGAGGCCGCCGGCGATGGAACCCGGCTTGGCGACGAAGCGCACCTCCAGCTTGCCGCCTGCGGCAGCGACGAGATCGGGCGGCAGTGGCACTTCGCGGGCATACAGCGGCTGGGCTTCGGAGGCCAGCGCCAGCTCGGCGACGACACGGCCGTTGACGACCACGTCAAAGCGCCGGCCCGCATCGCCGCTGGCCAGCATCAGGCGCAGCAGCCGGCCCTGTGCCTGCGGGTCGTTCAGCGTGTAGCCGAACCACTGCTTCGCATGCCGCCAGCGGCCGGCCGGCGCGATGCCGGTTTCGGCGCCCTCGCCCTGGAAGCTGTGGTCGGACTCGGGCTGCTGCTCGCCCGGGGCGACCTGGTCGATGGTCTGCGCGTCCAGCGCCAGGCGCTCTTCCTCGGCCTTGGCCAGCTCGGCACGCATCAGGCTCTGCTGGGCCGGCGTGGACCGCGCCCAATAGACCATGTAACGCGAGTCGTGCAGGCGGAAGAAGGGGATGAGCTGCAGCTTGTCCGCGTCCTTGCCACCCTGGATGAGGTCGGGCGCGGTAAAGGTGAGCGGCTGGCCGGGCACGGGCTTGAAGCGGCGGATGAAGTCGGCCTTGTCGCTGACGAACACCGGCGCGCTGTCCTGCGGGCAAACGGCGCCGGCCGGGACTTGGTCCCCACGCGCGCTGTCGGCCATGAAGTTCAGCGTCTCGCCCGGCTGCGGCGTCTTGGCGGCCAGCACGATGGGGCCGTGCAGCACGGCGACGTAGTTCTTCAGGCCGGGCATGGGCTCCAGCGTCGTGCGCATGGGCAGCTCGATGTCGACCCGGTCGCCGGCCTTCCAGTCGCGGCGCAGTTCGACATAGTCGCCGGGCTTGGCCGTCACCTTGACGGGGTTGCCGTTCAGCTTGACCCTCAGCGCGCCGGGCGCGACCCAACCGGGGTAGCGAACCTTGAGCGCGAAGCTGCCGGCGCCGTCCACCGTCAGCCGCGTGCGCGACTCGTCGGGGAACCGGGTGGACTGCGTGAGCTTGATGCCGCGCTCGCGCCAGTCCAGCTTGGAGGCGACGAAGAGGTTGACGACCAGTGCGTCGTCGCCCTCATGCGCGTAGATGAACTCGCCGTGACGCGCGTGGCTCTCGATGCCGGAGCCCACGCAGCACCACATGCTGTCGTCCACCTTGGAGTAGACGCGGTAGTGCTGCGGCCGCATCGGCGTGAAGTAGACCAAGCCGCCATCGCCCGGGTGCTGGGACGCGAGGATGTGGTTGTAGAGCGTGCGCTCGTAGTAGTCGGCGTACTTGCCCGTTCCCGCGCCCTGCTTCGGCCGGGCCTGCGCCAGCAGCGCGGTCAGCTTGAGCATGTTGTAGCTGTTGCAGGTCTCGGGGCCTTCCACCGCGTCGAGCATCGGCTTGAAGTCGTCGGCCGGATGGAAGTGCTCCTTGACGCTGTTGCCGCCGATCGCCACGCTGCGCTTTTCGACGACGGTGCGCCAGAAGAACTCCGCCGCGCGCCAGCCCTCGTCCTCGCCAGCCTGCTGCGCGATGCGCGCAAAGCCGATGACCTTGGGGATCTGCGTGTTGGCATGCAGGCCGGTGAGCTTGTCCTGGCCGGCCGCGAGCGGCTGCAGGATGGCCCGGTGCGAGAAGCGCCGCGCCAGCGCCAGGTAGCGCAGGTCGCCGGTCATCTCGGCCACGTCGGCCAGCACCTCGTTCATGCCGCCGTGCTCGGCGCGCAACATGTCCTGCATCTGCGCGTCGCTCAGCGGCGTGGTCAGGCGCAGCGCCCAGTCGCTCAGGCGCACGAGCATGGCCTTGGCGTCGGCATTGCCGGCGTGCACCCAGGCGTCGCGCAGGCCGGCGAACGTCTTGTGGAGGTTGTACCAGGGCACCCAGCGCCCGTTGAGTCCGAAGCTTTCGACCTTGAGCTCGCCCGCGGCCACCTGGCCCCAAGCCTTGGCGCCGTCGGGAACGCCGCCGATGTAGCCGTTGCCGAGCTTGTCCTGGCAGCGCTTGAGTTCGGCGATGAAGTAGTCCAGTCGCTTCTTGACCTCAGCGTCGCCGGTGGAGGCCCACATCAGCGCCAGCGCTGAAACATAGTGGCCGCCCATGTGACCGTCCAGGCCGTGGGACTCCCAATTGCCGTAGCTGGGCGTAGGCACCGGCAGGCCGGCCTCGCGGCGGAAGGGCGCCAGCAGGCGCTCGGGGTCGAGCGCCATCAGGTAGCGCAGGTCGGTGCTCTGCGCGTCGAGGAACGGCCCGTCCTGTAGACGTACACGATCCAGCGCAAAGGCTTGCGTCGCCGCATGCGCGCCGTGGGCACACAGCGCGAGGGCGAAGATGGCGAGAAGGCGTTTCATTGCGAGCTCCCTGTGCGAACCGCCCACAGCGACACGCCGCCGGAGGACAGCGCGCTGAAGGTCACGACGAATGCGCTGGAGTTGGTGTTCCATTGCCGGGACAGTACGCCGGCATAGGTCGCTCCGCCGCTCACCACACTCAGTTTGTTGCTGCCCTTGTGCATCCAGTTGCCTGTCATGCCGCCGCCGAGCGTGCCATCGGCGTTCAGCGTGACGTTGATCGAAGTCTTGCTCACTGCCGTGATGTCCTTGCCATGGTTGACGAGCTTGTAGTTGCCGGCCGCCTGCGCGGCGCTGACGTCGGCCGTCTGCGCCGGCGTGGCCAGGCTCAGCGGCGCGTAGCGCAGCGGCGCGACGACGAGCCAGCCGTCCTCGTTCAGATGCATCTCGTGCACCCGCACCTCGTGGACCTCGCCGGTGCCAGGGAAGCGCGTGTGAAAGATGATGAAGTACTGACCGGTGGCCGCGTCGTGGTAGGCCGAGTTGTGGCCCGGCGAGACATAGCCCAGCGCCGTGCCGGTCTCGCCGGCCGCGTTGGCGAACTGGTGGCCGCCCATCAGCTTCATGCCGTGCGGCGTGATGCTGGCGTCGTCAAAGACCGTGCCGGCCGCACCCTTGACGGTGGCCATGTCGGTGCCGGCACCATCCACGTAGGGCCCATCGGGTTGCAGGGACCGCGTCACGCGGACGTTGTAGCCGCCGGCCGCATCCAGGCCGCCGAAGGACGTGAACAGGTAGTAGTACTGGCTCTGCGGGCTGTAGAGAACGTAGGCCCCTTCAATGCGCGCATGGTTGCCGCCCATCAGGTGCCTGCCGTAGCCCTGGCCCGGCAGCGGCAGGCCGGTCGTCGCGTTCAGCTGCAGGATGAACAGGCCGCCCGAGTAGGAGCCGTAGATCATCCACAGCTTGCCCGTTGCGTCCTTGAACACCTGGGGGTCGACGACGTTGGGGTGGACGGTCGCGTCATAGACCGTGCCGTCCTCGCTGGGCAGCCCCCACATGCCCGATTTCAGCAGGATCTGCTTGTTGACGTAGGGGCCGTCCACCTTGTCGGCCACGGCCACGCCCAGCGCCGAACGCGGAGAGTCGCCCTTGCAGGCGCAGTAATACATGTAGAACTTGCCGTCGTCGAGCCTTGCGACGTCGGGCGCCCACAGGTCGGTGACCTGGGCCCAGGCGAAGGTATCCGCCAGGGCCGTCGTGACCTTGTTGCCGAACAGCGCGTTGGCGTCGTTGACGCCATCGGCCACTTTGGTCCAGTTCATCAGGTCCGTCGTCTTGGCCGCGGCGAGATGGGAGCCGAAGACGTAGAAGGTGCCGTCGGTGCGGATGACCGAGGGGTCATGCACGGCGACGTTGGCGAAGCTCACCGGTGCCTGCGAAGGCGCAGGCGCTGGGGCCGGCGCGGGCGCGGGTGCAGGTGCGGGAGGCGGAGCGGGTGCCGGCGTCGGTGCAGGCGAAGGCGCCGGCGAGTCGCCGCCGCCCCCGCCGCAGGCCGTCAAGGTGAGCACGGCTGCGCCCGCGAGGAACTCGCGTCGCTTGGGGGCGCTCATGGCTCAGCCTTCGATGGCGACGACCAGGACGGACTTGGCAGGCAGCTTCAGCGTGAGCTTGCCGCCGACGGCCTGCGCCTCATAGGCCTGCGGCGTGACCAGCGGCGCCTTGCCCAGTTCGTTTTGCGCATCCATCGCGGCGGCGGTCAGCAGCTTGCCGCGCGCGGCCTTGGCTGCACCGGCGCCGACCTGCACGCTCAGCTCGGCGGGCTGGTTGGGGTTGGCGTTGACCAGGCCGACGTAGAGCTTGCCGTCCTTGGCCCGCGCGGCCGTCACGCTCAGGCCCGGCATCTCGGCCGCGCCGACCTTGTAGACCGGGTTGTTCTCGATCTTGGCGGGCAGCGAGGTCGCGTCCTGGAAGGGCGTGTACAGCGCGAAGGCGTGGTAGGTCGGCGTCAGGACCAGCTTGTCCTTGGTCGTCTGGATCATGGCCTGCAGCACGTTGACCATCTGCGCGATATTGGTCATCTGCACGCGGTCGGCATGGGCGTGGAAGACGTTGAAGTGCAGGGCCGCGAGCAGCGCGTCGCGCAGCGTGTTGCGCTGGACCAGGAAGCCGGGGTTGGTGCCGGGGTCCGCGTCATACCAGCTGCCCCACTCGTCGAAGTAGAAGCCGATCTTCTTGCTGGGGTCGTTCTTGTCGAGGACGGCCGAGTTCTTGGCGATCATCTGCTCGATCTGCTGGACGTTGCCCAGCGTCGAGATCCATTCGCTCTCGGGGAAGCCGATGGCCGCGCCCTTCTTTTCCCAGTTGCCGGTGGGCAGGGTGTAGGCGTGGTGGGAGATCGCGTTGACGCCCGGCACGCCCTTGCTGAGCACGTCGGTCCACTCGGTCTGCATGCCGTTGCCGCCGCTGGCGATGATGATGGGCCGGTTGTGGCCGGGCGCCCTCAGGAAGGAGGCGACCTGGCGGAACTGGTCGGCGTAGTACTCGGGGCGCATGTTGCCGCCGCAGCCCCAGGTCTCGTTGCCGACGGCGAAGTAATGCACGCGGAAGGGCTTGTCGCGGCCGTTCTTGCGGCGCAGCTCGGCCAGTGAGGACTTGCCCTCGGCCGTCATGTACTCCAGCCATTCGGACATTTCCTGCGCGCTGCCGGTGCCCAGGTTGCCGTTGACGTAGGCCTCGGCGCCGATCTGCTCGACCAGGTCGAAGAACTCGTGCGTGCCAACCGCGTTGTCCTCGGGCACACCGCCCCAGTTGCTGTTGACCTTGACCGGGCGTTGCTTGCGCGGGCCGATGCCTTCGCGCCAGTGGTATTCGTCGGCGAAGCAGCCGCCGGGCCAGCGCACCAGCGGCACCTTGAGCTCCTTGAGCGCCGCGACGACGTCCTTGCGCCAGCCGCGCACATTGGGGATCTTGGAGTCGGGACCGACCCACATGCCCTCGTAAATGCCGGTGCCCAGGTGCTCGGCGAACTGACCGTAGATGTTGCGGTGGATGACGGGGCCGGGCTGGTCGGGGCTGACCACCAGCTTGATGTCGGCGGCCAGGGCGCTGGCGCCCAGGGCCAGGGTCGCCCCCAGCGCGACCACCTTGGCGAGCAGTTGCTTCTTCATCGTCTTGTCTCCTGTCGTTTGTCTTGTGTTGATCTTCAGTTGCGCGTCAGCGCGCCGTCGCGGCGGCGCCAGAGGCCACGCTCGTTCGGTTCGCGCAGCACCGGCGGCAGCAGCGCGCGCGGCATGTTCTGGTAGCAGACCGGGCGCAGGAAGCGCTGGATGGCGGCCGTGCCGACCGAGCTGCTGCGGCCGTCGCTGGTCGCCGGGAAGGGGCCGCCATGGACCATGGCCGTCGACACCTCGACGCCCGTCGGGTAGCCATTGGCCAGGATGCGGCCGACCTTGCGCTCCAGCGCCGGCAGCAGGCGGCGGGCGGCGGCGAGGTCGGCCTCGTCGTCGTCCTGCAGCTGCAGCGTCGCGGTCAGCTGGCCTTCCAGGCTCTCGATGACGGCGAGCAGTTCGTCCAGGTCCGAGCAGGCCACCAGCAGCGAGGCGGGGCCGAAGATCTCGGACTGCATCGCGTGGTTGGCCAGGAAGGCCGCGCCGGTCGTCTTGAACAGGCTGGGCGCACCCTTGCAGGCACTCGATTCACCGCGCAGCAACGTGTCCACGGCAGGCTGGCCGGCAAGCTGGTCCTCGCCGCGCTGGTAGGCGCCGGCGATGCCGGGAGTCAGCATGGTGGCGGCCGGCATGGGCTTGAGGGCCTCGGCAGCGGCGCTGGCGAAGCGGTCGAAGTCCGCGCTGGCCAGGCCCAGCACCAGGCCAGGGTTGGTGCAGAACTGGCCGACGCCCATCGTCAGCGAACCCGCAAAGCCGGTCGCGATCTCGGCGCCGCGCGCGGCTAGCGCGCCAGGCAGCAGGACGACGGGGTTGATGCTGCTCATCTCGGCGTAGACCGGGATGGGCTGGGGCCGCGAAGCCGCCGCGGCCATCAGCGCGATGCCACCGCTGCGCGAGCCGGTGAAGCCGACAGCCTGGATAGCCGGGTGGCGCACCAGCGTGTCGCCGATGCCGTGGCCGCTGCCGGTCAGCAGCGCGAAGACGCCGGCGGGCAGGTTGGACAGCTTGACCGCCTCGACGACCGCGCGGCCGACCAGCTCGGACGTGCCCGGGTGGGCCGAGTGCGCCTTGACGACGACCGGGCAGCCGGCGGCCAGGGCCGCGGCGGTGTCGCCACCGGCGACCGAGAAGGCCAGCGGGAAGTTGCTGGCGCCGAATACGGCCACCGGGCCGACGCCGACGAAGCGCAGGCGCAGGTCCGGCCGCGGCGGTGTGCGGGTGGGCAGCGCCGTGTCGATGCGGGCGTCCTGCCAGCTGCCTTCGCGCAGCAGCTCGGCGAACAGCTTGAGCTGGTTCATCGTGCGGCCACGCTCGCCTTCCAGGCGGGCACGCGGCAGGCCGGTCTCGGCCATGGCGCGCACGATCAGGTCGTCGCCCAGCGCCAGGATCTGCGCGGCGATCTGCTCCAGGAAATCGGCACGCTCCTGATCCGTCGTCGCGCGGTAGGCGTCGAAGGCGGCGCCGGCGAGCGCGCAGGCTTCGGACACCTGCGCGGCATCGACGGCGTTGAAGTCAGGGCCGATGGCTTCGTTCTTGCTGGGGTCGAAAGCCTGGAAGGGCTTGCCCGCGCCGCGCACCGGCTGGCCGCCGATCAGCGCCAGGCCTTGGAGGGTGTTGCTCATGAGGAGTCCTTAATGGGAATGGCGCGGCACGGCCGAGCCGCGCTTGCCGAGCAGGAAGTCGAAGTCGCAGCCTTCGTCGGCCTGCAGCACGTGCTGCACATAGAGGCTGCGGTAGCCACTGGCGTCCTGGGGGTCGACGGTCTGTGCCGCGGCCCAAGCAGCCAGGCGCTCGGCCAGTTCGGCCTCGGGCACGTCCAGGTGCAGGCGGCCGCCAGCGCAGTCCAGCTCGATGAAATCGCCTTCCTTGACGACGGCCAGCGGCCCACCGGCGCGCGCTTCGGGCGCGACGTGCAGCACGACGGTGCCGTAGGCGGTGCCGCTCATGCGCGCGTCGGAGATGCGCACCATGTCCTTCACGCCGGCGGCCAGCAGCTTGGGCGGCAGACCCATGTTGCCAACCTCGGCCATGCCGGGGTAGCCCTTGGGGCCGCAGTTCTTCATGACGAGGATGGAACTGGCGTCGACGTCCAAGTCGGGATCGACGATGCGCGCCTTGTAGTCCTCGAAGTTCTCGAACACGACGGCACGGCCGCGGTGCTTCATCAGCTCGGGCGTGGCGGCCGAGGGCTTGAGCACGGCACCGCGCGGCGCCAGGTTGCCGCGCAGGATGCAGATGCCACCATCGGCGATCAGCGGGTTGTCGAGCTGGCGGATGACTTCGTCGTCGTAGATGGGCGCGTCGACGCAGTTGGTCCACAGGCTCTTGCCGTTGACGGTCAACGCGTCCTTGTTCGGCAGCAGGCCGCCCTCGCCCAGGCGGCGGATGACGGCGGGCAGGCCGCCGGCGTAATAGAACTCTTCCATCAGGAAGCGGCCCGAAGGCAGCAGGTCCACGACAGTGGGCGTGCCGCGGCCGACGCGGGTCCAGTCTTCCAGCTCCAGGTCCACGCCGATGCGCCCGGCAATGGCTTTCAGGTGGATGACGGCGTTGGTCGAGCCGCCGATGGCGGCGTTGACACGGATGGCGTTCTCGAACGCCTCTTTCGTCAGCACCTTGGACAGTGTCAGCTGCTCCCACACCATCTCGACGATGCGCATGCCCGACAGATGGGCCAGCACATAGCGCCGTGCATCAACGGCGGGAATCGCGGCGTTGTGCGGCAGGGACGTGCCCAGCGCCTCGGCCATGCAGGCCATCGTCGAGGCCGTGCCCATGGTGTTGCAGGTGCCGGCCGAACGCGAGTGGCCGGCCTCGGCAGCCATGAAATCGTGCATGCTGAGTTCGCCGGCCTTGACCTGCTCGTGCAACTGCCACACGGCCGTGCCCGAGCCGATGTTCTTGCCCTTGAGCTTGCCGTTGAGCATGGGGCCGCCGGTGACGACGATGGCCGGCACGTCGACGCTGGCCGCGCCCATCAGCAGGGCGGGCGTGGTCTTGTCGCAGCCCACCAGCAGCACGACGGCGTCCATCGGGTTGCCGCGGATGCTTTCTTCGACGTCCATGCTGGCGAGGTTGCGCGTCAGCATGGCGGTCGGGCGCAGATTGCTCTCGCCGTTGGAGAACACCGGGAACTCGACCGGGAAGCCGCCCGCCTCCAGGATGCCGCGCTTGACGTGCTCGGCCAGCTTGCGGAAGTGGGCGTTGCAGGGGGTCAGCTCGCTCCAGGTGTTGCAGATGCCGATGATGGGCTTGCCCTGGAATTCATGGTCGGGGATGCCCTGGTTCTTCATCCAGGAGCGGTACATGAAACCGTTCTTGTCCTGGGTGCCGAACCACTCGGCGGAGCGTAGCTTGACCTTGCTCTTCTTGTCGTCAGTCGTCATGTGTTGTCTCGATGTCGTTCCCGGCACGCAGGTTTGCCGCTTCATGGAGCTGGCTGCGCCATGCAGACGCGGGCAGCCCGTCAAACGATGCTAGGGGCCGAGGGATACGCGATCCAATCAAATTCCACAACGTATCGATATCGAAACCGGCATCAATCAAGCCGGGAAGGCTTGCCAAACAGCGGCATGCCGTCGGCCGACCACCGCAGCGGCTTCACGAAACTGTGCCGGTCGGGGTTCCACAGCGGGTCGCCGACGATCTCGGTGTAGGTGCGGGCGTGATAGACCAGCAGCACCTCGTCGGGGTCCCGGCCCGTCGTGAAGCTGTTGTGGCCAGGGCCGAAGACGCTGTCCTCGGCGCAACTGCGCATGACCGGCTGGACGGACTTGCGCCAGCTCGCCGGGTCCAGCGGGTCGGCGCCGTCGTCCGCCCACAGCAGGCCCATGGCGTAGTTCTCGTCGGTGGCGCTGGCCGAGTAGCTGATGAAGACACGGCCGTTTCGCTGCAGCACCGACGGCCCTTCGTTGACCAGGAAGCCGCGGCACTCCCAGTCGTATTCGGGCCGGCTCAACAACACCGGCGCGCCGCCCAGTTGCCAGGGCGTCCTCATCGGCGCGATATAGAGATTGGAATTGCCCGGGATGGCCGGGTCCTTCTGCGCCCACAGGTAATAGAGCTGGCCGCGGTGCGTGAAGGTGGTCGCGTCCAGGCAGAAGCTGTCGATGCCGCTATCGACCTGGCCCATGAACTCCCAGGTGCCGCCGAGCGGGTCCCTGGCCTGGTTGCGGATCGCGTACATGCGGTGCTGGAACATGCCCAGGTGATCCAGCGCCCGGGTCGGTGCCGCCGCGAAGTAGACATACCAGGCGCCGTCGTTGAAATGCAGCTCGGGCGCCCAGACCAGCTCTGAATACGGCCCCGCGTCGGGCTTGTGCCAGACGTCGAAGACCGGCGCGTCCACCAGGGCCTCGATGGTGAGGGCACGGCGGATCTCGACGCGGTCGTACTGCGGCACCGACGCGGTGAAGTAGTAGAAGCCGTCGGCGTGGCGGCTGATGTGGGGATCGGCGCGCTGGCGGATCAGCGGTTCAAGCAGGTCAGACATGGGTACGGCGGCATAAAAAGGGGCGTTACCGGCGAGGCGCCTGCAACGCCCTGGACGAGCCGAGGGTCGTCGGGTTCAAAGCTTCCAGCGCACCGACACCCCCACCGTGCGGTCGTAGTAGCGCACGTCGCGCACCAGCGACGGGGTCTGGTCGAAGTAGTCGTGATAGGACTGGTTGAGCAGGTTGGTGACATCCACCGACATCGTCAGCTGCTTGTTGAAGCTGTAGCCGAACGAGGCGTCCAGCGTGCGCAGCGGCGCCACCCACAACTCACGGCCCGTCGTGCGGTAAGGCTTCTCGGCCAGGAACTTGCTGCGCCAGTTGTAGGCCAGGCGGGCGTAAATGTCACCGTACTCGTACAAGCCGACCAGGTTGTAGGCCGACTTGGACTGGCCCAGGAAGGGGCCGACCACGCCGTTCGGGTCGGTCTGCTTGCCGGTCATGAAGGTGTAGTTGGCCTCCAGACCGAAGCCGCCAAGCCAGCCGGGCAGGAAGTCGTAGAACTGGCGGTAGCTCAGCTCGTAGCCGTGCAGATTGGCCTTGTTGATGTTGATCGGCTGCGTGATGCGGTAAGGCACGCCACCGATCGTCGTCTCGACCGTCTGCGAGTACACACGGTTCTTGAACTTGTGCTCGAAAGCCGTGGCCGTCACCGAGCCGGTGCGGGCGAAGTAGTACTCCAGCGCCGCGTCCACATTGGTGGACTCGGTCGGTTTGAGCTGCGGGTTGCCGCCGTTGGCCGTGCCGTAGGTGACGCCGCCGCCCGGGGGCGTGAAAGTGATGCCGGGGTTGTAGTCGACGAAGTTCGGGCGCTCGATGGCCTTGCCGGTCACCAGGCGGGCGATCAGCTTGGACGTCAGCTCGGCCTTCAGCGACAGCGTCGGCAGCGCGTCGGTGCGCGAGGTGTCGATGTTGACCGGCGTGATGACGCCGGTGCTGGCATTGCGGGAGTTGCCCATCAGCTGCTGCTCGGTGCGCACGACACGCAGGCCGAACACGCCGGTCACCGGCACACCGCCGGCGTTGAAGCCGAACTTGGTGCGGCCGTAGATCGCCTGGGTCGTCTCGCTGTCGTCGAACAGCGTCATCGGGTCATAGGCCGTCAGCGCGCCGTTGCCGTTGGTCAGCAGCTTGCGGAAGGCTTCGCCGTTGTTCAGCAGCCAGTCGCGGTCGGCATAGACGTATTGCTTGACGCCGTAGTCGCCCCAGGTGGGCGGCGACACCGAGAACATGTCCGCCAGCGCGGCATCGGCCGTCGACTTGCCCACGGCCGAGAAGCTGGTCGTCCAGGGCATGGTGGTGCCGATGGACATGGCCGTGCGCTTGGCCAGGCGTGCGCCGCCGCTGACCTCGCGGAAGAAGCCGTCGCCGATGTCATAGGTCGCGTCGCCGCGCCAGTCGGTGTTGTGGCCGTCGCGCTCGCCGCGCACATCCACGCCGCCGTTGATGCGGAAGTTGGCCTTGCTGGTCAAGTCCAGGTTGGGGTAGTTGATGTAGCCGCCGCCGTCCTGCACCTTGGCCACCGTGCTGGTGGGCGAGTAGCCGGTGTCCAGGATGCGGTTGACCCAGTCGATCTGGCTGTTGGTGCGGGCCAGCTCGGTGGACAGGCGCAGGCGGTCGGTCACGTCCCAGTGGCCGCCCAGGGCCACCTGGGCATTGCTGACCGTGTCGTGCTTGGCCTGCGTGGAAGTGAAGCCCCAACCGTTGTAGTTGGTGTTGGTGACCGTGTCCATGAAGTTGGTGCCGGGCTTGACGGTCACCACCGAGGTCGGCTCGAAGACCGGCGCACCGGCCACCAGGAAGGACTGCTGGAAGCGGTGGTTGATGCTGGTGCCGAAGCCTTCCAGATAGACCTCCTTGTCGGCGCTCGGCTTCCACTGCAGCGCGAAGTTGCCGGCCAGGCGCTTGCGGTCGCCCAGGTCGAGCACGCGGCCGACGGCGTCGGAGCCGACAATGCTGCGGCCGGCGTTCGTGAAGGTCAGCGGGTCGCCGACCCATGCGCGCTCATCGTGGTACTTGCCGCGCTGGTAGGACAGGCCGAACAGGGCGCCAACCTCACCGAGGTCGGTCTTCCAGCGGTTGGAGGCCATGCCGCTCAGGTCAGGGTTGTTGACGTCGGCCTTGTCGCGGTGCTCCATGCGGCCGTTGACGACGAACTGCGCGCCCTTGAAGTCGAAGGGGCGGTTGGTGCGCACGTCGATGACGCCGGCCGTGCCGCCTTCGGGCAGGCTGGCTTCCTGGGTCTTGTAGACGTCAATGCGCTTGAGCATCGTCGCCGGCACGTCGGCCAGATAGAGGCTGCGGCCCGAGTCCGAGAAGAACTCGCGGCCGTTCAGCAGCGTGACGATGCCGCCCAAGCCGCGCACGATGACCGTGCCGGCCTCGCCGTTGCCGCGCTGGATCTGCACGCCGGTGACGCGGCCGACCAGCTCGGCCACGTTCTTGTCGGGGAACTTGCCGATGTCCTCGGCGACGATGGAGTCGACGACCTGGTCGGAATTCTTCTTGATGGCCTGCGCCGTCTCGGCCGAGGCGCGGGCGCCGGTGACGACGACGGTCTCCAGCTGCTGGTCGGCAGCGGCCGCAGCGGCCTGCTGCGCCAGCGCGCTGCCGGACAGGGCGGCCAGCGCGGCGGCGGCCGTCAGGCTCAGGGCAAAGCTCGGGAAATTCTGGAAATGGGCACGCGCATGCCGCGGCGCCAGGCCTTGTTGCTTCATCTTGTCTCCGGAAATCGTTATGGGTGCAGATCCAACCCTGGCAGCGTCGGCCTCTCGGGGGCCGGTGGCTCGGGTCTGAAATCATGCTAGGGGCCCGACCGATTCGCGACTAATCACATTTTTGGACTTCTCGATGCTGTTTTTCGCATCGTTACCGCGGGTATTTACCAGTAAGGTTGCAATGGCCCTGACGGCCAGGTGAAGGCGCGCCCCTATTATCTAAAACCGCCGCTCCAAAGCCTTGATCCATGTCCGCCGAGGTTATTTCACCACCCACTGCAAACCTCCGCCAACCGTTCGGCCTGTTTGTGCTCGCCGGCGCTGAAATGTGGGAGCGATTCAGTTTCTACGGCGTTCGCTCGCTGCTGGTGCTGTATCTGGTAGAGGCTTTGCAATATTCGCGGGCCGACGCGGTTTCGGTCGTCGGCATGTATACCGGCTCGGCGTTCTTCTGCGCCATCTTCGGCGGCTGGCTGGCGGACCGCCTCCTGGGCCAGCGTCGCGCGGTGCTGCTGGGCATGCTGATGATGATGGCCGGCCATGTGGCTCTCGGCGCGGGCCAGCCCGTCACCCTGGGCCTGGGTTTGCTGGCGGTGGGCACCGGCCTTTTCAAACCCACCACGACGGCCATGGTCGGCGCGCTATATCTGCCAGACGACGCGCGGCGCCAGGGTGGGTATACGGTGTTCTATATGGGCATCAATATCGGCGCGGCCCTGTCTGCGCTGATCGGTGGGTATCTGGCGCAGCGCCACGGCTGGGGATATGGATTCATGTCTGCCGCGGTGGGCATGGCCGTCGGCGTCGTGGTTTTCATGGCCGGCTGGCGCTGGTTGCCGCCTGTGGCTGCGCCAGCGCCCGAGCCGGCACGCGCGGCCTGGACTGATGCGCAGGCGCGGCGCCGCATCCAGGTCATCTTGCTGATGTCGCTGGTGGCCATCTGCTTTTACATCGGCTACGAACAGGCGGCTGGCGCGATGACGCTGTTCGTGCGCGACCACGTCTCGCCGCAATTCCTCGGCATCGAGCTGACCGCCGCGCAGTTCCTGGCCGTGAACCCCCTGCTCGTCATCCTGCTGGCGCCGCTGTCAGCGCGCCTGCTTTCGCGGCTGGGCTGGCCCGAGTTCCGCGTGCAGGGCCTTGGCATGCTGGTGCTGGGCCTGAGCTTCATGCTGTTGCAGGTGCTGCAGAGCCGCGCCGCGCAGGGCGAGGTCATTCCGGCCTGGATGATGGTCGGCGTCATCGGCGTGCAGACGCTGGCCGAGCTGCTGGTCGTGCCCATCGGGCTGGCCGTGGTGTCACGGTATGCGCCAGCCGGCTGGGCGGCCACGTTGATGGGCGCCTGGATGCTGGCCAAGGCCACGGCCGGCCTGCTGGCCGGCCAGCTCTATGGCTGGCTGCTGCCGACGGGGCTGTCGCTCTACGGGGTGGTGACCGCCATCGGCATCGCCGGGGGCCTGCTGCTGATCTCGGCGTCCGGCGCACTGCGGCGATACGCCGGCATGGGCGACCTGCGCCCGGGCTGAGCGTCAGCTGGCGACCTTGAGCGCCGCCTGGTGCAGGCGCACCATGTGATAGGGATCGGGCTGCGCATCACGGCAGCCGCCGCTCTTGCAGGGCAGGGCATCGGCCGCGCGCCAGCCGCCATGCTCGGCGTCGATGAGCTGGGTCTTGATCAGCCCCTGCGTCTGCTCGTAGCGCCGCCACAGGTCGTTGCGGCCCGTGGCCTGGCCCGCGACGAGCAGGGCATGCAGGCATTCGGCCTGCTGCCACCAGCCCTTGTGCGCGTCGGCCTTGCCCCCGTCCGGGAAGGCTTTCAGGCCGCAGCCGCCGTCGATGTCGTCATAGCCGGTGGCCAGCGCATAGGCGAGCACCCGCTCGGCCACCTGGGCATAGATGGGCGACACCAGCGCGCCCTTCATCAGCAGATGGCTCCATTCGAACTGGTGGCCGATGTCGATATAGCCGCCGGCTTCCCGCGTCGGCAAGGGCTTCCAGCCCTCGTCGTACCACTCGGGGATGTGGGCGCTGCCCTCGGCCTGTCCTTGCAGCAGCTTGTAGGCGACGAAGTCGCCCAGGCGCCGGGCTCCGGCCTCGACGGTCTTGTCGCCGGTGGCATCGCGCAGGGCCAGCAGCGCCTCGAACATGTGCATGATCGGGTTCTGCGTGCGCGCGCCCGGAATGGGCTTGAAGTCACGCTCGCATTCGTTGTAGAGGCCACCGGCCGGCTCGAAGAAGTTGAGTTCGATCTCGCGCCAGGCCTGCAGGGCCGCATCGCGATAGCGCACATCGCCTCCAATGCGGTAGATCTCGGCCAGCGCCAGCAACGCAAAGGCATGGCCGTAGGCGCGCTTGATCGAGGCGCGCGGGATGCCGTCCGCTCCCACGGTGTGGAAGAAGCCGCCATGCACCGGGTCGCGGAAGCGCTGCAACAGATAGTCGGCGCCCCGCCGGGCCACCTTGAGATAACCCGCATCTGGGATGAACTCATGGCCAGCGGCGAAGGCGTAGACGAGGCGGGCCTGGCCGATCAGCTCGAGTTCCGGCTGGGGCTGGGGCTGCCAGGCGCGGTTGAAGGCCAGCTGGAAGCTGCCGTCGGGCCGCAGCGCATGACCATGCCAGTGCAGCAGCAGGGCCTCAAGATCGTCCCGGTGCCAGCCGGTATCGATGCGGTTGCGGATGCGCGCATCCGGGTCGCTGCAGGCGGCCAGGGCGGCGAGCAGCGCGAGGACAGACCGGCGGTCGAGCTTCACGTCAACGACCATGGGGCCAGGTGGCCCGCTTGGTCGGTCCCTTGCTCGACCTGCCGCGCGCGGTCCAGAGCTTGTAGGCCGCCGGCGTCAGCTCGCGCTTGAGCAGGGCCACCAGCTCGCCATGCCCGATGCCATGCATCAGCAACACCTTGGTGTAGGGCGGTGTGTCCTCGAACGCGGTGGCGATGACACGCTTGACTTCTTCTGGATTGAGCTTGGGTGCGGGCTTGGCCATGCTCGCATTCTGTCAGCCGAAGCACCGGGCTCACCCCGCCAATGCGGGGGTGGGGCCCTTCGCCCAAGCGGCCAGTGCCGTCCTACAGCGCCTGTGCCGTCGCGCTGGCACCACGCCTCGGTGCGGCACGCCAGCATCGGGGCCATTGACTGACCCATCGGCTCACGCCGCTACAGCCATGACCTCTTCCACTCCCGTCGTGACCCTGACACCCAAGCCCGTCGCCGCACCCAACCGGCGGCCCGCCCTGTCACTGCTGGCCTCCGAGCCGGCGCGCGCCACGCTGGAAGCCTGGGCCGCGTTGATGCAGTGGGGCAAGACGCCCAGCCAGGTCGGCGCCGGCCATACCGTGGTGCTGTTCCCGGGCCTGGGAACGGACGGCCTGACGCTGTGGCCGCTGCGCCGGCATCTGGAGCGCGCCGGCTTTCGGGCGCTGGACTGGGGGCAGGGCATGAACACCGGGCCCAAGGGCGACGTCGATGCCTGGCTGGAGACGTTGGCCGACAAGCTGCACGAGCGCGTGGCGCCGGCACGCGAGGTCAGCTTCGTGGGCTGGAGCCTGGGCGGCTTCTATGCGCGCGAGCTGGCCAAGCGCTGGCACGACCGCGTGCACCACGTCGTCACCATCGGCACGCCCTTCAATGGCAGCGTCGACGACACCAACGTGGGCTGGCTGTTCCGCCTGCTGAACGGGCGCGAGGCCCCCGCCGAGGCGGCGCTGCGCGAGCGCCTGGCGGAGCCGCCGCCGGTGCCGACGATCTCGCTGTACAGCCGCCGCGACGGTGTCGTCTCGTGGGAAGCCTGCACGCACGCGCGCCGCTGGCCGCTGGCGCGAGACATCGAGGTGCAGGCCAGCCATATGGGCATGGGCTGGGCGCCCGAGGTGCTGAACCACGTGACGGGCGTCCTGGGCTGCCGCCGCCAGACCACCTGAGTTCGCGGGCCGAGCGCCGGGCCGCTCCCTAGCCGCGCTGGCGATGTGCTCGCGGCTCGATGCCGCGAGCATCGCCGTGCCCTCGGGGCTGAGGCCGGACACATCGCGCCCAGTGGGCGGGATGTGCCTGCCGAAGAGCTGCGGCACCTGCCGCGGCGCGGTCTGCAAGACCGACCAGGGCGCCCGCGTTCAGCGAGGCGGACTGGACGAGGGGCTAACGGTCAGCCGCCGCGCGTCACCGGCATCGAGACCCTGTCGGCCGGCAGCTTCATGTGGCTGGCCAGCTCCAGCTTGGCGAGCGAATTGCGGTGCACCTCGTCCGGGCCATCGGCCAGGCGCAGCGTGCGCTGGTGTGCCCACATCATGGCCAGCGGCGTGTCGTCGCTGACGCCCATGCCGCCGAACACCTGGATGGCCCAGTCGATGACCTGCAAGGCCATGTTGGGCGCGACGATCTTGATCATCGCGATCTCGGCCTTGGCGACCTTGTTGCCCACCGTGTCCATCATGTAGGCGGCTTTCAGCGTCAACAGGCGCGCCTGTTCGATTATGCAGCGCGACTCGGCGATGCGCTCCTGCGTGACGGTCTGCTGGGCAATCGTCTTGCCAAAGGCCGTGCGGGCGATGGCGCGTTCGCACAGCAGCTGCAGGGCGCGCTCGGCGGCGCCGATGCTGCGCATGCAGTGGTGGATGCGGCCCGGGCCCAGGCGCCCCTGCGCGATCTCGAAGCCACGGCCCTCGCCGAGCAGGATGTTGCTGGCGGGCACGCGCACATTCTTCAGCTCGACTTCCATGTGGCCGTGGGGCGCGTCGTCATAGCCGAACACGGACAGCGGACGGACCACCGTGATGCCCGGCGCGTTCGCCGGCACGACGATCATGGACTGCTGCTCGTGGCGGCCGGCCTCTTCGTTGGTCTTGCCCATGACGATGTAGACGGCACAGCGCGGGTCGCCAGCACCGGAGCTCCACCACTTGCGGCCGTTGATGACGTAGTCATCTCCATCACGCTCTATGCGGCATTCGATGTTGGTGGCGTCGCTCGAAGCCACGGCCGGCTCGGTCATCAGGAAGGCCGAGCGGATCTCGCCGCGCAGCAGCGGCTCCAGCCATTTGTCCTTCAGCCCCTCGGACGCATAGCGCTCCAGCGTCTCCATGTTGCCGGTGTCAGGTGCCGAGCAGTTGAAGACCTCGGGCGCCCAGAACACGCGGCCCATGATCTCGCACAGCGGCGCATATTCGAGGTTGGACAGGCCCTCGGGCGCGCGGGCGGACTTGGGCAGGAAGAGGTTCCACAAACCGGCCGCGCGGGCCTTGGGCTTGAGCTCCTCGATAACCTTCGTAGGCACCCAGGGATTGCCGGCGCGACGGTTGGCAGCCACCTCGTCGAGATAGCGCTTCTCGTTCGGATAGATGTGCTCGTCGAAGAAGGCAAGCAGGCGCTCACGCATCTGCGCGACCTTGGGGCTGTAGTCGAAGTTCATGGCGCGGCTTCTTTCGAGTGCGGGGTGCGCCAGTGTGGCCCAGCGACCCGCGGGCGCTTGTCACTCAGGTGGCAGAGCCTGGCAATGGCGCGGCAATGGGTCGCGTTGCCAGGCCCTAGCCCAGCAGCTTCTCTTCGGCCAGCGCCAAGGCCTCCGGCTTGCCGCTGATGACCAGGGTGTCACCACTGGCCAGCGTCGCGCCGTCAGCAAGCAGGCCTTTGCCGTTGGCGCGTCGAAGTGACACCACGGCGACACCCAGGGCGTGCAGGGCCAGGTCGTCCAGCAACTTGCCGGCATGCAGGCTGGCGGTGGGCAGCGTCACCGACGCCAGGCGGGCCTGGTCGAGCTCGTCGGCGGTGTCGTCGTCGGCGCCGTGGAAATAGCCGCGCAACAGGCCATAACGCTTGTCGCGCGCATCGCGCGTGATGCGGATGACGCGGCGCATCGGCACCCCCACCAATGCCAGCGCATGCGAGGCCAGCATCAGCGAGCCCTCGATGGCCTCGGGCACGACCTCGGTGGCGCCGGCGGTCTTGAGCCGCTCGAGGTCGGTGTCGTCGATGGTGCGCACGACGACCGGCACCCTGGGCGCGTGGGCTCGCACGAGGTCGAGGATCTTCAGTGCCGACGGCGTGTCGTGGTAGCTGACGACGACCGCGCTGGCGCGCGCCAGGCCCGCGGCCATCAGGCTCTGGACCTTGGCCGCGTCGCCGAAGACGACGCTCTGGCCCGCCGCCGCGGCCTGGCGCACGCGGTCCGGGTCCAGGTCCAGGGCCATATAGGGAATGTGTTCTCCCTCCAGCAGCCGCGCCAGGTTCTGGCCCGAGCGGCCGTAGCCGCAAATGATGACGTGGGCCTCGGACTGGATGGACTTCTTGGCGATCATCGTCAGCTGCACCGACTGCATCAGCCAGTCGCTGCTGGACAGCTTCATGACGATGCGGTTGCTGTACATGACGAGGATGGGCGTACCCAGCATGGACAGCACCATGCTGGCCAGCACCGGGCTGACCCATTGCTGCGCCACCAGGCCGTGCTGCGTTCCAAGCGTCAGCAGCACGAAGCCGAATTCGCCGGCCTGGGCGAGGTACAGGCCCGTGCGCAGCGCAACGCCCGGCGGTGACTTGAACAGGCGGGCCAGGCCGGCGATCAGCGCGAACTTGGCCGCCACCGGCGCCAGGGTGAGCAGGATGACCAGCCACCAGGTGTCCACCAGCGGCCGCCAGTCCAGCTTCATGCCGATGGTGATGAAGAACAGGCCCAGCAGCACGTCGTGGAAGGGCCGGATGTCGGTCTCCACCTGGTGGCGGTACTCGGTCTCCGAGATCAGCATGCCGGCCACAAATGCGCCCAGGGCCAGGCTGAGTCCGAAATGCTCGGTCAGCCAGGCCAGGCCGAGCGTGACCAGCAGCAGGTTGAGCATGAAGAGCTCGTCGCTCTTGCGCCGCGCCACCAGCGTCAGCCACCAGCGCATCACCTTCTGGCCGCCGTAGAGCAGCAGGGTCAGCAGGGCCGCGGCCTTCAGCCCGGCCCAGGCCAGCGCGCTCATCATCTCGCTGCCGGTGCTGTTCAGCGCCGGGATCAGCACCAGCAGCGGCACGACGGCCAGATCCTGGAACAGCAGCACGCCCATGACGAGCTTGCCGTGCGGACTCTCCAGCTCCAGCCGCTCGGCCATCAGCTTGACGATGATGGCCGTCGAGCTCATGGCCATCGCCGAGCCCAGCACCAGAGCCCCCTGCCAACCCATCTGCCAGGCGCTGCCCAGCATCGCGAAGCCGGCGATCAGCAGCGCATTGCCGAGCATGGCGCCGGCAATGGTCAGCGCCACCTGCGCCATGCCGATGCCGAAGACGGCCGTCCTCAGCGCGCGCAGCTTGGGCAGGTTGAATTCCAGCCCGATGGCGAACATCAGGAAGACGACGCCGAACTCGGCCAGGTACTGGATGCTGGCGGAATCGTGGGCAAAAGCCAGGGCGTTCGGCCCGATCAACACGCCGACGGCCAGATAGCCCAGCATGGGCGGCAGTTTCAGCAGGCGGCAGGCGACCACCCCCAGCACGGCGGCCACGAGATAGAGCAGGGCGAGGTCGAGGGAGGTCACCCGCGGATGGTATTCGTCACCTTCGCTCGCTGACTGGGGATAGTTCGGACCGGCAACGGCGCGGTACGTCCCTATAGTTCGCGCCGCCCAGGTCGCCGCGGGCTCACACCCCGGCAAAGACGACCCGGCGACACCGGTTCGCGCCGTCGAAGAGCGGCGCGTGTGATGCAACAGGGAGATCTCATGTTTACGTTGAAGGAATGGGCGCGGCGAGCTGCGCTCGGCACGCTGCTGGCCGCCACGGCCTTGTTGGGAGGCTGCGCCAGCGCCTATCTGGACGGCAGCACCAAGGAAATTGCAGCGGCGCAGTTCAAGAAGCCGCCGGCTCCAGCGCCGGTGCAGGTGCTGTTCGACTTCCAGACCAAGGGGGTGGCCAACGCGCAGGCCACGGCCATGCTGCGTGATCGCGTCTCTGCCCAGGTGAAGGCCAGCGGCATGTTCAGTGAAGTGGGCAGTGCCGCCGTGCCCAATGGGGCCGTCCTCAGCATCACGCTGAACAACGTGCCGCTGACCGACAACGCCTTCTCCAAGGGATTCGTGACCGGACTGACCTTCGGCCTCGCCGGCTCGCAAGTGTCGGACGGCTACATCTGCACGGCCACCTACCGGGCGTCGGGCGACGCCGCACCCGTCGTCAAGCAGGCACGTCACGCCATCCACACGACCATGGGCGCGGCCGCGACACCGGGCAATGCCACCAAGATGCCCAACCTTCAGGAAGCAGCGTTCCAGATGACCAACCAGGTTGTCAGCAACGTGCTGAACGACATTTCCCAAGACCCCAGCTTCAAGTGAAGGACGACCGAACCATGATCCATGCCTTGCTCTCCTCCCGGGCCACCACGCAGCGCCTGACCCTGGTCGTCTTGCTGGCCGCGTTGACGGGCTGTGCGTCCGTGAAAATGCCCGCCCCGGCGCCCAGCGCCGCCAACGCCGAAAAGCTGCGCGCCACCAAGCTCGTGCCCGCCCAGGTCGGCAGCTTCAAGCTCGCCGCCGGCAAACCGGCCGAGATGGACACCACACTGGGCGGCCTGCGTGGCTCGTCGCTCAGCCCGGCAGGCGGCAGCTTCGCGGGCCAGTTGCGCGATGAGATCGCCGCTGAGCTGACGGCCGCAGGCCTGCTGGACTCGAAGTCCAAGATCGTCATCGAAGGCCAGTTGACCGACAGCATGGTCGATGCCGGCATGAGCACCGGCAAGGGACGGCTGGCCGCCAAGATCCAGATCAAGCGCGAAGGCAAGACGGTGTTCGACAAGGAAGTGATTGCCGAGTCCACCTGGGAATCGTCCTTCGTTGGCGCGATCGCCCTGCCGGCAGCCATCAACCAATACGGCGCGCTCTACAAGACCCTGGTCGGCAAACTGTTCGACGACGCCGACTTCAAGCGCGCACTGGCCACCCAATAGGGTCGCTGCGCCCGTCCTTTGAACCCGGCCCCAGGCCGGGTTTTTTTGTTGCCCGACGCGGTACGCCGCCGTGAAATCCGGCACCCGAAACCGTTGCCATGCATTGCATGCATGGGCGCATACGGACTTGGCTAGACAAGCGCCGCCGAGGGACCGGAGCTTCGCGCTACCGTTCGGCCCACTCAAAGTTACGGAGCGTTTCATGCCCAACCTGTCCTTTGTTTCGCCGACGCGAAACAGCCCGTGGGGAACCTATCTGTCGCAGATCGATGCGGTCGAGCCCTACCTCGGCGGCCTGGCCCGCTGGGTCGAGACGCTGCGCCGCCCCAAGCGCGCGCTGATCGTCGACATCCCCATCGAGATGGACAACGGCAGCATCGCCCATTTCGAGGGCTACCGCGTGCAGCACAGCCTGACGCGCGGCCCGGGCAAGGGCGGTGTGCGCTACCACCCCGACGTCACGCTCGAAGAAGTGATGGCCCTGTCGGCCTGGATGACGATCAAGAACGCCGCGGTGAACCTGCCCTATGGCGGCGCCAAGGGCGGCATCCGCGTCGACCCCAAGCTGCTGAGCCTCAAGGAGCTGGAGAAGATGACGCGCCGCTACACCAGCGAGATCGGCATCATCATCGGCCCGCAGCAGGACATCCCGGCGCCGGACGTCAACACCAACGGCCAGATCATGGCCTGGATGATGGACACCTATTCGATGAACACCGGCGCCACGGCGACCGGCGTCGTCACCGGCAAGCCCATCGAGCTGGGTGGTTCCCTCGGCCGCGTGGCCGCCACCGGCCGCGGCGTCTTCGTCGTCGGCCGCGAAGCGATGCGCCGCCTGGGCCAGCCGCTGGAAGGCGCGCGCATCGCGGTGCAGGGCTTCGGCAACGTCGGCTCCATCGCCGCCAAGCTGTTCGCCGCCAATGGCGCCAAGGTCGTCTGCGTGCAGGACCACACCGGCACCATCCTAAACGAGAACGGCTTTGACATGCAGAGCCTGCTCGACCACGTGGCCGCCTACAAGGGTGTGGCGGGCTTTGCCGGTGCCGACAAGATCAGCGACGAGAACTTCTGGGACGTGGCCAGCGATGTGCTGATCCCGGCCGCTCTGGAAGGCCAGATCACGGCCGAGCGCGCCAAGCGCATCAAGACCCGCCTGGTGCTGGAAGGCGCCAACGGCCCGACCACGCCGGACGGCGAGGCCGTGCTGGCCGACCGCGGCATCGTCGTTGTGCCCGACGTGATTGCCAACGCCGGTGGCGTGACGGTGTCCTATTTCGAGTGGGTGCAGGACTTTTCGTCCTTCTTCTGGACCGAGGACGAGATCAATGTCCGCCTGGACAAGATCATGATCGGTGCCTTCAAGCACATCTGGGAAACCAGTGAGCTGCACAAGATCACGCTGCGCACCGCCGCCTTCACGGTGGCCTGCACGCGGGTGCTGCAGGCGCGCGAGGAGCGCGGCCTGTACCCGTAATCCGCGCTGGGCCCCGCCCATGCACCGCCGCCAGCCGCCGCAAGGCCTGGCGGCGGTGCAGTTTCAAAGTAGGTACGTAGGCACAATTCGGTCAGCCCGCATGGACAGCCCCCTAGAAGTTGGCAAAGTCATGCGCCCTGGTCATGACTCACGAACTGCCTGAATCCCCACCCGCCGGCCTTGATCGCCGGCAATTGCTGCGCGGCGCGCTGGCGTCAGCGCTGCCGACGCTGGGCCTGCCCGCGGCGGCCGCTTCCGGCCCGCTGATCGTCGGCGGCCTGCCGGTCACCTGCAACTTGACGCTGCCGGTGGCCTGCTCGGCACGCCTGGCGTCCAACAAGGCCTCCGGCAGCTCGGCCTTCCAGTTCGAGTACAGCAAGTACAACGGCTGGCCCGAGATCAAGGAGTCGCTGATGACCGGCGGCATCCAGGCCGCCTACATGCTGGCGCCGCTGGTCATGGACCTGGCCGACAAGAAGATCCCCGTCAAGATCGTCTCGCTGGGCCACCGCTCGGGCGCCGTCATCATGGTGCGCACCGACTCGCCCTACAAGAAGTTCAAGGATCTGACGGGCAAGCGCATCGCCATCCCCAGCCGCTTCGCGGTGGACTTTCTGTTCCTGCGCAAGATGCTGGCCCAGGAGGGCATGACGCCCAAGGACATCCAGATCGTCGAGATGCCGCCGCCCGACATGCCGGCCGCCCTCTTTGCCAAGGCCGTGGACGCCTATTGCACCGGCGAGCCCTTCGGCGCCTCGGCCCAGCGCGCCGGCTATGCCAGGCCGCTGCGCATGACGCGCGACGAATGGCGCAACTACATCTGCTGTGTGCTGACGGTGCGCGAGGAGCTCATCAAGGAGAACCGGCCGCTGGTGCAGGACCTGGTGAACCACGTGCAGGGTGCCGGCAACTGGCTGGACCTGCAGGCCGCCAACCGCGAGAAGGCCATCCAGATCGCCGCCGGCCGCAAGTTCTTCAACCAGGACCCCAACATCCTGCGCTTCGTGATGGAGAACCCGACGGACCGCGTCACCTATGGCGACCTGCGCATGATCCGCGCCGAGTTCGACGACCTGATGCAGCTGTCCATCGAGGCCGGCACGCTCAAGGCCCCGGTGGCCTACGAGAAATACGTGGACGACAGCTTCGTCAAGGCGGCCAAGGCCGCGCCCATCCCGATATGAAACGCCGCGCCCTGTTGTGGGCCGCGCTGCCTTTGACGGCGCAGGCTGCGCCGACGCTGAAGGCCGGCGTCTTCGAGCCCGCCCAGGCAGCGCCCGAATTCGCTCTCCAGGGCAGCGACGGTGCCGCCCTCAATCTCGCCCGCTTCAAGGGCAGGCTGGTGCTGTTGGTGTTCGGCTTCACCCACTGCCCCGAGGTCTGCCCGACGACGCTGGCCACGCTCGCCCAGGCGCGCAAGCAGCTGGGCACCGACGCGGCGGACGTGCAGGTCGTCTACGTAACGGTGGACCCCGAGCGCGATGACATCCCGCGCATCCGCCAATACCTGACCGCGTTTGACCCGACCTTCATCGGCGGCACCGAGGCACCGGACAAGCTGGCCGCGATGCGCAAGCGCTATGGCGTCGTCGCCGAGAAGATCGCGCCCAAGCAAGGCAACGCCTACGGCATGAACCACTCCACGTCGGTCTGGCTGATCGACCGCACCGGCAAGCTGCGGGCCATGATGCCTTATGGCCATGAGGCCAAGGACTTCGTGCACGACCTCAAGCTGCTCTTGGCTTCGAAGTGAGAAAGCGTTGGGTCTGGCTCCTGCCGGTCACGTTGCCGCTGGCCCTGGTGGCCTGGGCGGCGCTGGCGCCCATCGAGCTGCCCACGCGCGACGAACTGTTCGAGATCCCGCAAGGCACCTATGCCCGCCGCATGGCCGGCGACAAGGTCGAGATCCTGCCGGACCGCATCGATCTGACGCTGGGCCTGAACGACGTGCTGCTGCTGCGCAACCGCGACGAGGTGCCGCAGCAGTTCGGCCCCGTGCTAATCATGCCGGGGCAGAGTTTTCGCCTGCCCTTCGAGGTCGCCTCGAGCTACAGCTTTGCCTGCAGCGCACATGCCAGCGGCCAGATGGCCGTCGTCGTCGCGCCAACGCCAGCGCGCGGCTGGCCAGCATTGCAATGGCGCTGGCAACGCTTCATGAAGAACCACTGGAAGGAGGGGCGGTGAACCTGCGCCTGAATCGAATCCTGCCGCCGCTGGCGGTCATTGCCCTGGTGATCGCGGCCTGGTGGGGCATCGTCGTCTACACCGAGAGCCCCATCTTCCCGACACCCTGGGCCGTCGTCACCGGCACGCTGGAGCTGGCCCAGGACGGCACGCTGTGGGAGCACATCACCGCGTCGCTGATGCGCGTGGGCATCGGCTTCGGCCTGGCCATGCTGATCGGCATCCCGCTGGGCCTGTGGATGGGCTGGGTGGCCGGCGCCTACCGCACCTTCAACCCGATCTTCCAGATGCTGCGGCCGATCTCGCCGATCGCCTGGATCCCGCTGGCCATCCTGTGGTTCGGCGTCGGCGACACCTCGCCCATCTTCCTGATCTTCATCTCCTCCGTGTTCCCGCTGATCGTTCAGACGACCTCGGGCGTGCACACCATCGATCGGCGCTACCTGCGCGCGGCCACCAACTTCGGCGTGTCGCGCGCGGTGATGTTCCGCCGCGTCGTCATCCCGGCCGTGCTGCCGGAAATCATCATCGGCATGCGCATCGGCATCGGCGTGGCGTGGCTGGTCGTCGTGGCGGCCGAGATGATCGCGCTGCGCTCGGGCCTGGGCTATCTCATCATGGATTCGCGCAATGCCGGCAACCGCTATGACCTCGTCATCGCCAGCATGATCCTCATCGGCGTCATCGGCCTGCTGCTGGACGGCGTGACCCGCCTGCTCGAAAAACTCAAGACCGTGCGGTGGCGCTATGTCCGATAACAAGACTCCCAAGATCGCTGTCAATGGTCTGACGAAGAGCTTCAAGTCCGCCAAGGGCGGCCAGCTGCCCGTCATCCAGGGTGTGGATTTCGACGTCGCCGAAGGCGAGTTCGTCGCCATCGTCGGCCCTTCCGGCTGCGGCAAGTCGACGTTGATGAACATCCTCGCGGGCTTCGAAAAGACCGACGGCGGCTCGCTGCTGATCGACGGCCAGCCCCATCCCGGCCCCAGCCCACAGGGCATCGTCATCTCGCAATACGGCTCGGTCTTCCCCTGGCTGACCGTGCAGCAGAACCTGATGTTCGGCCTGACCGGCCAGGAGCATGGCGTCGATGCCGAGCGCGTCAAGCTGGCCGATCACTACGCCGCCATGGTGGGGCTCAAGGGCTTCGAAGGTGCCTACCCGCACGAGCTGTCGGGCGGCATGCTCAAGCGCGTGGAGCTGGCGCGGGCCTTCATCGTCAAGCCCGAGATCCTGTACCTGGACGAGCCCTTCTCGGCGCTGGACGCGCTGATGAACCTGCGCATGCGCAACGAGCTGCTGCGCATCCTGGCCGAAGAAAAGCACACGGTGCTGCTCATCACCCACGACGTCGACGAGGCCCTCTACATGGCCGACCGCATCCTCGTGCTGTCGCCCCGGCCCACGCGCATCCAGGCCCGCTTCGAGCTGGACATGCCGCACCCGAGGCGGTTGATCAGCCCGGAAATGGATGCGCTGCGCGAGGCGATCCTGAAGGAACTCGGCCTGGAAATGCCCGCTTAGAAAAATGAAGCCCCTCGGCCAAGGAGTACCTTGGCCGGTCCCCCGAGGGGACGGCGATGCTCGCGGTATCGAACCGCAAGCACATCGCCAGCGCGGACCGGCTAGGGAGCGGCCCGGCGCTCGACCCGCAAAGAATTCACACGGCCGCGGCGGGCTTCAGAACCGCACCAGTGCTGTCCAGCACGCGCAGCGTCACGGGAATGGCCGGCGCCACGCTCTGCGTGACGGTGCAGAAGTCCTCGAAGGTGTCCAGCACACGCTGAATGTGGCCGAGCTGGTCGGCTGGCTTGCCCAGGTGCAGGTCCACCGCCAGGCCCTGCACGCGGTTGCGCCCGCGCTCGTTCCTGCCGACGGTCGCCTTGACCTCGGTGCGCAGCGGCGAGGGGTCGTCCTTGTACTTCTGGCAGGCAAACCACAGCGACGCGGAGAGGCAATTGCCGATGGCCGAGGCCAGCAGTTCGACCGGATCGGGCCCCAGCCCGGTGCCGAAGGGCACGGGCTCGTCCGATAGCAGCACCGGCAGCTCCGGTGCGTAATGGTGTTCGAACTGGTAGCCCTGACGCTGGATCAGGGTCACGCTGGGGTTGTCCATAAAGCCTCCTGGGTTGGAAGCGATTCTCAGCGCAGGTCGTCGGTCTCGAAGTAGATCTCGGTCAGCCCCTTGGCCTTGAAGGCACGTTGGACAGTGGCGCCAGGCCTGGCGACGCCCTGCAGCGGCACATCGACCTCGCCGCGGACCTGGGGTGCCTTCAGGCGCACGATGTGGTCGAAGTCCGGGCGGCGGTCGATGGTCTTGACCGCGAACCACTCGCTGCCCTTGCCGATCAGCCGATAGCGCCCGGTCGATGCCTCGCGTTGAGCGGGGCTCAGCCGCCGAAACAGCATCACCTCATCGACGACGACGCGCTGCTCGGCCGACTGTGGCTTGCCGCCACGCTCGAAGTGGCCCGCGAAGAAGCGCGCCTTGAATTCGCGCAGCGGCTTGGCGTGGCCTGGTGTGAAGCGCAGCAGGTCAAAGGCCTCGGGGTCGAAGGTCCACAAGCTGGGCTGGCGGGCCAAGGTCTCGCGCAGTGCCTTGTCGGCCGCCGCATCGGCGAGGTGAAAGCGCAGCAGCACCTGGCTGTCATGCGGCGTGTGGAACATCGGCAGGTGCGAGGCATACAGGCCCTCGCGGCCGCCGAACACGGCCATGCCATGGCCGCCGAACGCGGACTCAGCAGTCTCTTCGGCCCAGGCCAGAGCCGGCAGCAGTGCGGCGAATGCAAAGGTACGGCGCTTCATGCGGCGCATCTTCGCCCTCAATGGCCGCATATGAAGCAAAACCCGATCAACGGTCGATGCCGGTCCGGATGGGCATCGCAGAGTTCAGCGTTGTGAGCCCGCGCTTACATTGCCGCCTGCCTGCACCGTCCGTGGCAGCCTTGCCGCTTCGCGTTCCGTCTGCCCGGCTGATGGGCACGCTGAATGCCGCACCTTCCCCTGAATGTCCCTGTCATCGGATCCCGGCCCGGCGGCGTTGCGCGCGGGCCCCGGCGCCCGCCCGGCAACAAAGCGCCCTTTCGCGGACGGAATAATCGACCCATGCATCGCCTCTGCTCCCTGACCTTGTCCGCCTTCCTGCTCCTCACGCTGCTGGCTGGCTGCGGCGGCCTGCCCTCCAGGTCGACGAAAGCCGAGAAATCGGTCTACCAGGGTGAGAGCTTTGCTGCCGAGGAGACTTTCTCGCGGCTGTTCGACGCCAATGTCGACGACACCTGCGAGGCCGCCCGGCGCGCCCTGCTCAGCCAGGGCTATGTGATCAGCAAGGCGGAAAGCGGCGTCGTGCGCGGTGCCAAGCACTTCCAGCCCGCGGGCGAGGTGCATGTGGAGATCGCATTCAACGTTGTCTGCGTCGGCGATGGCCCCAAGCAGCAGATCGCGACGGCCTATGTCAGCGCCCAGCAGGACCGCTACGCGCTGAAGAAAAGCAACCAGGCCGCCAGCCTCGGCGTCAGCGCGCTGGGCTCGATCTCGGTGCCGCTGTCATCGAGCGATGACTCCCTCGTCAAGGTGGCCTCCGAGACCATTCCCGCGGGCGAGTTCTACGACCGCTTCTTCACGCTGATGCAGCGCATGGTGCGCGAGAACACGGCACAGCGCTGACCCTGGGCCCGTGAAGCTTGCGCCGCGCTGATTGCGGACGAATCGGCATTGCGTCACACCCACGCCGGCCAGGGCCCGCCTAGGATCGGCTCGCCATGGCCGAGCCACTGCCCCCTTTTGCACTGCCTGCCCGGTGGCCGCTGGCGGGGTTCAAGCGGCTGATCCACGCCGCCTGGGAGGTGCCGGGCGATCCGGCAGAGGCGGCCAAGCTGCGGGACGACCAGTGGCGCGCCGTCGTCGGCCAGTTGCCTGCCTCGGTCGTGGCCACGGCCATCGCCATCGCGCTGCTGCTGGTGGCACTGAAAGGGCGCATTGACCTGCTACCCGTCGCGCCCACGCTGATGGCACTGGTGGCGCTCAACGGCTTCAACTTCGCGCTGTGGCGGCATGAACGCCACCGCCGCCCACCCGACGCGCCGCCGCGCGGCATCCGTGCCGGGCTGCTGCTGGCGCTGGACCTTTTTGCCGGCGGCGTGCTGGACGCGGTGCTGCTGCTGCAGGTTGCCCAGCAGGCCGAGCCCGGCCTGCACGCGCCGCTGGTGGCCACCGCGGCCGGCGCCATTGCCGCCGCAGCCTGGATGTTCGCGCTGCTGCCCGCCGTGGCCATCGGCTGGGTGCTGGGCGCCTGCGGCACGCTGGCCGTGGGCATCGCGCTGCTGCCGCTTCCCTGGATGGACGGGCTGCTGCCGTTGCTGCCGTTGTACGCCATCGCGCTGTGCATGGCGGCACTGCTGAATGCCCGCCTCTTCCTGCTGGGCCGCCACGCCCAGCACGAGGCCGCACGGGACCGGCTCACGGTGTCGCTGCTGCTGCGCGACTTCGAACATCACGCCAGCGACTGGCTGTGGGAATTGGGCCGCGACGGCCGGCTGCGCCATGTCTCGCAGCGCATGGCCGAAAGCCTGGGCCAGCGGGCGCAGGACCTGATCGGCGAGCCGCTGCTGGCCGTACTGGCCCACCAGCTGCCCGCCAACAACGCCGACGCCCAGCAGCGCCTGGACCGACTGGGCGACGCGCTGCTGGCGACCGAACCGCTGAGCGATCACGCCCTGCATCTGCGGGTTGGCGGCGAGGATGTCTGGTGGACGCTCAGCGGGCGGCGCCTGGAAGGCGACGGCGGCTGGCGCGGCGTGGGCAGCGATATCAGCGAGGTGCGCGAGCGCGAACGCGAGCTGCTGCGCCTGACCGACCAGGACACCGTCACCGGCCTGGCCAACCGCCATCAGTTCCACCGCCGCCTGGCCCTTTATCTCGGCGGCGGCGGGCCCATCTCGCCGTGCACCGTGCTGCTGCTGGACCTGGACTGCTTCAAGCAGGTCAACGACAGCCTGGGCCATGCCGCCGGCGACCACCTGCTGGCCGCCGTGGGCGAGCGGCTGCACGACAGCCTGGCAGCGCGGCGCGGCAACGGCGACCTGGTCGCGCGGCTGGGCGCCGACGAATTCGCCGTGCTGCTGCGCGGCGAGCTCAGCCCCGAAGCCATGCAGCGCCTGGGCAAGCAATTGCGCTCGGCCCTGCGCGTGCCGGTTTCCATCGACGGCAACGAGATCGACGTGCGCGTCAGCATCGGCGCGGCCTGCGCGCCACGCCATGCCCAGGCGGCCGACCCGCTGCTGCGCGCTGCCGACCTGGCCTTGTTCGCCGCCAAGGCCGCCGGGCGCGACCGCCTCGTGCTCTACGAGCCGGCCCTGCAGCAGGCCGCCCAGGACCGCCTCGCCCTGCTGGCCGACCTGCGGCTGGCGCTGGACGCGGATCAACTGGAGATGCACTACCAGCCACAGATCGAGCTGGCCACGGGCAAGCTGCGGGGCTTCGAGGCGCTGATGCGCTGGCGCCATCCCGTGCGCGGCCTGGTGCCACCGGCCGTGTTTATCCCGTTGGCCGAAGACAGCGGCCTCATCATCACCATCGGCGCCTGGGCTCTGCTCATCGCCTGCCGCGACGCAGCGCGCTGGCCGGGCGAGCTGCGCGTCGCCGTCAACGTGTCGGCCCTGCAGTTCGAGCGCAGCCCCATCGAGCTGCATGTGCTGGAGGCGCTGGAGCGCACCGGCCTGCCTGCCGACCGCCTGGAGATCGAACTGACCGAATCGGCCCTGCTGAAGGACAGCCAACACGCCATCGACCTGCTGACGCGGCTGCGCGCCCTGGGTGTGCGCACTGCGCTGGACGACTTCGGCACCGGCTTCTCGTCGCTGGCCTATCTGCGCCGCCTGCCGCTGGACCAGCTCAAGATCGACCGCGCCTTCATCGCCGATCTCGACCACCCGCGGGCCGGCCCGACGGCACGCGCCATCGTCGCGGCCATCCACGACCTTGCCGAGGCCCTGGGCCTGCACACGGTGGCCGAGGGCATCGAGACCGCCGAGCAGCACCAGGTGCTGACCGAGCTGGGCTGTAGTCTGGGCCAGGGCTTTTTGTTCGCCCAAGCCCTGCCGCGCGACGCCACCCAGGCCTTCGTCGAGCTGGCCCACCGCCAGGGCCTGGGCGCTGCGCGCGAGGCCCACCTGGACTCCGTCAATCCGCCGCTGACGGCCTGGCCTTCGACACGGCTGCAGTTGCGCAGCCTGCTGCAGCTGCCTGACACGCGCTTCAGCGGCGGCGACTTCTGAGCGACCGAGCCGGCAGGCCTGGCGGCTCTCGTGGGTGTGCACAGTCGCGCGGCCGTCATCAGCCGAAGGCGAACCTCCCCCGGATCTGCGGGGTCTGCCACCCGTTTGCAGGACAAGTCCGGTTGAAACCTGCCGAGGCGCCGCCCAAGCTCTTCACACCGGAGGGATTCCGGGCAAGGAGACAACGATGAGCACCCTGTCCACCCTGATGAGCCGCGCGGCCGTGGCCGGCATGGCTTTGCTGCCCGCCCTGGCTCAGGCCCAGGCCAATTGCGGCCAGCCGGGCACGCCGCCCTGCCCGACGCCGGAGCCCGGCAGCTGGCCCCTGGTGGCCTTGGCCCTGGGGGTGCTGGCCGTCGTCAAGTACATCCGGCGGAAATAGCCTCCCCCGCCGGCTCGCCAGAAACCGGCCCAGGCCTAGGCCGGGCGCGTGTTGACGGCCAGTTGTGCCGCGAAGGCGCGCTGGTAGGCGGGCCGCGCCTCGCCGCGGGCGACGTAGGCAGCCAGGCTGGGGAACTCATCGAGCAGGCCGGACGGCCGGGCCCGCAGCAGCACCGACACCATCAGCAGGTCGCCGGCGCTGAAGTCACCGTCCAGCCATTGGGCATCACCCAGGCGGGCTGCCAGCTGGGTCAGCCGCGCACGCACCCGGTTCTCGACGAGAGGCTGGCGCTCGTCCTTCCAGGGCTTGTCGCCTTCGGCGAACTTGACGATGACGAGCTCCAGGATGGGCGGCTCGACCGAGTTGAGCGCGGCGAACATCCACGTGATGGCACGCGCCCTGGCGTTGGCGTCGGCGGGGAACAGGCCCGGCCCGCGCTCGGCGATGTGCAGCACGATGGATCCGGTCTCGAACAGCGTCAGATCGCCTTCCTCGTAGGTGGGGATCTGGCCGAAGGGATGCAGCGCCAGGTGCGCGGCCTGCTTCATTGCCGGCATGGGCACCAGGCGAACGTCGTAGGGGAGGCCGACTTCCTCGAGGGCCCAGCGCACGCGCGTGTCGCGCGCCAGCCCCATGCCGCGGTCGGGCGAGCGATCAAAGGCGGTGATGGTGATGGTCATGATGGAAATTCTTCCTGTTCAGTTGGCCAGTCGCCTGGCCCGTTCCGTGAGCAGCTCGCGCTGCACCTCGTTGTCTGTCAGCTCCGCGGCCCGCAAATAGGCCTCGCGCGCTTCGCCGATACGGCCCAGGCGCTCCAGCACGTCGGCCTGCGCGCCGGCCAGGAAGGGGTAGCGCTTGAGCTGCGGCTCGGCGGCCAGCCGCTCGAGCAGCGGCCAGGCGGCGGCCGGCCCATCAGCGAAGCTGACGGCCACGGCGCGGTTCAGCGCGATCACCGGCGAAGGGTTGAGGGCGAGCAGGCGGTCGTAGCCGCCGACGATGGCGTGCCAGTCGGTGTCCTCGGCGCGCGCCGCACGGGCATGGCAGGCGGCGATCGTCGCCTGCAGCGTGTAGGGCCCCGGCTCGCCCAGGCTCAGCGCGCGCTCCAGCGCCGCCAGGCCGCGGCGGATCAGCAGCGGGTCCCAACGGCGGCGGTCCTGGTCGGGCAGCAGCACCGGGCGGCCCTGGGCATCCATGCGCGCGGGCAGGCGCGAGGCCTGTATCTCGAGCAGCGCGGCCAGGCCATGCACCTCGGCGTCCTGGGGCAGCAGGTGCTGCAGCTGGCGCACCAGGCGCAGGGCTTCGTCGCACAGGGCCGGGCGCAGCAGGCTGGCGCCGCTGCCGGCGCTGTGGCCCTCGTTGAAGATCAGGTAGACGACCGCCAGCACGGCGCCCAGGCGCTGCTCGCGCTCGTCGGCGCTCGGCAGCTCGTAGGCCTGGCCGTTGAGGGCCTTCTTGGCGCGCACGATGCGCTGCGCCACGGTGGCCTCGGGCTGCAGGAAGGCGCGTGCGATCTCGGGCGTCTCCAGGCCGCCGAGCAGGCGCAACGTCAGCGCGACCTGGGCCTCGCGCGGCAACACCGGGTGGCAGGCGATGAAGATCAGGCGCAGCTGCTCGTCGCCGATCTCGGCCTGGTCACGGGCGGCGTCGAGGTGGTCGACGAAGTCGGGCACGACGTGGGTGCCGGCGGCCTCATCGTCGGCCGCGAGGTGCTCATGCTCGCGCTCCAGCATCGCGCGGCGGCGCAGCCGGTCCAGGGCCTTGTTGCGGGTGGCGGTCATCAGCCAGGCGGCAGGGTTGTTGGGCTGGCCGTCGCGCGGCCAGTTCTCCATGGCAGCGATGAGGGCGTCCTGGGCACAGTCCTCGGCCTCGTCGAGGTCGCGCAGCATCTTGGCCGCCGCGCCCACGAGGCGGCTGCGCTCGATGCGCCAGACGCCGGCGGCAAGTTCAGCATGGCTCACGGCTTCAGGTGCCGTCGTAGGCGCGCTTGAGGGCCGCGAGATCGATCTTCTGCATGCGCCAGATGGCCTGGAAGACGCGCTGCACGCGGGCCGGGTCGGGGTCCCGGATCATGTCGAACCAGGCTGCGGGCAGGATCTGCCAGGACAGGCCCCAGGCATCCTTCAGCCAGCTGCATTCCGACGTCTTGCCACCGCCCGCGGGCAACTGCTCCCAGAGCTTGTCGATCTCGGCCTGGTCTTCGCAAGCGACGGTCAACGAGAAAGCCTCGTCGAGCTTGAAGTGGGTACCGCCATTGAAGGCCGTCATGTGCACGCCGAACAGCTCGAAGTTGAGCAGCATGACGCTGCCGGCCTCGCCGGGCGAGTCCTGGCCCCAGCGCTGGGTGTGGATGATGCGGCCCTTGTCGGCGCCGAACACCTTCAGGTAGTGCGCCACCGCGTCTTCGGCACCGCGCTGGTACCAGATGAAGGGTGCGAGTTTTTGCTGGATCTGCATGGTCGTCTCCTTGACGTTGCGGGGTCAGGCTTGCGGCGGCATGCCGCTCATGTGGACGAGTTCCCAGTGGTGCCCGTCCAGGTCCTCGAAGCCATGGCCGTACATGAAGCCATGGTCCTGCGGCTCGCTCGGGATGTTGCCGCCGGCAGCCTTCGCCTTCGCGACCAAGGCGTCGACCTCCTCGCGGCTTTCGCAGCTCAGGCACACCCAGCCCGTGGTTGCGGTCTTGGCGTCCGGGAACGCCTTGGGGGTGAAGGTCCTGGCGAAGTCCTCGGCCAGCAGCATGGCGTAGAGGTTCTCGCCCAGCTCCATGCCGGCGCCCTTGTCGTTGGTGAATTGCGGATTGAACTTGTAGCCCACAGCCTCGAAGAAGGCCTTGCTCTTGGCCAGGTCCTTGACGGGCATGTTGACGTAGATCTGCTTGTGCATGGTGATGCTCACTCGGGTTTGACGAGGGGTTGGACGAGGTGGATGAGGTTGCCGCAGCCGTCCTCGAACATGACCGCCTTGATCGGCCCCATGTTCTCGGGCTCGCCGCGCACGACGACGCCGCGCTCGCGCAGCTTGCGGGCTTCGGCCTCGACGTCCTCGGTGACAAAGGCGGTGGCCGGGATGTTGGCCTCGAACAAGGCCTTCTGGTAGACCTTGGCCGGCGCAAAACCGATGGGCTCCAGCGCCAGCTCGACGCCGGCAATGCCGTCGGGCGACACGACGGTCAGCCAGCGGTAGGTCGGGCCCATCGGGATGTCGGCCATCTTGGTGAAGCCGAGCTTGCCCGTGTAGAAGGCCAGGGCCTTGTCCTGGTCATCGACCATGACGCTCGCAATCTTGATCTGCATGGTGGTTCCTTTCAGTGAACGGATTCGGACAGGTCCTTGAGGCGCACCAGCGCCTTGGGCCAGGTGTCGTTCAGGAAATCGGTGAAGCCGTCGTCCCAGCTCTGCAGGTGCACGACGAGGCAGGTGCCGCCTTCGGGCGTGGCGCTGAAGACATAGCGCTCGTGGGCCGGTTCGGCATGCAGGCGGCTGTCGGCCACGGGCCGGCCGTCCTTGATCTCGCCCACCAGCCGCAGTGACAGTCGTTCGTACGGCAAGTTCTCGTCGACGACAGCCTCCATGCCAAAGCCGCGCGGGTCCAGGAAGCGCAGCCGGCGGCCGGCCGCCCAACTGCCTTCGAAATAGGAGCCCTCGGCGAAGGCGCGGGTCCAGTCGCGGTAGGCGGTGAGGTCGAACATGCAGTCCCAGACCCGTGCGACCGGGGCGGCAATGTCGATGCTGAAGTCGAGGTCGGTCATCGGGCACCCTTCGCGCTGCGCGCTGTCCCGCCAAGCGGGAGTTGAGCGCCTTCGGACGGCCGGGCGGCGCTCATGACGTCTGGGCCTCCGAGAGCTGCCGCAGGTTCTGCAGGCCGGCCTCGAAGTCGCGGCCCACCATCTTGTCCATGTCGATGAAGACGCCCATCAGTTTGCTGATGAAGTTGGCCGGGCCGTGCATGGCCCAGCGCACCTCGGTGGCGCCGTCGGGCGTGGGCTGCAGCACGAACTCGGCCTGGTTGTGGGCCTCGAAGGGCTTCACGAAATCCAGCTTCATCTGCACGGCGCGGCCGGGCTGCTGGCTGACGATCTCCAGGCTGCCGCTGCCAACTTCCTTGCTGTCCCAGTCGTAGCGGGAGCCGATGCCGCTCGAGGCGCCGCTGTAGGCGCTCTTGATCAGCGGGTCCTTGCGCTCATAGGGGTTCCAGCGGTTGAAGGCGCGCAACTCGCTGACCAGGGGCCAGACCTTGTCGGCCGGTGCGGCGATGCGCACGTGGCGCTCGACCCGGAAAACGTCGGGCCGGGTGGCGGCATAGGCCAGCAGCAGCACGAGGGCGACACCCAGGCAGATGAAGATGATGGTGAGGTTGCTCATGGTGCGCTCCTCATTCGGCACGGATGGCCATGTCGCCGCCGGGGGCGAAATCGGCGTCTTCATAGAGCCGCCGCACCTCGATCTCGCAGTCCTCGCTCAGGAAGGGCTGCGGGAAGCGGCTGGCCCAGGCGCGGGCTTCTTCGACGGAGCGCACCTGGATCAGCGTGTAGCCGGCGATCAGCTCCTTGGTCTCGGCGAAGGGGCCGTCGATGATGGTGCGGCTGCCGTCCTTGCCATAGTGCTGGCGCCAGCCGTCGCGGCTGGGCCGCAGGCCGGCACCGTCGAGCAGCACGCCGGCGCGCGCCATCTCCTCGTGGAAGGCGCCCATCTCCTCGAACAGCTTGGCGTATTCGGGGCCGGGCGGGTCGCCGCGCTCGCTGGTGGCTCGGGCGCGGACTTGGATCATGAATCGCATGGCGGGTCTCCTGGTGACGAGGCGGCGGCTTTCGCGGCCTTCACTTGCACGACGATGCAGGTCTGCCCGAATCGACATGCTCAGGGAAATTACCTAGTCCGCCAGCACCTTGGAGACGGAGCGGAGACGGTGGCCCGGCACATTGGTGGTGTCTCCACGATCCAGGCCCCTGCGATGAACCCCTTCTCCCTGCGCTGCACCCGTCTTCCTCGCGCCGTGGCTCTCGCCACACTGGCAGTGGCGCCGCTGCTGGCCTCGGCCCAGGTGTTCGACGCCGCGGCCGACTTCTCCAGCGCGGCCAACCCCACGGGGCCGTGGGCCTATGGCTCGACGGCGACGCTGGGCGGCAGTTTCGAGGCCTATGGCACGCCCGGCACGGTGTTCTACGGCGCCAGCAGCTGGAATGCCGGCGGGCTCACCTTTCCCGGCATGTACCCGCTGGTGTTCCACAACGGCACCGCCGCCGCAATCGACTACAGCAGCGGCGCTGTCCTGCCCGGAGAGCTGGGCCTGCACCCGGGCAACGACGGCCGGCTCAGCATCGTGCGATGGACGGCACCGCAGGCGGGCAGCTTCCGCGTCGAGGCCACCTTCACGCGCGACGACGTCGGCTTGACCGACGTCCACGTGTTGAGGAACCAGCTGGCGCTGCACGCCGTCGCGCTCGACGCGTTCCACCCCGGGTCGTCGTTCTCGCAGACCCTCGTGCTCGCCGCCGGCGACCACCTGGACTTCGCCGTCGGCTTCGGCGCCGACGGGGTCTTCAATGGCGACACGGTGGACTTGAGCCTGCGCATCGCCGCCGTGCCCGAGCCGGGAACCTGGGCCTTGATGCTCGGTGGCCTGGCGGTGCTGGCACGGCGGCGGCGCTGAACGGGAGGCCTACATGTAGCAAGGCCCGACGCCGCGGATCTCCACGGTGGCCCACTCCGCGGCCGGGCAGCGCTCGGCCCAGGCCATGGCAACGGCGGGGTCTTCGGTGTCGAGCAGGAAATAGCCGCCCACCATCTCCTTGGCCTCGGCAAATGGGCCGTCCCAGACCTGGGCGTCACCGCTGCGCTTGGCATAGCGCTTGGCCGCCGTGCCCAGGGAGTTGGTGCCCAGCAGCAGGCCGGTCTCCTTGAGTTCGGCGGTGAAGTCCAGCATGCGCTGGTAGACAGCCTCGCCGGCAACGCGGCCGCGTTCGGCGCGCTGGCCCGTGGGTTCGACGATGAGCAGCATCTGGGGCATGGTCGGGTTCCGCAGTCCGTGGCAACAGGCCGGCATTCTGGCGCCTGTCGAATCTCATTCCTGGCAGTTGGGTTGAACGGCGTCATGAGCCACAGCCGAAGCGCCAGCGAGGTTTCGCTCAACGCCGCATCGGCGAGCTGCCCCGCCAGGCGGGGTCGGCCCAGCGCTGGAAGGCGCCCATCAATGCCGGCTCGCTGGACTGGCGTTCGGTCGCCAGGTTGCTGAGCGACACGACCTCGAAGCTGCGGCGGTACTTGCCCTCGGCGCGGAACTCGCGGGCCAGCAGCATCTGCGCGCCACCCGGCACCCAGCCGGCGAACTCGGCCACGCCCAGGCCCGGCTGGGCCGGCGCCGGCGGCATGACCTCGATGCGCCAGCCGCCGTTCCTGCCCGGCTCCTTCAGGAACACCCACAGCTCGCGCCAGCCATCCAGCGGCTGGGCGGCCAGGGCCAGAGCACGGCCCTCGCGGTTCAGCGAGGCCGAGGCCAGCGCGATCTGGCCATAGCTGCAGCGGCGCGCAGCCAGCTTGCCGCCCTCCTTCAACTCCACGCAGCGCTCTCCGTCCGCACCTGGCTGCAGCGCGAGCTGCACGGCGCCGAAGTCACGTGCCGTGGCGGCCGTGCCCAGCCAGCGCGCCGCGTTCACGCGCATCGCGGCGTCGGCATAGGCGGCCTGGTCGTCCTCGGTCAGCTCGGTCGGCGTGATGCCGGCAAACTCGGCCAGAGCCGGCACGGCTTCGCCACCGGCGCCACGGCGGGCCTGGGCAAAGGCCAGGCTGGCGGCGACTGAAGCGCGGCGCATCAGCAGACGGTTCTTCCAGTAGGCGGGCAGGCTGGCCGCATCGACCTGGGCCAGCACCTGCTGGCGCCATTGGTCACGCGCCTCGGCCTCGCGCGGCGTGGCACGTGGGTTCAGGCAGTCGGGCCGCGTGAGGGCGAGCACCGCATGCACGCGCTGCTCGGGCGTGGCGGCCGTGACGAGCAGGCGGCGGAAGGCCTCGCCGTCGTAGCAGACCTGCACGCGACCCTCTTCCACGTCGAAGGACTCAAACTTCAGGCCATAGCGCGCTGCCACCTCCATCTGCGCGGCCAACTGGCCCTCGGTCGGCTTGGCGGCCGGCTGTGAGGCACGGTCGGCAATGCGCTCGGCGAACATGCCCATGGCCTCCAGCGCCTCGGCGCCGCCGGGGCCGGCGAACTCGGCCGGCGTGGCCAGCTGCACATAGGCCGCGGCCAGGCCCAGCCCCAGGCCCTCGGTGCCCCATTGCTGGCGAGCCAGGCGCAGTTGCGACAGCAGCTCGGCGCTGGCGCCCTCGCCACGCGGCACCACAAGGATCTGGCCCTTGCGCAGCCAGCCCCCGCGCTCGCGGCGGTAGTCCCAGACCTGCCAGTGATCGCCGCGCTCGGCGCGGATCTCCAGCGCCTCGCCGCGCGCCATCTGGGTCTGCAGCGAGGCGGTGTCACGCGGCGCACCGCGCAGCGGCGCGTCCTGCACCACCAGGCCGGCGCGCGGGAACGCGGGCAGCTCGGCGGAAGGCGCGGCTTCAGCTTTGGTCATGACGACGGCGGCGACGGCGGAGGCGACGACGATCAGCGCAATGCGACGCATGATGGCTTACTCCTTCTCCGTGGTGGCTTCAGCAGCCCTCGGCTGAGCCGAGGTGCCACCCAGCAGCGCGCTGCCGATGAAGCCGCCCGAACCAGGCGGGGCAATGATGACCTGCACCTTGTCCGACAGCTTGTCGACCATGGCCTTCTGCACCAGCAGCGGGTGCTTGGTCAGCAGCGCGCCCTCGGCCGCCATCTGGCTGGCATTGGCCTTGCCCACCTGGCCCAGGCGGTAGGCCTCGGCATCGGCCAGCTTCTGGCGCGCAGAGGCCTCGGCGTCGACCTCGATGCGACGCGCCTTGGCCTGGCCTTCGGCCTGCTGGATGCGCGCGGCGCTGTCGGCTTGCGCCTCGAGAGCGCGCTGCTCGATCTGCTTTTGCTTGAAGGGCAGCACATGCTTCATGGCCTCTTCCTGGGCCTTGGCAGCAATGATCTGCTCGCGCCCGGCAGCCTCGGCGGCGGTCTCGCGGCGCACCTTGTCGGCGGCGGCGGTCAGCTCGGTCTCCTTGACCTTCTTGTCGGCGATCTCCAGCGTGTAGCGCATGCGCTCGCTGGCCAGGCTGTCGGCCAACAGGCTGTCCATGCCGCGGCGATAGTCGGGCGGCAGGTCCACCGAGCCGATCTGCACGCCCTTGAGCACGATGCCGTCGGCGGCCAGCTTGGCGCGCAACTCGGCTTCCAGCGCCGCGGCGATCTCGGCGCGCTGGCTGGAGAAGATCTCACGCACGGTGCGCTTGGCGATCTGCTTGTAGACGACGGCCTGCACGGCCGGCGCGATGACGTCGGCCTCGATGTTGTCGGGCAGTTTGCGCGACAGCTCGGCCAGGCGTTTCTCATCCACGGCCCAGCGCACATTCATGTCCAGGCCCAGGGACAGGCCTTCCACCGACTGCAGCGGCGCCGAGCCCTGGGCCTTGGCGATGGCTTCAGGGTGGTAGCTCTGATCGCGCAGCGGGAACAGGCGCACCTCGTGCAGGCCGGGGATGCGGATGAAGCTGCCTTCGCGGAACTCACTGGTGCCGCCGCTGAACTGGTTGGTGCGCAGCGCGGCCTGGCCGTGGGGCACGGCCTGCAGGGGCGGGTGGGTGACGACGGCATAGCCGACGCCGGTCACGGCCGTCAGGATCAGCAGCGGAGGCAGGGCGCGGCGCAGCGAACGGGCGGCCGTGGGGGCAGCTTCAAGGCCGCGGCTGGCTCCGCGGCTGAAGGCGTGGCGGATGGAAGCGGCGAGGGTCTTGAGGCGTTGCAGCATGATGATGGGCTCCTTGGGCGATGTGCATCGGTGTTCGATGCATGGCGGCCATGGTTCCCAGTCATGCGGGAAGGGACGAGAGCGACGCGCGGTGAGTGTCTTCCGACGTCATGGAAGGAATCTTCCGGACATGTCAGCATCCACCTTCGTGGGCCATCCCCTCAACGCAGACGACATGTACCGTCAAGCCGGTACATGTCACATTCGAACGCCGTGAGCCAGTGCCTACGCTTGGCAACCTACCAAGGAGACCTCATGAAAAGCCTGTTCATCGCCGGCGCCTGCCTGCTTGCCAGCTCGCTGGCCGTGGCCGCCGAAGCCACCGTGACCCTCAACCTGGCCGAAAAGCAGGGCGATGGCGCCGCGCTCGGCACCGTCCGCATTGTCGAGACACCTTATGGCCTGGCCTTCTATCCTCAGCTGAAGGGCCTGCCGCCCGGCCTGCATGGCTTCCATGTCCACGAGAAGCCCTCCTGCGCGCCCGCCGAGAGCAACGGCGCCGTCGTGCCGGCCGGTGCCGCCGGCGGCCACCTCGACCCGCAGGGCACGAAGAAGCATGGCGAGCCCTGGGGCGATGGCCACCTGGGCGACCTGCCGCCGCTCTACGCGGCCGCCGACGGCACGGCCACTTCGCCCGTTCTGGGCCCGCGTCTCAAGCTGGCCGACGTGAAGAACCACGCACTGATGGTGCACGCCGGCGGCGACAACCATTCGGACCACCCCATGCCGCTGGGTGGCGGCGGCGCACGTGTGGCCTGCGGGGTGATTGGCGGCTAAGCCAGATCCTCGTGGATGCAGAGGTAGTTGCCCTCCGTGTCCTTGAACCAGGCCGCCTTCTCTGACCCCAGCACGCAGACGTGGTCGACGGTCTTGAAGTCCGGGAAGTCGTAGTCCTCGAAGACGACGCCCGCCCGCTTGAGCTCGGCGATGCTGGCAGCGATATCGTCCACCTTGAAGCTGATGGCCGTGTGGTCGGCTTTGGTGCCGCCCGGCTTGGGGAAGAGAGCCAGCGTGCTGCCGGCCACGCTGTAGACGAATTTGCCATCCGGCTTCAGGCCGCCGGGCACCAGCCCCAGGCAGCCTTCATAGAAAGCCCGCGCCCGGGCCATGTCGGCCACGGGCAGCATCGTCGTGACGGGAGCGCTGTTCAGCATATGCAGTCCTTTCGCTCGTGCCGGTTTGGCCGGGCATCGAGCATAGGACGGTCGCTCAGCCGGCGCCACCGCCGATCAGTGATCGGGAAGCCTAGGCATCGCTCGCCAGCACGGGCCTGAAGAAGCTGCGCTCGTAGCTCAGGAAGCACTGCGTTTCCTTCGCATATGCAAAGGCAGCCTGGCATTCCGGGTCTTGAAGCGAGCGGTTGCGGTAGTCCTCGTAGGCCGCCAGAGACGGAAAAGAGAACAAGGCCAGCGCGATGTTGTTGGCGCCCTCCGACGGCAGGAAGTAGCCATGGTGCGTGCCGCCGAACTTCGCGACCAATGGCAGCCAGAGCTTGCCGTAGTGCTCGAATTCCTTGGTCTTGTTGGGATCGATGACGTAGCGCAGATAGCAGGTGATCATGTAGGCGAGCCGCAGTTCAGTGAACTGCAGATTCTGCGGCGCATTCGCCGGTCGAAGCGACATGCAGCGGGCGCCGGCCTTTTCGCCAGAATCCCGCCATGCCCAAGCTGACCACCGCCGACACCACCGCCGCCGTGGACCGGTTCATGGCGACGCTCGACCACCCCTTCAAGCCAGAGATCGAGGCACTGCGCCGGGCCATCCTCGCCGTGGACCCGTCCATCGCCGAAGGCATCAAATGGAATGCGCCGAGCTGGCGCACGAGCGACTACTTCGCCACCACCCATCTGCGCAGCAAGACCGGCCTGGGCCTGATCCTGCACCTGGGCGCCAAGGCCCGCGAGTTGCCCGAAGGCGGCCTGCAGATCACGGATCCCGCCGGCCTGCTGAAGTGGCTGGGCAAGGACCGCGCACAAGTCGAATTCACCTCTGCAGTCGACTTCACGGCCAAGCTGCCTGCGCTGCAGGCAGTGCTGAAGGGCTGGCTCCGCCACGTCTAAGCCATGGCGGCCAAGCGGAAGAATCCTTCCGCGACCGGCTGTGCAGGCCTCCACATAATCACCGCATGCCCCGCATCGCCGTCATCGAAGACGACCCCACCACCAGCGAACAGCTGGCCGGCTGGATTCGCACCGCCCGCCCCGAGCTGACCGTCGACCAATGGTTCGACCGCGACGCCGCTGAGGCCGCCCTGCTGCGCGAGCGTTATGACCTCGTCGTGCTCGACATCGAGCTGGGCCGCGAGCGCAATGCCGGCGTGGCGCTGATCAACGAGATCAACAAGCAGGGCCTGGGCACGCCGGTGCTGGTGGTGTCGGCCATGCCGGCGGCCATCTACCGCAGCATCATGAAGGCGCTGGACGCCTGGGACTATCTGCAGAAGACGACCTTCGACGAAGCCGAGTTCATCGAGACCTTCCTCGACATCCTGCGCACGGCTCGGCTGAAGGAACCCGTCAAGGCCATCGCCAAGGCCGAGGACAGCAGCCTGCAGCTCGACCCGCTGAAGCAGCGCACCCCCATGTGGCGCGGCCAGCGCATCAACCTGCCGCTGACGGCCCAGCGCATCCTCGCGACCCTGCACGCGCGCGCCGGCGAGGTGGTCAGCTACGAGGAGCTGTTCGACGTCGTCAAGAGCGGCCGCAACCGCGACAACGTGCGCAAGCATGTGGCGACCATCCGCGATGCGTTCAGGGATGTGGACCCGACGTTTGACGGCATCGAGAACATCCCGATGCGCGGCTTCCGCTGGACGCCCGGCGGATGAAGCTCGGCCGGGTGGATTTTCCACTGCCAGACATGCCGCGTCTGGGCGTCGCGGCCTTCCGCAACCGCATCGTCTTCCACCTCGTCTTCATCGCCCTGGCCCTGGCCACGCTGGCCCTGGCCCTGGCCCTGTTGAACGAGGAGCGCCAGCGCAACGCGCAGCGCTACGAGCAGACCTTTGCCAAGTCCCTGGCCGAGATCGTGGCGCAGCTGCGCCACCCGTCGGGCCAGCTGGCGCTGATGAACCCCGAGCCGGCCCAGGTCGAGGCCGGCTGGGTCGCGCCGCTGCTGCTGCCTTTCGCGGCCATCGACTTTGACGACGCAACCAAGGCCCAGCGAGCCGTTGAGATGGCCGGCTGCGCACTGCAATACCCGGGCGGCGCCAGCCTGTGCACGGCAGTGGGCAGCAATGCCTATGCGGGCGGCTTCATCTATCTCGTGGCGGCACTGGATGCGCCGCCGCTGGTCTCCCGTGAGCGCGGCACGCTGGACCTGGCCGACGTGCACCGCGTGCGCATCAGCCTGAAGCGCGACGGCGCCGAGCAGTACTGGCTGGCTCCCGTCGAGATGCTGGACGCCCAGCGCGGCCAGCTGCCCGGCTTCACGGTCAACGAGGCCGGCAACACCGCGACGCTGCCGCACAAGGCCCGGCCGCAACGCGACTTCCGTGGCTGGGTCTGGCGTGAAGGCCCCTGCCTGAGCACGGCCGAGCCCTGCCCGCGCCGCACGACGGTCTCGATCCGCCTGCCGGTCGAGGCCTTTCGCGAGGCGCTGTTCCGCCCCGGCGGGCCGCAATGGCCGCCCGCGGACCTGTCCCGCACCGGCCTGCGCCTGGCCCTGCTCGGCCCTGGCGGCACCGTGCTGTTCGACAGCAGCAGTGCCGCGGCTCAAGCGCCGCTGTCGCTGGCGCGGCTGTCCGGCACGCTGGCGCCCGGCGAGACGCTGAGGATCACCCGCGGCAGCAACGTCGTCGCGCTGCTGCAGGGCGCCGACGAAACCGGCACACCGCCGTCGCCCTGGCTGACGGCCCTGATCCAGCACCTGCCCGCGCCGGCCACGCCGCGCAGGCTGCAGGCCCGGGACAGCGTGACGACGCCGGCGGGCCGCTTCGACATCACGCTGAGCGGTGACCTGCAAGGACTGGACCGGTCTTTGAGCGCCAGCGCTGCCCGCCTGGCCTGGCCCGTGGGCGCGATGCTGGGATCAATAGCGCTGGCCTGGCTCATCATCGAGATGGGCCTGATCCGCCGCGTCGCGATGCTGACGAAACGCGCCGCCGCGCTGTCGCACCAGCTGCAGTCGCCCGAGCGCTTCGAGCTCGGCACCCTGGACGTGGCCGACCTGCGCGGCAGCGATGAGCTGGGTATCCTGGCCGGCAGCTTGTCGGACCTGCTGCAGCACGCCCGCGACAGCCTGCGCCGCGAGCAGCTGCGTGCCGAGCGCGAGCACGACCAATGGCATGCCGTGGGCCACGAGATCATGTCGCCGCTGCAGTCGCTGATGCTGCTGCACGGATCGGAAGCCGATCCGAGCCGGCGCTATGTGCAGCGCATGCAGCAGGCCGTCAAGGTGCTCTACGGCCAGGCCTCACCGAGCGAGGCCCTCGCCGCCGCGACGCTGGCCGTGGGCCGGCTGGACCTGGACGCCTTCCTGCGCCAGGTGGCCGGGAACGCGGCCTATGCGGGCATCGCCAATGTGGCCTATGCGCCGGGCGATCCCGTCTGGGTGCAGGCCGACGAATACCCGCTGGAAGACGCCATCACCCATGTGCTGACGAATGCTGACCGCTACCGCGTGCCCGGCACACCCGTCACGCTGGCGCTGCGCATCGAAGGCGAGCTGTCCATCATCGACATCCACAACCAGGGCCCGCAGATCGCCGACGACCAGCTCACGCGCATCTTCGACTACGGCGTCAGCGACGCCGAGCCGGAGAACGGGCAGCGTCGCGGCCAGGGGCTGTTCGTTGCCAAGACCTATCTGGCCAAGATGGGCGGCAGCATCGCGGCGCGCAATGTCGCCGACGGCGTCGTGTTCGAGATCGCGCTGCGGCGCAGCTGATCAGTCCTTGCGGATGCGGCCCAGCAACTCGCGCGCCGCCAGCTCGGAACTCAGCGACATCTCCAGCGGCGCCCGCACCAGGCCGGCATGGCCATACTGCAGGTTCTCGTAGACCTCGGCCGCAGCGGGGAAGTGATCCAGCAGGCCCGACAACATCTCGTGGCCCTGCTGCTCGCGCAGTTCGGCGCCGAGCTTCTGAACCAGCAGCTGGTATTGGTGAGGATCGGCCGCGTGGCCCTGGCCTTCAAGCGCCTGCAGCAACTGGGCCAGGCGCACGAGGGACAGCAGTTCGGCGGGGACAGCGAGCTTGATGACGGAAGGCATGCGTCCCACATGCCGCCACCCCCACACATTTCAAGCCGCCCGGTTGCGGCATGTTGCACACCCGACCCGCACAATCGGCGCCAGGAGGCCGCCCGATGAAGTTCCTGCCCGACGAAACCTATGCCCTGCTCGACGCTGCCGGCGGAATCCGCCAGGAGGTGGGCGGCCGCGAATTCTGGGCCCAGCCGCAGGAAGCCCTGGACGCACTGGGCAAGGACTGGCTGGTGTCGGAGTTCCTCTGTGACGCCGACTGGGGCAGCTGGGAGATGCACCCCAACGGCGAGGAGTTCGTCTATCTGCTGGACGGCGACATCGAATTCCTGATGGAGACCGCCGAAGGCGTTGCCACCGCCCAGCGCATCACCGACCGCGGCGCCGTTGTCGTGCCGCGCGGCGTCTGGCATACGGCCAAGGTGTACAGGCCCAGCCGCATGTTCTTCATCACGATGGGCGCCGGCACCCAGCACCAACCCGCGTGAAGAGGACCTCCCATGCCCCGCGACATCGTCTACACCCCCAAGGCCGCCAAGCCGCCGCCGACCTACAGCCAGGCCGTCAAGGCGGCGGGGCTGGTCTTCGTGTCCGGCACGGCGCCGACAGATCCCGAGACCGGCCAGTTCGTCGGCACGACGGTGCAGGAACAGACCCGCCAGTGCCTGACCAACATCGCCGCCATCCTCGACGCTGCAGGCAGCGCCATGGACAGAATAGTCAGCGTCACCATCGTGCTGGCGGACGAGGATGACTTCGCCGGCATGAATGAGGAATACCTGCGCTGGTTCCCGGTCAACCCGCCGGCCCGCCAGGGCGCCAAGCTGCCGGCGCGCGTCCCGGGGCTGAAGGTGTCCATCGCGGCAATTGCCGAGGCCTGAGACCTCGCATGGACGACGAACTCGACTGCCAGCGCTGCGGCGCCTGCTGCGCGGTGTTCCGCGTGTCCTTCTACTGGGCCGAAGCCGATGACGTGCCGGGCGGCACCGTACCCGTGGCGCTGACGCGGCCGGTCGGCTCGCTGCACCGCTGCATGGCTGGCACCGAGACGCGGCCGGTGCGCTGCATCGCATTGCGCGGCGAGGTGGGCCAGGAAGTAGGCTGCAGCATCTACGCCCAGCGCTCCAGCACCTGCCGCGGCGTGCAGCCCGGCGACAGCCAATGCCTGAAGGCCCGTGCGGCCCACGGCCTTGAAAGCCCGCGCCACGCCGCCATCTCGGCAGGTCTGCCCCAACACCTGCTGCCATGAAGTCACTCGGCAAACGCGCCACCGGCCTCCGTCTCGAACGCATGCGGGCGTCGCCGCGCTACCTGGCCACGGAGGCAGGCGAGGGCTTTCGCAACGTCCATCCCATCCAGCCGGGGCTGCGTGACCGCAGCGAGCGGCCATCGCTGGGCGATTTCATCTGCTCCGAAGGCCGCCGCACACCGGCCGGCACCCTGCCCTCCGTCAACCCGCTGGACGCCTGGCTCAAGCCCACCGACACCGGCCTGCGCGCCACCTGGCTCGGTCACTCCACGGTGATGATCGAGGTCGACGGCCTGCGTGTGCTGACCGACCCCGTCTGGGGCAAGCGTGCCTCACCTTCGCAGCTGGCCGGGCCGAAACGCTTCCAGCCGGTTCCGCTGGCCTTGAAGGCCCTGCCCAAGCTCGACGCCGTCGTCATCTCCCACGACCACTACGACCACCTGGACATGGGCACGGTCAAGGAGCTGGTGAAGCTGCAGGAGGTGCCCTTCATCACCTCGCTGGGCGTCGGCGCCCATCTGGAGGCCTGGGGCGTGCCACCCGAGCGCATCGTCGAGCTGGACTGGTGGGAGCACTGGCAGGCGCCGAACTCCGAACTGCGCATCCATGCGGCGCCGTCGCAGCATTTCTCGGGCCGCTCGCTGACCGACCGCAACGCCACGCTGTGGTCGTCCATCGTCATCGAGACGCCGAAACACCGCGTCTTCTTCAGCGGCGACACGGGCCTCACCAGCGAGTACGCGGCCATCCGCGAACGCTTCGGGCCCTTCGATCTGGTCATGCTCGAAGTGGGCGCCTTCCACCCGTCCTGGGGCGACATCCACCTCGGGCCTGAGAACGCGCTCAAGGCCTACCAGCTGCTCGGCGGCGGCGCCTTCCTGCCGGTGCACTGGGGCACCTTTTCATTAGCCCTGCATGACTGGGATGCACCGGCCGAGACATTGCTGGAACTTGGCCCGAAGCAGGGCGCCCAGCTGCTGATGCCTCGTCTGGGTGAGGCCGTGGAGCCGGCCAAGGGCGAGCCCGCGACGCCGTGGTGGCGCGAGGCCGATGCGCCGGCGCGCAAAAGCACCAGGCCGGCGGAGCCCCAAGACCCCGCCAAGATGCCCAAGGCCATGCCCTGGCCCTTGGATTAATTCGAGGAGCTGGCGGCTGAGCCGCTGCCTTCGACCTTGTTCGCCGTCTTGCGCACGGCATTGCTGGTGGCGTCGGCACCGCGCTTGACGCCGCTGGCCGCCGCATCCACACCGTGTGCGACACCGCGGGCGGCCGCACTGGCGCCCTTTTCCACGCCGCGCACCGTCGCCTTGGCGCCGCGCTCGATGCCGCTCGCCGCCGCGTGCACGCCACGGGCAACCCCGCTGGCCGCAGCCTGGGCGCCGCGCGTCACGGCGCCTTCGATCTTTTCGAGCGTTGACGGAGGTTCATCGGCCGCCATCGCGGGCGCACCGATCAACAGGCCGGCAAGTACCAGGGCAGGGGACATGCGCTTCACGAGTCTTCCAATCCGTGGGGAGGAGTGGCTGATTCTGCATGCAGCTCGCCGCCCCAGCTCGCCGGGTCCACATCGGCCACGCTCTGCGTGAAAACCCAGTGGTGGCCGGCGAAGTCGCGCACGCCGTATTGCCGCTCGCCGAAGGGGTAGGTTGTCGGCGCGCCGGCCGCCGCGGCGCCAGCCGCTGCCGCACGGGCGTGGTGGGCATCGACATCGGCCACTCGCACCATGACCGAGTGCGACGAACAGCTGTCAGGCGCCACCTCTCCCTGCTTGACCACCAAGGCGCCACCGCCCGGCACGCTCATCTGCACACGATGGTCGGCAATGCGCAGCCGCACCGCGAAGCCGAAGGCGCGACAGAGCCAATCGGCCGCGGCGTTGACGTCCGGATAGGCCAGTTCGGGCAGGACGGTCGCAGCGGGAATGGAGCGATTGGCTTGCATGCCCGCAGTTTGCGTCAGCGCGACACGATGGGAAAGGTTCCCGTTGCCTTGTCCATCAGGCTCAGGAAGCGGCCCAGGTCAATCTTGCTGCCACTCGCCTTGACGTCGTCCGACAGCAGCAGGTCCTTGGCGCCGGCGGTGCCCGCCATCATGCGGACGAAAAAGCCCTTGGTCAGCGTCAACGTGGCGTTGGCATCCGCGGCCGGCTCGGCGCGGCGGTGGTGGAGCACGGCGTTCTCGATCCACAGCACATAGCTCTCCTTGGTGTCGGTCAGCACCAGGTTGATCTTGAAGTCCTTGCCCTCGGCGGCCGGGCCGTTGAGGCCGGCGGCCATGGCCTCAAGGAAGCGCTCGATGGGCGTCTGGGCCAGCATGTCGAGGAAGGCCGCGCGGTTGACGCCCTGCTTGGGCGCGCCACCGCGCAGCTCGGCGGCGGCCGTCAGGTAGCTGTTGCGCCAGGTGGAGGCCTCGGCCACATAGCCGAGCTGGTCGTAGGCGCGCGCCAGCAGCTCGCGCGCGGCCTTGTGGCCGGCATCGGCGAAGACGACATGGTTCAGCAGCTCGGCAGCCCAGCGGTAGTCGCCCTGGTCGAAGGCCGTCTGCGCGGCGGCCACGGCCTTGTCGGCGCCGCCGGCCAGGGCCACATAGCGCTTGGCGACGTCCACCGGCGGCAGTGGGTCCAGGTGGGCGGGGTTGCCGTCGTAGGCGCCGAGGTAGAACTGGTAGACGGCCTTGACGTTGTGGCGCAGGTCGCCGTAGTAGCCGCGTGCGCCGAAGTGGCCCTGCAGCGACTTGGGCAAGCGGATCTGGTCGGCGATCTCGGCCGGCGTCAGGCCCGCGTTGATGAGGCGCACGGTCTGGTCGTGGGTGTATTTGTAGACATCGCGGTGCTTGGTGATGAAGTCGGCGATGCGGTCGTGCCCCCAGACGGGCCAGTTGTGCTGGCCGACATAGACCTCGGCGTCGCCGAGCTGGTCCAGCGCGCCCTGCATATAGCCAGCCCAGCGCAGCGCGTCGCGCACCTTGGCGCCGCGCACGGGCAGCAGGTTGTGCATGGTCTGCGCCAGGTTCTCAGCGCCGCCGTAGAGCTTGAGCGACGGCACCGAGAAGGTCATCTCTGCCGGGGCCTCGGCGCCGGGCACGTTGTGGAAGACGATGCGCACGCCGTCCAGCACGCGCTCCTCGGTGGGTTGCGTGATGAGGTCGGTCGGCGCCAGCACGCCGAAGCTGCCGTAGCCCACGGCCTTGCCCAGGCCGGTGTCGACCAGGCCCTTGGGCGAGCGTTCCAGGTTCTTGCCGAACTGGTAGGCCGAGCGTCGGCCCATGGCGGTGCCGACCATGACGTTCTCGCTGGTGGCCTCTTCCATGAAGCCCGCCGAAGCGATGACCGGCACGGTGCGCGCCTGCTCGGCCGTCAGCACGCCCAGGGCGCCGCCGAAATGGTCGATGTGGCTGTGCGAGAACAGCAGCGCGGTGACCGGTTTGTCACCCAGGTGTTTGCGAGCGAAGGTCATGGCCGCGCTCGCGGTCTCGCGGCAGGTCAGCGCGTCGATGACGATCCAGCCGGTCTTGCCCTCGACCAGCGTGATGTTGCCCATGTCGAAGCCGCGCAGCTGGTAGACGCCGTCGACGACCTTGAAGAGGCCGATCTGGGCGTTGAGCTTGGCATGGCGCCAGAGACTCGGATTGACGGTGGGCGGCGCGGCGCCATCGACGAACTTGAAGGCGTCGAAGTCGATCAGCACGCTGCCGTCGGCCGCGAGGATCTTGCCCTCCGGGCGCGCGATGAGGCCGCGCTTGGCGTCCTCGAAGCCCTGGGCCTCGTCCAGCGGCAGGGTCTGTGCGAACTGCGCGTTCGCCTGCGCCGTCGTCGCACTCGCGTCGCCGGAGGGCGCTGCGGTCTCACGGCTGCAGCCGGCGAGGGCCAGGACTGCGGCGATTAGGGTCATCGTCTTCATTTCGTCTCCATTGAGCTATGGGCACGGTTTTCGGGCCGAGCGCAGGGCCGCTCCCAAGCCGGCCCGCCGTGGCGATGTGCTTGCCGGTCGATCCGGCAAGCATCGCCGTCCCCTCGGGGGACCGACTGGGCGCGCCCGCGTTCAGGGCGGCGCGGCTGGGCGAGGGGCTCAGACATCTTTGCGGATCATGTCGGCGGCCTTCTCGCCGATCATGATGGTGGGGGCGTTGGTATTGCCACCGACGATGGTGGGCATCACCGAGGCGTCGACGACGCGCAAGCCACCGATGCCGTGCACACGCAGTCGCGCATCGACGACGGCCATCGGATCGCGGCCCGCGGGGCCCATCCGGCAGGTGCCCACCGGGTGGTATTGCGTATCGGCACGGGCGCGGATGTCGGCGGCCAGCGCCTCGGTGTCGTCGGCGCGCACCGGGTAGAGCATGTCGCCGCGCAGGCCGTCGAAAGGCTTGGACTCGATGAGGCGCTGCTGCAACCGGGCGCCCCTCAGCAGCAGCCGCATGTCGCGCTCGTCGCTGAGGAAGCGTGGGTCGATGCGCGGTGCCAGCTGCGGGTCGGGCCCGGCCAGCTCCACCGTGCCGCGGCTGTGCGGCCGCAGCACGTCGACATGGCAGGAAATGCCGTGGCCCCAGTGCAGCTTGCGGGCGTGGTCGTCGACGATGCCAAGCACGAAGACGAGTTGCAGGTCGGGCACGGTCACATCCGCCGAAGAGCGCAGGAAGGCGCCGGACTCGGCAATGCTGCTCGTCAGCAGGCCGGTGCGATGACGCCGCCATTCACCCACCGCCCGCGCCAGCCGCGCGCCGCCGCGCAGCGAGACGCCGAAGGTAGGCGTGTCCGAGCTGCAGCGCCAGGTCTGCACATAGTCGATGTGGTCCTGCAGGTTCTGGCCGACGCCGGGCAGGTCGTGCTGCACCTCGACACCCGTCTGGCGCAGGTGCGCGGCGGGCCCGATGCCGGACAGCATCAGCAGCTGCGGCGAGCCGAAGGCGCCGGCGCTGAGCAGGACTTCGCGGCGCGCGCGCACGAGGCGGGATTGGCCGTGGACGCGGTAGTCCACTCCCACCGCGCGGCCATTGGCCAGGCGCAGCTTCGTCGCCTGCGCGTGGGTGATGACCTTGAGGTTCGGGCGGCCCAAGTTGGGCGTCAGATAGGCCTTGGCGGCGCTGCAGCGCTCGCCGTTGACTTGCGTGACCTGGTAGACGAAAGAGCCGAACTGCTCGGCGCCGTTGTAGTCGCCGATATGGGGCACCCCCTGCAGCGCCGCGGCGGTCAGGAAGGTTTGGTTGATGGGGCTCGCGCTGCGCGGCAGCGTCACGTTCAGCGGCCCGCCACGACCGTGCAGCGGGCAGTCGCCGAACTGCTCGTTGTGCTCGGCGCGGCGGAAATAGGGCAGCACCTCGTCATACGACCAGCCGGCGTTGCCGAAGCTCGCCCATTGGTCGTAGTCGTGGCGGTGGCCGCGCACATAGAGCATGGCGTTGATGGAGCTGCTGCCGCCCAGCGTCTTGCCGCGCGGCTGGTAGCCGCGGCGGCCCATCAGGCCGGGCTGGGGCACGGTCTGGTAGGCGTAGTTGTTGATGCGGGTGGGCACCATGGCGACGACGCCGGCCGGCGCGTGGATGAGCACGCTGCTGTCCGGCCCGCCGGTTTCCAGCAGGGCCACCGTCACGCCGGGGTCTTCGCTCAGGCGCGCGGCCAGCACGCAGCCCGCCGAACCGGCGCCCACGATCACGTAATCGAACTCCACGGCGCTTGCCTCCTCCAGCCTCTGAGCGGGCCGGGGAGCGAAGGATGAAAGCCGGCAGCAATTACGTCCAACGCATAATTAGTCGGCATTCATTGCGTTCACTGCATAGCAACCCAGATCCGGCAGTCGGCCGCTCCCCATGGCGCCATGCCTTCAACCTCGGCACGCTGGCCGATTTGCCACCCTCGCCGCTTCGATGAACAACGCTGCACGCCCGCTGGTCGGCCGCTGCAAACCGCAGGCGGCGTTGCTTCTCCTCGTGGGCATCAGCCCACTTCGTCGGCGCGCCTTGCCGGCGGCTCGCCTCGTCCGCCCCTCGGACGTGCCCAACTGCCGGATCTAGGTTGAACCTCCGCCAGCTCTCCCACCTGATCGCGCTGGCCGACGAGGGCCGCTTCGTCGCCGCGGCGGAGCGTGTGCACCTGAGCCAGGCCGCCTTCAGCCGCAGCATCCAGGCCCTCGAAGCCCATTGGGGCCTGCGCCTGTTCGAGCGCGGGCCGCTGGGCGCCGTGCTGACGCCGGCCGGCCGCACGCTGGTGGAGCGGGCGCGGCGCCTGGTCTTTGACGCCGACTGCCTGGAGCGCGACGCCGACCTGCTGCGCGGCGGCCTGCTGGGCGAACTGGCCTTTGGCGCGGGGCCCGTGCCGGCCGCCGTGCTGGTGCCGCCGCTGCTGGCCGAACTGCGCCGCCAGGCACCGGGCGTCGTCGCCCGCGTGCGTTACGGCAATGTCGACAGCCTGCTGACCTTGCTCACCGACGAGGCCATCGAGTTCTTCGTCGCCGACCCGCGCATGCTGACCGACGCCAGCCGGCTGGAGATGGCGCCGGTAACGCGCATCCGCGGCGCCGTCTACGCCCGCGCCGGCCATCCGCTGCTGGACGCCACGACCGTGACAGCGGCCGACCTGGTGCACTACGGCCTGGCCATGGTGTCGGTGTCGCCGCAGCTGCAGGCCTATGTGGCCCAGGGCCTGGGCTTTGCAACGCCGGCCGAGCTGCCCGTCGTCGTCGAATGCGATGACCTCGTCACGCTGGCCCGGCTGGCGGCCGACGGCGACCTGCTGGCCGCGTTGCCGCGTGCCCTGCCCATCATCCAGACCCTGGGCCTGCAGCCCGTGCGCGGGCTGAAGACGATGAGCGAGCTCTATGTGGACGCCCACGCCGTCTGGCTGCGCGGCCGCACGCTGGCGCCGGCGGCGGAGACGGCGATCCGGCTGTTCAGGGCGGTGGCGGGGTCGGGTGGGTGATGAGGAGGCCCGCAGCGCCGAGCCGCGTCCAGATGCTCACAACAGCGCCTCGATGCAGATAGGCAACCACGTCGGCCCCTAGGTCCACCGAGTGCAGCGATTCATAAGCGCTCACCGCTCAGCGTCGCTCAGCCCGCCCCCGCCATCCGCTCCGCCAGCCAATCCACAAACACCCTCACCCGCGACGACAGCTGGCGGGCATGGGGATACAGCACATAGACCGGCATAGGCGTCGGCTGCCAGTCGGCAAACACCTCGACCAGTTCGCCGCTCGCCAGTTCTTTCTCAAAGTTGTAGCGCGGCGCCTGCATGAAGCCCAGGCCGGCCAGGCAGCAGGCGCCATAGGCCGAAGCGCTGCTGACGGTGACGGGGCCGGGCAGGGTCAGGCTGTGCGCTTCACCATCGACGATGAAGTCGAAGGGCAGCACGCGACCGCTGCTGCCGATGTAGTTGACGGCCTGGTGGGTGGCGAACTCTTCCAGCGTGAGCGGCAGGCCGCGGCGCTCGATGTAGTCGCGGCTGGCGCAGGTGACCTGGCGCAGCTGGGCAACGCGCCGGCCCACCATGGACGAGTCCTTGGGTTCGCCCGAGCGCAGCACGCAGTCCACGCCCTCGCGCACAAGGTCGACAAAGCGGTCACCCAGGCCGATCTCCAGCTCGACGTCGGGGTAGCGGGCATGGAAGTCGCCGAGGTAGGGCAGCACGAAGCGCTGGGCCTGGTTGCCCTGCATGTCCACGCGCAGCTTGCCGCGCGGCTTGAGCTGGGCGCTGCGGAACAGGTCCTCGGCCTCGCCCACGTCCTGCAGGATCTGCTGGCAGCGCAGGTAGTAAGCCTGGCCGTCCAGCGTCGGGCTGACATGGCGCGTCGTGCGGTTGAGCAGGCGCACACCCAGGCGCACCTCCAGCTGCTGCAGGGCCAGGCTGACCGAGGCGCGCGGCAGCTGCAGCTCGTCGGCCGCCTTGGTGAAGCTGGCCAGGTCGACGATGCGCACGAAGAGGCGCATCGCATCCAGTCGGTCCATGGCCTTCCTCGCCCCAATTGTTTAGATGGTTTGGATTGTGATGTCTTGTTCGTCTGATTTATCCGAAAGCGATCGAACAATACATTGAACTCACAGGGCCGCTCCTCGGTCCTGCCTTCCAACCCAACGACCTGGAGCACCCCGTGAGCAACACCACTTCTTCTTCCTCTTCCCCCGTCGCCATCGTCACCGGCGCCTCGCGCGGCATCGGCGCGGCCATTGCGCAGCGACTGGCGGCCGACGGTCATGCCGTCGTCGTCAACTACGCCGGCAATGCCGTCGAAGCGCAAAAGGTTGTCGATGCGATCGTGGACCGTGGCGGCCGTGCCATCGCCGTCCAGGCCAATGTGGCCGATGCCGGCGCCGCCAGGCTGCTGTTCGACACCGCCACCGAAGCCTTCGGCGGCGTGGACGTGCTCGTCAACAACGCCGGCGCCATGGCCAACGAGCTGCCCCACCTCGCCGACACCAGTGACGAGACCTTCGACCGCCTCTTCGACGTCAATGTGAAGGGCAGCTTCCTCGCCATGCGCGAGGCGGCCAAGCGCCTGCGCCAGGGCGGGCGCATCATCAATTTCTCGACCAGCGTTATCGGCCTGGGCCTGCCGGGCTACGCCGTCTACGCGGCCACCAAGAGCGCCATTGAGACCATGACCAACATCCTCGCCAAGGAGCTGCGCGGCAAGAACATCACCGTCAACGCCGTGGCCCCCGGCCCGACGGCGACGAATCTCTTCCTGAACGGCAAGACGCCCGAGCAGGTCGAGCGCCTGGCCAAGATGGCGCCGCTCGAGCGCCTGGGCCAGCCCGAAGACATCGCGGCGATGGTCGGCGTGCTGGCTGGGCCGCAAGGAGCCTGGGTCAACGGCCAGACGGTGCGCGTCAACGGCGGCATCGTCTGAAGGAGGACAGCATCATGAGCAACCAACAACAAGTCATTCTCGTCACCGGCGCCTCCAGCGGCATCGGCAAGCTGAGCGCCCTGGCCCTGGCCGCCGCCGGCCACACCGTCTACGCCAGCATGCGCGGCGTGACCGCCAAGAACGCGGCCAAGGCCCGCGAGCTGCGCGACTGGAGTTTTGCCCGCGGGTTGGACCTGCGCGTCGTCGAGCTGGATGTGCTGTCGCAGCGCAGTGCCGACGCGGCCGTCGCCACCATCGTGGCCGAGCAGGGCCGCCTGGACGTCGTCATGCACAACGCCGGCCACCTCGTCGTCGGGCCCACCGAGGCCTACACGCCGGAAGAGATCAGCGCCGTCTTCGACACCAATGTGCTCGGCGCCCAACGCGTCAACCGCGCGGCCCTGCCGGTGCTGCGGGAGCAGCAGCGCGGCCTGCTGCTGTGGATTGGCAGCACGACGACACGCGGCGGCTTCCCTCCCTTCCTCGGCCCCTATGCGGCGGCCAAGGCGGCCATGGACTCGCTGGCCGTGACCATGAGCTTCGAGCTGGCCCGCTTCGGCATCGAGACCAGCATCGTCGTGCCCGGCGCCTTCACCAGCGGCACCGACCATTTCGCCAACGCCGGCAAGCCGGCCGACGAGGCCAAGGCCGCGGCCTACGCCCGCTATGCCGGCCTGATGGACCAGATCGGCGCGCGTCTGACCGCGCTGATGCCGCCCGAAGCCGACCCGCAGGCCGTCGCCGACGAGGTCGTGCGCGTCGTGGGCCTGGCGCATGGCGAGCGGCCCTTCCGCTCGGTCGTCGACTTCATGGACGACGGCGCGGCGGCGGTGACCGAGGTGGCCGAGCGGGTGCGCGAGGACTTTGCCGCGCGCATCGGCATCGCGGACTTGCTCAAGCCCACTCTCGCTTAGAAGCCGAAGTTGACCGTCAGCGTGCCACCCGCCGTGACAGCCAACGGGCCGACGACCTTGACCGTGCCGTTGAGGCTTGCATTGAAGGAGTAGGACAGGCCGGCCGTCACGTCCGCCGCAAAGACCAGGCTGGCCGGCGGCGCGGCATAGGGCGCCACCCAGGGCGGCGCGGCGGGCAGGGTCAGATTGAAGGCGCCGGTCGTCGAGTCCGATAGGGTCTCGGCGATGGTGATGATGCCGCCGCTGGCCAGCTTCTGCGTCGCCGCGACGGCCGCCGTGTTGACCACCCCATCCACCATCACCGTGCCCATGGCCTGGCCATCGATGGCCGGGGCGGGCGACAGCGGCGCGACGCTGGTGCTGACAGCCGTCACGGTATTCGCCGTCACCGGCACGCCGGTCACGACCATGGTGGCTCGGGCCGCGGACTTGATGACGAGGTCGTAGCTGCCCGGTGCCACCGGCGTGAGCACGAACTTGCCGCTGCTGTCCGGCGCGGTGGCCTTGAGCACGACGCCGCCCTGTTGCAGGCTGACCTGGGTGCCGCCATAGGCGACGCTCGCATCCACATAGCCGCTGACGCCCGACAGCAAGTTGGGCACGACGGCGACGACGGGCTTGAGCAGGTATTGGCCCGAGTTGCCGGCCGTGACGACGGACTTGCAGGCGTCGAAATCCAGCACGAAGTCGGCCATCTGGTTGGCTGCGATGTCGATGCTGGCATTGAGCTTGAGGCCGCTCTGCTGGCCGCTGGGCGTCTTCAGCGCGACCTCGCTGCCGCCCGTGGGAACGACCGAGTTGGCCAGCGGCGTGGCGCCGCCGTTCTCGGCCAGCACCAGGCGCAACTGGGCGTAATGGCCCACCGCCAGCGGCGTCTGGCCCAGGCTGGCGAGCACGCCGTTTTGCAGCGCCAGCAGGTCAAAGCGCTGTGTCGGGCCCACCACCAGGTCCGTCCAGCCGGCGCCATCTTCGGCGGCGTCGGCGCTGGCGTTGACGCGGACCTTCTGCACCGTCACGTACACATGGTCGAAGCCGCAGGCCGGCGAATCGGTCAGGCTCAGCGCCAGCGTGCCCGAGGTGCTGTTCGAGGGCGTCGTGACAGGAGTTCCAGCATCGCCGCCACCACCGCCGCAAGCCGCCAGGGCCACGGCCGCTGCGCATACGGTCAGGGTTCTGTAGTTCATGAGAGCCTCCAATTCAGATGCCCTCCCCGTCTGCAGTGTTGGCTTTCGCCGTGTGCCCAGGCTTTACCAATCGCGTCGGCTTGTTACCCGCTCAGCGGCGCTTGCGGGCGGCCGCAGCCAGCTCCTGAGCGCTGACCACCCAGGCCGGGTTGCCCACCACGCGCTCAACGACGAGGTCGATGAAGGCCCGCACCCGCGCCGGCTGGGCCACGCGGCTGCCGTAGTACAGGTACAGGCCAAGGTGGGCGCAGACATGCTCGGTCAGCAGCGGCACGAGCTGGCCGCTGCGGATCAGCGGGGCGGCAGTGGCGCCGACGAGCTGGCCGATGCACTGGCCGGCCACGACGGCATTGGCCTCCAGCTCGACGTCGTTGGTCATGAAGACCGAGGCGACGTCGCGCCCGACGATCTCGTCGCCCACCAGGAACTCCCAGGGCATGGGCTTGCCCGTGCTCGGGTGGCGAAAGCCGCTGCAGCGGTGCCGGGCCAGCTCGTCGATGCTTTGCGGTGCGCCATGGCGGGCGATGTAGGCGGGCGCGGCGCAGACGATCAGCTGCAGTGGCAGCAGGTGGCGGGCAATCAGGCCTTCGCCCGGCGGCGTGCCGGCGCGAAAGCCCACGTCGACGCGGTCCGCCACCCAGTCGCCGATGCGGTCGTCCAACTGCACATCGGGCTCGACGTCGGGGTGGCGGGCGCAGAACTCCTCCAGCACCGGCCACAGCACCGGCAGCATCAGCGAGCGCGAGGCCGTGATGCGCAGCGGCCCGGCAATGACGTCACGACCCAGGCGCGCGCCATGCAATGCGCGCTGCAGTGCTTGCAGCCCGGGCGCTGCGGCGCCGAGGAAGCGCTCGCCCTCCTCGGTCAGGCTGAGCCGACGCGTCGTGCGGTGGAAGAGGCGTACGCCAAGGTGGGCCTCCAGCTGTGTCAGCGCCTGGCTCGCCGCCTGCGGCGTGATGCCCTGGGCCACCGCGGCCTGGCGCAGGCTGCCCAGCTCGGCGGCCTTGGTGAAGGTGGTGATGGCGCGAAGTTCGTTGAAGGCCATTGTCAGGATTTACTTGCCAATCAATGAAGCGATTCTGGGCTAGTTGAAGATCAATCCCGATCCTAAATTTCGCTCCATCGGCCGATCCACCCTTCACCCCACACCGGAGCCCAACATGACCACCACCCCCACCTTCAAGCGCGTCTGGATGATCACCGGCGCCTCGCGCGGCATCGGCGCACGCATCACCGAAGCCGCCCTGGCCCATGGCGACGCCGTCGTCGCTACGGCCCGTGACGCCGCGAGCATCAAGAAGCGCTTGGGCACCCAGCCCGGCCTGTTGGCCGTGGCCCTGGACGTCACCGACGAAGCCCAGGCCGCCCAGGCCACGGCCGCCGCGCTGAGCCGCTTCGGCCGCATCGACATCCTCGTCAACAACGCTGGCTATGGCCTGCTCGGTGCCGTCGAGGAAGCCAGTGCCGATGAAGTGCGCCGGCTGTACGAGACCAATGTCTTCGGCCTGCTGAACGTGACCCGCGCCGTGCTGCCGCAGATGCGCGAGCGCCGCAGCGGCCATGTCATCAACATCTCGTCGCTCGGCGGCGTCCGTTCGGCCGCGGGCTTCGGCGTCTACTGCTCGACCAAGTTCGCCGTCGAGGGCATCACCGAGGCCCTGCATGCCGAGCTCGCGCCGCTGGGCATCCACGCCACCGTCGTCGAGCCCGGCTATTTCCGCACCGAGTTCCTGGAAGGCCAGTCCCTGGTCACCTCGCCGCGCGAGTTGGCCGACTACGCCGCCAGCGCCGGCCAGGTGCGCGAGGCCGCCAAGCGCATCAGCCTCAACCAGCCCGGTGACCCCGAGCGCCTGGCGCAAGCCATGCTGACGCTGGTCGATGCCAAGACCCCGCCACTGCGCCTGCCGCTGGGCACGGACACGCTGCAGGCCATTGCCGACAAGCACGCCTTTGTCGAGCGCGAGACGGCCGAATGGCGCGGTCTCGCGGCATCGACGGACTTTCCGGCCTGAACCTCAGCCGCGCCGACGGCCGTGGTCGTGCACGACTTCGCCGTCAGACTTGGTGAAGGGCGGCAACGGCCCGACGGGCAGCAGCTCCAGCACCGCCTCCGACGGACCGCACAGCGCCGTGCCCAGGGACGTCACGACGATGGGGCGGTTCAGCAGCACCGGATGCTGCTGAACCGCGTCCAGCAGGGCGTCATCGCTCAGAGCCGGATCGGCGAGGCCCAGCTCGGTGAAGACGGCCTCCTTCTCGCGCAGCAACGCGCGCAAGGGCTGGTCGGCGGCCGCCGCCAGCGCGCGGATTTCGTCGCGGCTCGGCGGCGTCTGCATGTACTCGACGACGCGCGGCTCCAGGCCGGCATGGCGGATCAGCGCAAGCACATTGCGCGAGGTGCCGCACTTCGCGTTGTGGAAGATCGTGATGTCGCTCATCGCGCCACCTTAGCCTGTGTGGCAATCCACGCATCGATGCGCTTCTCCAGCACCGACAGCGGCAGCGAGCCCTCGCCCAGCACCTGGTCGTGGAAGGCGGCGAGGCTGAACTTCTTGCCCAGCTTCTGCTCGGCGCGGCGGCGCAGTTCCTGGATCTTCAGCGCGCCGATCTTGTAGCCCAGGGCCTGGCCCGGCCAGGCGAGGTAGCGGTCGATCTGGGCCACGGCCTGCTGTTCGCCAGCACCGGTCGTGTCCATCCAATACTTCAGCGCCTGCTCGCGGCTCCAGCCCTTGGCGTGCATGCCGGTGTCCACGACAAGGCGCGCCGCGCGGCTGATCTCCATGCGCAGCATGCCGGCGTAGGCCACGGGGTCGTTGGCATACAGGCCCAGTTCATGGCCCAGGGTCTCGGCATACAGCGCCCAGCCCTCGCCATAGGCATTGATCCACATGCGACGGCGGAACTCGGGCATGGGCATCACCACCTGCTGGCCAAAGTGGAAATGGTGCCCGGGCTGGCCCTCATGCAGGAAGAGGGCGGTCATCGTCGCCACGGAGTAGTCCTTGGGGTCGTTGATGACGGCCCAGAACACGCCGGGCGCGCTGCCGTCAGCCTGGCCGGCGGTGTAGTGATCGGAAGCCGTCTCGCGCGTCAGCTCGGGCTCGGCGCGGATCTCCAGCGCCATGCGCGGCAGCTGGCCGAACAGCCTGGGCAGCTGCGGCGCGACACGGGCGTTGATGGCGCGATAGGCATCCAGGATCTCGGCCTCGGTCTTGAAGGGCCGGAAGCGCTCATCGCTGCGCGCCCAGGCCAGCAGGCCGCCGTTCTTCAGCGGGTCGCCCGTGAAGCCGAGCTGCGGCGCGATGCGCGTGATCTCGCCCTGGATCCGCGCCACCTCCTTGAGCCCCAGCTCGTGGATCTGCTCGGGCGTCATGTCAGTCGTCGTCTGCTCGCGCACCCATTGGCGGTACCAGGCCTGGCCGTTGGGCAGGGACGTCCAACCAATGCTGCCGCGGCGCTTCGCGGCGGGCAGGTAGTCGGTCTCGACGAAGGCGAGCAGGCGGCGCAGCGCGGGCTGAGCGCGCTCGGTCAGCTCGCGGCGGTAGGCCTCGGTCAGGCGCGTGCGGTCCTCGGCGGTGAGGTCGGCGGGCAGGACGCGCACCGGCGCCGTGTAGGGGCTGTGCTCGGCGTCGACCTCGGCCAGGTTCCGCAGCTGCGGCAGTGCCGCCTCGACGACGGGCCGTGACTGCACGACGTCGCGCTTGATGCCTTCGCGCATATTGGCGATGGCCTGGTCGCACCAGGCCGGCAGGCCGGCGACACGCTTCAGGTAGGCGTCGAGTTGAGCGGCCGTCTTCAGCGGTTGGCCGGCCTGGCCGCTGGAGAAGAAGGCCAGCTGGAAGGGCGTGGCGCCCATCTGGTGCAAGGGCAGCAGATGGTCGGGGTAGCGCTCGAAGGCCAGCTGGGCGCGCAGCTGCTGCTCCAGCAGCTCGCGGTTCAGGCGTTCGGCCTGCGGCAGGCTAGCGGCGGGCAGGGCGGCCAGTTCCTTCAGGAAGCCGCGCCAGGCGGCGAAGCGCTTGGCCCGCTCGGCCGGCGCGATGTCCAGGCCCAGCTGGTCGTCAAAGCGGTTGTCGCCGGCCTGGGTGGCGTTGAGCGGGTCGAAGCGGGCGCGGGTGTCGTAGTAGCGCGTCGCCACATCGGCCAGGCGCTCGGCGGGGGTGGCGGCCTGGCTGGGGGCGATGAAGCAGGCAAGAGCCAGGGTCAGGGCGAGCAGTCTCATCGTTATCGTCCTTGTTGGGAGGACGGCATTCTGTCGGCGTCCGCAGTCTCGCGCTGTCAGCAGCGCGGGCAGCCCCACAATCTCGCGGCTGACTTTTTCACCCCGCAATGCGCCTCATCTCACTCGCCCTGCTGCTGACCATCGCCTTCGCCCTGACCGGCTGCAACAAACGCCTCAGTGAAGTGCCCGCCGCGCTGCCAGCCGCCTCGGCCGCGCAGGACAGCAGTGCGACGGCCAAGCTGCGTGAGGAAGGCGACGGCCTGCTGGCCCTGCACCGCCAGATCGTCGTGCTGATGGACGGCGAGGCCACCCTGCCGGCCGCCCAGCGCCGCGAGGTGCAGGCCCTCGGCCAGCAGCTCTTCCACGAGCTGCTGCAGCGCCAGCAGCGCCTGGCCGATCTGGCGCTCAAGCCCGAGTCCCTGGACGCCACCGCGGCGCTGTTGACGCGCATCGAGAGCGAACCGAGCTGGTTCGACGCCGACCGCCTCGCCTTCAAGGAGGTGCTGGGCCAGCTCGCTACCGGCCTGAAGAGCGCGCAGACGCTGGACGGCATCAAGCTCGCCCGCCGCGCCCAGGAAGACCTGGACACGCTGGCCGAAGTCGAGAAGGCCTATGAGCAGGAGCTGAAGGAAGTCTTCGGCGGCTTTGCCAAGCGCGGCATCGAGCTCAAGCGCGAGCGCTGGAGCGACTACGTCGCCAAGCTGAAGGCGCTGCACACGCGCGACGCCGTCATGAAGCAGCACGGCGCACAGTTGCCGGCCGCGGCTGACCTGGCGCCGGAGCCCGCCGCGTCAGGTGCGATGCGCGGTGTCGCCGCCAAGGAGCGCGAGGTCTTTGGCGACAAGCTGCCGCCCAAGACCGTGCTGCTGACCTTCGACGACGGCCCGCATGCGCGGTACACGGACGAGATCCTGGAGATCCTGAAGCGCTACAACGCACCGGCCGTGTTCTTCCAGCTCGGCCAGAACCTCGGCAAGGTCGATGCCGACGGCAAGATCCAGCCGGGCAATGGCAGCGCCGTGGCCAAGCGGGTTCTCGCCGCTGGCCACCAGCTGGCCAACCACAGCTTCACGCATGGGCTGATGTCCAAGTTCGAGCTGGTCAAGGTCAAGGAAGAAGCCGCCAACACGGAGGCGCTGCTGGATGCGGCGGGTCGCAATGGCGACGCGTTGTTTCGATTCCCTTATGGCGCGCGCAACGACGGCGCGCTGACGACGATCGAGGCGCTGAAGCTGCGCTCGATGATGTGGAACGTCGACTCCCTGGACTGGAGCGACCCCATCCCCAAGAGCATCGCCGCGCGGGTGATGGCCGAGCTGGACAAGCAGCAGCGCGGCATCGTGCTCTTCCACGACATCCACGCCCGCACCGTGCAGGCCCTGCCCCTGGTGCTGGACCAGCTCGCCGCCGAAGGCTGGCGCTTTGCGAGCTGGAAGGATGGGCAGTTCGTCGTGTCCACCGACAAAACCGCCGCCGCACCGCCACCCGCCCCCGGCGAGCTGTATCGCGACAGCCATGCCTTGGTCATCGGCATCAACCAATACACGGCCTGGCCCAAGCTCTCGCACGCGGTGCGCGACGCGCAGGCCGTGCGCGAATCGCTGGTCACGCGCTTCGGCTTTCGAGCCGACAACGTGACGCTGCTGACCGATGGCGACGCCACGCGGGCCAACATCCTGAAGGCGCTCAACGAGCGCTTCGGCGACGCCAAGCGCGTGAAGCGCGACGACCGCGTCTTCGTCTTCTTCGCTGGCCACGGCAGCACGCGCAAATTGCCGAGCGGCCGCGAGGTCGGCTATATCGTGCCGGTGGACGCCGGCCTGAATGACCTGCAAGCCGACGCCATCGCTATGCCGCAGCTGCAGGAAGTGGCCGAGGCCATCACGGCCAAGCACGCGCTGTTCGTCATCGACGCCTGCTACTCCGGGCTGGGCCTGACACGTGGCGGCAGCGCCGCGGCCGACAGCAACTTTGCCCGCACCAACGCCCGTCGCTTCGGCCGCCAGATGATGACCGCCGGCGGCGCCGACCAGCAGGTGGCCGACGACGGCCCCGGCGGCCATTCGGTCTTCACGTGGACCTTGTTGCAGGCCCTCAACGGCAAGGCCGACCTGAACGGCGACGGCCTCATCACCGCCACCGAGCTGGCCGCCTACGTGGCGCCCGCCGTGTCGGCCATCGCCCATCAGACGCCGGCCTTCGGCAGCCTGCCGGGCAGCGAGGGCGGTGAGTTCATCTTCGAGCTGCCGACGGCGCAGGAGCCCGCGCTGAGTGGCGCCGTGGCCCAGCTCGATGACAAGGCCAGCCAGTTCGCCGCCAAGCTCGACGAGGCCAGCAGCGCCGGCCGCCAGGTCGCCACCGCCGCGAGTGGCGCGGCCAGTGGTGTTCAAGTGACCATCAAGGGCCTGGACGGCAAGGACCAGGCCCTGGCCGCCACGACCGCCCGCGTCGACCCCGGCGCCCGCGTCGCCGCCCAACGCGCCAACGACCGCGGCCTGCAGCTCTACCGCGAGCGCCGCTACGACGAGGCCGAGGCCGCCTTCAAGGAGGCCTTGCAGCTGCAGCCGAAGTTCGCGCTGGCGGCCAACAACCTGGGCTTCGTGTTGTACCGGCGCGGCAAGCCTGCCGATGCTGCAGTGTGGTTCGAGAAGGCCGTCGAAATGGACGGCAGCCGTTCCCTGGCCTGGCTCAACCTCGGCGACGCGCGGCTGCTGGCAGGCGACGAGGGCAAGGCGATGGCGGCCTACAAGACTTTCCTGGAGCTGGCGCCCAAACATGCAAGGGCGGCGGAGCTGCAGGGGTGGATTGCGAATCCGTCTGAGGGGACGCGGCCGAAGCCGTTGTGATGCAAGTGGAACGACTCTGACCGTCATGGGTACTGAATATCGACTGACGTTCTCGCACCTCGACAAGGCGCGGATCGAGCACGCCCTATCCGAAGTGGCCACCGTGAAAATCGGCAGCGTGCCAACCCCCAGCTACGAATTCCGAGCCGACTCGACGAAGCCTGGAATGCCGGATGCGACGGCGATGATTGAACAGTACGGGCTGTACTTCTGTGACCACGGTGGATCGGGTCGAGACTATTTAGGACGACTCGTTGCTGTGCTGGTTGGCGAGTTCGGCAGCGTGCGCGTCGAAGCTCTCGAGTAGCTGGCGCTGAACGTCGCCCAAACCGCGTCGCTGGCAGCTTGGTGGGGTGCGAGCAGCCAACGCTGCCTTGCGGGAAGCAAGTCAGCCGTTCTCCATCAACGCCTTCAACGCCCTTAAATCCTTGAGCACATGCGCCGCATCCCGCTCAAAGTCCTCATTGCTCGCCCCGGCCATCCTCAGCACCACGAACGTCAATGCACAGCCCTCATCCACCGGCGTGACCCGGAACGCGTTGTGCGTGGTCACGCCGTCCGGCGTCGTCACATCGTGGTCCAGCACCCCAAACTCGTTGCGCGGCGCCATCCTGATCTGGATGCGGCCCATGGGTGAGTCGGTGACCACCCAGTGGTCGCCTTCCTGCTCGATGTCGGCCGACGCCAGGCCCGATGCCCAGAGGTGCAGGTTCTCGCGCCGGCTGGCGAACTCGTAGACCTCGTGCGCCGGCGCGGCGACGGTTTCGCTGACAACCTTGATTTCGCGTGGCATGCGGGCCTCCAAAGCAGTTGCAGAGCTTGTCACGAAGCAATGGGCACCGGCAAACCGCGCGCCCGTCGGCCCTCGTGGCGAGGACGCAGTCAGCTCGCCTGTGTTCCACTTCCGCCGTGAATTCCGAAGTCTCCTCGCCCAAGCCGGCCAAGCCGCCCGCACCCGCCTTTCCCCTCCCGCAACCCAGCCACGCCGCCCGCTTCCCCGCGGGCCTCGCGCCTGAGGACTGGGCCCGCATCCGCCAGGCCGCGCACGCGCTGCCCCAGGTGCTCGTGCCCGCCGATTTCGACGATGGCAGCGACGAGTCGCTGGATCGCCTGGGTTGCATCCAGATCTCCCGGGCCGCTGGCGGTGGCCGGCCGAGCCGCTGGATCCTGCCGGCCCATATCCCGGTCGCCCTGGCCCAGCTCGAAGCCACGCCCCAGACCAACACGCTGCGCCCACAGCTGCAGCAGCGCCTGCACCAGCTCGAAAGCCTGGGGCTGCGCCGCGAAGGCCTGGTGTTCACGCGGCTGTGCGTGCACCCGATCACGCTCGCGCACGAGGGCTGGCGCATCGACCTGTCGCACCGCGTGCCGGTGCCCGAGGAGCCCGTCTGGGCCTTTTTCCGTGATGGCGACACGGCCGCGCTGCGCCACAACCTGGGCCAGGCGCCCGAGTACTCCTACACGGCCGAGCTGATCCTGCACCTGAACCACCTCATCGCCCGCAGCGAGGCCATGGGCCATGCCAGCCAGCTCGCCTCGCTGCTGCCGCGCCTGCAGGCCGAGTGCGGCGTGCCCATGCCCTACGAGGACCTGAAGGCGGCGCTGAACCGCGCCCAGGACCGCTGGGAGCAGACGGTCGAGGAGCAGGACACGCTGGCCAGCCTCGGCCGCGAACTGGCCTTCCAGGGCTACCCGGACAGCTTCGACGCGGCGCGCAAGCTGGGCCGCAAGGTCACGCTCTACCTGGGCCCGCCGAACAGCGGCAAGACCTATGCCGCCTTCGAGCGGCTGGCGCAGGCGCTGGACGGCGCCTACCTGGCACCGCTGCGCCTGCTGGCGCTGGAGGGCCGCGACCGTCTGGTGGGCCGCGGCGTGCCCTGCTCGCTGCTGACCGGCGAAGAGAACGTGCCGGCCAACGACGCGCGCGTGGTGAGCAGCACCATCGAGATGGTCAACACGCGCGACACCATCGACGTGGCCGTCATCGACGAAGCGCAGATGATCTTCGACGACTCGCGCGGCTGGGCCTGGACGCAGGCCATCGTCGGCGTGCCGGCGCGCGAGCTCATCATCATCGCGTCGGCCTATGCCGCGCCGGCCATCGAGCGGCTGCTGCAGCTGTGCGGCGAGAAGCCCGAGCGCCGCGTCTTCGAGCGCAAGCAGCATGTGCAGCTGATGCCCGCGCCCGTGCCGATGACGCATCTGCATGCGGGCGACGCGGTGGTGGCCTTCAGCCGCCGCGACGTGCTGATGCTGCGCGACCAGATCGCGCAGAACGGCCACGTTGTCAGCGTCATCTACGGCGCGCTGCCACCCGAGGTGCGCCGCCGCGAGGCCGAGCGCTTTGCCGTCGGCGCCAGTCAGGTGCTGGTCGCGACGGATGCCATCGGCATGGGCTTGAACCTGCCCATCCGCCGCGTGCTGTTCTCGACGCTGGAGAAGTACGACGGCGTCGGCGACCGCGCGCTGACCGTCGGCGAGGTGCACCAGATCGCCGGCCGCGCCGGCCGCTACGGCATGCACGACGAGGGCTTCGTCAGCGTGCTGAAAGAGGCCGAGGCCGACGCGATGAAGACGCTGCGCGAGCTGCTGCCCAAGGAGCCCCGCGCACCGCGCGACTTCAAGTGCCCGGTGGCGCCCAACTGGCGCCATGTGCAGACGATCTCGGCGCGCCTGGGCGTGAACAGCCTGCACCAGGTGCTGACCGTCTTCATGCAGCAGCTGCGCCTGGACGACGCCCACTTCGAAGTGGCCGAGCTGGAGCAGATGCTGGGCCTGGCCGAGATGCTGGACCGCAACGCGGCGGCACTGTCGCTGCAGGAGCGCTTTCGCTACGCGCAGGCGCCGGTGGACGACCGCCTGCCCCAGGTCGTCGAACAGTTCCAGGCCTGGGCCGCCAGCCACGCGCGCACCGGCAAGGCCGGCACGCCCTGGTTCCTGGACGACGTCGACGAACACAGCCGCCTGGACCGCATGGAGCAGGCGCTGCGCCAGTGCACGCTGTGGCTGTGGCTGGACCTGCGCTTCCCCGAGGTGTTCGGGCATGTCGAGGCGGTCATCGACCTGCGCGGCCGGCTCAACGACGGCATCGAGAGGCACCTGAAAGGGAAGAAGCCGTTGTGGCAGAGACGGGGAAGGTGAGGCGTACCATTGCAGCCATGCAGCTCACCACTGGCACCGTCGTTGGCGGCAAGATCGTCGTCGAAGGAGATCCGCTGCCCGAGGGCACGGTCGTCACAATCCTGACACGCGATAGGAACGAGACCTTCCTTGTGTCTCCTGAACTCGAAGCCGAGCTGCAAGCATCGCTCGGCGAGTTGGAGCGCGACGAAACGATGCCGGCCGACGTGCTGCTGCAACGACTTCGCATGGCATCGTGAGTGGCCGCGTCGCCGTGGTGGTGACCCGCAGGGCCGCCACCCAGTTGGAGCGGGCAGCATCGTGGTGGCGCGAGAACCGGCCGGCTGCGCCTGACGCCGTGGCGAACGATTTCGAGGACGCACTGCGTCTGCTGGCCTTTCAACCCGAATTGGGTGCGCGCTCTGCGTCGCCACACTACCCGGACCTGCGACGGCTCTTCCTCGCCCGCATCCGCTATCACGTCTACTACCAGGCGCTGCCGGACAAGGTGGTGATCCTCGCGTTCTGGCACGCCAGCAGGCAGTCGCCGTCTCTCTGAGTTCGCTGGCAGGTCAGCCAGATCGGCTCAACGCCGCGTCACATGCGCAGTGCGATCAGATCGCGAGCGGTCGCCACGATCGCCTCCCGCGGCGCCCGCGGCACCCAGCCCAGCCGCTCCCGCGCATGGCTTGAATCCTGGTGCCGCGCCGTGCCCAGCTCACTCGCCGCCGCCCGCACCGCCGGGCTGACCTTGGCCAGCAGGCGCACCGCCCAGTTCGGCATCTGCAGCGTCGGCACGCGCTGGGCCTGCTCGCCAAGCTCAGCACGCAGGATGGCCGCAATCTCGCGCAGCCACAGGAAGCCGCCGCAGGCGATGAAGCGCTCGTCGGCCATGCCCGGCGCGGTCAGCGCGCGCCAGTGCAGCTCGGCCACGTCACGCACGTCGACGATGCCGAAGCCGATGTTGGGCAGGGCCGGCACCTTGCCCTGCAGCAGGCTCTTGACGATGACGACGCTGGCCGAGTAGTCGGCACTCGCCACCGGGCCGAGCACGACTGACGGATTGACCGTGCAGAACTCCAGCCCGCCGCCCTCGCGCGCCACCCAGTCGCGCGCCGCCCGCTCGGCGATGGTCTTGGACTGGATGTAGGGCGGGATGCCGGGCGTCTCCAGCCGCGTCCAGTCGTCCTCGGTGAAATGGTGCTCGCCCGGGCCATGCCCATAGGAGATGGCCGCGACGGATGAGGTCATGACGACGCGCTGCACGCCGGCATCGCGCGCGGCCTTCAGCGCGCGCAGGGCGCCGTCGCGGGCGGGCACGATCAGCTCGTTGGCGTCGCGCGGCACGCCCACCGGCAGCGGCGACGCGAGGTGGGCCATGTGGCTGCAACCAGCGGCCGCCTCGGCCCAACCGGCGTCGGCCATCAGGTCGGCGGCAAAGCAGCGCAACTGGTCACTCGCGCCAACGCCGAGCAGCTGGCGCAACGCCGGCTCGCGCCTGAGGTCGCGCACGGTGGTGTGCACCTGCCAACCGTTGGCCAACAGCTGGCGGATCAGCACGCCGGCGATGTAGCCGCTGCCGCCGGTGACGAGGACGCGGGGAGGGGTGTTCATACGCTTCACTCCACGAACACGCGCGCGTGCCCCTCGTGCGCCGCGGGCGAGCGCCAGTAGGGCGATTCAAAGGTGACGTGGATGGATGGGCACTCGTCCTTCGGCCGCAGGAACACGCTGCGAACCTGCCTGCCCTGGGCCTGCAGTGCGCGGCGCAGCTCATCCTCGCTGGGCAGCTGGAATCCTGGCTGGGTGTACAGCAGCAGCTCCGCTGCCGAAGGATGCCGGGCGAGCGATGCGAAGTCGACCTGGCCCATGTGCAGCAACACGCCGGCGTTCTGCAGCTCCGGCCAGTGACTCAAGGTCTCGTAGCTGGCCAGCGTCCCGCCGCGGCTGCAGACAAAGACCCAGCGCAGCCGGTTCACCCCCGCGATGGGCTCGAAGCTCTGCACCTTGGGGGTCTTGTAGATCTCCAGCATTTCGATGCCCGGGGTCTGAGCCAGCTCGCTGATGTCCGTGAGGCTCAGGCAATGCGCCAGGCGCAGTTCACGCAGCGCCGAGAACCGCGCCAGGCCTTCCAGCGAGGTCAGCGGCGCGCCGGCAAGGATGAGCGATTCCAGGCCGCTCCAGCCGTCGAGTGCATTCAAGGACTTGAGCTTGCGGGGCCGCCTCAGCTCCACGCGGCGCAGGCTGGGGTTGTTCAGCCCTCGGGGATCGAGCTTCTCCGCATCCAGGCAGCGAAAGCCGCGCAGCCTGGGCAGCTTGCGGTAGTCGCCATGAGCTTGCGGCGCCTTGTGCAGGTAGATCTGCTCCAGCGCCGGCAGCAGATCGATGCTCTCCAGGCTCAGCTCTTCAGACGGGCTCCTGAGGCCGCGGATCTTGTGGGCGTAGGGTTGCAGCGCCCCCAGCGAACCCACGCCGGCACCAGGGCTGACCCAGTAGACGTCGTTCTCCGCCAGTGCGGCCTCCGAGGCGGCGCTCCAGCGGTAGATGTCCAGATCCAGCGTGCCATCAGGGCGCCCTTGCAGCCAGTGGTCATCGCTCTTCTCGAGAAAGTCCGGCGTCTCGCCGAACCATCCCTCGAACTCGCAGTCATGCTGCGGGCCGAGCTGGCACATCTCCTTCGTCCATGCGAGCAAGGCGTCTTCCGTCATCAGCACAGGCGGGGTGTGGCCGGTGACCACCCACGACGCCACCACCAGCGAAGCGGCGGTCCAGTCCACGAAAGCGCCCGTCTTGCGCGCCTGCGGCTCATAGCCGCGCGCCTTCAGCACCGCCGCCAGCGCGTCGGCCTTGGCCTGCGTGTTGGTGTGGAAGAAGAACTTCAGCGGCTTTTCGTCGGTCGGCTGGACTCGCCAGGCCCGCAGCGAGGCCAGTTGCTGGGGCGTTTTCCAAGCCGCCCGAGCCACGCTGCGCTCGAAACGCTCCTCGGTGACAAAGCTTTCCATGCCGACGCCTCTCCCTGGATGAATGCGCCCCATCGTAAGCAACGAAAACGACGGGCCGCCCCCATGACGCCCGTCATGCCCGGGCCATTCCCATTGCCAGACGGTCACCCGGCATGGACAGTCTCGGCTTTCCGCAAGTTTCCGGGACACCCCCTTGACCTCCGCCACCCTGACCGCGGCCGCCGACGCCACAAGCGACGCACGCGCCCGCCATGACCGATCCTTCCTGGGACACCCTGCCGGCCTGGGCTGGCTGTCCTTCTGCGAGCTGTGGGAGCGTTTCAGCTACTACGGCATGCAGGCGCTGCTGGTGCTCTATCTGAGCAACTACCTCTTCCTGCCGGCCCACATCGGCCATGTGGCCGGCATGGATGCGCTGCGCTCGGCAATAGAGAACGTGACCGGGCCGCGCTCGCCGCAGCAGCTGGCGTCTGCCGTGTTCGGCCTCTACGTGGGCCTGGTCTACCTGCTGCCCATCTTCGGCGGGCTGATCGCCGACCGCTGGCTGGGCCGCACCAAGACCGTCGTCATCGGCGCGCTGCTGATGGCCACCGGCCACTTCCTGATGGCCATCGAGGCCGCGCTGCTGCCGGCCCTGGGCTGCCTGCTGCTGGGCGTGGGCTGCTTCAAGGGCAATATCGCGGCCCAGGTGGGCGACCTCTATGCGCCGGGCGACAAGCGCCGCGCCAGCGCCTTCCAGATCTTCATGCTGGCGATTCAGATCGCCGTCATCGCCGCCCCCATCGTCTGTGGCACCCTCGGCGAGAAGGTGGGCTGGCACTGGGGGTTCGGCTCGGCCGGCGTGGGCATGTTGATCGGTCTGTTCGTCTATCTGGCGGGCCGTCGCTGGCTGCCGCCCGAACCGCAGCGCAGCGCAGCCAAGGCTGAGGTGCGTCCGCCGTTGGGCCGCCGTGGCGTCATGCAGGTCGCCCTGCTCGTCGGCATCCTGCCGCTGCTGATGCTGTCCATCGTCGGCAATCAGCAGTTCAACAACGCCTACCCACTGTGGTCGCAGCAGCACATGGACATGATGGTCGGCAGTTTCCAGGTGCCAGTGACCTGGCTGCAGGCCGTGGACGCCACGGTGAGCTTCATCACGATGCTGGGTTCGATCGCCTTCTGGCGCTGGTGGGCCACGCGGCGACGCGAACCCGACGAGGTCACCAAGATGGCGCTGGGCTCCTTTGTCGCGGCTGGCGCGCCGCTGCTGCTGCTGATCCCGGCTTTCGCCATCGAAGCCGGCGGCGGCAAGATCAGCATCCTGTGGACCTTCGCCTACACCCTGGTCAACGACATCGGCTTCGCCAACATCATGCCAGTGGGCCTGGCCTTGTATTCACGCGCCGCGCCGCGCGGCCTGCAGGGGGTCATGATCGGCATCTACTACCTGCACCTGTTCTTCGGCAACACCTTCGTCGGCTGGCTGGCCGGGCTGCTTGAGACCATGCCGGGCTCACAGTTCTGGGGCCTGCATGCGGTGCTGGTGGCCGCGGCCGGGGTGGGGCTGCTCATCGTCAAGCTGGTGTTTGGCCGCTTGCTGGCGCCGGACGAGGCGCCAGCCCAGGCCTGACCGGGCTCATGCCCGCGCGTGCTGGGCCGTGCCAACGCCCAGCGAGCGTGTCAGGGCCGCCATCAAGTCCTTGTAGGTGGCCAGCACCTGGTCCTTGCCTGCGGCGTTGCGGGGCTCCGAGAAGCAGGGGTTCCAGGCCTCGCTCCAGGCATAGGCGCTGTCGGTTCGCCGGTCGCCGTCGGGCCCCTGGACCAGGGCCCGCAACCTGGCGTCGTGGCCGGCGCCGGTGTAGGTCTCGAACAGCACGTGGATGTAGGCCTGGTAGGTCTTGTAGACCTCGGCCTCGAACACATGGCGGTAGATGTTGAGCGTCCTGTCCAAGTCGCGCTTGGCATGGATGGCATCAGCCGGCGAGATGATCTTCCAGTAGCCCACCCAGGTGAAGAAGCACAGCAGCTGGTTCAGCTTGGGCGCGATGTCGTCGTAGATGGCCAGCCGCTTCTCGATGAGCTTCTGGTTGGTCCAGTTGCTGAGGTCCAGGCGCTTGAGCTGGCGGCTGAACAGCCAGCCCAGCAGGGCCACCGACAGCGGCGTCAACACGCCGACGATGAGCTTGGCGATCTCCAATGTCGGCCATTGAGCCATGCGACCCTCCTTCGGCACGGCGTGCCGCGCCGCAGCGTAGCCGGCCGCGGCCTTGCGGTGCAATCCCGTCTGCCTAAACTGGGTCGCCATGAACGACGCCCTTGACCACCTGGCCCGCGAACTCGCCTTGGACGCCCCGGCGCAGGAGGGGCTGCGGCTTCGCTTCGGCCTCGCGTGCGTGCAGCGGGTGCGGCACCTGCTGGAGGACGCAGCGGTGGTCGCCTGCCTCGATGTACTGGCCCGTTTGGTGGCTGCAGGTGCGACGCGGGAAGACCTGGACGCGGCGGCTGCCGAAGCTGCGCAGCTGGCCAACCACCACCCTGGTTCGCGGTCATTGGACGGCGTAGGCCACGCGGCCGTGTCGGCTTCCTATGCCGTCGCCAACGCTCTCGCCGGCCGGGCTTTGCAAGCCGCCGAGTACGCCGCCTATGCCACGGTCTATGGCGAGGGCGGCTATGGCGCCGTGCAGCAGCGCGAGTCCTTCCAGCCCGAGTTCGACTGGCAGCTGGACGCCTTGCGCCGCCTTGCCGCTGAAGTGCCGGTGTAGCGTCGGTTGGGTGCCTGCCTACACTGCGGCACATGATCACCGTCCACCACCTCAACAACTCCCGTTCGCAGCGCGTGCTGTGGCTGCTCGAAGAACTGGGCCTGCCCTACGAGATCAAGCACTACCAGCGCGATGCCAAGACCGGCCTGGCGCCGCCCGAGCTGCGCCAGGTGCACCCGCTGGGCAAAAGCCCCGTCATCACCGACGGCGGGCTGACGGTGGCGGAGAGCGGCGCCATCCTGGAGTACCTGGTGGACCGCTACGGCCAGGGCCGGCTCAAGCCCACGGGCGAGCAGGACCTGCTGCACTACCGCTACTTCATGCATTTCGCCGAGGGCTCGGCGATGCCGCCTCTGGTCATGAAGCTGGTGTTCAACAAGGTCAAGCGCGCGCCCATGCCCTTCTTTGTGAAACCCATCGCCAAGGGCATTGCCGACAAGGTGCTGAACAGCTTCGTGCAGCCCAATATCGACGCGCAGCTGAAGTTCCTGGAGGGCGAGCTGGCGTCCCGGCCCTGGTTTGCCGGCGCCGAGTTCAGCGCGGCCGACATGCAGATGAGCTTTCCTGTCGAAGCCGCGGCAGCACGGGGCACGATGGACAGCTACCCCAAGCTGAAGGACTTCCTGGCCCGCATCCACGCGCGGCCGGCCTACAAGAAGGCCCTGGAACGCGGCGGGCCTTACAGCCTGATGAGCTGACCCTACACTGGCTCAACGGCCGCGCGCTCCGCGCGGCCGCTACCGTCTTGCCCCGCCGGCCTGTCGCCCGGCCGCTGTGAACGAACAGCGGCGCTGACCTCCCCGTGTCGCATTGCGCTCTGACACGCAGGTCACCTGGGGGCTCTCATGCCCGGCTATGAAATCAAAGTCCAGGCGCTCGCCATCGATGGCGCGGCGGATCTGCAGATCCGCTCGCTGCTGGACAACGACCAGTTCGCCGACCCGGCGGGTGCGGCCGAGGCCCTGGGCATCTCGCCCGCGCAATGGCCGTTGTTCGGCCAGGTCTGGCCCTCCGGGCTGCATCTGGCCGCCGCGATGGCGATCCGGCCCCTGACCGACGGCGAACGCATCCTGGAGATCGGCTGCGGTCTGGCCCTGGCCAGCCTGGTGTGCCACCGCCGCGGCGCCGAGGTCACGGCCAGCGACATCCACCCGCTGGCCGGCGCCTTCCTGCTCGAGAACCTGCGCCTGAACGAGCTCACGCCCATGCGCTACTGCCATGGCGACTGGAGCGAGGACGCGGTCGCCGCCGAGGGAGGCGCACCGCGTGTGCAAGGACGCTTCGATCTCATCATCGGCAGCGACGTGCTCTACGAACGCGACGACGGCGGCGCGCTGGCGGCCTTCATCGAGAAGCACGCGCTGCCGCAGTGCGAGCTGTTGATCGTGGACCCCAACCGCGGCAACCGCGCGGCGTTTGGTAAGCGGATGGCGGGCTTGGGGTTTGAGTTCAGTGAGGTGCTGTTAGCGGCGGAAGCGGGGAGGCCGGACTACCGCGGGCGGTTGATGCGGTTTGTGCGCGGCTGACGCGGCTGCCTCAACGCTTGGGCAGCGCTCCCTTCGGCCCGTACTCCACCACCCTACAGCCCGCCCCCTGCGGGTTGTCGCAGCAGGCCGCCAGCTTCTTCAGGCTCTCGCTGAACTGCTCGTCCCACTGCGCCTTGCTGTGCAGGTTGCCCGGGCTCATCCAGTGTGATTGCGGGAACTTCTTGGACCACTCGTCGCCACCCTCCTGAGGTGCATTGCCGGTGGACTGCTTCATCGCCACCTGGCAGGAGTTCATGTTGCCCATGCGATGGCAGGCCGTGCAGGTGTTGCCCCGCGTCGTGATGCCGAAGGCATTCAACTTCGCCCAGGCGCGCTTGAAGTCCTCGCCGATGGCCTTGGGTTGGTAAAAGCCAAAGGGATCGCCGGGCAACATGGTCGTCTGGGCGATGTAGGGGCTGTACATGAAGGGGCCGCTGTCGTGGCAGCCGATGCAGGCGGGCTGCTTGAAGGCCACCTCGTAGGGTGACAGCCAGACCTTGTCGGCCCCCGGCACCAAGCGCGCGCGCGTGCTGGGCGAGGGCACAGCGCGGCCGTCGATGCCGGCACCTTCGGTCAACGGTGCCTTGGCCTTGGCGGTGAACCAGCAGGTCTTGCCGTCCTTCAGGCTGTGCGAGATGACGTTGATCTCGTCGAACAGCGGGCTGCCGGCGGGCCGCGCGACCTGCTTGCGGCAGACGGCGCTGATCTGCGCGGTCTTGTCGTCGCGCAGCACCAGGGCGCGGCTGCCGGGCACGCACTGGCCCTGGCTGGCGGCATCGTGCTGAGGCAGCAGCGAAGGCCTATCGCAGCGCGGTGGCGCGGGTTGCGATGGCACGGACTTGCCGTCGACGGTGATGGGGATCTCCTCGCCCGCCATGCAGTTGAAAGCAGGGATCTCGCTGATCTGTTCGGCGCATTGGCGGCCGTATTCGTACAAGGTCTCGGCCTGGGCGGCACCGGCCAGCAGCAGTAGCAACAGGGCTCTCATGCGACCACCAGTCCTTTCTCCGCCAGCACGACGGTGCGTATGGCCTGGTGGTAGCGGGCGTAGCCGGTGCAGCGGCAAATGTGCTGGCCGACGGCGTCTTCAATCGCCGCGTCCAGTTGCTCGCGGCGGATGGGCTGCGCGCGCAGCCGCCCGAGCAGCATCTCGGTCGCCATGACAAAGCCCGGCGTGCAGTAGCCGCACTGGAAGGCGAAGTGGTCGAGGAAGGCTTGCTGCACAGCGCTGGGTTTTTCCATGCTGCCGGTGCCCTCCACCGTCGTGATGCTCTGGCCTTGCAGCAGGGCCACCGGCGTCGAGCAGGCCAGCATGGGCTGGGCCTGGCTCGATGGCGCACGCCGCGCGGCTACGGTGCAGGCCTTGCAGACGCCGATGCCACAGCACAGGCGCGTGCCGGACAAGCCGAGCTCTTCGCGCAGGAAGTCGACAAGGGGCAGGTCGGTGGGCACCTCGGTCTTGATGGGGCGGCCGTTGACGTGGAATTGGACGGGGACGAGGTCGGTCATTGGGAGGCCTCTCGTTGGTGTTGGTTGATGGCGAGGCCCAGCCGGGAGTTCGCCCCGGCGGGCGACCTACTTTCTTGTGTCGACAAGAAAGTAGGCAAAGAAACGACCCCCGATCCGCCCGCCCTTCGCTGCGCTTCGGGTCCCCTGCGGTACTCAGGCCTTGAGGCCCCGCGCAAAACTCCCTTCGCTACGCTGCGGTCAAACAGTTGCGCGGAGTCAGTTCTTGAAGCGTGCTGCGCACGCGGCCTCAAGGCCCTCCGTTCCTCGGCAGGCTCAGAGGGGGCAATAGAAATGCCTCGTTGCGAACGGCCTCCGGGTTTGGCTGTTGGCTGTTCAGGAGCCTCCCCTTCTAAACCGCCGAGAAGCACAGGAGCCCGGGGCGCGAGCGCAGCTCGCATCAACTTCTGACTTCGCGCCCCTTTGTTTGAACGGAGCGTAGCGAAGTGAGTTGGGCGCGGCCCCGGGCTTCGAGCATCGCAGGGGACCCCGACAGGGGCGGTTTCGCAGGGGAGAGCTTTTTGCCTACTTTTTGGCGGCGCAAAAAGTAGGTCGCCCGCGGGGGCGAAATCCCCGCTGGGCCTTGCCACAAAGCCGCTCATGACAAAGCCCTCTCAATGTCAGCGCCAGTAATCGGCAACGACCGAAACCGCTTCCCTGTCGCATGGGCGATCGCATTCCCGATCGCCGGCGCAATGGGGCAGAGCACCGCCTCCGCAATGCCCTTGGCCGTCGTCTCGGTGGTTGGCAGCGGCGTGATGCTCATGCGCGCGAGCGGCACGTCGGCGCTCAATGCCACGTGATAGCGGTCCAGGTTCCAGCGCCCGTCGCCCGCGCCGCCCGCCTCCAGCGGCAGGTCTTCCAGCAACGCATAGCCAATGCCCATCGCGATGCCGCCCTGGGCCTGGCCCAAGAGCAGGTCGGGTTGCAGCACCTTGCCGGCATCCACCAGCAGCTGCACGTCGACGACACGCGGCGCAAAACTCTTGGGCCCGATCTCGACGGCCACCAGCACGCCCGACGGCGCATACAGGCTGCGGCCGTAAAGCGCGGCCTCGGGCTTGGGCGGGATGACGTTCTGGCGCAGCACCGGCGTCCAGCTCGCCTGGCCCGCGGCGCGCAGCGACAAGCCGTCGATGGGCAGCTGCAGCGGCGGCCCGGCCGGCACGGCGTAGGTGCCGACCACCCAGGACCCTTCGTAGAGCCCATGCACCATGGCAGCCGAGGTCAGGCCCGTCTTGTAGACCTGGGCCGCCAGCACGCGCAGCGGCAGCGGCGCCAGACCCGGCGCGACGAGATGACCCTTGTCCCACTTCGTCTTGCCTTGGACCTGCGCCAGCGGCACGCCCCAGAGCGCTGCCGCCGCCGGCAGCAGACCGGCCTGGAAGAGCACCTGGCTGGCCCGCTCGGTCACGTGCACCTGGTGGAAGGCCGTCAGGCAGGCGCTGCTGGACATGGCAAAGCCGGCTGTCCAGTTCGGCTTGCTCCAGTCACCGCCGGCATAGGTGCTGACGTCCAGTGCATTGAAGCTGCCGACGTCGCCCATGACGATGTCATGCGCGTTGTGGCCCAGCCAGGCGGCCGTGCTGATCGCCAGCGTCGTCGCCGAGCCATTGCCCATGTCGACGCAGTTGGTGCGCACGGTCAGGCGCCCGATACCGTCCATGGCCACCTCGGCCATGACGCCATCCTTGCCCGTGCCATAGGCCTGGTTGGCCAGCGCAAAGCCGACGCCGTAGCGGATGCCCTCGCGCGCCTTGCGGGCCTTCACCAGCTCGCGGTCGCGCCACAGCGCGTGCTCGCGCGAGCGGCGGCAGATCTCGCGCAGCGTCGTCGCCTGGGTCAACGGCGCGCCGGTGATGGTGCGGTCGCCTTCACGCAGCGCGTTGAGCTCGCGCAGCGCGATCGGGTCGCGCTTGAGCGCCACGGCCACCTCGTCCACCAGCGTCTCCACCGCGAAGCTGGCCTGCGGCCCGCCGAAGCCGCGCATGGAGCCGGCGACGACGCCCGTGCTGGGCTGGGCGATGGCATCGACATAGGCTTGGCGGATGTCGTAGCCGCTGAGGCCGCAATACGCCGCCAGCATGGCGACGAACTGGCTGTAGTTGTTTTGCCCACCAGAGGGCAGCACCTGCTGGCTGCCGAAGGCGAGGAACTTACCGGTCTTCGCGTCCACCGCGATGCGCTGGGTGATGTGGCTGGCCAGCTGCTTGAGGCCGCCCTGGAACTGCTCGTAGCGGTCCTGGGCGATGCGCACCGGGCCGTCGGCCAGGGCCGCCGTGACGGCCAGCAGCGGCGGGAAGGTCGACACGTCGCGCCCGCCGAAGCCGCCGCCGGGATAGCAGGAGTTCAGCACCACGGTTGCGACCTTGACGGGGCAGTCCTTGCTGAACAGCGCCAGGCTGTCGCCCGAGTCGCCGTTGGTGGCCTGGGTGCCGAGCACGAGGTTGAGCGTGCCGGTGCCGGAGCGGTCCAGCCAGGCCAGGCCCGCTTCGGGCTCCATGAACATCGGGTCGAGCACCTGGGTGCTGTAGCTGCCGCCGAGCTGCAGCACGGCGGGGCTGGGCGACTGCAGCGCGGCGTTGATGCGGCCGCGCAGCCGGCGGGCGGTGCTGTTGTAGGGCTGGGTCTTGGAGTCGGGCTGGTAGGGGTCGGACGCACAGCCCACCTGCACCTGCGAGAACGGCTCGATGCCCGCCGCCTCATAACGCGTCAGGTAGTTGACCGGGCTGTAGGCCATCACCCAGGGCTGGGCGGGAGGCGCGGCCAAGCCGCCGGTCTGCACGACGCCGGGCTGGAACTGCAGCGCGCGCTTGGCGCGGCGGTAGGTGTTGCCATCGGCAAAGATCAGGATGGCCACGGGTTGGCCGTAGAACTGCGGCGCCGTACCGACCGGCACCAGCAGCTGGTAGACGCCATCGGCACCCGCGCTGGAGAAGGGCAGCTGAAGGTTCAGCGAGGCCAGGTCGCGCTGTGGCCCGGTGTAGCCGGGCAGAGGCGTTTGCGTGATGGTCAGGAGCGGCTGCGCATGGGCGGCGTCAAGGCGGGACAGGTCCAGGCCCGCGAAGGCGAGGCCGGGCTGGGTCGCGCGCAGGATCATGGCCATGCGCTCGGCCTGCGGCCAGCCGGGCATGTCGACGGCGCGGAAGTCGCGCGCATAGACCTTCTGGCCCGTCACCTTGGCCAGGCCGTCGATGCGAAAGCGCGCCTTGCCTGGGCCGCCGGACCAGTCGGGTGCGCCAGGCGGCGCGTGCGGTTGCACGGGCGTGCCCTCCGGCTGCGGCAGGGCGCCCGGCGTCTTCAGCGCGGGCGGCTTGAAGGCCAGGGCCAGCTCGTGCACCAGCAGCGTCACTGCGGCTGCGCCGCTGCCAATGACGCGGCGCCGCGTCAGTTGGAATGGCCCGTTTGTGTTCTGCGACACGCTTGTCTCCCTTCCATGCGATGGGGGGAGTTTGGCGCCGCCAGCCGCCCTGTCTGGCGGGGGTTTTGCCTGAGTCGATGCCCTATCGAGTCAGTCGATAGATCAGCAAGGCCGCACGGATGGCACCACGCTCGATGGAGGCGATCTCCAGCCATTCGTCAGGCGTGTGCGCACCGCCACCCGCGGCACCGAGGCCGTCCAGGCTGTCGATCAGTGGCGCGACGAACTGCACATCGCCCGCGCCGCGCAGGCCGGGCGGGAAGGGCACGATGGCATTGAGGCCGGCGTCAGCGCTGGCTTGGGAATAGGCCTCCAGCACCTTCAGATTGCCCGGCGTGGGCGCCATCGGCGGGTAGCTTTCGTGGAAGCTGATCTTCGAGCGCGTGCCGGGCAGGGCCTGGTCGACGATGGCCTGCATGCGCTCACGCGCCTTCGCACCCTGCTCGGCGGTCAGGTAGCGCAGGTCGCCGCGCACCTGGGCGTCGCGCGGGATGACATTGGTCTTGCCGAAGGCCTGGCCCTGGCTTTCACTGTCATCCCATTTGGCGCTGGTGCCGGCCACGATCGTCGCGGCATTGAAGGTCAGGTCGGGCTCGATGAGCTGCTCGCGGAAGGCGTTCAGCACACGCGCCGCCTCATAGACGGCGCCGTAGCCATCCTTGCCGAACACGCCTGCCGAATGGCCGGTGCGTGCCGTGACGTTGAGATGCCAGCCGCCCGAGGCACGCCGGCCGATGGTGGCGGCGTCGCGGCCCTGCTCGTCCTTGGTGGCGCCCTCGAAGGCCAGGGCCACGTCGCTCTGCTTTGCGGCGTCGATCAGCGCGGCCCTCGCCACCTCGGCGGGGCTGCCGACACGCTCCTCGTCGCCGGTGAAGACGGCCCGCACGGTGCGGCCATCCAGCGCGCCGGCGTCGTTCAGCGCCCGCAGCGCGAGCAGGATGATGACGTCGCCGCCCTTCATGTCGGACACGCCCTGGCCGCGCACCTTGCTGCCGTCGCTCTGCCAGGGCGGCACCGGGCTGTCCTTCTCGAAGACGGTGTCCAGGTGGCCGATCAGCAGCACGCGCTTGCCCTTGTCGCCAGCGCGCTCGGCCACCAGATGGCCAGCGCGCTTCATCTCGGCCGGCATGTCGACCCAGCGCGTCTTGAAGCCGATGGACTCGAAGGCCTTGGCGTAGACAGCGCCCACCTCGCGCACGCCGGTCGGGTTCAGCGTGCCGCTGTTGATGAGGACGCTGCGCTCCAGCAGCTTCAGCGCGTCGGGTGTGTGGCGCTTCACGTTGGCGACGATCTGCTGCTCCTGGGCGTCGAGCCCGGCGGCCATCGCCGAGGACGTGACGAGCAGCAGGGCGAGGGCGGTTCGGATAGCGTGCGGGGTCTTCATGCCTTGAGTGTCCAACACCCACCATGCAACGCCGCCTGCTGCTGACCCTGCCCCTAATGAGCTGTCTGCCTGCATGGGCCGCCCCGTCGACGGCCCTGCCCAGCGTGCAGGTGCTGCCCGAGCCGCTGGCCATGCCGGGCCTCGCCCGCAGCCGCACGCTGCGGCTGTGCCTGCCGACCAGCTACGACAGCGAGCCCGAGCGTCGCTACCCGGTCATCTACATGCACGATGGCCAGAACCTGTTCGATGCGGCCACCGGCTTTGCCGGCGAATGGGGCGTGGACGAGACGATGGCAGCCTTGGGGAAGGAGACCGGCTTCGAGGCCCTCGTCGTCGGTATCGACAACGGCGCCGAAAAGCGCAACAGCGAGATGGCGCCCTACGACCACAAGGAACTCGGCAAGGCCGAGGGCCCGGCCTATCTCGACTTCATCGTCAACACGGTCAAGCCCTTCATCGACAACGGCTGGCGCACGCGGCCCCGAAGCGAGCACACGGCGCTGATCGGCAGTTCGCTCGGCGGCCTCATCAGCCATGCGGCCCTGCTGAGCCATGGCGAGGTGTTCGGCCGCTATGGCCTGTTCAGCCCGTCCTACTGGGCGGCGCCCCAGCTCTTCGAAGCGACCGCTGCGGCCCGGCTGCCGGCCGACACGCGCATCCACCTCTACTGCGGCGGCCGGGAAGGCGGCAGCATGGCGGGGCAGACGCGCCAGATGCACAAGCGGCTGGCACGCCAGATGCCGTCCGAGCAGCTGAGCCTGCACATCGCCGCCGAGGCGGGCCACAACGAGGCGGCCTGGCGCGCCGAGCTGCCGGCGGCGCTGAAAACCCTGTTCAGGCTGGGCTGACGGCGTCGTCGACCGCGGCGCTGCGTGCGACCTGCAGCCGCTTCTCACCGCGCCAGGCGGCCAGGCCGTCGGGCGCCTCGCGCGGCGACAGGCCATTGGCGCGGATGGCGCCCATATAGCCGTCGCGGCCCTGGGCCTTGGTGGCGTACAGCGCCGAATCGGCCAGGGCCAGGCAGGCGCGCCAGTCCCACAGCCGCGGGTGGCGCGGGTCCAGCGGGAAGGCGCAAAAGCCGACGGACACCGTCACGTGCACGGTCTCACCCAGGCCGATCTCGAAGGGCTGGTCGCGCACCGCGGCGCAGACGCGCGCGGCCAGCTCGGCGGCATCGCGCCGCTCGGTCTCGCGGGCCAGCACCAGGATTTCCTCGCCGCCCCAGCGCACCAGGGAGTCGGTCTCGCGAAAAACCTGGCGCAGCCGCTCGGCCACCTGCACCAGCACCGCGTCGCCGGCCGCGTGGCCATGCACGTCGTTGACGCGCTTGAAATGATCCAGGTCCAGCAGCATCAGCAGCAGGTCGGCATCCGGGCCGGGACCTTCGCCCGCTCCTTCAATTCCGGGGGTCTCGAAGCGGCGCAGGCACAGGCGCAGGTCGTCGTCCAGGCGCAGCTCGAGGTAGCGGCGGTTGCGCAGACCTGTCAGTGCATCGGTCAGGCTCAACTCGCGCAGCTCGGCCGTGCGCTCGTCCACCAGAGCCTTGAGTTCGACCTCACGGCGGCGCAGCAGCCGCGTGCGCCAGCGCATCCAGGCCCAGATGGCGAGCAGGGCCAGCAGCCCGCCGCCGATGCGGGCCGACGTGGTCTCCCACCAGGCCGGCTCCAGCGTGATGGGCAGCTGCAGCTGCTCGGTGCCCCACAGGCTGTGGTGGGCCGTGGCGCGCACCTGCAGCGTGTAGTGGCCGGGCCGCAGCGGCCCGAAGCTGGGGTTGCGGCCGCTGGCGTCGACGCGCGTCCAGTCGCTGTCCAGGCCCTCCAGGCGGTATTCGTAGCGCAGCCGAGACGGGTCGGCATAGTCCAGCGCCGCGAACTCGATGGACAGGCTGCGCTTGCCGGGCGGCAGTTTCAGGCCGTCCAGAAGATTGCGGGGCTGCTCCCAGGGCTGGCCGTTGACACGCAGGCCGCTGACGACCAGCGGCGGGCTGGTGCGCTGCGCGCGGTAGGCGTCAGGCAGCACGCGCAGCAGGCCTCGACTGCCGCCGAACAGCAGGCCGCCGCCGGGCAGCTCGGTGCTGGCAAAGAACCAGAAGCTGCCAAAGTTGGCGCCCTCGGCGCTGCCGAAGCTGTCCAGGCGGTCGGCCGCCGGGTCGTAGACATAGAGCTGGCTCCAGATGCGGCCCTGCGCGTCCTCGTGCAGATTGCCGCCGAACACACCCTCCACGCCGTGGCGCTCGCTGATGCGCTCGAAGCGCGCGCGGCCCTCGCCGTCCCAGCCCTTGAGGCGGTGCAGGCCACTGACCGGCGTGTCCACCCACAGCCGCCCGTCGCGCCCCCACAGCAGGCTCATGACGATGGGGCTGGCCAGGGACTCGGCGGGTGCCTGTGGCACCACCTCCAGGCCGCTCTGGCCAGCGGTTCTCTCGCGGAACAGGCCCTGCTGGCCGCCCACCCAGAGGCGCCCGTCCGGCGCGGCGCTCAACACATAGACGCCACCGTGCAGCGGCCCGCTCAGCGGATGCACCCGCTCCAGCGCTGCGGCGCCATCGCCGGCGAGGCGGTACAGGCCCTCCTGCATGCCCAGCCAGATGCTGCCGTCGGCGCGCAGCAGCAGCTGCTGGGCACGGCCGCCGTCCAGCGCCCAGTCGCGCAGCAGGCGGCCATCGGCGGCGCGGTGCTCCAGGCGGCCGGCCGCGGCCATCCACAGGCTGCCGTCGCCCGCCTCGGCCATGAGCTCGACGACGCTGCGCCGCTCGCGCGGCCATTCGCCCAGCGTCGCCAGGTCGCGGCCCGGGCGGCCGTCCAGGCGGGCGATGTGGCCGGTCTGCGTCGGTGCCAGCACCTCGCCGTTCTTCAGCGCCAGCACCGCGCGCACATCGGCCTCGGCCAGCGGGCTGTTCAGGTCGGCATCGGGGCCGCGCACGGCCAGGGCCGGGTGGGAGAGGTGGCGCTGCACGCCCAGGCCATAGCCGCTGACCCACATCGCGCCGCTGCGGTCGCGCAGCAGGCCGCTGATGTCGTTGCCCGCCAGGCCCATCGCGCGGCGCGGGTCCTGGCGCAGCCGGGCCTCGATGGCGCCGCTGGCCGGGTTGACCCAGAACAGCCCAACCTTGCCGCCCACCCAGAGCCGCCCGTCCGGGCCTTCCGCCAGCGCGTTGATGGGCATGTCCAGCGTCTGCACCCAGCGCACCTGGCCCTGCTCGACGACGCCCAGATGCCCGTCTTGCGTGCCCAGCCAGATGCGCCCGCCGCGATCCTCGGCCAGGGCCAGCACGGGCATGCCCCGTTCCAGGCCGGGCAGGGCGAGGTCCTCCCAGGCGCCGCGCACGAAGCGGCCCAGGCCGCGCCAGTGGCCGGCCCAGACGACCCCGTCGGCACCCACTCGCAAGGCGAGCACCCGCTTCTCGGCCTGGCCGTGCCAGTGCAGCTCGTGGGCCTCGAATCGCTTGGCCGCCGGGTCGTAACGGTACAGGCCCTGGCCCAGGGTGCCGACCCAGATGGCGCCGTCCGGCGCCGCCGCCAGCGCGCGGATGGGCGGCTGCGGGCCCGCGCCGCCCTGAGCGCTGCCATGGCTTTCGACGCGGTCCTGCTCGGGGTCGTAGGCCACCAGGCCCTGGAACTCCGTGCCTATCCACATGCGCCCGTCGGCCGCTGGCGCCAGTGCCCGCACCCAGCCCAGGCTGCGCTTGGCCGTCGTGTCACCGGCCTGCTCGATGGGCCGCAGCCGGTAGCCGTCGTAGCGCGTCAGCCCCTTGCTCGTGGCGATCCACATGAACCCGGCCCGGTCCTGCGAGATCGCCGGCACCGAGTTCTGCGGCACTGTCACGCTGCGGAACTGCACCTCCAGCGGCCCCACGCCGGCGTCGGCGCGGGCCAGACCCGCCCCGAGCAGCATCAGGCCAAGCAGGCCTTGAATTAGGGGGTGCATGGGCCGGCATCCTAAAGGCGGCGATTGACGGCGCCGGCCTGCTGGGGTTAGGGCGGACGGGGGAGATGTGCGGTGCTGTCGGCGATCGGCGACTTGACATGCCACAGTCGCGCGTAATGCCGCGGCTATGTCCACGCCAGCACGGCAGGCGGCCGGCGGTTCAGCGACCGCAGCAGCGCAACGCAGGCCAGCAGCGTGACGCCCACATAGACGGCCTGTGCCACCTCCCACTGGCCCAGGCTCCAGGCCTGCGGACCGCGCACGTCCAGTACCGCGGCGGCGCCGTCGGGCGACATCACCAGGTCGCGCGCCCAGTTCCAGCCTGCATGCACGCCGATGGCGGCCGGCACGCTGCGCCAGCGGATGAAGACCAGACCGAACAGCAAGGAACCGGCCGTCGTGCTGACCAGCGCAACCTGCCAGCTCCAGCCGGACAGCACATGAAAGACAGCCGCGACGAGCGCCACGATGATTTGCGCCGGCCAATGGCCGAGGCTGCGCAGCAGGCCGTCCAGGGCGTAGCCGCGCCAGGCCAGTTCCTCGCAGGCATTGGTCAGGAGGTGAAAGAGCAGGGCGCCACCGATAGAAGCCGGCAGCAGCGCCGCCTTCATCCGCCATTCAACGGGCAGCCACAGCGCCATGACAAGTGTCGCCGCGGCGAAAAGCAGCAGGCCCGCCACCAGTCCCAGGCCCAGGTGGCTGAAGGCACGGGCCGACACCGTGAGGCCAAGGTCGGCCAGCGACCGGCCCTCGCGGCGCATCAGGGCACGCGCAAGCGCGGCCAGCAACAGCGCGGTCGCCAGGCCGTACAACATCGGCCTGTGCGGACCGACCGGAAACGGCAGGCCCTGGTAGACGACGACCACGAGCGGGAAGGCGCACAGCAGAAAAGCCATGCTGCGCAGTGCCAGCCAACGGCGGGCTTGGGTTGTCAGCGCGGTGTCGGCAACGTGCGGCATCGGCCGCACTCTAATATCAACCCACCGCACTCACCGCATCCACCACCACCCTGCCATCCAGCAGCCGCAGCGTTCGCGACGCCTGCGCCGCGTGCTCCAGCGAGTGGGTCACCATGACCAGCGTCGTGCCCTCGGCGTTGAGTTCGCGCAGCAGCCGCATGACCTCCGCGCCATGGGCGCTGTCGAGGTTGCCGGTGGGCTCGTCCGCCAGCAGCAACGCGGGCCTGGCGGCAATGGCACGGGCGATCGCCACACGCTGCTGCTGGCCGCCGCTCAATTGGCTGGGCCGGTGGCCGGCGCGATGGGCGATACCCAGGCGCTCCATGACCTCTGCGATGCGCTCGCGACGAGCGCGCGCGGGCAGTTCGCCGTATTCCAGCGCCAACGCGATGTTCTCGGCCACGCTCAGGTCGTCGATCAGGTTGAAGCTCTGGAACACGAAGCCGATGCGGCCGCGGCGCAGCGTGTTGAGCTGCTTCTCGCTCCAGCCTGCCACGTTGTGGCCGTCGAACCAGTACTCCCCGCCTGACGGCGCGTCGAGCAGGCCGAGGATGCCCAGCAGCGTGGACTTGCCGCAGCCCGAGGGGCCGGTGATGGCGAGGTATTCGCCGGCCTCGATGTCGAGGTCGATGCGGTCCAACGCGGTGGTCTCGATGTCGCCGGTGTGGAAGGTCTTGGTAAGGTGCTTGAGCTTGAACATGGTCAGTGGATGTCGAGAGCGGAAGCGCCCGCCAAGGCGCGGTAGGGGGAGACGACGACCTGCTCGCCGGGCCGCAGGCCGCCAAGCACTTCGACGACACCGTCGGCGCGCCGGCCCAGTTGCAGCGGGCGGCGCTGGGCATGACGGCCGTCCGAGTCGAGCACAAAGGCCCAGGCGCCGCCGGTGTCGGCGTAGAAGCCGCCGTCGGGCAACAGCAGCGCGTCCTGCGCCTGGCCCAGCGTCAGGCGCACGTCCAGACCCTGGCCGACCTGCAGCGCGGGCGGCTCGGCGTCGAAGGCCAGCTCGACGGTGAAGCGGCCGTCCTTGACCTGCGGGTCGATGCGCGCGACGTGCAGCGCATGGCTGCGGCCTTCGTGGGCCAGCGCGCCGGCCAGGCCTTCGTGCACGCGGCCGAGGTGGAATTCGTCCAGCCGCAGGTCGAGCTTGAAGCGGCCCAGGCTGTCCAGCCGCGCGATGCGGGTGCCGGCGCGCACGCTCTCGCCGACCTGCAGCGCAAGGCCCGTCACGCGGCCGGCCACCGGTGCGCGCACGGCCAGGCCCTCGCTGGCGGCGCGCATGGCGGTGAGGCGCTGGTCCAGGTCGGTGACGGCGCGCTGCATGGCCTGCACGGACTGCTTCCGGGTGCGCAGCTCCTCGCGGCCGTCGGCCTGCAGTTGCGTGAGCAGGCGCTGGGCCATGGCCAGTTTGTCGGCCGAGTCCTCGAGCGCCGACGGCGACAGGAAGCCCTGCGCGGCCAGGCCGACGTTGCGCTGGTGCAGGCGGCGCACGCGCTCCAGCTCGAACTCGCCTTGCGTCAGCTCGCGGCGCTGCGCGGCTTTCGCCTGGGCCAGCCCGGCGCGGAAGGTGGCAAGGTTGGCCAGCTGCTGCGCCGCCTCGCTGGAGCGCGCCATCAGCTCCTGGGCGCGCTGGGTGCTGCTCAGCACGACGAGCAGCTGTCCGGCCGCGACGCTGGCGCCATCCTTCACCAGCACCTGCTCGACGCGGCCATCCTCGGTGGCGTCCAGCAGCACCGACTGCAGCGGCTGCACGACGGCGCGGCCGACGACGAGGTCGCGAAAGGGGCCGGTTTTCACGGCGGCAATTTCCACGTCGGCGCGCGCCACCGCCACACCGCGCGGCCAGTAGCGCACCAGCAGCAAGGCCGCGGCAAGCGCAGCCAGGACCGCCAGCACGATCAGGCCGTAGCGCCTGGGCACCGCGACGCGGCGGTCCATGGCGGCGCCGGAGAGCGCGGCACTCATTGGCGCGTCAGCCACGCAGCGCCTGGAGTGGCCGCAGCGCCAGCGCCGCATGCAGGTGCCGCGCCACGGCCAGCGTCGTCACCACGGTCAGCAGCGCGACGGCGGCCAGCAGCGCCCACAGCGAGAACGGTCCCACCGGCGCGCGCTCGACGAAGCCGCTCAGGTAGAGCTGCGACAGCCAGGCCGCCAGCGGCAGCGCCACGGCGCAGGCGGCGGCCAGCACGCCGACGAACTCGGCGGCCAGCAATCCCGCTACTGCACCGGGGCCGGCACCGTGCAGCTTGCGCAGCACGATCTCGCGCTCGCGGCGGCGCAGCGTGTAGGCGGCCAGGGCGTAGATGCCCACGGCGGCCAGCGCCAGGGCCAGCAAACCCGCGAAGCCGATGAGCCGGCCCAGGCGGGTGTCCTCTGCGACCTTCTGCAGCAGCATGTCGCGCATTGGCAGGGCCTCGATGAACGAGTCGGGAAAGCGTTCGTTGAGCAGTGCCGTGAGCTTGCGACGTGTGGCCTGCGGGTCACGGCTGTGCACGCCGATGGCGCCCGCGCCGCGCGTCGCTACGGCCGAGATGGCGTGCGGCTGCGGCGGGCTGCGCGGGCCTTCCAGGCGGATGTCTTCGATGACGGCGACGACGGTGGCGGGCTTGCCATCGTGGAAGTTGGGGGACACCCCCAACGTCTGTCCGATCGCCTCCTCGGGGCTGGCAAAACCGAGTGCGCGCACGGCGCTGCGGTCCAGCACGAGGCCGTTCTGCGCCACCTCCGCGACATGGTCGGCCGACAGCCGGCCGGCGATGACCCGCATGCCATAGACCTGCAGATAGCCAGGGGTGAAGCCGACGCCGGTGCGCAGGTTCATGGGCGGGGCGCCTGGGCGGTTGAACTCGGAGAACCAGCTCGAAAAATCCCGCCCCGGCACGTCGTCGGCGGCGGCCACGGTGACGACCTCGGGCCAGCGGCGGACTTCCTCGAGCACCGCCATCGTCTGCGCCGGCTGCGCTTCCCAGGGCAGGTCGACGGCGACGCGGTCCTGCAGCTCGAAACCACGCGGCATGCCGCCGGCATGCTCGGCCTGCCACAGCACGGTCAGCGCCAGTGACGCGAACAGCGCGGCGGCGCCGAACTGCAGCGCCGTCATGAGCCGGCGCAGCCAGCGGCTGGCCGCGCCCTCGCTGTGGCTGCGGCCGGCCAGCGACTCTGCCGGCCGCACACGCAGCGCGATGGCCGCCAGCGGCAGCGAGCTCAGCCCTGCAATGCCCAGGCACAGCAGGCCCGTCAACGCCGCCATGACGGGCGACAGCACCGGCGCGTCGAAGGGATGCTGCAGCAGCACCGACGCCGTGGGCGAAGCCCACCAGGCCAGCAGCACTCCGAGCGCGCCGGCCAGGCCCGCGACAACGGCCGCCTCGGCAAAGAACTGCACGGCCAGCTGGCCGGCGCCCGCGCCCAGGGACTTGCGCAGGCCGATCTCGCGCTGTCGCCTGAGCGTGCGCACGCTCCACAGGTTGACGAAGTTGATGACCGCCAGGCCCAGGACGCCGGCCGATGCTGCGGCGAGGCCGGCCAGTTGCTGGCGCCGCTGTGGGCTGCCGGCGCCGTGCAGGCCGATGTCGGCCACGGGCAGGGCGCGCAGGTAGGCCGGTTTGCCGCCCCCCTTGAGGAAGTCCATCGGGAAGCCGGGCGGCAGGGGTTGCCGGTCGACCAGGCGCTGCGCCAGGTCGCTGAGCTGCTCGGCCGTCGCGCCCGGCTGCAGGCGTGCGAACAGCCGGCCGGAGTTCTGATACCAGTTGTTGGAGCGCGCCAGGTAGGCCTTGGCGGCCGGTGCCTGGAAGCCGGCGATGGCGTCGTAGATCAGCGGGCCGTTCATGTTGGGCGTGGGCAGCACCGCCTTGACGGTCAGCGCGAACTGCATGGCCGGCGTGTGCCCCTCGGGGTCGGGCGGCAAGGACAGGGTGAAGGTGCGGCCGAGGACCTGCGCGGTGCCGAAGAGCCGCTCCGCGGCGACTTCCGTCAGCGCAATGCCTTCGGGCGACGACATCGCGGCCTTCAGGTCGCCGGCGACCGGCTGCAGGCCCAGCAGCGTCTGCAGGTCGGGATCGGCCATGGCGATGACCAGCCGTACGCCACGGGGCTGGCCCTGTGCCTCGCTGGCGCGCGCGTGCAGAAAGGTGTAGAGCACGCGGCTCATCGGCCCCAACGGCGCGCCGGTGTCGCGCAAGGCGGCGTGCAGCGGCACGGACGGCACGTCGCCGAACCAGTCGGTCGTGATGCCGCCGGGGCCGCGCACCCGCCACTCGAAGGTGACCAGGCGATCCCGCTCGGGCAGGCGGGCATCGGGCCACAGCGTGTCCTGCAGGAAGCTGGCGGTCAGCAGCGTCAGCGCCAGGCCCAGCGCGAGGCCGGCGATGACGAGGGCGGCCGGGCCGGGTTCGGCGCGCAGTTGCCGCCAGGCGCCGCGCCAAGCGGTGGAGGTGGGGAGCAGGGTCATGCCCGGGTTTTGCAAGAGGCGGGCCAGGCGCGTTCTCCCAGGCCAACGCGGCCTGAAGGCATGGCGACCGTCCGCAAGCGGACACCTCGACTGTCCGCTTCCGAACACCACCTTCCCCGCAGCCCCGGCCCCGCTTAGAGTCGCGCCCTCTCATGCCCGGCATCCTCATCCTCGACGACGACCCCGACGTGGCCCTGGCCGCGCGGCTTGCGCTGCGCAGGCTGGGCGCGGTGGCCGTGCGCAACGACCCGCGCGAGCTGGCCGCCGCACTGGACGAGATGGCGCCCGACGTGCTGCTGCTGGACATGAACTTCACACCCGGCGCCAGCGATGGCGTGGCCGGCCTGGCGCTGCTGCGTGAGGTGGTGGCGCGCCGCAACGCGCCGGCGGTGGTCGTCATGACCGCCTATGCCGAGGTGGAACTGGCCGTGCAGGCGCTCAAGAGCGGCGCGGTGGACTTCATCACCAAGCCCTGGGCGAACGACAGGCTGGTGGCCTGCGTGCAGGCGGCGCTGGCCCGACGTGCTCCCGCGCCTGCCGCGGGCGAGCTGCTGGGTGAGTCGACGGCGATGCAATCCCTGCGCTCGCAGATCGCGCAAGTCGGCGCCAGCGAAGCCAGCGTGCTCATCCTGGGCGAGAACGGCGTCGGCAAGGAGCTGGTGGCGCGCGCACTGCATAGCGCCTCGCCGCGTGCGGCCGGGCCGCTACTGGCCGTGGACATGGGCTCGCTGCCCGAGGCACTGGTGGAGAGTGAACTCTTCGGCCACCGCCGCGGCAGCTTCACGGACGCCCGCGAGTCACGGCCCGGGCGCTTCGTCGCAGCGGCCGGTGGCACGTTGTTTCTCGACGAGATCGGCAACCTGCCACTGGCCCAACAGGCCAAGCTGCTGGCCGCGCTGGAGCGCCGCGAGGTGACGCCACTGGGCAGCGACAAGCCGGTGCCGGTCGATGTGCGTGTGCTGGCCGCCACCAATGTGGCCGAGGCCGAGCTGTTCGACGCGCGGCGCTTCCGGCCCGACCTGCTGTACCGCCTCAACACCGTGGTGCTGCGCGTGCCGCCGCTGCGCGAGCGCGGTGCCGGCGACATCGCGCTGCTGCTGCGCCACTACCTCGCGCAGTTCGCCAAGGAGCGCATCGTCGAGGTGACACCGGACGCCCTGGCCAGGCTCTGTGCCTACCGCTGGCCTGGCAATGTGCGCGAGCTGCGCCAGGCCTGCGAGCGCGCGACGCTGCTGGCACGCGGGCCGGTGCTCGCGTGGGACGACTTCGGCCTCAACGCCGCGCCGCTTGCGCCTGCCGAGCAGGGGTTGGACCTGGCCCAGCGCGAGCGCGAGGCCGTGCAGGCGGCGCTGGCACAGGCCGACGGCAATATCAGCCAGGCGGCCAAGCTGTTGGGCGTCAGCCGCGCGGCCTTGTATCGACGGCTTGAGAAGCATGGGCTTTGAACGAACCCGTGTCGTGGTGGCTGCGATGGGGCTGGCAGCAAGCGCGGCGGGCGCCGCCGCTTCAATGGACGCCCCGCGCCTGCTCGTCGCCTGCGCGCTGACCGGCTGCCTCGCCGCTGCCATTGGGTGGACTGCACTGAGTCGCCTTGCCCACCGGCCGACGCCGCTCCCACCCGACCCACCGCCCGCACCGCGCCCGGACCTGGATGCCGCACTCGAACACGCCCCGCTCGCGCTGTGGCGCCTCATGGCCGGTACACCGCCTCTCGCGCTGAACGCCGCCGCGCGCCGGCTCATCGCCCCGGGCCGAGCCGCCGAACCTGCGGCGCTGCTTGCTCTGCTGGACACCGGCCCCGGCCGGCGCGTCGTCACCCTGCCCACCGAGCATGGCCAGGAGCGCGCCGTGCTGGCCGTCTCGGCGCTGACGGTGCAAGGCCAGGCCTGGCGGCTGGCGGCACTGGCACCCATCGAGTCCGAGCTGGAGACCGAGACGCTGGCCGCCTGGCGCCAGCTGGTGCAGGTGCTGACCCACGAGATCATGAATTCGCTGACGCCGATCGCCTCGCTCGCCACCAGCGCGCCGGCCCTGCTGGAAGCCGGCGAGCACGAGGAGCTGCAGGCGGCCCTGGCGACGCTGGCGCGCCGGGCGGCGCATCTGCAGGCCTTTGTCGAGCGCTACCGCAGCGTCAGCCAGCCGCCCGCGCCAACGCTGGCCGACACGCCGCTGCTGCCCTTGCTGCAGGCGGTGCAGCGGCTGTTGGCGCCGGCCTGGGAAGTGGCCGGCGGCGCGGTCAGGATCGTGGTCGAACCCGAAAGCCTGGCCCTGCGCACGGACGCGGCGCAGCTGGAACAGGTGCTGATCAACCTGGCGCAGAACGCGCTACAGGCCTGCGCCGGCTATTCCAAGCCCGAGCTGCTGATCGAAGCCCGGCTGAGCCGCGGCGCACGGCTGCGGCTGACGGTGGCCGACAACGGTCCGGGCGTGGCGCCGGGGCTGGAGAGCCGCATCTTCACGCCCTTCTTCACCACGCGCGAGGGCGGCAGCGGCGTGGGCCTGGCCGTGGTGCGCCAGCTGGTGCATGGCCTTGGCGGCTCGGTGCGCCACGCCAAACGGCCGGGTGGCGGCGCCTGCTTCGTCTTGACGTTTTGATGCAGTTGCAGCGGAGCTAGGGGGTTCCAGGTTCACGGCCTCGTCACCGCCGCCGCCTACCCTGCGGCGCTCGGTCACCCAGGAGCCATCCGATGTTCAAACCCCTTCGCTGGGCCGGCCTGTGCCTGCTCGCCCTCGCCTCGCTGAGTTCGTCATTCAGCGCTACCGCCCATGACCGCGGCCGCGCCGAGAACGCGCCGCTGGTCATCGGCCACCGCGGCGGCGCCACCGGCTATCTGCCCGACCACACGCTGGAGAACTACGCGTTGGGCATCGCCATGGGTGCCGACTATGTCGAGCCTGATCTTGTCGCGACCAAGGACGGCCACCTGATCGTCCGCCACGAGCCCAACCTGATCGCGACGACCAACGTCGCCTCGCTGCCGCAGTTCGCCTCGCGCAAGCGCACCGCCGTCATCGATGGCGCGACCGAGACGGGCTTCTTCGCCAGCGACTTCACGCTGGCCGAGATCAAGACGCTGCGCGCCATCCAGCCGCTGGCCGACCGCGACCCATCCTTCAATGGCCAATTCGAGATCCCGACGCTGGAGGAGGTCATCGCCTTCGTGAAGCGCAAGTCGGCCGAGGAAGGGCGGCGCATCGGCATCTACCCGGAAACCAAGCACCCGACCTATCACCAGAGCCTCGGCCTGGCCCTGGAAGACCGCCTGCTGCGCGTGCTGACCAAAGCTGGCTGGAACCATCGCAGCGCGCCGGTCATCGTGCAGTCCTTCGAGACGGCCAACCTGAAATACCTGCGCAGCAAGTCCAGCCTGCGCCTGGTGCAGCTGGTGGATGCCGACGACGTCAATGCCGACGGCAGCCTGGCCTTCAACAAGCCCTATGACAAGCCTTACGACTGGGTCGTGTCCGGCCGCGCCGGCCTGTTCAAGGACCTGCTGACGCCAGCCGGCCTGGCCGAGGTGAAGACCTATGCCGATGGCATCGGCCCGTGGAAGGTCTACCTAATGTCCAGCGCCTGCAAGACGGTGGCCGCGGGCGGTGGCTGTGCCGACAGCAACGGCGACGGCCTGGTCGACGAGCGCGACCGCAAGCTGCTGCCCGCCAGCGACATCGTCGCCAACGCGCACAAGCTCGGCCTGGTGGTGCACCCCTACACCTTCCGCAGTGAGCAAAAGCGCCTGGCCAGCGACTACCAGGGCAGCCCGGTCAACGAATACCTGGCCTTCTACGAGCTGGGCGTGGACGGCGTGTTCGCCGACTTTGCCGACTCGGCCTTCGCGGCGCGGGCGATGTTCCTGCTGAAGAACGACGCCGGCTACGCCCGCTGCCTCGTGAACGGCCGGGGCTGCGTCTCCAGCCGGGATTGAGGTACGGAACGCGGACCGGCGCCGGGCCGCTCCCAAGCCGGCCCGCAGGCGATGTGCTTGCGGCTCAATGCCGCAAGCATCGCCGTCCCCTCGGGGGACCGACTGGGTTTGCCCGCGTTCAGCGCGCAAAACCGGGCGAGGGGTGCACTCTTACCGGCTTTCCTCGGTGGTGTGACCGTGTGGCGGGTGTTAGGCTGCCCGCTGTTACACCCCGGGGATGGAGTCGATGTTTCACGAGCTGCAGGAGTTGCTGGGCGCCTATCTGATGCCGGTATTGATCGCGATACCGCTGGCCATCATCGTGCTCATCGCCGCCTTCAAGCGTGACGACTACCGTCCGCCGCGCGAATACACGCCGCCGCCACGCCCGCCGCAAGGGGGCCAGCGCGCCAACGCGCCTGTGGTGTTGCCGCCGCTGCCTGGCTCAGCCACTGCTGGCCCGTCGATGGCCAGCGCCTTCGTCACGGCGCCTACGCCGATGCAGCCGCCGGCCGCCCCCGCGCCCGTGGTGCCGGAGGGGCCACCCACCGTGCTCATCGCCGATGACTCGGCTGTCGTGCGCACCAAGCTCAAGCGCCTGCTGGAAGGTGCGGGCTTCGTGGTCGTCCAGGTCAACGACGGCAACGAGGCCATGGCACAACTGGACGAGAAGCCCGAGATCGCCGTGCTGATCACCGACCTCGAGATGCCCAACAAGGACGGTTTCGAGCTGATCGCCGACGTGCATGGCAGCCTGATCACCGAAGACCTGCCCGTTATCGCCATCACTGGCCACGACGAGCTGCACGGCCGCGTCGGCCAGATCGAGGGCGTCTACGGCATCTTCAAGAAGCCCTGGAACGACCGCGAACTGCTCAAGCGCGTGGAGTCGCTGGTGCACCTGCGCAGCGCCGCCAGCAAGCGCGGCCGCCGCGTCAGCGACCTGCGCGCACCGCCACCGCCGAGCACGTAACTTGCGGGCCGAGCGCCGGGCCGCTCCCTAGCCGGCCCGCGTTTGGCGATGTGCTCGCGGCTCGAAGCCGCGAGCATCGCCGTCCCCTCGGGGGACCGGCCGGTCAGGCCCACGTTCAGCGAGGCCTGACAGGACGAGGGGCGTCAGTCACGTCGGTCTGAAGCTCCACTTCATCCGGATTTCCGCCTGACCGGTGCCGGCCGGCAGGCGCGCCTGATCCTGGCCCCCTGAACTGAGCTGCACGAGGCGTTGCTGCAGCCAGGGCTGGGCCTCGCGCCATTGCAGGCCGATGCGGCCCTCGTGGCGCTGCTTGCGGCGATTGGCCTCCTCGCGGGTCTGCACGCCCTGCACATCCTGCGGCACCAGGCCCAGCGCCGTCCAGACCCGGCCGTTGCGGGTGTCCAGCACGGCCTGCAGCGTCGGGCAGGGCGCATCGTCACGGCGAGTCTCGCTGCCCTGGGCCGTCTCGGTGAAGGGGACAACGCCCTGCACATCGTTGAAGCGCCCCTGCACGCGCTCGTCCAGCTTGGCGCTCAACTGCAGGTTGCAGGCCATCGGTCCGGTGAACAGCAAGTAAGGCGTGGCCGGGCCGCTATCGTCGGGTGCATCGGCACCGCCACCGGCGGCGCGGCGTGCGTCGGCGCGGCAGGCCTCGCGGGCCTTGCCGGCAGGCTGGCGCTCGCAGGCGGCCACCGCCTGGCCATAGCCCTGCATGACGCCCTGGCTGCCGCGGTTGACGCCGGGCATCGCACCCGCGCTCAAGGCCGACGCCTCGCGCATCAGGCAGGCGCTGTCCTGCCCGCAGCGTGCCTGCAGCGCCTGCGCCTTGGCTTGCATGGCACGCCAGTCGGGCATGGGCGCGGCGGGGGCAGCCGCGGCCACGCGCTGGGCGGCCTCGGCCTGGCGGCGGTGATCGTCGGGGTCCAGCGGGTTGTAGGGGATGGGTGTGCCGTCGCTCTGCAGCAGGGCGCTGAACTGCCAGCGCTGGCTCAGCGTCTGCTCGCCGCGGTCCGCGCCGGCCTGCACGGGGCCCTGGCGCAGCAGTTCGACGTCGAGCACGAGGCGGCGCTGCTGAGCGGTTTGCGCTTGCGTGGTGTCGGCCAGCAAGCTGAAGGCGGCGAGGGCGAGCAGCAGCGTCGGGGCGGTGGGATGTGAAGGCATGGGGAAGAACTCCGGCAGGGATGTGGTGGCCGGCATCGTCGGCCGCAGGCGCCAGCGGCGCATCACCCATGGGGAGCCATGCATTTATGACAGTGCCATGGCTCTCACGTGGCTCTTCGCGGGCGATGCGCCGGGATGGCCTGAAAAACACACTTCCGGCCGTCAACAACCCTGCCATCACCACCATGAAACTGCTCTTGACCCCCCTCTTGCTGGCTTCGGCCGTGCTGACCGCGAATGCGGCGGCCGGTCAGCCTTTCGCCACTTCCGGTGTTCACGCCAGCGCGGGCGGCCAGACCGCCGGCGGTGCCGGCCAGTCGCACGTCAGCAACAGCTTTGCCAACGTGAACGTGCAGGCTTCCGCCGAGGCGTCGCTGAACACGGGCAGCCTGCATGCCCTGGCCTGGTCCAGCAACAACCCGACGCTGATCAAGGGCTGCCGGCCCGACATGCTGTCGTGCAACTGGGGCACCAGCGCCGACGCCTGGTTCTACGACAAGGTCACGCTGCAGGCCGACGAGAGCCATGACCCGGGCGACCCGGTCAGCTGGAGCTGGTCGGTCGAGGGCGAGACCAAACGCGGCAAATGGTGGAGCGGCTCCTCGGCCACCAGTCGCTTCTATGTCGGTACCAACCCCGAGGGCTGGCGCAACGCCATCACGCTCGACGCCAAGAACAGTTCACGCGAGATCAGCAGCACCTTCCTGGTGCCGGCGCATGGCCAATCGCTGGTGGTCTACATCTATGGCTCGCTGTCCGTGTTCGCCGAAGGCGGCGCGGTGGCAGACTTCTCGCACACCGCCCGCTTCAACTGGGACCTGCCCACGGGCGTCACGGTCACGTCGGCCTCGGGCCATTTCATGACCGCGGCCGTGCCGGAGCCGTCCACCTACGGCCTGATGCTGGCCGGCCTGGCCGTGCTGCCTTGGGCCCGGCGGCGGCTGGCAAGGTGCGGCTGAAGGTCGCCGGTCTTCAGGGCAGCACTTTCACCTTGATATTTCTGAAATGCACCGTGCTCTCAGGGTCATGCCCCTGCAGTGCGAAGGTGCCGCTGGCGAGGTAGCGCTGCTCCAAGCCCTTCTTGCGCACGATGGGCGACTCTTCGGTGTAGTCGGCTGTCTTCTCGGCACCGACGAACGTGGTGACGTGCTTGCCCTCGACGCGGATGGTCAGCGTGAACCATTGGCCGTCGGGTGCGATGACCTTGGGGAAGTCCTGCACGCCCCACAGGCCGCCGGTTCGGCTGGGGTCGCTGTGGGAGTTGTTGACCTGCACCTCGTAGCCCAGGCTGGGCCAGCCGACGTCCTGCCACTTGGTGTGGAAATAGACGCCGGAGTTGGCCTTGGCAAAGGTCATCACGTCGGCCTTGAACTCGAAGTTCCTGAAGTCGTGCTGCTGCACGGGGCCGACGTAGAAGAGGTGGGAGCGCGGGCCCTGCACGATGAGGGCACCGTCCTTGACGCTGAAGCTCCCGGGCGCGTCGCTCGCACGCCAGTTCTCCAGCGTCTTGCCGTCGAACAGCAGCTTCCAGCCGGCGGCGGTTTCTTCGGCGCTCAGCGTGTTGATATTCATGTCGGCGGCGTGGGCAGCGGTGGCGACAGCGAGGCTGGCGGCAATTGCGGTAAGTTGGCGCATCAGGCGACTCCGACGATCTGAAGGACTTTGAGAGGGGGGCCGTCGAAGGTGACGGATGGGACATTGCCGACGAAGCCGAGGTCCTTCGAACCCTCGGGCGTCGTGTAGAAGCCCCCGGCCGTCAGATCGCGAAAGCGCTTGAAGAAGCGCGCCGCCGCGGCGTGCTCCGGCTTGGCTTTCTGCACCCAGCAGATGTCGTCGGCGATCTGCGATTGCGCGGTGACATCGAGTTCGGCGAAGCGTTTGCCGAAGCGCAAGCGGCTCTCGGCGTCCAGCCAACCCAGGCCCGCGACGATGACGTCCTTGTCCTTGACCTGATCTGGGTAGGGCGCGCTGATCCACTCGTCGATGAAGAGGTGGACCTTGAGTTGCGCGGCGCTGGGTGAGTATTCGTCGGCCGGGATGATGAGGCCACACAGCGCCTGCGCGGCGCGCGCCTGATCAGCCGTGAAGGTCAGCGGCCACAGCTTGCCGCTGCGATAGGTCGTGGTGAGCTGAGGATCCGTGCCATAGCCCTTGCCTTTGCGCGCAGCGGGCGTAGCGCCGGCCGACACCTCCACGCCCATGGCGGCGCTGGCGGCCAGCATCCATTGCAGGGTCTGTCTGCGGTCCATGCTCAGAGCTCCTTCTTGCGCATGCGCTCGACGATGTGGTCCGCCTGGCGCCAGGCCAGGGCCATGATGGTCAGCGTCGGATTCTTGTCGGCGTTGGACGCGAAGGGCGCTCCGTCGGACAGAAAGAGGTTGGGCACGTCCCAGGTCTGACCCCAGCCATTCGTGACCGAGTTGCGCGCATCCGCGCCCATGATGGCGCCGCCGACCTCGTGGATGATGGAACCGCCCGGCGCGATGGCCTTGGCCCCGTCCAGTTCCGGCCCGCCGTCCTGCACGCGGCCGCCCATGGCGGTGATGATGTCGGCAAAGGTCCTTTGCATGTGCGCAGCCTGGCGGGTCTCGTGCTCGGCCCACTGCCAGTGAAAGCGCAGCACCGGGATGCCGAAACGGTCCTTCACCGTCGGGTCAATTTCGCACCAGGACTGCTCGTTGGGGATCATCTCGCCGCGGCCGGCGAAGTGGACGAAGGAGCCGTACAGCCGCCTCACGTCCTGCTTGAAGCGCGCGCCATAGCTGCCCTGGGTCAGCCACTCCAAGCCCGCGCCGGTGCCCGAGGTGGGCATGCGCCGGCCTGTGCTGATCTCGATGTGATAGCCGCGCGGAAAGCCCAGCTTCTTGTGCCAGTCGCGGCCCTGCTGCTGGTAAAGCCACCAGGGCGAATAGGCGTGGCCGCCGCCGGCGCCGTCCTCGTTGTGGGGCGGCAAGGCTTCCAGGCCCGGCACCTGGCCCGACAGGTCGCTGCCAACGGTATCCATGATGTAGCGGCCGAGCTTGCCGCTGGCGTTGGCGAGGCCCCCCGGCTTGCTGTTCAGCAGGATGCGCACCGATTCGCAGGCGCTGGCCGCCAGCACGACGGCGCGGGCCTTGGCCTTGATGTGCTTGCCGGTCTTGCGGTCGACAAAGCGCACGCCGCTGGCCTTGCCGCCGGCGGTCGTCACCTCGTAGACCATGGCGTCGCAGAGCACGTCCAGATTGCCGCTGGCCAACGCCGGCGGCAGGTGCACCGCCGGGCTCTGGTAGGTGGCGCCGATGCTGCAGCCGCGCCCGCAGGGCGTGGCCCAGAAGCAGGCGGCGCGGTCGCGCATGGCCTGGGCGACCAAACCTTGAGCGCGCGGGTTGCCGGGGTGCAGCAGGGCGGGGATGCGGGCGTCGTCGAGCTTTTTCGTCAGCACCGCGCGGTGGATGGGCACGACGGGCACGCCCAGCGTCGCCGCATGCTTCTTGATGAGTCGCTCGCCCACGCGCATCGCTGGCGCGGGCAGCAGGCAGCCCTCGGGCGAGTCGGGTGTGTTCTCCAGGCTCTCGTTGCTACCGTAGATGCCGACCAGCATCTCAACCTTGTCGTAGTAGGGCGCCAGGTCGTCGTAGCCGATGGGCCAATCGAAGCCCAGGCCATCACGGCTGTGGGGCTTGAAGTCGTAGGGGCCGTTTCTCAGCGAGATGCGGCCCCAGTGGTTGGTGCGGCCGCCCAACATGCGTGAGCGCCACCAGTCGAAGCGCTGCCGTGGGTCAGTGGAAGCTTGCGTGTAGGGCTCGCCGGGCACCTGCCAGCCGCCATCCACCGTCGCGTCGTAGAAGCCGAAGGGCTTGTCCGGCGTGCCGGCACCGCGCAGCGGCGCGTCCGCGCTGGTCTGGAACATCGGCGTCTCGGTGCGAAAGTCGTAGTGACGGCCGGCCTCGAGCATCAGCACCTTCACGCCCTCCAGCGCCAGCGTGTAGGCCGTCTGGCCGCCACCGGCACCCGAGCCGACGACGATGACGTCATAGTCCTTGGCCATGCTGCGCGTCGTCACGAAACCCATGCACCTCTCCCGCGGAAGACGGCGCAGTGTGCCACCAGCAGAAAGCGTTTTCAGTGGTTGTTGGGTTGGGCTCGGGGGCTGATCAAGGCAGCGACGGTGACGAGCCCCAGTGCCAGCAGCAGCACCGGCAAGACCTGGCGCGTAACGGGGTCGAACAGCAGGCCGGCCAGGGCCAGCGCGGCACTGCTGGTCAGCGCATCACAGAGTTGCAGCGACGAGGTGTTGCTGCCCTGCTGCTCCGGCGGCGACAGCTTGAGCAGCAGCACCGAGAGGATGGGGAAGGATAGGCCGATGCCCAGGCCGACCAGGGTCCAGCCCACAAAGACCAGCGCAGAGGGCAGGGCGAACAGCAGCGGCGCGATGACGAGGGTCAGTGCCAGCGCAGTCAATGTGAAGCCGCCCGGCAGCAACAGGCGCCTCGATTCGGGCCGCTGCACGCGAGCCTGCAAGGCGCTGCCGATGCTCCAGGTGACCGCGCCGGCGCTCAACGCAATGCCGGCCTGGGTCAGGCTCCAGCCGAAGTGCTGGGTCAGCATCAACGGCAGGAAGGCCTCGGCGCTGGCAAAGGTCGCGGCGATGAGGCCGCGCAGCAGGATGACCGTCGGCAGGCCACGCGCCGCCCTCAGCGTGCCGGCGGGCAGCAGCAGCCGGGCGGCGATGCCGGCGGCCACCAGGCCGGCCGCGAACAGCAAGGCCGAGCTGGCGCCGCTCTGCTGGCTGGCGCTGTGCAGCGTCAGCGCGCCCGCACTGGCCAGCAGGGCCCAGCGCATCGCGCCCCAGCGCAGCTCGTCACCGGAGCCCGAACCCACACGCTTGAGGGCCGGCAGGATCATCAACGCCGCCACGGGCACGGCCGCCGCAACGACCAGGAAGACGGAGCGCCAGCCGATGAACTGCACGAGGAAGGACGCCAGCGCCGGCCCGACCAGGCCGGGCACGACCCAGGCGCCCGCGAACATCGCGAACATCTTGGGGTGGAGTTGCTGCGGCACGACCTGGCCGACGCCGACATACAGCGTGACGCCCAGCACGCCGCTGCCCAGGCCCTGCAGCGCGCGGCCGAGCACCAGCACGGGCATGGATGGCGCAAAACCCGCCAGCAGCAGGCCGACCAGGAAGGCCGCGAGGCCTGCCAGCGCGGCGCGATAGGGGCCGCGCTTGTCGCAGAGCTGGCCGGCCGCCGTCATGCCCAGCACCGAGGTGGCCAGCGTCGCGCCGAAGGCCAGGGCGTAATAGGGCAGGCCCTGCAGCGCCTCGGCCACGGCCGGCATCGCGGTGGCGACGGCGATGGACTCGAAGGCCAGCATGGAGATCAGCGCGATGGCGCCGATGCAGGCGGCGCTGCGGCCAGGGGCAAAGAGTTTTTCGGACGCGCCGGCCGGCGCGTCGATGGGGTCAGCAAGATTCATGGCGGGGAAGACTAAAAGCTCAAGCCCACTTCAAGTCAAGCAGGGTTTTGGGGGTGGGCGCGACAATCGCGGCATGTCAGTTTCCGTGTTGCACTGTGCCTCGGCCGGCTTCGAGTCGGCCTGCCGCATTCCCGCCCTGCCCGCCTCCCATCGCAGCCATGGCCTGCATGGCCACAGCTATTTCGCCACCGTCCGCACGGCACTGCCCGCCCGCTGGCCTGCTTTTCCGGGCGGTGAGGTCGAGGCGCTGCGTGCGCGCATGACTGAGACCGTGGCGCCGCTGGATCATGCCCTGCTGAACGACCACCTGGCCGAGCCCACCGACGAGAACCTGGCGCGCTGGGTGCGCCAGCGGCTGGACGTGCCCGGCATCGTGCAGGTGGGCGTGCAAAGCACCCAACACAGTGGCGTGGACCTGGACGGCGCCGGCCATGCCCATGTCTGGCGGCGCTACCGCTTCCAGGCCGCCCACCAGCTGCCGAATGTACCGGCTGGCCACCAGTGCGGCCGCATGCATGGCCATGGCTTCGAGGTCATCCTGCATGCCAATGCGGACCTCGGCGAGCGCGACCTGTCCATCGACTACGACCACCTCGACGAGGTCTGGGCGCCACTGCACTTCGCGCTGAACTACCGCTGCCTGAACGACATCGCGGGGCTGCAGAACCCGACCAGCGAGAACATCTCGGCCTGGCTGTGGGACAGGCTGAAGCCCGAACTGCCGGAGCTGAGCTGGGTGACTGTCTACGAGACCGGCTCCAGCGGCGCCAACTTCAATGGCAGCAGCTACCGCATCTGGAAGGAGATGACGCTGGACAGCGCCGTTCGCATGAAGCACGCGCCCGTTGGCCATCCGCTGGCCGGCATCCATGGCCACACCTTCACGCTGCGGCTGCACCTGGCTGCGCCGCTGGACCAGGTGATGGGCTGGACGGTGGACTTCGGTGACGTGAAGTCGCTGTTCAACCCCATCTTCAAACGGTTGGACCATCACCCGCTGTTTGAGATTGCCAATCTGCCCGACGGTGACGTGGCCTCGATTGCAGCCTGGGTGCTGCGCGAAGGCGGCGCGGTACTGCCGCAGATCGACCGCGTGGACCTGTACGAGACGCGCGGCTCGGGTGCCATCGTCAGCCGGGCTGACTCCGAAGAATTGATCCCCGTATGACGTATTCGGTCAAAGAACTGTTCTTCACGCTGCAGGGCGAAGGCGCCCAGGCCGGCCGCGCAGCCGTGTTCTGCCGCTTTGCCGGCTGCAACCTCTGGACCGGCCGCGAGCAGGATCGCGCGACGGCGGTCTGCACTTTCTGCGACACGGATTTCGTGGGCACGGATGGCGAGGGCGGCGGCAAATTCGTGACTGCCGATGCGCTGGCCGATGCGATTGCCAAAGCATGGCCCGGCGGTGGTCGTCCCTACGTCGTCTGTACCGGCGGCGAGCCGCTGCTGCAGTTGGACACGCCGCTGATCGACGCCCTGCACGCCCGCGGCTTCGAGGTCGCTGTCGAGACCAATGGCACGCAACCCGCGCCGCCGGGGCTGGACTGGATCTGCGTCAGCCCCAAGGCCGATGCGCCGCTGGTGCTGACCTCGGGCCACGAGTTGAAGCTTGTCTATCCGCAACCGCTGGCCCAACCGGAGCGGTTTGCGAATCTGGACTTCCAGAACTTCTTCCTGCAGCCCATGGATTCGGTGCTGCAGCGCGAGCACACCAAGGCGGCCGTGGCCTACTGCATGGCCCATCCGCAGTGGCGGCTGTCGGTGCAGATGCACAAGGTCGTCGGCATCGCCTGATCAGCCGCGGCAATAGCCTTCGCCGCTCTTCACGATCAGACAGTCGTGCTTGTCGGCCAGCCATTTCATGCCCGTCTCGGGGCCGCTGCCGGCGCGGATGGTTTCGAGCACGCCATCACGCGTGAATACGAGCGTGTCGGTGCCGGCCTTGGCGTCGAAGCTGCGTGGACCATCCAGGTTCTGCAGCGTGACGCTGTAGGTTCCAGGCCCGCCGGTGATCTCCAGATAGGTGCCTTCGGGGCCGTGCCATCGGCCGACCCAGGGGCTGGACGCCTTGGATGCCGAAGCAGCCGATGCTGGCACCGGTGCTGCCGCGGGGCTATCGACCGACCTGCCGCAAGCGCTCAGCGCGGCAACGCCGGCAGCCAGCATGACAAGAGGGTGGATTCGCATGGCCTTGCGGGATTCAGCGGGGATGGCCAAGTCTGATCGCCTGCGGGGTTCCCTCGTGTCGGAGGACTCCCCGTTTTCAGCAACCGATCTCGACGGCCTGCAAGGTGCGGCCATCGCGCACATCCACGGCTACCGCGAGCCAGCGGCTGGCGTGGCCAGGTTCGGCGGCCTTCACCGGCACGGCCCACTGCGCCGGGCCCCGTCCCTCCCAGAGCGGCAGCTTCCCGTATTCCCGCACGACACTGTCGTGGTTGAGCGTCTCGCCACGGTTCTCGCCGGCGCGCACGCGGCTTTGGTGGCCGTCCTCGACGCGAGCCCACCAGAGCTGGACGTGCGCGGGCGCGCCAGGCAAGGCCTCCGCACTGAGCTTCAGTTCGCCGCTCGCGCTGCGGCTCCAGCCCAACCGTACACGAGCCGGCTCGGCACTCGCCGCGGGCAATGAAGCGCTGCGCCAATCCCGCCCATTGATGACGATTTGCGGTGTGTACGCATAGCGTGAGCCATTAACGCCCACGCCTTGTTTCTGGCGCTCGGTGAAGGCCGGGCTGGAAAACCGATCCGGCCAGCCCAGGCCGTTCCAGTAGTCAACATGAAAGGCTGCCGCGATGACGCCGGGCTGGCCCTTGAGGCCGCTCAGCCAGCGGTCCGCCGGCGGGCAGGAGGAGCAGCCTTCGGATGTGTAGAGCTCGACGATGCGCGGCACCGTCGCGCCGCTTTGCACGGTTGTAGCAGGACAGCTTTGGGCGCCGGCGAGAGGCGTGGCCATGGCGAGGAGCAGGGCAGTCAGCTTCATGGGGCATGAGTCGACCATGATCGACAAACCTGACATGCCAGAACGACAAAGGGAGCCCGCAGGCTCCCTTCTGCGCTATGAGTCCGGCCGCCTGCTCAGGCGCCGGCGCCACCCGGGAACAGTTGATTGACCAGTTCGGTAATCTTCTTGTCGGCGTCGATGAACTTGCCCATGTTGCCACCGCCGCGCGTCGAGTCGTACTTGGCTTCACCGACCGGCTTACCGTTGTTGTAGACCTTGATCTCCGCGTAGGCCATGTACAGGGCAAGGTCCCAGCGCCAGTTGGCCGTGTAGGTCGACGTGATCGGGCATTCGATCAGCGAGGCGCCAGCCGGCAGCTTGCGGACCGCATAGCCCTTGGCCTCGAGCGCCTTCCTGTAGCTCTCGAAAACCCCTTCCCTGACGTCGCCGTTATGGACGATGCAGATCTGCTTGGCCTCCAGCCGCTCGACCGGCTGCACGGTCTGATGGATGGCACAGCCGCCCAAGGATGCAGCAGCGGCAATGATCAGCAGTGTGTGGATCCTCATGATGATTTCCCTCCCGAAAGTTGTTTGGATTTGGTGCTCTTCGCGGCTTGCGATCAGCGGGGGCACTATGCCGATGAATGTCACCAGTTGTGACTTGAACTTCGCTCATTGCCCTCGGCGGCCGTGACGGCTTCACGAGAGGCCCAAAGAAAAGGGAGCCCGCAGGCTCCCTCTTGGTGATCGGCCTGGAAGCCGGATCAGAAGCGATAACCAATCCCGAACTTGACGGACACCGGGTCCAGCGTCGTCTCGATGGTCTGGCCAGTAGACAGGCTGCCGGTCGTCTTGATAAAGGTCTTGGTGACTGCCAGACTGGCGGACCAGTCCTTGGTGATGTTGAAGGCACCACCGAGTTCCATGGTCGTGCCGAAGCGGCTCTTCATGGACAGCGTCGTCGGGCTGGCGGGCGAGCCACCGGTGAGGCCGGACAGTGCGGCCGTGGCGCGTGGCTTGAAGAAGTAGCCATAGGTGACGCCCGCGCCGACAAAGGGACGGAAGCTGCTGTTGGCGTCGCCGAAGCGGTACTGGGCCAGCAGCGTCATCGGCAGGGACTTGACCGTGCCGAGCTTGCCCGAACCTTCGATGGCGCCAGCACCAACGACGTCGTGCTTGAACGGCAGCGCGATCGGCAGATCGATGCTGATGTTGTCGGTCCAGTAGTAAGTCACGCCGCCGACGAAGGAGCTGGCCTTCTTCACGTCGACCTTGGTGCCCGCCAGGCTGGGCGCGGTCAGGTCACCGCTGTCGACATGCGGGTTGATCTGTGCGGCACCGCCATAGACGACGATGCTGCCGGCCGATTGCGCGTGAACGAGGCTGGTGGCGGAGAGCAGGGTGACTGCGAGCAGGGATTTGATGTTCATGAAGTTCTCCTGAAGGGTCACGCGGACTCAGAGCCAGCCTTTGCGAGCCAGTTCCAGGGACACCACCTGCGACAGCAATTGATTCCCAAACGGGGTGGGGTGGACGGAGTCAGCGAACAGGTAGTGACTGACGTCACCGCTGATGACGTTGTTGGCGCTGCAGACCAGCGACGAACCCAAGGGGTTCTTGGCCGCGCTCAGATCACAGGCCGGCGTGGTGACATTGCTCAGGCTGAACTTCGCAGGATCGGCAATCTGGTCACGCACCCCTTGGGCGGCATCAACCCAACCCACGTCAGCGCCGGCCAGGCCGGTCTTGAGTTGGTCGTTGAAGGTATTGACCATCTGCAGGATCAGGCCCTGCGTGGCTGCGGGCAGGCTCTTGGCGAAAGGTGTCAGGCTCACGTCGGGCAGGTTGATGACCACGACGTTCTTGGCACCCTTGCCCACCACCAGCGCCTTGACGTAGCCGGCCAGTTCCGCACCGGCCTTGCCCATCTCGGTCACGCCCTTGGTGGCAGCGGCCGTCGGGTCACCGCCAGCGGCGATGGTGGCCTGCACGGTGGCCAGGTTGATGAACACATCATTGCCACCGGCATAGACGAAGACGAGCTCGGTGCCCTTGAAGCTGCCACCGACTGCCGTCAGGTGGTTCTGCATCTGCGTGACGACGGGCACCGTGAGCTGGCCCAGCACGGCGTTGGAACCACCCAGCAGCTTGTTGCCCGGGCCGACCGGGTTGGTCACTCGCGCGCCACCCTGACCGTAGGCGAAACAACCCGCGTTGTTCTTGACGGGCACGCTGAACCCCTGGGAAGCGAGCCCATCCAGGCCTTGCTGGGCCGGGCAGGGCTTGGGCAGGCCGTAAAGCGTGGCAATGCGTTCCACCCAATGCGGGCCAACGCCATTGACGGTGTACTGGCCACCGCCCAGGGCGGCAACAGTACCGACCTTGTAGGTGCCCTGGTCGCTCAAGCTATCCCCGAAGGACACCACGCTGCTGGGGGCAAACTTGGGCGTCGTATCCGCCGTCGCACCACCACCACCGCAGCCCGCCACCAGCAAGCTGCCCAACAGCGCCACCGAGGCGGCGGCGATCCGGGTGAGGAAGGGTTTCATTGTTGTCTCCTAGGCGACACCGCAACATCGCAGTGCATTCAATTCGGGAGCGCAACTCTAGCCGCAGCTTTTTAGAACGGTCGTTCGTTTTTCCCCTCATTCCGCGTAAAGAAACAACGCCGACGGCTTGGGGAAGGCCTGCACAAGCGTCTCGCTCCTCAGCGGCTGTACCGCCTTGGGCAAGTCTGTGGATGGTTCTGGCACAACTGGGCAGATATCCACAGGCCAACGGCTTTCAGCAAAGTTGTACCCAATCGCGGGTCATTCCATCAGGCTACGGCGCACAGGCTTGTGCGGCTACCAAGCGCTTGTGCCGCAAGGACTTTTTGCGCTTGTCCACAGCGCAGGCGGCGCACTACTACGACCACTACCTTTGAAATCTTGAATACTGTTTATGAATACACGGGACACTTTCGGCGATGCAACGACCCTCACACGTGCTCCCCTGATGGACATTCCGACCCTGCAGCAGCGTCTGCGCCAGTTCGCCAGCGACCGCGACTGGCAGCCCTACCAGACGCCAAAGAACCTCGCGATGGCCATGACGGTGGAGGCCGCCGAGCTGCTGGAAATCTTCCAGTGGCTGACTCCCGAGCAATCCCAGAGCCTGAGCGACGACCAGCGCCGCCATCTCGGCGAAGAGCTGTCGGACGTGCTGCTGTATCTCGTACAGATTGCCGACCATGGCGGCGTGGACCTGGATGCCGCCGTCGAGCGCAAGCTGGCAATGAATGCCCTGAAACACCCGCCCAGGCATCCACTGAAGAAGTCTTGACGAAGATGACTGAAACCATCGCCGTCGTCGACCTCGAAACGACCGGCCTCGGGCCTACCAGCGGCGGCCGTGCCACCGAGATCGCTGCCGTGCTCGTGCGTGGCGGCATGGTGGTCGACGCCTGGAGCAGCCTGATGAACAGCGGCGCCAGGGTGCCGCCCTTTATTCAGTCCCTGACCGGCATCAGCAACGAGATGCTGGCCAACGCACCGGACTCGGCCACGGTCATGCGCGAGCTGGCCCGTTTCACCCAGGGCTGCCCGCTCGTCGCGCATAACGCTTCTTTCGACCGGGGCTTCTGGCATGCCGAGATGGAGCGCGCCGGCGTGGCGCGCGACCCGGCCCACGAGTTCGCCTGCACCGTGCTGTTGTCGCGCCGGCTCTGGCCCGAGGCCAAGAGCCACGGCCTGGGTGCGATCACGCAGTTCCACGGCATCCGCTTCGACGGCCGTGCCCACCGGGCGATGGCCGATGCTCGCGTGACGGCGGAGTTGTTACTGAAGGTTCAGAACGAGGTCGCGCGACGCTTTGCGTTGGACCTGGGCGACGCCGCCGTGGATCACGCACTGATGCTGGAGTTGCAGCGCACGCCGTTGCGCTGGCTCAGGCGCGGCCTGGTCGACCATGTGAAGGCCTGTCGCGCCAATTCGTTGGCTGCTTGAGCGGATAAAAAATTCTGTCAAGACCCTGCAGCTCATCATCGGGCTAGGACAATCGCGCCCTTTCGTCCCGTGCTATTGCCAAGAGTTCCATGTCCGTGATCCAGGTTCGCCCCGCCACCCTGCGCGATGCCAAGGCCATCGCCGAGATCCATGTCGCTGCCAGCCAGGACGCCTACAAGGCCCTCCTGCCCGCCGCCGCGCTGGATGCGATGTCGGTGCAAAAGCGCCAAGCCTTCTGGCGTGAGGCCATCGACCTCTGCGAGCCGCAGGTCATCGTTGCCCATCTGGACAACAAGATCATGGGTTTCGCCGGCTTCGATCGCTCCCGCGACAAGGGCACGCCCGCCACGACCGGCGAGGTCTGGGCCATGTTCGCCGACCCGGTGCACTGGGACAAGGGTGTCGGCCTGGCGCTGTGGGATGCCACGCGCGACGGCCTGCAGGAAGAAGGCTGCACCAAGGCCACGCTGTGGTGCTATCTGCGCAACGAGCGCGCCCTGCGCTTCTTCGAACTGGCCGGCTTCAAGCGTGAACTCGGCAGCGCCCGCACCTCCGAAGTCGGCGGTGCGCGTGTCGAAGAGATCCGACTGCATCGCTCCCTCGTCTGAGGCCATCGCACCGTGAGCAAAGCGCCCTGCGGGGCGCTTTGTCTTTTCCTTGGTGCTGTCGTCAAGGTATCTGGGTGTTCCGGGCCGAGCGCCGGGCCGCTCCCTAGCCGGCCCGCGCTGGCGAAGTGCTTGCGGCTCAACGCCGCAAGCGTCGCCGTCCCCTCGGGGGACCGGTCAGGCGCGCCCGCGTTCAGCAGGGCGAGACTGGACGAGGGGTCCTATTTCAAGCCGCGTAACCGCCCGTGGCCAGGGCCCAGCCATCGGTGGCGTCGTCGTGGCGCTGGATGTGCACGGGGCTGAGCTTCTTGGCGGCCGCACGTTCGACGAGGTTTTCTGCCTGTTCGGCGGTCAGCTGCAGGGCGAAACGAGCCCAGCGCTTTTGCACCAGGGGCAGGGTCCAGGCATCTTCAAGTGCCCAGCGGATCTGATGCGGCTCTTGCAGCTCGGTGGCGGCCAGCACGCGAGGGGCCAGGGCGAGCAGGAAGCGGTTGAAGTCGGTGCGCAGCGTGTCGGTGGGAAGCAGTGCCTCGAGGCGGCTCAGGCGGGCGCTCCAGCCGGGCGTGGCGAGCTGGCGTGTGACCAGGGCCTGCAGGGCCTGGATGGGGTTGAACAGACGCAGGCGATTGGGCGGCAGCACGTGCAGCGGAATCAGCGCGGCTTGCTCGTGGCTCAGCGGTGTGACAAAGCTGGCCAGCACAGCCAGGCGCTGCCACTCGGCCTCGGCCAGGCCGCCAATGCGCGTGATGGGGCCGGCGGCGCAGCTGGCGGCCATGTCCGCCAGCGCTTGGTGATTGCGATGCCCCTTGGCCCGGTTGGCGCGGCGACTCATGACGGCCAGGTTGCCGGCCGCATAACCAGCGTCGTCGCGGACGCGGTCGATGCTGGTGCTCTCGCCGTCCAGCAACTCCCGGATGATGGGGCAGTGCTGGGTTTCCAGCTGGGCGAGATGGTGCGGCGTGAGCTGGATGTCCTCGAAGCTGCGGCCGCGTGCCCAGGCGTGGGTGCGCAGGGCCAGCCAGCGCTCGACCTGCGGGCTGGCCGGCGTGCGCACCGGGCGGCCACGTGAGGCCAGCCAGCCGCGCTGCAGTGGCGACTGCGGGTAGAGATGGGCGATGGGCGGCGTGATGCCATGCAGGGCGTAGTCGCGGCCCAGGGCCAGGCCGGTGCGCTCGTGGGCGCTGACCAGAGCAGAGGTGTCGTCCATGTCCAGGTCGAACTGGACCAGCGGGCTGCTCTGGAGGCGGGGGGTGATCTGGGCGTTGATGACGGCTTGCATGACTGACTCCTGATTGAGAGGCACGCCTGAGAGTCGCGGGCCTTGGATATCAGTTTGTGAGCCAGGTAGCTCAATAGGTGATCTACCCTGTGAAAAAAATCAGATGCGCATAAAAAAGGCACCGTAAGGTGCCCTTCGGAAGGCCGACGGAAATTCAGCCGCGGCGCCGGCGCAGCTTGGCGCCCACCACGGCGACCCCCGCAAGGGTCAGGGCCATTGAGCCCGGTTCGGGCACGCTGGTCACGCTGAGGAGCAAGGACATGCAGCCCTGCTGCTGATGGCAGCCGGACGCAAGAATGGTTCCGTTGTCGTTGATCCGCTGGGCCTCGCCGATCAGCCAGTCGGACGAGCCGACCAGGTTGTTCAGGTCGTACATGGTGCCGCCCGTGTAGAGGAAGCCATGACCGAAGCCGTCGATGCCGTTGTTGGAAATGCCAACGACGTCGCCCGCGGCGTTGATGTCTTTGCCCTGGCTGTAGGAGCCGCCCAGGGTGCCCAGATCGATCATCTGCCCGCCGCTGTACCGGAAGGCGCGAGTGAAGCTGTCCGCGGTGTAGGAATATCCGGTGGCCTGACCCCCATCGTTGATGGCCGCCGGAATGCTGAGGGCCGACCCCAAGGTGCCGAGGTCCGTCATTGCGCCCTGGCTGAAGATGGCCGCATGGCCGCCGGCAGTGCCGAGGATCTGGCTGTGGTTGTTGATGGCCGTGACGTCGGTGAAGCTGGCGCCCAGGGTGGCCAGATTGATCATCTGCCCGCCGCTGTAGAGGAAGGTCGCGGAGTTCTTGTTGCCGGCGGTGACCGACATTCCTACGACCTCACCCGCGTTGTTGACGCCGTAGGCTTGGCTGAAGCTTCCGCCCAGCGTGCCCAGGTCGGTCATCTGCCCGTTGCTGTAGAGGAAGGCACGGATGTCGGGATAGCTGCTGGAATAGGACCCGCCCACCACCTGGCCGACGTCGTTGATGGCTTGGGCGTCGGTGGGGCTGTATCCATTGCCCAGCGGATTGGTCCCGCCCAGGCCGCCGATGTTTACCGTGTTACCGCTGCCGTACAGGAAGCTATACGTCGCGCCATTGGCATTGGGCAGATAGGCCAGCCCAGTCACCTGGCCGGCGTTGTTGAGGTCCTTGGCATAGCTGGTGGGATATAGCGATTGCACGGCCAGCGGTGTGACCGAATAGGTCGGCGCTGCAGCCATGCACTCGGCGCCAAGGGCTGCCCAGAAAAGTCCCGCGCAGATTTGACGCAAGAATGATGTCGACGGATTCATGTCACTCTCCCTGCCTGCTCCCGGATGTTTGGCATCCGTGAAGCAGGCTATTGATTTGTTGGCCGATTCAAGCCCGCCGAGTGTGCAGAGATGCCAGCGGTCGGGGCACTGAGAAAACCCGAATGGACCGCACCGAACGCTTTTACAAGATCGAGCAGCTGATCCGCTCCCGCGGCTGCGTGTCCTTTGCCGAGTTGATAGCGGCGCTGGAGGTGTCGCCAGCCACGCTCAAGCGCGACCTGGCCTACCTGCGGGAGCGGCTGGACGCGCCCATCGAGTACGACGCTGCCGAGAACGGCTACCGTTTCGGCCAGCAGTGGCGTGGCGGCAAGCATGAGCTGCCGGGGGTCTGGTTCAACGAGGCCGAACTGCACGCCCTCCTGACCATGCAGCAGATGCTGGCCGGCCTGGATGAGCAGGGTGTCGTGGGCCGCCACCTGCAGCCCATGTTCGACAAGATCACCGGCATGCTGGGCGTGGATGCGGCCGAGGCCGATGAGCTGCGGCGGCGCGTCAGGCTGATTGGCACGGCACGCCGGCGCATGGCCAGCGACAGCTTCGAGACCGTGGGCAGCGCCGTCGTCAAGCGCAAGCGCCTGGCCATCCGCTACCGCAAGAAACGCGATGGGGCGGGCAGCGAACGCGAGGTCTCGCCCCAGCGCCTCGTGCATCATCGCCACGCCTGGTATCTGGATGCCTGGTGCCATGCCAGCGACGCCTATCGCCGCTTTGCCCTGGACGGCATCGAGGCGGCGACGCTGCTGGACGCCGACGCCCGGCCTGTGCCCCTGGCTGAGCTGGAAGCCGAACTCGACCAGGGCTACGGCATCTTCGCCGGTGGCACGCCGCGCGAGGCCGAGCTGGTCTTCAGCGCCGGCACGGCGGCCTGGGTGTCGCGCGAGGAATGGCACCCGGCCCAGCAGAGCGAATTCCTGCCCGACGGCCGCTGGCGGCTGCGCCTGCCCTATGTCGATGACACCGAGTTGCTGATGGACCTGCTGCGCCATGCCGGCCAGGTGGAGGTGCTGGCGCCGGCCGCCTTGCGCGAGGCCTATGCGCAGCGCTTGCGGCAAGCGGCCGCGGCCTTGTAGGACAAGCCCGCTTCAATCGTGGTGGGGCATGTCAGGCCATGTCCAATCGCGTTAGGCTGCAAGCGTGTTTGATCCCCCGATCAAGGAGCCAGCGATGAGTGATACCAGCCAGGCGAAGGAAAAATTGGCCTCGGACTTCCGTGCGGTGATGGAAGACATCGACGCGCTGATGACGGCCACGACCAACAAGGCGGACGGCGAGGTGAAGGCCTTGCGCGCCCGCATCCAGGACCGGCTGTCCGGTGCCAAGGACAAGCTGCTGGACGCCCAGCATGAAGCCCTCCAGCGCGCCAAGGATGCCGCCGTCGCCACCGACGACTATGTGCATGCCAACCCCTGGCAGGCCATCGGTGCCGCGGCAGCCGTGGGCCTTGCGATTGGCGTGTTGATCGGCCGCCGCTGAGCCCCGCTTGAGCGACGCCAAGGAACCCGTCTCCGCGCCGCTGCGGCGGCTCGGGGTGTCGTTGCTGACGCTCAGCCGCATTCGGCTTGAGCTGTTTGCCATCGAGGCCCAGGAGGAGAAGGAGCGTATCGCCAGCCTGCTGCTTTGGGCGGTGCTGGCCGCGTTGCTGGCGGGCTTTGGCCTGCTGATGGGGCTGGTGTTGATCACGGTCGCCTTCTGGGACGATCACCGGCTGCTGGCCCTGGGCGGCGGTACGGTCGTTCTGATCGTTGCGGCCGTCGTCGCCGTGCTCAAGGTAAAGAAGCTGATCGATCAGCCGGCTAGCCTGTTCCAGTCCAGCATCGGTGAGTTGCGCGCTGACGCCGAAGCGCTGCGCCGGCCAGGGCCATGATCCCCAGGATCCCGGCCGACCCGGCTCTGCGCAGCGAGCGCAAGGCCAATCTGCTGCTGGCCTCCGAGTTGATGCGCGGCCAGGCTGCGTTGTCGGTGGACGATGTCGGCCAGCGCGCCGACGGCTGGGTGCGGCGCATCCTGGCCTGGCGCGATCTGCTGTCCAACCCCATCGTGCTCGCCGCGGCCGGCGGCGGTGCGGCCCTTTTTGCCGGCGCGGGGCCCGACCGCCGCGGCAAGCTCTGGCGCGGGCTGCGCTGGGCCTGGCTGGCCTACAAGGTCTGGGGCCGGCGCAAGCGCTAGGCTAGCGGGCTGTCGCGGCCGCGCATGTGAGCCGGGGTGCTGTCCAACTCAGGCAGCCAGGGCATGGCCGAGTCTTTCCAGACCTGCACCACGGGCTTGAGCTGGGCACGTTCGTTCACGCATCCCAGGCGGATGTTCAGCGTCTTGGGTACGTCGGCTTCCGTGGCGAAGAGCTGGGTGCCGCAATCCCCGCAGAAGGCCTGTGCACGGCGGTTGCCGCTGGCTGCGACCTTCACATACTGCTTGGGTGTGCCCACCAGTTCGACCTGATCCGCCGGAACGGCGATCACCGCGCGGAACGGGCCGCCGGAGATGATCTGGCAGTCCGCGCAGTGGCAGGCAAAGACCTTGGCGGGATCGGCAGTCGCCGAGAAACGGAAGGCGCCGCAGTGGCATTGACCGGTGATTTGCATATGGGCCCCTGGGCTTCAGTTGTCGGCCGCGTCCAGTCGCTTCATGCGCTCGCTCTGCCAGTAGACATCGTCGCCCCCCAGCCCGTCGAGATTGGCGCGATTCAGCACGCGGGACAGCACGAAGAGCAGGTCGGACAGGCGGTTCAGGTACTGGCGCGGCGCGGCGCGCACGGGCTCGGCGGTGGCTACCTGAATGACGGCGCGCTCGGCACGGCGGGTAATCGTGCGGCAAACATGGGCAATCGCGGCGCTGCGCGTGCCGGCCGGCAGGATGAATTCCTTGAGCCGCGGCAGATGCTCGTTGTAGTGCTCCAGCGCCTCGTCCAGACGCAGCACGGCGGCGTCCTTCAGCAGCTCGCCGCCCGGCCAGGACAGCTCGCCGCCCAGGTTGAAAAGCTCGTGCTGGATGGTGACGATGAGGTCGCGGACGTCGTCGGGCAGGGGCTCGGCCAGCAGCAGGCCGAGGTTGGAGTTCAGCTCGTCGACATCGCCCATGGCCTGCACGCGCAGATGGGTCTTGGGTACGCGGCTGCCGTCGGACAGGCCGGTGGTGCCGTCGTCGCCGGTGCGGGTGGCGATCTGTGAAAGTCGGTTGCCCATGATGGCGGTGCAGGTCGGTGATCGGACCTGCATCCTGCCTGAATCTTCAGGCCACGGCCGCTTTGGGTGGCAAGGTGTTGACCAGGATGCGCTTCATCACGGTGAGGTACTGCTTGAACAGGCTGCCGGTGTTGTAGCGCAGGCCGTATTGGCGGCACAGCGCCTGCACCTGCGGCGCGATCTCGACGTAGCGGTGCGCGGGCATGTCGGGGAAGAGGTGGTGCTCGATCTGGTGGCTCAGGTGGCCGGTGAGGATGTGGAACCAGCGCCCGCCGGTGAGGTTGCTGGAGCCGGCCAGTTGGCGCAGATACCAGTCGCCACGGGTCTCGTTCAGGCAGTCCTCCTGCCGGTAGATGGCCACATGCTCGGTGAAGTGGCCGCAGAAGATCACCACATAGGTCCACAGGTTGCGGATCAGGTTGGCCGCGAAGTTGCCGGCCAGCACGCGCGGCGCGCTCCACAACGCCAGCGCCGGGAACAGCAGATAGTCCTTGAACCACTGCTTGCCCACCTTGCCGAGGAAGCGGTTCAGGCGCTCCTTGAACACGGGCTTGGGGACGGCGCCATGCTTGTAGCGGCCCAGCTCCAGGTCATGCGAGCCGACGCCGTACTGGAAGCCCAGGGCCAGCATCAGGTTGGCCAGCGGCTGCAGCCAGTGGCGCGGCTTCCACTTCTGCTCGGGCGTCATGCGCAGCAGCGAGTAGCCCAGGTCACGGTCCTTGCCGAGGATGTTGGTGTAGGTGTGGTGGGTGACGTTGTGCGAATGGCGCCAGGCCTCGCCGTCACAGGCGATGTCCCACTCGAAGGTCTGGGAGTTCAGTGCCGGGTCGCCGGTCCAGTCGTACTGGCCGTGCATGACGTTGTGGCCGATCTCCATGTTGTCGAGGATCTTGGCGTGGGCCAGCGCCAGCACGCCGGCGATCCAGCTCAAGGGCCCGACGCCGAAATGCAGCAGCGCACGGCCGCCCACCTCGCTGGCGCGGCACAGCGCGATCATCTTGCGGATGTGATCGACGTCGGCCTGGCCGAGCGAGTTCATGACGGCGGCGCGGATGGCGTCGAGCTCGGCCTGGAATTCATCGACTTGGGATCGGGTCAAGGTGTGCATGATCAAAGGTCCAGTTCGAGGTCGGAGCGGGCGGCGCTGACGCACAGCCGGATCAATTCGTTGGGTGCGCTGGACAGCTCGCCCGTGTGCAGGTGCTGCACCGTGCCGCTGCGCTTGACGCATTGGCAGGAGCGGCAGATGCCGATGCGGCAGCCATGCTTGGGCGCCAGGCCGGCGGCCTCGGCCTGGTTCAGCAGCGGCGCGGCGCCCAGCGACGCGAAGCCAGTGGCGCTGCGCAGCAGCTGCACGCGCACCGGGGCGCTGAGGGCCTCGGCCGCCAGCGGCGCGGCGGCAAAGCGTTCGCTGTGCAGCGGCGCGGTGGTGCCGTGCGCCTGCCAGTGCGCGTGTATCGCATCCATCAGCCCGGCGGGGCCGCACACCCAGGTGGCGCGCTCGGCCAGGTCGGGCACCTGCGCCTGCAAATCGGCTGGCGTGAGATGGCCGACGCTGGTGGTGAAGTGTTGAATCAGGCGCAGCCCCGGCATGGCTGCCAGCTCGGCGGCAAAGATCTGTTCGACCGGGCTGCGGCAGCTGTGCACAAAGACCACACGGTCGGCCGCGCCGCGCGCCTGCAGCTCGCGCAGCAGGGCCATCACCGGCGTGATGCCGCTGCCGGCGCTGAGCAGCAGGATCTTGTCCGGCAGCACGGCCGGCAGCACGAAATCGCCCATCGCGGGGCCGAGCGTCAGCACATCGCCCACGCGCACGCTCTCATGCAGATGCGTGGACACCCGCCCCTGTCGCTTGACCGTGATCGCCAGCAGGCGCGAGCCCGGGCGCGACGTCAGCGAGTACATGCGCTCGTGCCGGCGACCGTTGATCTCCACCGTCAGCGACACGAACTGCCCGGCGCGGGCACCACGCCACATCGCGTTGGGGCGCAGCACCAGCGTGCGGGTGTCGGCCGTCTCGGCGATGCACTTGACCACCCGGGCCTTCACCTGATGCAGGGACAGCAGCGGGTGCAGGGCCTGCAGGCTGTCCTCGACCGCGCTCTCGCGCACGATGGCCGCCACCCAGGGGTGCTGCAGCGCCGCGCGCAGCGGGCGGGTCAGGGTTTCGAGGCGGGTGGGGCGGAGCGTTTGCATGCCTGCATTGTGTACGTTCGTACACAAACAGACAAGACACTCAACCCGGGAGGTACGCCGCAGCCGTGCATAAATAGGCAGACGGACGGGGTGAAGCTACGATACGAGTGTTCACAGACCAGCCGCCATGTCCGACACCGCCGCCGACAAACTCTCTCGCGCCGAGCGCAAGGACCTGACCCGCGCCAGCCTCACCCAGGCCGCGCTGGCGCTGATGGGCGAGGGGCGCAGCTTCACCAGCCTGGGCATCCGCGAGATCGCCCGCGAGGCGGGCATGGTGCCCAACGGCTTCTACCGGCACTTTCGCAATACCGACGAGCTGGGCCTGGCGTTGGTGGAGGAGGTGGGCATCAGCCTGCGCCGGCTGCTGCGCGAGGCGCGCCAGGGCGGCGCGGCGCCGGCCGACCGCGTGCGCGTGTCGGTCGAGGTCTATTGCAGCTATGTGCAGCAGCACCGGCTGCTGTTCCTGTTCATCAGCAGCGAGCGCGGTGGCGGCAGCCGCATCCTGCGCCTGGCCATCCGCAACGAGGTGCGCCACTTCACCAACGAGATGGCGCAGGACTTCCGCGCCATCGGCGCCTACCCCGACATGCCCACCGCCACGCTGCAGATGGTGTGCGGGCTGATCGTCAACACCATGCTGGCGGCCGCGCCCGAGATGCTCGACCTGCCGCCCCAGCAGCCGCTGCTGGAGGCCGAAATGATGGACAACTTCGTGCAGCAGCTGCAGGTGGTGCTGCTGGGCGCGGCGGCCTGGCGGGTCAACCCAGACTGAGCCCGCCCCTCAGCGCTGGGCGACCGGCATGCGGAAGGTGTTGACCAGGCCCGACAACTTCTCGGCCTGCTGCTGCAGGCTCATGCCGGCCGCGGCGGTTTCCTCGACGAGGGCGGCGTTCTGCTGCGTCAGCTGGTCCATGTGCGAGACGGCCTCGCTGATCTGGCCGATGCCGGTGCTCTGCTCGCTGGACGCGCGGCTGATGCTGGTGACGAGCTCGGCCAGAGAGCGGATGGCGTCGACGGTTTCGCGCATCGTTGCGCCGGCGCCCTTCACGAGGCGGGCGCCGTCCTCGACCTGGCCGACGCTGGTGGAGATGAGGACCTTGATCTGCTTGGCAGCCTCGGCCGAGCGGCCAGCCAGCGCGCGCACTTCCGACGCGACGACGGCAAAGCCGCGGCCCTGCTCGCCGGCCCGCGCGGCCTCCACGGCGGCGTTCAACGCCAGGATGTTGGTCTGGAAGGCAATGCCGTCGATGACGGCGATGATTTCCTCGATGCGCCGGCTGCTGGCCTCGATGGCGCCCATGGTGCTGACGACCTGGTCGACGGCCGCGCCACCCGAGATGGCGACCGTGCAGGCGCGCTGGGCCAGGCTGCTGGCGTCGCCGGCCTGATCGGCATTGCTGCGCACGGTGGCGGTCAGCTGCTCCATGGAGCTGGCGGTCTGCTCCAAGGCGGAGGCCTGCTGCTCGGTGCGCTGTGACAGGTCGCGGTTGCCCGAGGCCAGTTCCTGCGAGGCTTGCGCCACCTCGCCGGCATTGCTGCGCACCTCGCCGATGACGCCGCACAGGCTGTCGCGCATGGCCAGCAGCGCCATCGTCAGCTGGCCGATCTCGTCGCGCGCGCTGACGATGACGTCGCCGCTGAGGTCGCGTTCGGCGATCTGCTGGGCCAGGCCGGCGGCATGCTGGAGCGGCACGGTGATGCTGCGCGAGATGCCGCGCGCGAGCAGGAAGACGGCGCCCAGCATGAAGGCCAGCAGGCCGAAGACGACCCAGCTGCTGGTGCGCAGGCTGGACACGCGCGCGCCGAGCATGCCGTCCAGCGCATCCATCGCCTCCTCGGCGACGACATACATCGCGTCGATGGTGCGGGTGTAGCTGGCGATGTAGTCGGGCGCCGCGTAGGCCAGCTCCTCCTTGGCGATCAGCTCGTCGCGGGTCAGCTTCAGCGAGCCGCGCACCTGTTCGTCCAGTGCGGCGATCTTGCTGCCCAGCCGGCTCTTGAGGTCGGCATTGACGGCGAAACTCTTGTCGAATGCCGTGCCCATGCCGGCATGCTGGTCGGCGGCCTGCTGCACGAGGCCGGCCAGCAACGTGCGGCCTTCGGGGCCGATCTTGCCTTCCGCCAGAAAGCCGGCGCCACGCGCTCGCGCCTGGCCCAGGGCCTCGGTGGCGATGGGCAGCCGCACCAGCGTCGCGCTGATCAGGAAATAGGTGTCGGCCTCGGGGTCGAGGATGAGGCCGGACTGGTCGACGAGCTGGTCCAGCAGTTTGAAATAGACGGCGATGAGCTGGGCGTGCAGGGTGCTGCTCTCGGCCGCCTTCAGTCCCTTGGCGCCCACCTGGCTGGACAGGCTGTCCCAGCGCGTGCGCGCGTCCTGCCAGGTCTGGCGCATCGCGTCGTTCGCGCCATCGCCCTTCAGCATGGTGTCGACGGCGGCAACCTGCTTGGCCACCTCGGCGTTCTTGGCCGAGCGCGCCGGCTGCACCGAGTCGTTGCCGCCCAATACGGCAGCCGACAGGCCGCGGTGCTGCTGGGTCAGCTGGGCCAGCCGCACGAGCAGCCGCGCGGGTGCCAGGCCTTCGAGTTCGCCCTGCGCCGCCTGAGCCAATTGACGCGCCTGGCGCACCTGGAAGGCCGAAGGGATGCTGATGGCCACCAGCACCAGCAGGGTCAGCAGCATCAGCTTGCGGCTGATCGTCAGAGTGGTCGTCGGGCTCATGGCGTTCTCCTCGTTGGCAAGGCCCTGCTGCGGCGCCGATTCAGTGTCGGCGGCCGCTACGGTGGAAGGCCGGTTTGTGCACCGGCGCGTCATGCGGCTTGAAACCCTGGGCCGACGTCCAGCGCGGCGCGGGCGGGGCGTCATGGGGCGGTGGCGGGTGACCGAAGACCTCGTGCCAGCGCGCGGCCAGCAGATCGAAGCGCACCGCGCCGAAAGCGATGAGGGCAACGGCCGCGACGAGCAGCAGCCAGGTCAGGGTCGGGTCCATGCAGGTCTCCCGGGGGTTCGCTGTGTGCCCCATGCTGTCACCATGCGAGGGGCACTGCAACACAATCCTTGTCTGACCCCCTGGAGTTGGCCATGAACGCGCCCGAATCCTTCTCGCCCGCCCCACTCCCGGCCGCGCTGCTGGACAGCCTGCGTGCCGACTTCGCCGAGCGCTGCTCGATCGCCCTGGCCGTGCGTGAGCAGCATGGCCGCGACGAGTCGGTCTTCGACGTACCGCCGCCCCAGGCCGTCGTCTTTGCGGAAAGCGAAGTCGAAGTCGCGCGCGTGGTGGCGCTGTGTGCCGAGCATCGTGTGCCCGTCATCCCCTACGGTGCGGGCTCGTCGCTCGAAGGCCATCTGCTGGCCGTGCACGGCGGCATCAGCCTGGACGTGTCGCGCATGAACAAGATCCTGCGCGTGGATGCCGAGGACCTGACGGTCACCGTGCAGCCCGGCGTCACGCGCAAGGCACTCAACGAGGCGCTCAAGCACGAGGGCCTGTTCTTTCCCATCGACCCCGGCGCGGACGCGAGCCTCGGCGGCATGGCCGCCACGCGCGCCAGCGGCACGAACGCGGTGCGCTACGGCACGATGCGCGAGAACGTGCTGGCACTGCGCTTTGTGTCGGCCAGCGGCGAGGTGGTGCGCTGCGGTTCGCGTGCCAGGAAGAGCAGCGCCGGCTACGACCTGACGCGCCTGGTCATCGGCAGCGAAGGCACGCTGGGCGTCATCACCGAGCTGACCGTCAAGGTCCACCCGCTGCCCGAGGCCGTGTCGGCGGCGGTCTGCTTCTTTCCCAGCATCGACGCCGCCGTGCGCACGGCCATGCAGATCATCCAGATCGGCGTGCCCATCGCCCGCTGCGAGCTGCTGGACGCGAATGCGATCAAGGCGGTCAACGCACACGACAAGCTGGGCCTGAAGGAAGCGCCCATGCTGTTGATGGAGTTCCATGGCAGCGAGGCGGGCGTGGCCGAGCAGGCGGCGGTGGTGCAAGACGTGGCGGCCGACCATGGCGGCGAGGCCTTCGAGTGGGCGACGACGCCCGAGACGCGCACGCGGCTGTGGACGGCGCGCCACCACGCCTATCTGTCAGGCCTGCAGATGCGCCCCGGCTGCCGCGCGGTGACGACAGACACCTGCGTGCCCATCTCGCGCCTGGCCGAGAACATCAACGCGTCGATTGCCGAGGTCGAGGCCGCCGGCCTGCCCTACTTCATCGTCGGCCATGTCGGCGACGGCAACTTCCATATGGCCTATCTGCTGGACCCGATCGACCCCGAGGAGCTGGCGACGGCCGAGCGGCTCAGTGCGCAGATGGTGGCGCGGGCGATTGCTCTCGAAGGCACGTGTACGGGCGAGCATGGGATTGGGTTGCACAAGCAGGGCTTCCTGCTGGACGAGACCGGCGAGGAAGCGGTGGGGTTGATGCGCGCGGTGAAGCAGGCACTGGATCCGTTGGGCATCTTCAATCCGGGGAAGATCTTTCAGGCATGAAATCCATGCTTCGAGCCTCATGGGCTTTGGTGATCGGGGCCTTGACCGGGTGTGCGGCACCGCTGCCGCATGGGCCGGTGGCCGGCGGGGCCGTGCCGGAAACGACCTTTGTCATTGCCCAGGTCTGCCTGCGCGCCGAGTTCGATCGAAGCTCGATAGGCGTCCAGACTGTCAAGCCGGGTTCAGTGTCAGGCGGTGCGCAGAGACTGACCGGGCGTACGAGCGCCGACCAGCCTGTGTTCGAGTTCTCCACCGCTCACCCGCGCGAGCTGCGGACCGTGCTGGTGGCGCTGCCGCAACCGGGTCGCTACACCACGGAGCACTTCGTCTTTGACCCTCCAGCCCATATCGAGTTCGACCGCTGGTCTGACTGGCTACAGGCGTCGGCCGTTGCCGTGAACGGCAACTGGGGCGTGGGCACCGGCATGGTGAACGGCGTGAAGCCGGCAGTGAAGCCTCTACCACCGGCGTCACCGATGGTCCGCTACCGGCTGATGTCGTTTCAGCAGTATCTGGACGGCATAGGAGAGCGCAAGAAGAACGGGTTGGACGCCAATCTGACCCCCTGTTGACGCCAGCGGCGACGTCATCAAATTGAACGGAGCGGTTCGTCATACCACCTCCTAAACTGCCCCGATGGACACCCTCGCCGCCCCTCCCGTTGGCGCGCTGCGCCAGTTCGATGACCTGCCCGGTCCGCGTGGCGTGCCGGTGTTTGGCAACTTGCTGCAGATCGATTCGACGCGGGTGCATCAGCAGGTGGAGGCCTGGTGCGAGGAGTTCGGGCCGATCTTCAAGCTCAAGCTGGGCAAGCGCCGCCTCGTCATCGTCGGCGACCACGAGCTGATCAGCACGGCGCTGCGCGACCGGCCGGATGGCTTCAGGCGCACGCAGCGGCTGGAGGACGTGGGCCGGGAGATGGGGCTGAACGCCGGGTTGTTCGGCTCCAACGGCGAGGCCTGGAAGCGCCAGCGGCGCATGGTCATGGCTGGGCTGGACCCGGTGCATGTGAAGCGCTACTACCCCTTCCTGTTGCGTGTGGCCGAGCGCCTCGTCGACCGCTGGCAGGTCGCCGCGCGAGAGGACAGGCGCATCGAGCTGCAGGCCGACCTGATGCGCTTCACGGTGGATGCGGTGGCAGGCCTGGCCTTTGGCGAGGACGTCAACACGCTGCAGTCCGACGAGGACGTCATCCAGCAGCACCTGAACCGCATCTTCCCGATGCTGTTCAAGCGCATCTTTGCGCCGCTGCCCCTGTGGCGCTGGTGGCCATCGGCCAAGGACCGCGCACTCACGCACAGCGTGGCTGAGGTGAACGTGGCGGTGCAGGGCTTCGTCGCCAAGGCACGGGCACGGATGGCGGCCAACCCGGCGCTGCGCGAGGAGCCCGGCAACTTGCTCGAAGGCATGCTGGTGGCGGCCGACGAACCCGGCAGCGGCATCGACGACGAGCAGGTGGCCGGCAATGTGCTGACCATGCTGCTGGCCGGCGAGGACACGACGGCCAACACGCTGGCCTGGATGATCTGGCTGCTGTGGCAGCACCCCGACGTGCTGGCCCAGGCGCGGGCCGAGGTGGACCGCGTTTGTGGCGAGGCCGCGCTGCCGACCCTGGAGCAGCTCGGCGCGCTGGACTTCGTCGAGGCCTGCGCGCACGAGACGATGCGGCTGCGCCCGGTGGCGCCCATCAACGTCATGCAGGCCATGCGCGACGCGCGTGTGGGCGATGTGCAGGTGCAGGCCGGCATGATCGTCATGGCCGTCATGCGGCGCGATGCCACGAGCGAGCGCCACCTGACCAACGCGGCCGCCTTTGACCCCGCGCGCTGGCTGGTGGATGCCAAGCAGGCCGGCGCAGCCAAGCGCCTGTCCATGCCCTTCGGCGCCGGGCCGCGCATCTGCCCGGGGCGCTACCTCGCGCTGATGGAGATCAAGCTGGCTTGTGTCCTGCTGCTGCGGCACTTCGACATCACGGCGGTGGATACGCCCGACGGCCAGGCGCCGCGTGAGCTGCTGCAGCTGGCGATGGGGCCCGTGGGCTTGTCGATGCACCTGGCACGGCGCTCGGCCGCTGCGTGACGGCTGACCTCCAGATATCGATTCTGGTATCGATCACACTGTCGAATTCATCGCTCCCGACTTGAGCGCGTTCTCATAGAGGACGCGAGTGGATTGCGCAGGGGTCGCCATGGCGTCAATCAGGGAAAAGCAGGTGTCCAAATGATTGCGCTACCACACAATCTAGCGCAACGACAAAAATGGAGACGCCGTTGAAGACCCTTTCCATCGCCTGCCTCGCCGGGGGCCTGGCCCTCAGCGGCCTGGGCGTCGCCAGCCCGAGGACGGATGCCGACGCCCAGGCCCGCCAGATCGTGGCCCAGCTGACGCTCGACGAGAAGACGGAGCAGTTGCTCAACGGCGCGCCGGCCATCCCGCGCTTGAACATCCCGGCCTACAACTGGTGGACGGAGTCGCTGCACGGCGCCTTCGGCCCCGGGGCGACGACGAACTTCCCGCAGCCCATCGGCCTGGCCGCCAGCTTCAACGACCGGCTGATGCAGGACGTGGCGGCCAGCATCAGCACCGAGGTGCGGGCCGTCTATGCACTGGGGCGCGGCAAGCCCAACCCGCACAGGATCGGCGGCGCGCTGGACACCTGGTCGCCCAACATCAACATCTTTCGCGATCCGCGCTGGGGGCGGGGCCAGGAAACCTATGGCGAGGACCCCTTCCTGACCGCGACGCTCGGCAAGGCCTTCGTGCATGGCATGCAGGGGCCTGACCCGGCGCTGCCGCACGTCATTGCCAGCCCCAAGCATTTCGCCGTGCACAGCGGCCCCGAGTCCACGCGGCATTCGGTGGACGTGTGGGTGTCGGCGCAGGACCTGGAGGACACCTACCTGCCCGCCTTCCGCGCGGCAATAGTCGACGCGCAGGCCGGCTCCATCATGTGCGCCTACAACCGCGTCAACGGTGAGCCGGCCTGCGCCAGCCACAGCCTGCTGGTGAAGACGCTGCGCCAGGACTGGAAGTTCAACGGCTACGTGGTGTCGGATTGCGATGCCGTCGTCGACATCCATGCCCGCCACAAGTACGCGCCCGACGCCCCGGCCGGAGTCGCCGCTGCCCTCAAGGCCGGCGTGGACAACGAGTGCAATGGCGCCACGCTGTCGCACACGCCGGGCCTGGGCGAGCGCTACAAGCAGGCGCTGGCGCGCGGCTACATCCGCGCGGCCGACATCGACAACGCGCTGGTGCGACTGTTTGCCGCGCGGCTGCGCAATGGCGATCTGCCGGGGCTGGGCGAGCGCAGCTTCCCGAAGGCCGAGGCGATCAATTCGCCCGATCAGCGCGCGCTGGCGCTTCGCGCCGCGCTAGAGAGCCTGGTGCTGCTGAAGAACGACGGCGTGCTGCCGCTGAAGGCGTCGGCGCGCATCGCCGTCGTCGGCCCGCTGGCAGATGCGCGACGCGTGATGCGCGGCAACTATTCGTCAGGCCAGACGGGGCCGACGCAGACGGTCTTCGAAGGGCTGAGCCAGCAGTTCACTGGAGCGCAGGTCAGCCTCGTGCCTTTCGGTCCGTCGATCACCGACGGCGACCCGGTGCCCGCCAGCGCCTTCGTGGCGCCCGACGGCAGCCCGGGCTTGCATGCCAGCTATTTCAAGCTCCAGCCCGACTCCCCAGTGGCGCCGGGCAAGCGCCGCTTTCAGGAGAAGGCCTTCGCCAGCCACGGCGTGGCGCAGCTCGACTCACGCGTGCGCGACTTTCCCGAGTCCGGCGAGGTGACGCGGGTGGTCTTGACGGGCTTTTTCGTCGCTCCCGAGACGGGCAGCTACCGGCTCGGCGTTGCGGGTGCCAAAGGCCAGGTGCGCGTTGCCGGCCGTGATGTGACGCTGGCCAGGCGGCCGACCCAATGGGCCGAGCCGGTGGCCTTGACGCAGGTGGACCTCAAGCAGGGCGAGCGCTATGCGATGCAGTTCGAGACGGAGTCCGGCGCCGGGGCGCCGCCCGGCATGGTCTGGAAGCGCGTGTCCCGCCAGCCGCTGGCCGACCTGCGCGCCGCTGTGCAGGGCGCTGACGTGGTGGTGGCCGTCGTCGGCCTGACGTCGGACCTGGAAGGCGAGGAGATGCCCGTCAAGATCGAGGGCTTCCAGGGCGGCGACCGCACGACGCTGGACCTGCCGGCCGACCAGCGCGCCTATCTGCAGGCCGCGGCGCAGGGGGGCAAGCCACTGGTGGTGCTGAACCTGAGCGGCAGCGCCATCGACCTGTCCTGGGCGCAGGCGAACGCGGCGGCGGTGCTGCAGGCCTGGTACCCGGGCGAGGGCGGCGGCCAGGCCATCGCGCAGGTGCTCACCGGTGTGGCCAACCCGGCCGGGCGGCTGCCGGTGACCTTCTACCGCAGCGCGAGCGACCTGCCGCCGTTTGACGACTACCGCATGGCCGGGCGCACCTACCGCTTCTTTGACAAACCGGTGGTCTACCCGTTCGGCCATGGCCTGAGCTATTCCAGCTTCCGCTACGAGGCGCCCAAGGTCGAGGTGCAGGACGACGGCAAGGACGTGGGCCTGGTGGTGCGCACGGCCGTCACCAACACCAGCACGCGCGATGGCGACGAGGTGGCCCAGCTCTACCTGGCGCCGCCGCGCTTCGAGGGCGGGCCGCGCCTGGCGCTGCGGGGCTTTCAGCGCCTGCATCTGAAGGCGGGCGAACGGCGCGAGCTGAGCTACCGGCTCGATGCCCGCGACCTGAGCTTCGTGGACCGCGACGGCGTGCGCCAGGTCATGCCTGGCGCCTATCGGCTCAGCGTCGGCGGCGGCCAGCCCGACACCGGTGCGCCCGTGGAGAGCGCCAACTTCTCGCTGACGCGGCCGCTGCTGCTGCCGCGCTGACCCCAACAACTCGCTGGACAAACGACCATGCCCTCACTTCTCTCCACCTTGCTGGCCCTGCTGCTGGCCTCCGCTGCCACATGCGCCCTCGCGCAGGACGGCACCATCCACCCGCTGCAGGCGCCCGCCGAGCCACGCGCCATCCCGCTCGGCACCGGCGGCGTCGACAAGCAGCCGGCCGCCGAGAGCTGGTTCCGTCAGTGGGGCGAGCCGATGGTGCGCAACGTCACCACCGCCACGCTGACGCCCTACCTGCCCGCGCCGGGCAAGGGCAATGGCGCGGCAGTGCTGGTGGCGCCGGGCGGGGGCTTCCGCTGGCTGTCGATCAACAACGAGGGCTGGAAGGTGGCCCAGGCGCTGGCCGACCAGGGCATTGCCGCCTTCGTCCTCAAGTACCGGCTGCAGCCGACGCCGGACTCGCTCGACGGCTTCAAGGACTCGATGAACCGCATGTTCACCGCGGCCGGATCGAGCGACGGCAATCCGCGTTCGCTGGTGCCCGACCTCGCCAACCAGCTTGCCGACGCCGAAGCGGCGCATGCCCTCATCCTCTCGCGCGCCAAGGAATGGGGCGTCGACACCAGGCGGCTGGGCATGGTGGGCTTCTCGGCCGGCGCGGGCCTGACGATGCACAGCACGCTCAACTCCAAGACCATGAAGCTCGCCTTCATCGCGCCGATCTACGGCGGCATGGGGCCGGTCGACGTGCCCAAGGACGCGCCGCCGATGTTCAACGTCATCGCCAGCGACGACTTCCTGTTCCGCGGCCAGATGGGCGTCGTCAAGTCCTGGTTCGATGCCGGCCGGCCGGTCGAATTCCATCTCTACCAGAACGGCGGCCATGGTTTCGGGCTCGGCTACCCGGGCAAGACCGCCGAGGGCTGGTTCCCGGTCTTCGTCCGCTGGCTCGACGTGAATGGCTTTCTGAAGGCGGGCGCGGCAAAGTAGACGACCTAGAGGACCGCCGCCGCCAGACCTTCGCCATGATCACCCTCCGCATCCCGTATCTCGCCGCCGTGGCATCTGCCGCGCTGCTCATCAACCCCGCAGCAGGCGCCTCGGTCGCGGAGAAGGAAGCCATGGCAGTGACCCAGGCTGCGTGCGACGCCTTCCGCCTGCGCGACCTGGCGGCGCTTGAACGCCTGCTCGCACCTGAGTTCAACCTCGTAAGCACCAGCGCCGAGGTTCAGAGCCGGGCGCAGGCGCTCCAGGAAGTCCGCGATGGCGACCCGCAATACGAGCGCTTCGAGAACCACGACATGACGGCGCGCGTGTATGGCGACGCGGCGGTGGTACAGGGCATCACTTCGCTGAAGGGCCACTCCGGCGGCAAGCCCTTCGCGGTCGATGTGCGCTTCACCGACACGCTGATCCGGGTCAACGGCCGCTGGGCCATCGTGGTCAGCCATGTCACGCGCATGCCGTCCTAGTCCCGAGTGATCAGGACGCCTGGCGTCGGGCGTCCACAAACATCACAGCGCACCACAATCCTGCGCTTTCGACGTTTTCTTGAGGAGATACCCATGTTCAGCCACGTGATGGTCGGTACCAACGACATCGAGCGCAGCAAGCGCTTTTATGACGCGGTGCTCGGCACGCTCGGCGTGCCCGAGGGCTTTTGCAACCAGGGGCCCTCGGGCCACCAGCGGGTGTTCTACCGCCATTCGGGTGGCACGTTCTGCATGAGCCAGCCGATCAACGGCGAGCCGGCCTCGCATGCCAATGGCGGCACCATCGGCTTCGGGTGCGCGTCGCCCGAGCAGGTGCAGGCTTTCCACGACGTGGCGGTGGCACACGGCGGAGAGTCCATCGAGCAGCCGCCGGGCCTGCGCGAGGGGGCGCTCGGTGCGATGCACCTGGCCTATGTGCGCGATCCGGACGGCAACAAGCTCTGCGCGCTCCACCGCATCAAGACGGCTTGAACTGACGACGGAGGCCCATGAAAAACGCCGCCCGAGGGCGGCGTTCCTGTCTTCGGCGAGCGCTCTTTAGAACATCGCCTTGAACTGCACGCCATACGTGCGCGGCTCGTTGATGAAGCCGGTCAGGTTGTTGAAGTCGATGGCACCCGTCACGCGGATCTGGTTGGTCACGTTGCGCACGAAGCCGGCGGCTTCGTACTTTCCGTTGCCCCACAGATAGCCCACGCGCACGCCGCCTTCGGTCAGGCTCTTGCCCGTGAACTCGGTGGCCTCGTACAGGAAGAAGTTGACCTTGGAGCGGTAGGCCCAGTCGGTATAGACGTAGACCTCGTCGCCGCTGGCCAGAGGAATGCTCCAGCGCGCGGTGAGGTTGTAGGTCCACTTGGGCGCGTTGGGCAGCGAGTTGCCGTCGACCATCGCGTTGTTACCGACGATGGGGTCCTGCACCGTCGGGAAGGCGCCATTGACCTTCAGCGAGCCGCCCGGAGGCACGCCCAGGCCGGCGTCCTTGAGCTTGGTGTTGTTCAGCGAGCCGCCGAAGGTGACCATCAGATCGGGCGTGATCAGCGCTTCGAGGTTGATCTCGGCGCCGGTGCCGGTGGCCTTCTTGGCATTGAGCAGGCGGGTGGCGTTGACGCTGCCGCCCACGGCCGTCAGCTGCAGGTCCTTGACGGTGTAGCTGAACAGCGAACCCGACAGGCGCAGCGTGCGCTTGAGCAGTTCGCTCTTGAAGCCGACTTCATAGGAGTTGACGGTTTCCGGGCTGGCCTGCGATTGGCCGGCGAAGGCCGATGCGTTCTGCATGGACGACGCGCGGAAGCCATTGGCGTAGCGGGCGTAGAGGTTGGTGTCGGCGTCGAGCTTGTAGGTGGCCGACAGGTCGCCGCTCCACTTGCCGTCGTCGGTGCTGGCGCTGGTGCCGGTGGAGGTGTTGAACAGGCCCGTGCCGGCGTGGGTGGTGGACAGGTCCTTCTTGTCCTTGGTGTAGCGCAGGCCGGCGCGCAGCTTGAGCTCATCGCTGACGGCGTAGTTGAGCGAGCCGAACACCGCGCCGGCCTTGTTGGTTTGCGCGCTGTAGATGTGGTCGACGTCGGCGTGGGTCGTCGTGTTGTAGGTGATGTTGTCGATCGTGTACTTCTCGTCGAAGAGATACACGCCCGCCTGCCAGCTCAAGGGACCGGCGGTGTTGGACTCGAGGCGCACTTCCTGCGTCAGCTGGCGGTGGCCGTTCATGCCGCTGCCGGTTTCGGACTGGAAGGGCACGCCGGCCTGGCCGGGCACGCCGCCGTCGATGTCGCCGCGGGACAGCGGCTTGACGTGCTCGCCGCCGGTGATCGAGTAGATGTTCAGCCCGGGCAGGGACCACTTCAGGCGCAGGCTGCCGCCGGTCTGCTTCAAGGTCTGGTCGTTGACGCCATTGAAGGCGGCCTTCTCGGCGTCGAAGCCGTCGGCCAGGTCGTTCGTGCCGCGCTTGATGGCGTTGGCACGGAACAGGCGCGGGCTGCCGTTGAGGTCACGCACGTGCAGGTTGGCCAGGGCGCTGAACTGCTTGTGCGGCTCGTACAGCACCTGGGCGCGCACGGCGCTGTCGCGGTAGCCCTCGGTCTTGGGCGTGGCGGCGCCGGGGGCGGTGTTCTCGGCCCAGTCGCCACGGCGCTGGCTCTGCGCGGAGATGCGCGCGGCCCAGTCGCCGCTCAGGGGCAGGTTGGCCGCGCCTTCGAGGTTCAGCGTGCCGTAGTTGCCCACCGTGACGCTGGCGTAGCCGTCCTGCTTGTGGCTGGGCTTGACGGAGTCGAACTTGACGACGCCGGCCGGCGTGTTGCGGCCGAACAGCGTGCCTTGCGGGCCGGCGACGACTTCCACCGCGGCGGTGTCGAAGATGGGGAAGCCCTTCAGGATGGGGTTCTCCTGGATCACGTCGTCGACGATGACGCTGACCGGCTGCGAGGCGTTGAGGCGGAAGTCGGTGTTGCCGTAGCCGCGCAGGTAAAAGCGCGGGAAGGCGCGGCCGAAGCTGGACTCGATGTTCAGGCTGGGCACGCGGCCCGACAGGAAGCGCAGGTCCTGGCCGCCGGAGGCCAGCACGTCGAGCTTGTCGCCGCTGATCTTGGAGACGGCGTTGGGCACGTCCTTGATGTTTTCGGCACGCCGCTCGGCCGTGATGACGACGGTTTCGAGCTGGCTGCGGTCTTTGGCCGGGGCTTCTTGAGCCAGGGCGGGAATGGCGGTGCTCAAGGCGAGGGCCAGGAGGCTCATGCGCGGTGCGTTCATCAAACAACGACTCCAAAAAAGGAAGCGGCCCCAACTGCAGGGCCGGCGGCGATTGTGCGGACCGCCGCAGGGGCTGGCGGCCGTCATGACAGCGTTGTTGCGCAAGTCTGACGGAGTAGTCAGTTTGCGGACGGGCCGTGCAGGTGCCCCCCGCACCGGGGCCGTGCGGGGGCGCACGAGAATGCGGCGCATGAAACGTCGTCCCCTCCTTGCTGGCCTGGCTCTGGCGCCTGTAGCCACCCGCAGCCTTGCCACCAATGCCGCTGACTTCGCCGCGCTGGAACGCCGCGTGCAGGGCCGAATCGGCTTCTTCGCCATCGACACCGGCAGCGGCCGCGTGATGGCCCACCGCGCTGACGAGCGATTCGCTACGGCGTCGACCTTCAAGATCCTGCTCGCCGCGCGCGTGGCCCAGGGCGTGGAGGCCGGGCGCTGGGGCTGGAACGACGCGGTGCCCCTGCGTGAGAGCGAGCGCGTGCCGCATTCGCCGGCCTTCGACCGCTTGCTGCCGCGTGGCCAGGCGACGCTGGCCGAGCTGGTTCAGGGCATCGTCGTCGAGAGCGACAACCCCTGCGCCAATGTGCTGCTGCGCCATTGCTGTGATTCGCCCGCCGGCCTGACGGCCTGGCTGCGCCAGCAGGGCGATGCGGTCACGCGCCTGGATCGCTTCGAGACCGAGCTCAACGAGAACGCCCCGGGCGACCCGCGCGACACGAGCACGCCGCGCGCCTTCGCGAAGACGCTGCAGCATCTGCTGCTCGGCCCGGGCCTGAAACGGGCCAACCAGGCGCGCTTGTGGACCGACCTGCAAGCCTCGCGCACCGGCCTGAAGCGGTTGCGGGCCGGCGTGCCGGATGCGAGCTGGCGCGTCATCGACAAGACCGGCAGCGGCGGCCGTGGCGCGGTCAACGACGTGGCTCTGGTGTTTCCGCCGGGCAGCCGTTCGCCCTGGGTCGTTGTTGCCTTTCAGTCGGATTCCAAGGCCGCGGCCGACGAGCTCAACGCGGTGCATGCGGACGCGATGCGCGGGCTGGTGAGGGCCTGGGCTTGAACAACGCGAGTCGGCGCCAGTACGAGGCCCGCATGCACCGCGTGCAGACCCACATCGACCGGCATCTGGACGCGCCACTGGACCTGGAGGCGCTGGCCGCCGTCGCTCACTTCTCGCCCTATCACTTCCACCGCCTCTTCCTGGCCTGGACGGGCCAGACCCTGGGCGACTACCTGGCGCGCCGTCGCCTGGAGAAGGCCGCTCAGCGGCTGCGCGGCCAGCCGGATTCGACGGTGTTGAGCATCGCGCTCAGCGTGGGCTATGGCTCGGCCGAGGCCTTCTCGCGGGCCTTCAAGCAGCGCTTCGGCCTGCCACCGGCGCAATGGCGCAATCTCGATCAGGCCGATAGCAATCTGGATCAAGCCGGCGCCGGGCCGGACGACGAGCATGGCTTCTCCCGCAACCGCGACGAAGGAGATCCCGTGAACGTCCGCCTCATCGACCGCCCGCCTGTGCGCATGGGCTATCTGCGCTACCAGGGCGCCTATGGCCCTGCCCTTGGCCGCTTCTGGGCCGAGACCTTCAACCCCTGGCTGGCCACGCAGAACCTCGGCGCCGTGTCGCGCTTCGGGATCAGCCACGACGACCCGAGCCTCGTGCCGCCCGAGCAATGCCGCTACGACGCCGGCGTGGCCGTGCCGGATGACTGGGCGCCCAACGGCGGCGCCCTCGTCACCGAACTGCCCGGCGGCCGCTATGCGGCGCTGGACTTCGAAGGCACGGCCGCCGAGATCGGCGCCGCCTGGGCGGCCATGATGGGCCGGTGGCTGCCGAGCAGCGGCCTGCAGCTGGATGCGCGGCCCTGCTTCGAGCACTACGGGCCGCAGTCGAAATTCGACTTCAAGACCGGTGTGTTCGACTGCGAGCTGTGCATCCCTGTCGCGCCGCTGTAGCCGGCGCTCACACCAGCGGTGCGAACTCGCTGACCGTGCGGGCGCGCCCGGTCTGCTTGGCCTGGTAGAGGGCGCGATCGGCGCGGTCGATGGCCAGGTGCAGGTCCTCGCCGGGCGCGCATTCCGCCACGCCGGCGGAGAAGGTGACGTGCAGGCCCGGCACGATGCTGTCAAAGGAGGCCGCTTCCAGCGCGTCGCGCAGGCGCTCGACCAGGGCTGCGGCCGTGTCGGCGCTGGCCTGCGGCGTGACGACGAGGAACTCCTCGCCACCCCAGCGCCCGGCGAAATCGCTGGTGCGCAGCGTCGCGTGCAGAGTGGCCGCGAAATGACGCAGCACCGCATCGCCCACGCCGTGGCCGTGGCGGTCGTTGACGGTCTTGAAGTGGTCGATGTCGATCAGCACCAGGCTCATCACATGGCCATGCTGGCGCTGGTTCAGCTGCTCGGCGGCGAGGCGCTCGCTCAAATGGCGGCGGTTGCTGATCTGGGTCAGCTCGTCGTGGTGGGCCAGGTACTGGATGCGCCCCAGCGCAGCGCGCAGTTCGGCGGTGCGCGCGCTGAGCTTGGCGCGCAGCCGCGCCATGTTGACCGACAGCACCGACACCGCCGTCATCAGGATGGCCGCGAAGCTGAAGTGCAGGGACTCGACCGCCGCGGGAAAGTTGGCCGGGTCCGTCGTGGCGCCATAGCCCATCGCGACGGCCAGCGACGCCAGCCCGAACAGATAGAGCCCGAAGGCCTGGCGCTGCGACAGCACGAACATGCCCCAAACGAGGTTGAGCAGCATGATGGCGATGATGGCGCCGCGCAGCGGCGGGTCGATGGCATAGCCCCAGGCTGTGATCAGCGCGCCGAAGACCGATTGCGGCAGCGTCAGCGACCGGTCGCGTGCCAGATGACGGCTCAGGCCCGTGCGAACCAGCACGTAAAAGCCCGCGATGCCGGCGAGGCCGACGCCGCTGATCCAGGCTCCGGGGCGGGCCTCCATCAGACCGAGGTTGACCTGCACGGCCACGTTCAGCGCGAACAGGCCGTAGACCGTCAGCGCCAGCAGTGTCAGCTTCACCGCGCCGCGGCCCTGGCCTTTCGGGCCCAGCAGCCAATCCGCCCAGCTCGCGGGAGCAGGTGCAGGGCGGGGCGAGAGTTTGGGCACGGTGGATGGGGCTGGGATGCCGGGCGAGGATAGCGGCCGCCGCGCTGGCGCGGCGGCGGGACACAGTTCGTTGCACGGCGAAGCGTCGCGGGGGTGAAGCCGCCCACACTGCCTTCATCCCTTCAACTTTGTGTGAGCACACTCCATGCCCATCACCTGCTTCATCCGCTACGAGCTCGACCCCTTTCAGCGCGAGGCCTTCCGCGAGTACGCGCAGGCCTGGGGCCGCATCATTCCGCGCCTGGGCGGCCGGCTACTGGGCTACTGGCTGCCGCACGAGGGCACGAACTACGAGGCCTGGGGCCTGGTCGGTTTCGACTCGCTGGCCGACTACGAGGCTTACCGTGCCCGCCTCAAGGCCGACCCCGAGGCGCGGGCCAATTTCGAGTTCGCGCAGAAGCAGCGCTTCATCCTGCGCGAGGAGCGCACTTTCTGTGAGGATGTGCAGCCATGATCGCCGTCATCTTTGAAGTCCAGCCCACCGACGAGGGCCGCCAGGCCTACCTCGACCATGCCGCCGCGCTGAAGCCACTGCTGGAGCGCATGGACGGCTTCATCTCGGTGGAGCGCTTCCAGAGCCTGACGCAACCGGACAAGCTCTTGTCGTTGTCCTTCTGGCGCGACGAGGAGGCGGTGCGCGGCTGGCGTGAGGTGGAGCGGCATCGCGAGGCTCAGGCGGCCGGGCGCGGCGGGCTGTTCAAGGACTACCGGCTGCGGGTGGCGCATGTCGTGCGCGATTACGGCCTGAACGAGCGCGAACAGGTCCCTCGATGACCGCCGAACCCCGCCTTGCGCGCATTGCCGCGGCCATCGCCGACCCGACTCGCGCACGCACATTGGCACGGCTGCTCGACGGCCGCCTGCACACGGCCGGCGAGTTGGCCACGCATGCCGGCGTGGGCGCGGCGACGATGTCGGCCCATCTGAAGCTGCTGGTCGACGAAGGCCTGGCCCGCGTGCGGCCGCAAGGGCGGCACCGCTATTTCGGCCTGGCTGACGGCGACGTGGCGCATGCACTGGAGGCGCTGCTGCGCGTGGCCGACAGGCGCGACGGCGTCGACGAACCGGCGGCCGACCTCAAGCGCTGGCAACGGCCCGAGATGCGCGGCCTGCGGCGTGCCCGCAGCTGCTACGGCCACCTGGCCGGCGAGCTGGGCGTGCGGCTGCATGACGTCCTTTGCTCGCGCGGCTGGGTGGAGCGGGCGGGCAGCACAGAACGGTTGACGGACACGGCGCGCGCGGCGCTGCAGGCGCAAGGACTGGAATTGGCGACCGTGGCTGCGGGCCGGGCGCTCTATCCGTGCGTGGACTGGTCCGAGCGACGCGAGCATTTCGCGGGCGCCGAGGCCGTGGCTTTGCTGGAGGCATTGCTGGCGCGCGGCTGGCTGCGCCGCCGCGACACGTCGCGCGAACTGGTCTTGACGCCCACCGGCCAACGCGAATTCGTCGACGGGCTGTTGGCCGGTTGAGCCACGTGGCCGGCGCCGCGGGCGCGTTGGCGTAGAGCTTGCTATTCATGCGGCGCTACCACCCGCCGCATCCCTATGCCTATTCATCCTTGCTTTCCCGCCGCGCGCCCCGCTCTCTGGAGCCGATCGGCCGCGTCACTGACGGGCTTGCTTGCGATGCCCGCACTGGCCGCCGAGCAGGTGCCAGTCGCGCAGATCAACGCCGGCGACACCGCCTGGCTGCTCAGCGCCACCGCATTGGTCCTGCTGATGACGCTGCCCGGCCTGGCGCTGTTCTATGCCGGCATGGTGCGCAAGAAGAACATCCTGGCCGTCATGGCCCAGACGCTGGCCTGCGCCGCGCTGGTGACGCTGCTGTGGTTCGCCTGTGGCTACAGCCTGGCGTTCGAGCCGGGGCCGGCCGGGCTGGAGCGCTGGATCGGCGGCCTGGGTGGCGCCGGGCTGGGCAATGTGCTGCATGACAAGGCGACCGGCCTGGTCAGCGTGCATCCGCTGATGCCCAGCGTGCCGGCGGCGGTGTTCGCGCTGTTCCAGCTCAGCTTCGCCGTCATCACGCCCTGCCTGGTCATCGGCGCGGTGGCCGAGCGCATGCGCTTCGCCAGCCTGCTGGCCTTTCTCGGGTTGTGGTCGCTGTTCGTCTACGTGCCGGTGGCGCACTGGGTTTGGGCGCCGCAGGGTTGGCTGGCCCAGTTGGGTGCGCTGGACTTTGCCGGCGGCACGGTGGTGCACATCAACGCCGGGGTCGCGGGTCTGGTGGCCGCGTGGATGCTCGGCCCGCGCGTGGGCTTCGGCCGTGCTGCACTCACGCCGGCCAACCTGGCCTACACGATGACCGGCGCCGGCCTGCTGTGGGTGGGCTGGATGGGCTTCAACGGCGGCTCGGCCGGCGCGGCGGATGGACGGGCCGGCATCGCAATGCTCAACACGCAGCTCGGTGCCGCGGCGGCTGCGCTGTCCTGGATGGCGGCCGAGTGGGCGACGCGGCGCACGCCGACGCTGCTGGGCCTGTGCAGCGGCGCCGTGGCGGGGCTGGTGGCCATCACACCCGCCTGCGGCTTTGTCACGCCAGCTTCAGCGGTGCTCATCGGCCTGGTGGCGGGCGCGGCCTGTTACTGGGGCGCCACCGGGCTCAAGCGCTGGCTGCGTGCCGACGACTCGCTGGACGTGTTCGGCGTGCACGGCGTGGGCGGCATCGTTGGGGCGTTGCTGACGGGTCTGCTGGCCGATCCGCGCGTGGGTGGCGTGGCCGGGTCGCTGGGCACGCAGGCCGTTGCGGTCCTGGCCACGCTGGCCTTCAGCGCGGTCATGACGGCGGGCATCCTGCTGCTGGTCTATCTGCTGCTGGGCGGGCTGCGCGTGGATGCGGCGCGCGAGCAGCAGGGGCTGGACCTCAGCCAGCACGGCGAGCAGGTGGCGTGATGGCCAGCGACAGCGAGAAGCTGGCCGTGGCCGCCCACCTGCATGTGCTGATGCGCCGCAAGATGGGCCGCGTGACGGACGTGGAATGGCTGGTGCGCAACGCCGACTACGCACGGGAGATCATCCGCCTGGCCTGCCAGCAGGCCGAGCATCCGGAGGTGGCGGATTGGGGCGCGCGGCTGCAAGCCATGCTCTTCCCGAAACCGCCGCCGGCGGCACCAACGCCCGTAAGTGCGCGTGCAGTGGCAGCGGCCCGCTACATCGGTGGCCTGCGCTGACGCGTCTTCTCCGCGTGGCCCGGCATGGCGTTGTACAACGCATGCCATGCACATCACCCGCATCGCGCCGCTCGTCGCGGCCTACTTCGCAGCCAGCCTCGCCCACTTCAGTCACAACGCTCAGTACATCGCCTTCTATCCTGGCATGCCGGCATGGCTGACACCGGGGACGGTCTGGTTGTGCTGGTTTGCGGTTTGCGCCGTTGGCCTGTTGGCATGGGTGCTGACGCGCCTGGGTCTGCCCACGCTTGGCCTGCTGGCCCTTGGCGTTTATGGCGCCCTGGGCCTGGATGGCCTGCTGCACTATCGTCTGGGGCTGTGCTCGCAGCACACGCTGATGGCCAATCTGACGATCTGGGCCGAGGCGACGACGGGGCTGATGCTGTTGCTGGTGTCGGCCGTGCTGTTCGCGAGACGGCTGTCGTTGGTGAACACTCAAACACGTCAGGGCTGAAATGATCGAACTCCCTACCCTGCTGGCCTTCACGCTGCTCAACATGAGCTTTGCGCTCATTCCGGGGCCTGATGTCATCTGCATCCTCTCCAACTCGGTCTCGCGCGGCACGGCCGCAGGAGCCAAGGTGTGCCTGGGCATTGCCTGCGCTGCGCTGGTTCACGTCGCGGCCGCCACCCTGGGACTCACCGCCTTCCTGGCCGCCGTTCCCACGGCATTTCTGGTGGTCAAGGCGGTCGGCGCGGCCTACCTGGTGTGGCTGGGCTGGCAGATGCTGCGCCACCCCACCGAGGTGGCTGCCGGCCCCGTGAACAGCCGTTGGTCTTCGCCGTTTGCCCAGGGCGCTTTGTCCAACCTGTTCAATCCCAAAGTGGCCATCTTCTTCCTGGCCATCCTGCCGCAGTTCATCGACCCCGCCCTGGGCCATCCCGGCTGGCAGGCGGCCCTGCTGGGCATGGTGTCCATCGTCTCGGGCACGGCGGTCAACCTGTGTACCGCCGCGCTGGGCGGCAGGGCCAGGCATTGGCTGCTGGCCAAGCCGCGCTTCTTCCAGCGCTTCCAGCAGCTCGCGGGCGCTGCGCTGGTGGGGCTGGGCATCAAGGTCGCCCTGGAGCGCGCTCGCTGATACGGGGAGACCGCATGGCCACGCTCGACCACCTGATCCTCAAGGTCAACGACTTGGACGCCAGCGTGCGCTTCTACGTCGACGTGATGGGCTTCACCGATGCCGGCCGCGACGGTCCCTTCACTGTCATCAAGGCTGGGCCGGACTGCCAGCTGCAGCTCGCCCCCTGGGGCACGCCGGGCTTCGAGCACTACGCCTTTGCAGTGACCCGCGCCGAGTTCGAGACCATCTTCGAGCGCATCAAGGCGGCGGGCCTGGGCTATGGGCCGACCTTTGATTCCGTGGGTACGAACACGGGGCCGGGCAGCGAGGTGGGTGCGCGTGGGCCGGGGCCGACGCTCTATTTCAACGACCCTAACAAGCACCTGATCGAGATCAGGACCTACGAAGGTTAGCGCTTGCTTTTCGGCGGCACGAGGGGCGCGCCGCGCTGGCCGGTGGTGAGATCCCACTGGTAGACCTCGCGCGTTGCCCTGTCGACGGCGTAATGGCCCAGCAGATGGCTGGCGTCCTTGGGCTCCTTGGGGCCGTCGAAGCGCAGCGTGAAGACGAAGTCGGCGTCGGTGGGGTGGCGCTTGCAGCGGTAGTCGCCGCGCTTGTTGGGGCCGGCCAGATGCAGGGCACGGGCGGTGCCGATCAGCTTGAGGCAGGCCTGGCGCTCGGTCAGGCCGGCGGCATGGGCGGGCCAGGCCGCGGTGGCGACAAGGGCAGCAGACAGGAGCAGCCGGAACATGCCGGCGAGTATCAGCCCTCAGCCCACCTGAGCCGGCACGCTCCAGCGCTTGGTCACGTCGCCGCGCGTGTTGACGCTTTCCAGCTGCACGCCAAAGCCCCAGAGGCGGCCGACATGCTTGAGCACCTCCTGGGCGCTGTCGTGCAACGGGCGGTTCAGGTGCTGCACGTGGCGCAGCGTCAGCGAGCGGTCGCCGCGCAGGTTGACGTTCCAGACCTGGATGTTGGGCTCGCGGGTGGACAGGTCGTACTGGCGCGCCAGCGCCTGGCGCACGTGGCGGTAGCCGCCTTCGTCGTGGATGGCGGAGATCTCGTACTCGCTCTTGGCCTCGTCGTCGATGATGGAGAAGAGGCGGAAGTCGCGCATGATCTTCGGGCTCAGGTACTGGCCGATGAAGCTCTCGTCCTTGAAGTTGCGCATCGCGTGGTCGAGCGTGGGCAGCCAGTCACTGCCGGCGATGTCGGGGAACCAGTCGCGGTCTTCATCCGTCGGGTTCTCGCAGATGCGCTTGATGTCGGTGTACATCGCGAAGCCCAACGCATACGGGTTGAGGTTGGCGTTGGGATGCTGGTAGACGACGTTGGTGTGGGACTTGAGCCACTCGATCATCATGCCGTCGCTCAAGTAGCCGTCGTCGTACATCTGGTTGAGCAGGCGGTGGTGCCAGAAGGTGGCCCAGCCTTCGTTCATCACTTGCGTCTGGCGCTGCGGGTAGAAGTACTGCGCGATCTTGCGCACGATGCGAACGACCTCGCGCTGCCAGGGGTCCAGCAGCGGCGCGTTCTTCTCGATGAAGTACAGCAGGTTCTCCTGCGGCTCGTCGGGGAAGCGGCGGCTCTCGGCGGCTTCGTCGGGGCGGTCGGCCTTCTTGGGCAGGGTGCGCCACAGGTCGTTGATCTGCGACTGCGCGTGCTGCTCGCGGTCCTTCAGCCGCGCGCGCTCTTCGGCGAGCGACAGCTTGGCCGGGCGGCGGTAGCGGTCCACGCCGTGGTTCATCAGCGCGTGGCAGGAGTCGAGCAGGGTTTCGACGGCATCGACGCCGTAGCGCTCCTCGCAATCGGCGACGTAGTTCTTGGCGTAGACGAGGTAGTCGATGATGGACGAGGCGTCCGTCCACATGCGGAACAGGTAGTTCCCTTTGAAGAAGCTGTTGTGGCCGTAGCAGGCGTGGGCGATGACCAGGGCCTGCATGGCCAGCGTGTTCTCCTCCATCAGGTAGGCGATGCAGGGGTCGGAGTTGATGACGATCTCGTAGGCCAGGCCCATCTGGCCGCGCTTGTAGTTGCGCTCGGTGCTGATGAACTCCTTGCCGTAGCTCCAGTGCCGGTAGTTGACCGGCATGCCGACGGAGGCATAGGCGTCCATCATCTGCTCGGCGGTGATGACCTCGAGCTGGTTGGCATAGGTGTCCAGGCCGAAGCGCTCGGCGGTGTTCTTGATGACGGTGTGGTACTCGTCGATGAGATCGAAGCTCCAGTCATTGGGCGAGGGCAGGGGCTGGCTGGGGCGCTGGGCGACCGGCTTCATGCGCCGCAGCGGCAGGTGCTGGCGGCGGTCGGGCATGCCGGCCGGCGGGTTGGCCGGGCGCTCGTGGTGACGGCGGTCCTCTTTACTGCTCATGTCAGCCCCTCGTCCAACGAGTACGTCGGCCGATCCCCCGAGGGGATGTGGCCCGGCTTGGGAGCGGCCCGGCGCTCGGTCCTCATGTGGAGGCCCCTTCCTTCTTGAACAGCTCACGGAAGACGGGGTAGATCTGCGAGGCCTCGACGGCCTTGCGCATGGCGAAGTGGCGGGCGTCCTCGCTGAGCTTCTGGTATTCCTCCCAGAGGTTCTGTTCGGGTTCGGCCACCTGCACATAGGCGAAATAGCGGCACAGCGGCAGGATCTTGTCGGCCAGCAGCTCGCGGCAGCGGCCGCTGTCGTGATGCCAGTTGTCGCCGTCGCTGGCCTGGGCGCCGTAGATGTTCCACTCGGTCGGCGAGTAGCGCTCCTTGATGATCTGCTCCATCAGCACCAGGGCGCTGGAGACCACGGTGCCGCCGGTCTCTGTCGCGTGGAAGAAGTTCTGCTCGTCGACTTCCTGCGCCTGCGTGTGGTGGCGGATGAAGACGACGTCGATCTTTTCGTAGTGCCGTGTCAGGAAGAGATAGAGCAGGATGAAGAAGCGCTTGGCCAGGTCCTTGCGGCCTTCGTCCATGGAGCCGGACACGTCCATCAGGCAGAACATGACGGCGCGCGTCGTCGGCACCGGGATGCGCACGCGGGCACGGAAGCGCAGGTCGATGGGGTCGAGGAAGGGGATGGCCTTGAGGCGCTCGCGCAGATGCTGGATGCGCTCACGGGTTTCGAGCAGCAGTCGCGGCGTTTCGGGGCGGTCTTCCTTCAGCAGCTCCTGCTCGCGGGCTTCGAGCTCATGCAGTTCGCGGCGCTTGTCCATGCCCAGCGCGATGCGCCGGCCCAGGGCGCCGCGCATCGAGCGTACGACGTGCAGATTGGTGGGCGTGCCGTCAGACACGAAGCCGGCGCGCTGGCTGCGCCACTCGGGCGTGTCGGCCAGCGTCGTGCGGGCGAGATTGGGCAGGGCCAGGTCCTCGAAGAAGACCTGCATGAACTCTTCCTTGCTGAGGTGGAAGACGAAGTCGTCCTCACCCTCGCCAGTGTCGCTGGCCTCGCCGCCTCCGCCGCCACCGCCCTGCCCGCCCTTGGGCTTGGCGATGCGGTCGCCTTTTACGTACTCCTGGTTGCCCGGCCGCACGACTTCGCGCACGCCGCCGTCGCCATGGCCGAAGACGGGCTCGCTCAGGTCCTTCTTGGGGATGTGCACATCCTCGCCGCGCTCCATGTCGCGGATGCCGCGGCCATCGACGGCGCGCTTCACCGCTTCGCGGATCTGCTCCTTGTGGCGGCGCAGGAATCGCTCACGGTTGCCGATGGACTTGTTCTTGCCCGACAGCCGGCGATCAATGATTTGCTGGAGCGACATTCAATCAATCCAAACAACGCCACAGAGGCACAGAGACACAGAGAACACATGGGGCAGGAAACGCATTCCTCTGTGTCTCTGTGGCTGTGTTCCTTGGGCGTACGAGATCAAGAACTCTTGCGGACCCGCAAGTACCACTCGCACAACAGCCTGACCTGCTTGGCCGTGTAGCCCTTGTCCACCATGCGCTGCACGAAGTTCTCGTGCTTCTTGGCGTCCTCGGCGCTGGCCTTGGCGTTGAAGCTGATGACAGGCAGCAACTCCTCGGTGTTGGAGAACATCTTCTTCTCGATGACGGTGCGCAGCTTCTCGTAGCTCGTCCACAGCGGGTTCTTGCCCGCGTTGTTGGCGCGCGCACGCAGCACGAAGTTGACGATCTCGTTGCGGAAGTCCTTGGGATTGGAGATACCGGCCGGCTTCTCGATCTTCTCGAGCTCGGCGTTCAGCGACGCGCGGTCGAACACTTCTCCGGTGTCGGTGTCGCGGTACTCCTGGTCCTGGATCCAGTAGTCGGCATAGGTCACGTAGCGGTCGAAGATGTTCTGGCCGTACTCGCTGTAGCTCTCCAGATAGGCGGTCTGGATTTCCTTGCCGATGAACTCGGCATAGCGCGGCGACAGCTGTTCCTTGATGTAGCTGACGTATTTCTCTTCCAGCTCCTTGGGGAACTGCTCGCGCTCGATCTGCTGCTCCAGCACATACATCAGGTGCACCGGGTTGGCCGCCACCTCGGCCGAGTCGAAGTTGAAGACCTTGGACAGGATCTTGTAGGCGAAGCGCGTGCTGATGCCGCTCATGCCTTCGTCAACGCCGGCGTAATCGCGGTACTCCTGGTAGCTCTTGGCGCGCGGGTCGGTGTCCTTGAGGTTCTCGCCGTCGTAGATCTGCATCTTGGAATACAGCGACGAGTTCTCCGGCTCCTTCAGGCGTGTGAGCACGGCGAACTGGCTCATCATCTTCAGCGTGCCCGGTGCGCACTTGGCCTCGGACAGCGACGAGCCGCGGATCAGCTTCTCGTAGATCTTGACCTCCTCGCTGACGCGCAGGCAGTAGGGCACCTTGACGATGTAGACGCGGTCGAGGAAGGCCTCGTTGTTCTTGTTGTTGCGGAAGGTCTTCCACTCGCTCTCGTTGCTGTGCGCCAGCACGATGCCGTCGAAGGGGATGGCGCCGAAGCCCTCGGTGCCCTTGTAGTTGCTTTCCTGCGTGGCGGTCAGCAGCGGGTGCAGCACCTTGATGGGCGCCTTGAACATTTCGACGAATTCGAGCAGGCCCTGGTTGGCCAGGCACAGGCCGCCGCTGTAGCTGTAGGCGTCGGGGTCATCCTGGGCATAGGTTTCGAGCTTGCGGATGTCGACCTTGCCGACCAGCGAGCTGATGTCCTGGTTGTTCTCGTCGCCCGGCTCGGTCTTGGCCACGCCGAGCTGCTTGAGCACGCTGGGGAAGCGCTTGACGACCTTGAACTTGCGGATGTCGCCGCCGAACTCGTCCAGGCGCTTGACGGCCCATGGGCTGAGGACGCGGTTCAGGTAGCGGCGCGGGATGCCGTAGTCGCGCTCCAGCAGCGGGCCGTCCTCGATGAGGTCGAAGAGGCCGAGGGGCGACTCATTCACCGGCGAGCCGGCCAGCGCGTAGAAGGGCACGTGCTCCATCAGCTGCTTGAGCCGCTCGGCGATGGAACTCTTGCCGCCGCCGACGGGCCCGAGCAGGTAGAGGATCTGCTTCTTCTCTTCCAGCCCTTGCGCGGCATGGCGGAAATAGGAGACGACTTGTTCTATGGCCTCTTCCAGGCCGTAGAACTCGGCGAAGGCCGGGTAGATCTTGATGGTCTTGTTGGCGAACAGGCGCGACAGCCGCTGGTCGTTGCGCGTGTCGAGCATCTGCGGCTCGCCGATGGCCTGCAGCATGCGCTCGGCAGCCGTGGCGTAGGCCAGTGGGTTTTTCTTGCACTCTGCGAGGTAGTCCTCCAGCGAGAGCTCCTCGACCTTGCTGCGCTCGAAGCGCGCTGCGAAATGGCTGATGACGTCCATGCCGACCTCCTGCGGTTTGAACTCCACAGGGCCGCAGGCACGATCCGTGCCCGAGGGACTGGGGGGTTCTGATCGCGCCTCAACTGCAAGGCGTCATCAGAACTCTCCACTCGCTTGATCAGCAGCTTGGCGCCGCCGACCGCTCGTCAATCTCAAGAATAAGCCGCTATCTGCCCATCAACACGACCACCAACAAACCAACGCAGTTTTCCGTTGACAGGGTGCCGGGCCAGCATACGCCCGCAGTTTGGGCAAGACCTGGCACTTTTCGGGCAAACCACACGAACCCGGGGGGCTTGTGGCGGGCCGCAGACAAAGCTGTCGGTGAAGAACTGTAGCGAGAGTGGCGCGCGTCACGGATGCATCACCATCCTTGTTGGACCACGCGGGCATCGTTACTGCGCACCTAGTGTTGAGCGCCTGCCGGCAGCGTCTTGTCAGACGCCGCCGCATTGCATCGCAGCCTGCGTTGCTCAGGCGCCGCGCAGCTTGTCGAGGATGCCGGACAGGGCGTCGAGCGAGTCGAAATGGATGGCCAGTTCGCCGCTCTGAGCACCACGCTTCGTTGCCTTCTTCACGCGCACCTCGACGGTCGCGCCCAAAGCGTCGGCCAGCTCTTCTTCCAGCCGCAGCACGTCGCGGCTCTTGTCGCTCTTCACGCGCAGCAGCGGCGCCTGGCGGCCGGCGCCCTGGTGCCTGGCGACCAGCTTTTCGGCCTCACGCACACTGAGCTTCTTGGCCGCGATCTCGCTGGCCGTCGTGATCTGCGTGGCGCCATCCAGCGGCAGCAGCGCGCGGGCGTGGCCCATGTCGAGGTCGCCGGCCATCAGCATGTTCTGCACCGGGGCGGAAAGGTTCAACAGCCGCAGCAGATTGCTGGCCGCACTGCGCGAACGGCCGACCGCCTGGGCCGCCTGCTCATGTGTCAGGCCGAACTCGTCGGTGAGTCGTTTCAGGCCCTGCGCTTCCTCGAGCGGGTTGAGGTCTTCGCGCTGGATGTTCTCGATCAGCGCCATCGCGGCGGCCGATTCGTCGGGCACCGCCTTGACGAGCACCGGCACCTCGCGCAGGCCGGCAAGTTTTGCCGCACGGAAGCGCCGCTCGCCGGCAATGATCTCGTAGGTCGCGCTCCCGTTCGGTGAGATCGGGCGCACGAGGATCGGTTGCATGATCCCTTGCGCCTTGATCGATTCGGCCAGCTCGTACAGCGAGCCCTCGTCCATGCGCGTGCGCGGCTGGTATTTACCGGCCTGCAGCTGTTCGAGCTTCAGCGTGGAGGGCAAGTCGGTGGCGGGCGCTTCGCTGACCTTGGGGCCGAGCAGGGCCTCCAGGCCGAGGCCGAGGCCTTTGGGTTTCTTCGTGACCATGCGCCAGATTGTCCTTCAGCGCTTCGCGAGGCTTTCCAGCAGTTCCCGTCCCTCGGGCCAGTCGCCCAGGCCCGATTCGGCGTTCAGATGACCCCGCGGCCCGGCGATGACGACACTGCTGCCCCAGTCGGCCGCCATCTGCGTGCTGCGCTCGGCGGCGCCAAAGGGGTCGTCGCTGCTGATGACGGTGATGCTGGGGAAGGGCAGGCGCGGGCGGCGGATGGGTCGCCAGTTGTGGAGCTGGGGCGGCATGTCCGCGCGCTCGGTGTCCGGCGGGGCGACGAGCAGCGCGCCTTTCACGCGGCCGACGTGCTGGGAATGCTCGGCCCAGGCGGTGACGAGCTGGCAGCCCAGGGAATGGGCGACCAGCAGGGCCGGCGCGTCGTCCTGCAGCAGCACCTCGTCCAGCCGCGCCATCCAGTCGCCGCGGCGGGGCCAGTCCCAGTCGTGCTGCTCGACGCGCTCGTCGCCATGCAGCCGCTCCCAGCGGCTTTGCCAGTGGTCCGGGCCCGAGTTTTGCCAGCCCGGGAGAAGCAGTACACGCTCAGATTTCATGGTTTGCCCTTATCCTGCACAGTTCGATTTTCAGCGGTTGGAGCAGCGGCAATGACGTTCAAGGTGTTTGTGGATGGCCAGGAAGGCACCACGGGTTTGCGGATTCACGAGTACCTCGCGGCCCGCAGCGACATCGAGGTGCTGAAGATAGCCGCCGACAAGCGCAAGGACCCGGCCGAGCGTTCGCGTTTGCTGAACGCCGCCGACGTGGCCTTCCTGTGCCTGCCCGACGCAGCTTCGCGCGAGGCCGCCTTCATGGTCAACAACGACCGTACCTGCCTCATCGACGCCAGCACGGCCCACCGCACGGCGCCCGGCTGGGCCTTCGGCCTGCCGGAGCTGGCCAGGGGCCAGCGTGGCGCCATCCAGGCCAGCAAGCGCATCTCCAACCCGGGCTGCCATTCCAGCGCCTTCATCCTGTTGGTGCGCCCGCTGGTGGATGCCGGCCTGTTGTCCAAGGACGCCGCCATCAGCGCCACGTCCATCACCGGCTACTCGGGCGGCGGCAAGAGCATGATTGCCGAGTACGAGCAGCAGCCCTTGCCGGCCCATCTGCAGGCGCCGCGGCCCTATGGCCTGGGTCTCAAGCACAAGCATTTGCCGGAGATGGCTGCCCACACGGGGCTGGCGACGCCGCCGGTCTTCCAGCCCATCGTCAGCAGCTTCTACAAGGGCCTGGCCGTCAGCGTGCCGCTGCACCTGAGCCAGCTCAAGGCCGGCACGACGCCTGAGCAGGTCCATGCCGCGCTGGCCGCACACTACCAGGGCGAGCGTTTCATCAACGTGAAGCCGCTGCGCGACGCGGCCGCGCTGGATGCCGGCTTCTTCGACGTGCAGGCCTGCAACGACACCAATCGCGTCGACCTCTTCGTATTCGCCTCCGACACCCAGGTGCTGCTGATGAGCCGCCTGGACAACCTCGGCAAGGGCGCCAGCGGCGCGGCCGTGCAGAGCATGAACGTCCACCTGGGTCTGGAAGAGAGCCTCGGGCTGGTCTGAACCAGAAATCAGGGCGCTGAGGCGCAGCCTGGCGACATAGGATGACGCCTCTCTCAAGCAAACGACGGGCCGCTCCCGAGTTTGCTTGACCCCCTTGGGGGGCCTGTCGCGTAGTGACAGGTCTGGGGGCTCTATGTTGGGAGGCGTGATGTCGAAGACTGCAGGCACTGATCCTGTTCTGGCCCGGATCTCTTTGGTCATTCCGGGCCGCACGATCGCCTTGGGCGGCCAGCCCGAGGAGGGCGTGCCCGTGTGCCGGCTCGACACCGAAGCCATGCGCTGGACCTATGTGCTGCGGGCACGCGAACGCTGGCTCAGTTCGAGTGACGCCAGCAACAGCCGTGAGGAGCAGGCCAACCGCACGCTGAAGGGCTTTGGCCTGAAGGACGCCGACCTGGAGGCGCTTGCCCGCGCGCCGCGCGTCGTCGTGCGCATGCCTTACGCGTCGGAACGCGAGGGCTGGCAGGGCCGCATCTTTCCCTGGGAATATCTGCTGGCCAAGGCCACGCGGCGTTATCGCAATGTGGACAACCACCGCGTCACCGTGATGCGTGAAGTGGTGCCCAAGGCCCCGGCCCGGTGGAAAAAGCCCGGGCAGCGCAGCCTGCTCTATGTGCAGAGCGCACCTGGCGGCTTGCGGCAGACATGGGATTTCAGCGCGGAAACCAAGCGGCTCAAACGCGCGCTGGGCGACATCCAGCTGATGGAGTTGAAAGACCCGAGCTGGCAACAGCTGCACGACGTCGTGAAGGCGCACAAGCCCGACCTCATCCATCTGAGTGGCTTCGACAATCTGGCCGGCCTGAAGGCCTTGCGCGACCTGGTGCCGGACGGCGAAGTGGTGGAGGCCGAATTCGGCCCGATGCAGCTGGACGACGTGCTGGCCAAGGAGGCCAGCGTGCCCGACGGCATGCTGCTGGCCGGCGAGAGTGGCGGCGCGGCCATCGTCGGTGCGCAGCGGCTGGCCGAGGCGCTGGGGGCGGGGGGCGAGCACTGCGCCTATTTCGTCTCCCTCAGCCTCGAAAACTCGGCGGCGCGCACGGCGGCCCTCATCGTGGCCGAGCGCGCGGCCCTGTCGGCCGTGGGCTTCCAGGACGCGGTCGAGGACCAGCTGGCGGACTTCTTCTTCGAGCTGGTCTACGGCCAGCTCGACCAGGCCGTGTGGAACCTGCCGCTGGCCTTCGAGAGCGCCTGGTTGCGCGCGCGCAAGGAGCCCAGAGCCACGCGCGCCACCGGCGTCACGCTGTGGATGGGCGCGCCGCTGAACGAGGCTGCGTTCACGCTGGGCGAACCCGCCGCGGCTGAACTGCGCGACGCCGACACGCCGCCGCGCCTGCTGGCCAAGCCCGAGAAGGAGCTCAACTACGCGGTACTGCACAACAACGGGCGCCTGTTCAGCGAGATCGTCGTGGAGCGGGGCAACGCCGGGCCCGAGGACGGCTTGAGCGTCGACGTGGAGCTGCAGCTCGGGCCCGAACAGGCGCGCTGGCGCAAGCGCTTCGTGGCCGGCGAGACGCGCTTTGACCTGAGCAACGAGGTGCATGTGCCGCTGACCGCGGCGCTGATGCGTTCGCTGCAGGAAGCGGTCAACAGCACCTTGATGGTCCAGCTCAGCCACAACGACAAGGTGCTGACGCGTGACAGCCATCGCCTGCGCCTGCTGCCGGTGGACCAGTGGCGCGACAACGACAAGGACGGCCAGTGGCTGCCCTCCTTCGTGCTGCCGCGCGATCCGGCCGTCGTCAGCGCGGTGGAACTGGCGCAGCGCTATGTGCGCATCCTGCGCGACAACCCCAGCGCCGGTTTCGAGGGCTATCAGGCCGCGCCGAGCACCGACGAAGAACAGCTGCGCGAGGTCGATCTGCAGGTGCAGGCGATCTGGGCCGCCCTGCTGCATGAGTGGCGGCTCGGCTACATCAACCCGCCGCCGTCGTACAGCGGCAAACTCGATTCGCAGCGCCTGCGCACGCCCAGCACCATCCTCGGCGCGCGGGCCGGCACCTGCATCGACCTGGCCCTGCTGTTTGCCGCCTGCCTGGAGCTGATCGACGTCTACCCGGTCATCTTCCTGCTCAACGGTCATGCGCTGCCGGGCTATTGGCGGCACAACAGCTTCCAGGCCGACTATCTGGCGGTCAGCGGCGATGGCGCGCATGGCGCCATGGCCGGCGCCGCGGATCGCAACTCCTCCGCCAGCCTGCAGCGCTATGCCTGGCAGGCGATCGGCAATGCACCCTACCGCGAGGTCAGGCAGTTGATCCGCGCGCGGCGCCTGGTGCCGATCGAGACGGTGAGGCTGACCGAGCACTGCGGTTTCGTGGAGGCGGTGGAGGCGGGCATCGATGCGCTGTCCGAAGCGGAGGACTTCCATTCGGTGCTGGACGTCGTGACGGCGCGCATGAACGGCATCACGCCCTTGCCCATCGTGGAGGAGAGGCCATGAGCAGTAACAAGCTTTGGGCCGACGTGAGCGCCCGGCTGGTGCTCGAAGAGGAGGCGACCGCCGTCAGCACCCTGCCCATCGGCCAGCGCCGCCGGCGCGCCGCGGCGCGCGATGCCGATGGCCGCGCCAAGGTCGAGCTGGTGCGTGACGAGGACGGCCTGCTGCGCTGGGTCTATTCGCCGCCGACCACGCCAGGCGGCACGGGGCGGCGCTCCTACCGGTCGATTCGCGTGGCGCCCGACGACGTCGTGCAGAGCTTTCGCTTCAACGACTTCGGGGCCAATGCGGTCACGGACAAGCTGATCGCGGCGGATGACTGGCTGACGCCCGACAAGGGCATGCAGCGCTGGCAGGACGGCCATCTGGTGAACGACGTCCAGCCCAAGATCGACAAGGGCCGTGTGCTGCTGCTGGTGCATGGCACCTTCAGCAAGTCGCAGATGTGGTTCGACGAGCTGCAGGCCACCGACGCCGGCAAGAAGCTGCTCGCCGGCTGGCAGCAGAAGTACAGCGCCATCCTGGCGTTTGGCCACGCCACCCTGTCCGTGGCGGCCTGGTCCAACGCCCTCGATCTGCACAGTGCCCTGCAGGACGTCAGCGCGCCCATCGACGTGGTCTGCCACAGCCGGGGCGGCCTGGTCGTGGGCTGGCTGATGCGGCTGCGCGCCGTGCCGGTGGAGCGGGTGATCTTCGTGGCGTCGCCGCTGGTGGGCACCAGCCTGGCCGCGCCGGACAAGCTGCGTGCGGCCCTCGACATGATCGCCAGCTACGCCGATGCCGTGTCGACGCTCAGCAAGCATGCGACGGGCATCGTGCCCTTTGCCGAGGGCGTTTCGCTGCTGGCCAAGATCTTCGGCAAGGTGCTGCACCTGGGCAGCACCACGCCCATCGTCGACGCGGCGGTGGGCTTGGTGCCGGGCCTCGCGACGCAGCAGCTGGTCAAGAACAACAACGATGTGCGGCAATTGTTTGCCGCGCCCTGGCTCAGCAGCCCCCAGATGTCCGGCATCGGCGCGTCTTTCCAGCCCGACGAGAGCGCTCAGCCGATCTGGAAGTTCTGGCGGCGCTTCAGCCACATCGGCGACCAGGTCAAGTACGGTGCGGCCGACATGGTGTTCCCCGGCCCCAACGACCTGGTGGTGGACGTGGACTCGATGTTTCGCCTGGGCGAGGGCGGCAACATCACTTTCGAAGCCCTCGGCGTGGGCCCGACCACACATCACACCAACTACTTCCGCGATGAGCGAGTGATCGGTTATCTGGGCGATCAGTTGTCGATTCAGAACTGAGGGGTTTCGCGGTCCGCCTTCCAACGCGAAGAGTGCGTTCGTCGTCGCGATGAGGGTGACGCACGCCGATGGGTGCCTGATTGCGGCGCCGACCTGATCTTCGACCAGCCCAACGATCTCGTCGTCGACAGCGCGACGACGCATCACTGCAGCTACTTCCAGGACTTGCGCGTGCTCAGCTGGCTGGATGCTCGCTTGCGCTGAGCGGCCTTGCCAGGCGCGTCTCTACACAGTGCGCAGGCTCTCAAGTTGCGCCATGGATGCCTGCAGCAGGTCTTCAACCATGCCGAGCACCCGATCCCGCTCAAGCGCGAGCGCAGCGCGCTCTGCATCGGCGCTGTCGATACCTGACCGGTCGACGCTCAGCAGCAGGTGAAACGGCAGCACCAGCGGCAAACCCTCCATCAAGCCGCGGTGGCCGTCTGCCAACCCGCCCTGGGGCGTGAATGGGCGTTCGGTCAGGTCAATCATGGTCCCGACCATGCGCACCGCCCGGCCCTCGGCGTTGCGCTCGATGACCCGGCCGCGCGAGTGGACGACGCGATACCCCGAGCCATTGCTGCGCAGGCGGAATCTGGCCTCATAGCTGGGCTGGCTGCCCCGGGCGTGCGCGCTCATGGCTGCAAGCATGCCTTCAAGGTCGGCAGGATGGACCCTGCAGCGCCAGAAGTGGGTGCTATCGGCGCTGTACGGTTCGGGATAACCGAGCTGCTGTTTCCACTGGGGTGAATGGTGAACGGTCTCAAGGTCAAGGCGGAGGTCCCACACGCCAAGCTCACCTGCCTCAATGGCCTGTCGCCAATGAATTTCAGCCGGTGGTCGCTGCATGTCCATGGACGGGATTGTCATGTCGCGATTCGGCGCAATCCGGCTTCGAGCCCGGTCGGAAAGGGCGAATGCAGTGAATCCCAACGCTAACAGCAACTTGCGAGGCTGTTGCTCCCTACCGGCTGTTCCAAAGCGCCAGTCCACCTGCCGCAAGCGCATGGTCTTCCCACCCGTCGAGGCCCGAAACGATCAAGGTCCCCACTCGGCCCTTGCCGTGCACCGCCAGGGGCAAGGCGCCGCCTTCGGCCTGGAAGAGGGTGGGGTCGAGGCCGGATTCCGCATGGAAATTGGCCTGGCGTTCGAGGAACTCCAGCCGAACCCGCCATGAACTGTGGCCGAACCGGCGAACGACGTTCTTCTTCTTGGTGATCCAGTCCGCGTTGCCTGCGCCCGTGCCATCCATGAAATAGACGAACAGAGGATGCTCGTCGGTCTCCAGGTGAATGGCCACGGGCCGGGCCGCAAACCACTGCTGCGCCAGCGCGAGGATGGATTGCCCGATTCCCATGGCGTCAGCCGCGGTCAGGCGCTCGAGCACGAGTGCTGCTTCCTGGGCCGCACACTGGGCGGCGGTCTGCGGAGCTTTCAAGCGGGAGTCCATGCGCTATCGCGCCTTGTGACGAAGCTGCGCCGACGTGAACCTGCGGCCCGCCAGCACCAGCTGGGCGGTGGCACGGATGTCGTCCGAGCCCGCGCCGAGCTGCACTTCGTAGGTTCCAGGCGCGATCACCCAGTTGCCGGTCGACTCGTCGAAGGTGGCCAGCAGCCGCGGGTCGACCGTGACCGCACCCGTGCCGGTCTGACCCGGCTTCAGCGCCAGCTTGTCGAAGCCGACGAGGCGGCGGGGCGCTTCCCATTGGGCGCTCTGCGGCGCACGGACGTAGACCTGGCCGACCGAGGCACCGTCGCGCTTGCCGGCGTTCTTGATGGTGAACTTGACGGTCACCTGCCCGCCGGCCTTCTGGGCTTGTTCTGCCTTGAGGCCGCCCAGCTCGAAGCTCGTGTAAGACAGGCCATGGCCGAAGGCGTACAGCGGCTTGTGGCCGTGCAGGTCAAACCACTTGTAGCCCACGGCGGCGCCCTCGGTGTAGCGGACCGTGAACAGCGGGCCGTCCGACTTGCCGCCGATCTGCCGGCGCACCAGCTGATCCGTGCTCGCAGGGAAGGTGATGGGCAGGCGGCCGGAGGGGTTCACCTCGCCGGTGAGGATGCGGGCGATGGCCTCGCCGCCGGCCGCGCCCGGGTAGAAGGCCGCGAGGATGCCCTTCACATCCTTCTCCCAGGGCATCAGGATGGCGCCGCCGCTCTCGACGACGACCACGGTGTTCGGGTTCGCCTTGGCGACCGCGCTGACGATGGCGTCCTGGTTGCCTTCCAGCGTCAGCGACGCGTCCAGCGACTCGGCGGTCCATTGGTGGACGAAGACGATGGCCATGTCCGCCGCGGCTGCGACCTTGCCGGCGGACTCGACGTTGGTGCCCGCGTCGAAGGTGAATGCCGTCTGCGGCCGCAGACGCTGCAGCGCCTTCATCGGCGATGAGGGCTGCCACACCTGGGTCAGCCAGCCGCCCGGGCCGAGGCCGGTGACGGCGGTGCCGCCGATGGGCGTGACGGACGCCGAGCCACCACCGGCGAGCACCGCCTTGTCGGCATATGACCCGATGAGGGCCACGCGCTTGGGCGCCACCAGAGGCAGCAGGCCGGCCTCGTTTTTCAGCAGTACCAGCGACTGCTCCGCAGCGGCCTGCGAGACCTGCGCGTGGGCGGCAAAGTCGATGGGGCCTGGCTTGAGCGGGTGGTCCATCACGCCCTTGTCGAACATCGCCCAGAGGATGCGCCGGGCCATGTCGTCGATGCGCGACCGCGGCACCGAGCCGTCCTCGACGGCCTCCTTCAGCGGCTTGGCAAAGTAAGGCGCCTTGTCGAAGGGGAAGCCGGACTGCTGGTCAAGCCCGGCGGTGGCAGCGAGCACGGTCGAATGCACGGCACCCCAGTCCGACATCACGTAGCCCGGGTAGCCCCAGTCGCCCTTGAGCACCTTGTTCTGCCAGAAGGCGTTCTGGCAGGCGTAGACATCGTTGATGCGGTTGTAGGAGCACATCACGGAGCCGGGGCTGGACTTCTCGATGGCGAGCTCGAAGGCCAGCGCGTCGCTCATGCGCAGCGCGGACTCGCCAATCTGCGCGCTGACGATGTTGCGGCCGGTCTCCTGCGCGTTGATCAGGTAATGCTTGATCGTCGAAATGATGTGGTTGGCCTGCACGCCGCGGATCAGCCCGGCGGCCATGTCGGCGGCGAGCAGCGGGTCCTCGCCGGTGTACTCGAAGTTGCGGCCGTTCTGCGGTTCTCGCGCGAGGTTGACGCCGCCCGCCAGCATGACGTTGAAGCCCGACAGCCGGGCCTCCCGCCCGATCATCTTGCCGCCGGCCTCGGCCACACGCGGGTCCCAGCTGGCGGCCGTGGCCAGCGACGAGGGCAGTGAGGTGCGCTCCAGGTTGGGATTGCGCACGCCGATGGACGCGTCGGCCTGGTGCTGGGCCGGTAGCCCCAAGCGCTCGATGCCGGGGATGTAGCCGGCCGAACCCGGAATCACCGTGGCGATGACCTCCTTGGTGTTGACGCCGGGGATCACGCTGCTGTCCACCTGCGCCAGCTGGTCGCCCGAGGCGTAGCCGAACACCAGCAGCAGCTTCTCATCCAGCGTCATCGCCTTGAGCAGCAACTCGGTGCGCTGCGCGGCGCTCTTGGCCTTGTCCGTCCAGGGCTGGGCATCGGCGGCGAGCAGGGGCTGCGCGGCGGCGCAGAGGGCCAGCGCTACGGCCGTGGCCACGAGGGAGGCATGCATTGATTTCATGGCGAAAGGCGCATTGCGGCCGGGGTGGAATCGGTTCCAGCATCGCAGCGGTGGGGCGGACTCTACCTGGATAGCCCGGTAGGTTGGGGTGAACGCAGTGAACCCCCAACGCATGCCAGCAGCACGCCGTGGCGCATCGGTTGGGCCCTCACAATTGCCGCCAATAACTAACTACAGGGAGACACGGCATGCCTCACGCCCGGGTAGCACAGCCTTTTTCCGCACGGATGCTCGCCGCCTGCGTGCTGGCCATGACCCCGCTGCTCGCCAGCGCGGCGGAGCCCGCCGCGCGGGTGCTCACCTTCAGCCCGCAGGGGCGAGTGCCGGGCGCGGAGCAGGTCAGGGCCACGTTCAGCGAGCCGATGGTGCCCATGGGCAAGGTGGCCGCGCCGGGGCCGTTCGACGTGGATTGCGGGCTGGCCGGCGAGGCGCACTGGGTGGATGACCGCACCTGGGTGATGGATCTGAAGGACCAGGCGCGCGATGGCCGGGCCTGCGAGTTCCGCGTCAAGCCCGCGCTGAAGTCCCTGGCCGGGCATGCCGTGGGCGAGCCGCTGGCGTTCCGCTTCCAGCTGCCGGCGTTGACCGATGAGATGAAGCGCTACGTCGCGAACGTTGTTCCCCACCACGGCGCGGCCTGGGTCGCGGAGGACCAGGTCTTTCTGCTGCGCTACACCCATCCCCTGGGCGGCACCCCGACCGACGTTCGCTGCGAGGCGCCGGGCCGGCCCGAGGCGCCGGCCATCCACCTGCCGACCGAGGTTCGCGACGGGCTGAAGAAGCAGGCCAGCTGGATGTGGGAGGCGCCCGACCGCCTGGAGGCGGTGCGCTGCCCCTTTGCGCTGGCGCCCGGGAGGCCCGTCACGCTGCGGCTGGTGCGCCCGACCTTGAAGCCCCATGAGCTGACATTCACAGCTCGCGCGCTGCCGGCCGTGACCGTGGCGTGCAGCCGCCTGCAGCCCGACGGCGACTGTGCCGCCAGTTTCCCCATCGCCCTGGAGTTCAACGCGGCGATGCCTGAAGCTCTGCTTCGCGAGATCCGCCTGGACGTGGGGCAGGGCCCGCGCCCCGGCACGGTGACGGTCCAGCCGACCACGCTGACTTCCGGTGCCAGCAGCACGGTCACTTTCGAAGGCGGTTTCCAGCCCCGGGCCGAGTACCGGATCCGCTGGCCGGCGCAGGACTTCGTGGACGACGCGGGCCGCAAGCTGGCGCGTGACCGCCGGCCCGCCAGCATCAAGACGCTGCCCGCGCTGGGACTGGCGTACCTTCCGGTGCCGACGGTGTCGATCCGGCCGCTTCGGGCCGACAACACGGTGCCGGTCTTCCTCCAGGGGGCGGCCACCCGGCCTGCCGTGCGCGCCAAGGTCATCGGCGCGGGCGACGGCGACGAGGCGGCAGACCAGCTCATCCTGCGGTGGATGGGGCTGCTCGGCGCCGGTGAGGGCCCGCACCACTACTTCTCGATGCCCGACGCCTGGCGCCCGCGTGGGCGGGTCGATGCGCCCCTGCTGGGTGACGCCGCCGCCATCCCGTTGCAGGCCGTGGAGGCTGCGGTCTCTCCCGAGGCCCGCCGTGGGCGGGTGGCGCTCAAGGGCGCGGGCCTGCATCTGCTGGAACTGCAGGCGTTCGCCGTCCAGGGCGATGCCGTCCCCGCGTACGACAGCGTGGCCGTGTTGCTGACGCGGTTGGCCGTGCACTTGAAGGTTGCCGAGACCAACAGCGCCGTGTGGGTGACGCAGCTGGACGGTGGTGCCCCGGTCGCTGCGGTGGACCTCCGGGCCTATGACTGCCGCGGCACGCTCGTCTGGCAGGGCCGCAGCGATGCGGACGGCCTGGCGTCCATCGACCGCAGCGCGCTCGCCCGTTGCAACGACCTCCTCGGTGCCGGCGTGACGGTCATCGCCCGGCACACCTGGCCCGACGGCGAGCGGGATGTCTCGGTCGCCAGCAGCCGCTGGACGGGCCTGCTCGACGCCGCCAGCTACGGCGTCCACCGAACCTGGGGCAGCTCATTCATCCGGGCGCATACCGTGCTGGACCGCAGCCTGTTCAAGCCGGGCGAGACGGTGTCGATGCGGCATGTGGTGCGTCGGGAGACCGAGGCCGGGCTGGCCGCAGGCGAGCTTCCCCGCGAGGCGACGATTGTTCATCACGGATCGGGCAAGAAATGGACCGTCCCGCTAGAGGAGATCGCGCACGGCGAAGGGCTCTCCCGCTTAGAGCTGCCCAGTGACGCGCCCTTGGGTAGCTACGGGGTGGTTCTGAAGCTCGGCGAGGGTTCGTCGTCGAACGTTACCGACCACGACACGGCGCAATTCGCCGTCGAAGCCTTTCGCCTGCCCGGCATGCTGGGCGCCATCCAGGCGCCACGGCTGACCTTCGGCGCGGCACCGACGCTCCAGCTGGGCCTGCATCACGCCGACGGCGGCGCGGCGCAGCACTGGCCCGTCACGCTGAGGGTCTATGCCCAGGCGCAGGGATACCGCAGGCCCGATCTGCTCGATGGCTACACGGACATGCCGGCCTTCCTCGACGAACCGGCCGCAGCGGAGCCTGAGCCGGCCCAGCTGCTGCTGGACACGCAGTCGTTGCAGCTCGATGCCCAGGGCCATGCGCAGGCCACGCTGCCCGCGCTGCCCCGGCGCGCACGGCCCTATGTGCTGCGTGCCGAACTGAGCTACCAGGACCCCAACGGCGAGGCCCAGACCGTGTCGCAGGGCTTTGACGTGCTGCCCAGCCTGCTGACGGTCGGCGTCCGCACGAGAGGCTCGGTCGCGATCCTGCGGCCGCTGGAAGTGCAAAGCCTGGTGCTCGACGACAGCGGAGCGCGGCGCAGCCGGCAGCACGTCAGCGTGAGCGCCAAGCGCAAGGACGGCTACGGCTCCGGCCCCGTCGAGGAGCTGGGCGAGGTCTGCCAGGGCCTGACCGATGACAAGGGCGAGCTGGTGTGCGGCTTCGTGCCCCGCAAGGCCGGGCGGTACCAGTTCGAGGCGACCTCAGCAGACGTGGACGGCAAGGTGGCCGCCGCCCGTGGCGAGCCCGCCTTTGTGCAGCAGCAGCACCTGCTGGCTGGCCCGCTGTTCGTGGACACCGACAAGGCGCTGTATCGCGAGGGTGAGATGGCCAGCATCGCGGTCTCCAGCCCCTTCAAGCGGTCGCGCGTGTGGCTGACGATGGAGCGCCGGGGCGTCCTGGAGTCCCGCGTGCTCACGCTGGACGCGGCGCAGGCCCGCATCCCGCTGCGCATTCGCCGCGAGTGGGCGGGCAATGTGTCGGTCTCGCTGCTGGCGCTGGATGCCGAGGCGGGGGCGCTGCCGGCGGCCGTGGCCACGGGCATCGCCGAACTGATGGTGTCCGCCGAGGCCCATGCGCTGCGGGTCAGCCTCATGCCCGACCGCCCGCGCTACCAGCCCGGCGACACCGCCCGGGTCCGCATCCACGTCGCGACGGCAGATGGCAAGCGGCTGCCCGTAGCGCGCAAGCTCAGCTTCGTGGCGGTGGACGAAGCGTTGCTGAGCCTGAAGGACAACCCGAGCTGGCAACTACTGGCCCGGATGCAGGCCCCCCGCCTGCACAACGTCTATACGACCAGTGGCTTGGTCATGAACCCCGCGGTGGACGAGCGGGCCATGCTGCGCTCGGCGGAGGGCGTGCTCATGGACATCCTCAGGATCTCGGCTGACAAGGCCGCCGGGATTGTGACTGTCGTTGGGGAGCGGAGTGCGTTGCAGAGTGCCCAGAAGATCAAGCAGAACGACGGCGTGTATCCCGAGGTATTGCAGCGTGTGGTGGGGGAAGTGGTGGTCACCGGCTCGCGCCGCGCCGGCACTGACGCGTCGCCGCCGGCCCGCACCCTGCTCGATTCCCTGCTGTACTGGCAGGCCGACGTGCCCGTTGACGACAACGGCGACGCCGTCGTGAACTTTCCCATCAAGGACGGGCTGAGCCGCTTCCGGCTGGTGGCGGTGGCCAGCGCCGGCAGCGAGGACTTCGGCACCGGCGCGGCCCACCTGGACGTGATGAAGGACCTGCAGCTCACCGCCGGCCTGCCGCCGCGCGTCCGCGATGGCGACCGGTTTGCGGCGCTGGTGACGGTGCGCAACACGTCCGCCGGCCCCATCACGCTGGACGCCAGCGCCGGCCTCGCCGGCCAGGCCGCGCTGCCGGCCCAGGCGCTGCGCCTGGCGGCGGGCGAGGCGCGTCAGATCAGCTGGCAGGTGCGCGTGCCGCAGGGTGCCCAGGCCTTGACCTGGCGCTTCGCTGCGAAGGAACGCGGCGCTGCGGGCCGGCAGGACGTGCTGGAGACCACGCAGCAGGTCGAACCCGCCGTGCCCGTGACCGTGCAGGCGGCCACGCTGGCCCAGGTCAACGGCAGCTTTGACGTGCCGGCGTTCGGCTTCGACGGCGCCGGGGCGGTAGCCGGTACCGCCCGCGTGGCCGTGCAGTTGCTGCCCTCCCTGGCCGGCCAACTGGGCGGCGTGCAGGCTTGGCTCGCCAGCTACCCCTACCGCTGCCTGGAGCAGAGCGTTTCACGCGCGGTCGGCATGCACGACCGCAAGGCCTGGGATGCGGCCATGGCGGAGCTGCCGCGCTACCTGGACGAAGACGGCCTGGCCAACTACTTCCCGCCCGAATCCGCCCTCGCGCGGCTGGGCAGCGACACGCTGACCGGTCATCTGCTGGACCTGGCCGACGCGTCGGGCTGGCCCATTCCCGAGGCCGAGCGCAAGCGTATGCTGGCCGGGCTGGAAGGCTTTGCCGCCGGGCGCATCAAGCGCGCGTTCTGGGCGCCCAGCGAGGACGGCCTGGCGCGCAGGATCGGCGCGCTGGCGACGCTCGCGCGCTACCAACGGCTCGCACCCGGGCAGCTCGACGCCATCCGCGTCGACCCCGACGAGTGGACCACCCGCATGCTGATCGACTGGCTGACGGTGCTGAGGAAAGCCGATGCGCAGCCGGCCCTGCAGACTGCGGCCGCGAACGCACTGCGCGCTCGGTTGACCTACCAGGGGCGCCGGATGGTCTTCTCCACCGAGGCCCGCGACTACTGGTGGTGGCTGATGAGCCACGGCGACGTGGACGCCGCGCGCCTGCTGCTTGCCGTGGCCGACCTGCCCGATTGGAAAGCCGACCTGCCACGCCTGCTGACGGGGCTGCTGAGCCGCCAGCAAACGAACGGCGCCTGGGCCACCACCAACGCCAACGCCTGGGGCACGCTGGCCGTCGATGCCTTCGCGCGCCTGCTGGAGCCGGTGCCCGTGGCCGGCGAGACGCGCATCGCGCTCGGCCAGCAACGCAAGACGCTGAGCTGGAAAGAGCCGGGCAGCAAATCCTTCGACGCTCCCCTGGGCAAGGCCACCGACGCGCTGCACATCCAGCACTATGGCGCCGGCGCGCCCTGGGCTTCGGTGGAGGTGCGCGCCGCCGTGCCGCTGACGGCGCCGCGCTCAGCCGGTTACAGCCTGAGCCGCAGCATCACCGCCGTGCAGCAGAAGGTGCCGGGCCAATGGCATGTGGGCGACATCGCGCGCGTGCGCCTGAGCATCCATGCCCAGGTCGACATGAGCTGGGTCGTGGTGGATGACCCGGTGCCGGCCGGCGCCAGCATCCTGGGCAACGGCCTGGGCCGTGATTCCGCCGCTGCCCAGGCCGGCGAGCAACGCACGGGCAACGCCTGGCCGCTGTACCAGGCCCGCGACTTCACGTCGTTCAAGTCCTTCTATCGCCACGTGCCGCGCGGCGACTTCAGCCTTGAATACACGATCCGCCTCAACAACCCCGGCCAGTTCACTTTGTCTCCCACCCGCGTGGAGGCGATGTACGCGCCGGAGGTGTTTGGCGAGGCGCCGAACGCGGTGTTCGGCATCGAGCCGTGAGGCAGGGTCTGGCGCCGCCGGGCTACTGCGCCACCAGCTCCACGCGCCGGTTCCTCGCCCGCCCGGCCTCGTCGCCATTGCCCGCCACCGGTGCCAGGCTGGCCAGGCCCTTGGCGCTCAGGCGCTTGGTGTCGACCTTGTACGGCGCCGCGGTCAGGGCCAGTACGACGGCGCGGGCGCGCTCCATGCTCAGCGCCTGGTTGGCCTCGAAGCCGCCGACGTTGTCGGTGTGGCCGACGATCCAGGCCTTCAGCGTGGGCTGGTTCTTCAGCAGTTCGGCCATCGCGTCGAGCTGGGCCTTGGACTCGGGCTTGAGCTCGGTCTTGCCGGTGTCGAAGAACAGGCCGGTCAGCGTCACGCGACCCTCGGCGGCGAGGCCGGCCTGCAGCGCGGCGGGGTCCACCGTGACCTGGCCGGTCTCCATGGCCTTGGGCTCGACGACCTGCAGATAGGTGGCCACCATGCCGGTGGTGGCGTTCGCGGCCAGCGAGTTGTAGAGCAGCACGGTGGCTTCCTGGCCGGGCTTGCCCAGGGTGCCGACGAGCATGCGGCCCTCGTCGCCGGACAGGGCCGAGGTCAGGCTGTAGCGGCCGCTGCTGGGGGTGTCGACCGTGCCCTTGGCCCAGTTGAAGCCCTTGGTCGGATCGCTCTGCTTGAGCCAGGCGAAGTAGAGATCGAAGCAGTCGCGCTCGCACGAGAAGCGCTTCTTGAAGCCGGCGGCATTCAACGCCTGCTCGTAGTTGCGCCACACCTCCAGCGCCGACTTGCCGCGCGGCGCGATGTAGACCGTCTGCGTGACCTTGCCCTCGAGGCTGAGCATCGGGTCCTTGAACTGCCGCTTGTCGGCCTTGGACAGCTCGACGCTGGCGGGCAGCACGGCGGCGTCCCAGTTGGAGACATGCTGGCCGGCCAGCCAGGAGCCGGCGAAGCGCCTGACGAGGGGGTGGTCGGCGGCGCCGGGCACGTCGGCGTAGGGCGCGTCGGCGGCTGGCGCGCTGAGGTGGACGGCAGCGGCCAGCAGGGCGGCGGTGAAGCGGAGGGTGATGTTCATGGCGTCGTCTTTGCGGGCGTTATTGCAGGACCATCTCGACGCGGCGGTTCTTCGCGCGGCCGTCGTCGCTGGTGTTGGGCGCCACGGGCGCGAAGTTGGCGATGCCGCGTGCCTGCAGCCGGTTGGCCGCAACGCCGCGCTGGGTCAGCGCCGCGACGACCGCCTTGGCGCGGCCTTCGCTGAGCGCGAGATTGGCGTCGATGGCGCCGACGTTGTCGGTATGGCCGACGATGAGCACCTTCAGCGCCGGCTGGGCCTTCAGCACGGCCGCCATCTGGTCGAGCTGCGCGTTGCTGTCGGGCTTGATGTCGGTCTTGCCGGTGTCGAATACCAGGCCGTACAGCGCGATGCGCCCTTCAGCCTGCAGGCCCTGGCCGATGGCCTTGGCGTCCACCGTGACCTGGCCGGTGGGCATGGCCTTGGGCTCGACGATTTCGATGTAGGTGGCGGCGCGGTTGGTGTACTCGTTCTCGGCCATGGACGTGAACAGCAGCAGGTTCAGCGAGCGGCCGCCGCTGGCCAGCGTGCCCACCAGCATGCGGCCTTGGTCATAGGTGATGGCCGCGGCCAGGGGCCAGGCGGCGCCCCGGTGGTCGCCGTCCATGGCGGGCAGGTCGCCCTCAGCCCAGTGCATGCCCTTCATGCGCTCGTACTTGTCCAGTGCGAAGTGGGCCTTGGTGCAGCCCTGCGCCTCGCTCTCGCATTGCCAGGTGGTCTTGAAGCCGGCAGCGATCAGCGCCTGCTGGTAGTTGCGGTAGACCTCCAGCGGACTCTTGCCCAGCGGCGCGAGGTAGAAGAGACGGGTGACCTTGCCCTCAAGGTTCACCGGGTGAGCGAACTTGTCGTTCTCGGTCTTGGACACGCCGCTGGCGTCGGGAAAGCTGCGCTGCTCCCAGTCCTGCTGGGCGTAGCCGACGAGCACGCTGCCGGCAAAGCGCTTGAGGACGGGGTGGTCGGCGCTTTTGGCGACGTCGGCCTTGGGGGCGTCGGCCTGCGCAGTGGCGAGGGTCAGGGCGGCAAGAAGGGCAAGGGCAGCGCGGAGGGGCGTCATGAGTGGCGGCGGGTTGGAGGCGCGATGTTGACGCAGCCAACGCGCGAGACCCTCGCCACGGCGACCTGCAAACGTGGGAGCCGAAAGAAGTGACTCGCCGTCAGACGAGTTGCTTCTCCGGGCTGCGGTAGTGATACCGGTAGGCGAACACGAAGCCCATGCGCGCATACAGGCGTTGGGCGGCGGCGTTGTCGCTGCCTACCTGCAGATAGGCCTGGCGAGCGCCCTGCGCGTGGGCGAGGGCCAGCAAGGCCTGGCACAGGCGCTCGCCATGGCCCTGGCGCGGCACGGCGGAGAAGATGTCGTAGAGGCCGACGATGTCGCCATCGACGACCATTTGCCCGCAGGCCAGCAGCGCGCCGCCGGCGTCGTTCAGTGCGAAGCCCTGGTAGGTGACCGGGGCGTTAGCAATGCGCTCGGCGTGGGCGGCGATGGCCGTCACGGAAGAGCCACGCAGCGCGCCGACGGCGGCGGCGTAGGTGTTGGCATCGAGGGCCTGGAGGGCGGGTGGAGCCGGCTCGGGAGCGAGGTCGCCCAGCACCATCACGTCGGCCGCATCGAACACCCCCCAGCCCTTGGCAGCGAGCAAGGCGTCGAGGTCGGCCGGCTGGCTCCAGGGCGTCACGCGCACGGCCAGCGGCAAGCCGGCGGCGTCGTAGGCGCGTTGGCAACGGGCCAGCAGCTCATCCAGCGGCAGGGTGCCCTGGCGCAGCGCATTGATGCAGCGCGAGCGCTTGGCCTTGCCGGGCGACAGGCGGATCAGCCAGCCGTCGATGTCGGCCTGCTGGGGCGGGGCGCTGGCATCGAGGCCAGCGTGTTCGGCGCGCAGGGCGAGGGCGTCAATCATGGAAGCAGCACGGCAGGGTCGCGCCAGATGCAGCGCCATTCGGGCAGGCAGGCGCCGCCGAAGGGCGGGGTCGTGCCAGGGTCGATGAACTCGGCGCCCATGCGGGCGTAGAAGCGCTTGGCGGCTTCGTTCTGGTCCAGTACCCACAGGTGCAGAGGCTGGCTGTGCGCCGGCCCCAGCTCGTGGACGATGGCTTGCAGCAACTGGCGGCCGATGCCGCCGCCCTTCAGCTCGGGGTGGACGTGCAGGTTGTCGACCAGCGTGCCGCAGACCGGGTCGTGGCCCGGCAGCACATAGGCAAAGCCGATCATCTGGCCGGCGGCGTCTTCCGCGACGATGCCGAAGGCGGACGCAGCCGGCGACGTCTGCAGGCGCTCACGCCAGACGGCCTGGCGCTCGGCGAACACGTCGTGATCGAGAAAGCTGTCGGGCACGATGCCGCGGTAAGCGCTGCGCCAGCTGGTGGCGTGCAGGGCGGCGACGGCGTCCGCGTCGGCCGGCGTCATGGGGCGCAGGACAGCCAAGCTCATGGCTTTGCGCCATCGGGGGCGTTGAGATAGGTCCGGTAGGTCATGTCGACACCGTCGCTGCGGGCCGCGGATCGGATCGGGCGTGAGCCGGCAGGGTAAGCGATGTCCAGATGATCATCGGCCAACCAATGGAGATCGACGAGGCCGTCTCGCATGGACAGATGGTCGTCGACGGCCGAGCCCAGCGAGATGGCAAAGAAGCCGCGAGGTAGGGCTTGGGGATCAATGCGCCGCTCGGTCGTGGGGACGATGACCACCTGGCGCGAGAAACCGGTGGTCGCGCCGCAGTCGATTTCATAGACGATGGCCGTGAGTTTGCCGCTGGGCGATCGCACCTTGGTGAAGACCTCGGTTGCGCACAGATCGGCGGGGAACAGCTGATTCAGCAGCACCGAGCAGCCGCCGATCAGTGCGGCGATGGCCAGCGCCACCCAGGACAGTGCGCGCCTCCAGCGCATCAGCGGGTTCTCACCGCATCGTCTCGATCCGCCTCACCATCTCCTTGGCGAACTCGACAAAGGCCTGGGCCCCCTTGGAGCTGGGGTCGAACACCACGCCCGGCAGGCCGTAGCTTGGCGCCTCGGCCAGCCGCACATTGCGCGGGATGACGGTGTCGAAGACCTTGTTGCCGAAGTGAGCCTTGAGCTGGTCGCTGACCTGCTGCTGCAGCGTGATGCGCGGGTCGAACATGACGCGCAGCAGGCCGATGATCTGCAGGTCGGGGTTCAGGTTGGCGTGGATCTGCTTGATGGTGTTGACCAGGTCGGTCAGGCCTTCGAGCGCAAAGTATTCGCACTGCATCGGCACGATGACGCCATGGGCGCTGCACAGGCCGTTCAAAGTCAGCATGGACAGAGACGGCGGGCAGTCGATCAGGATGAAGTCGTAGTCCTTGCCAGCATCGAGCAGGGCGGCCTTCATGCGGGCCTCGCGGCGTTCCAGCGCCACCAGATCCACCTCCGCGCCGGCCAGTTCGCGGTTGGCGCCGAGCACGTCGTAGCCGGCCTTCTCGGCACGAGTCTTGGCCTCGGCCAGGGAGGCGGACTCCAGCAGCACGTCGTAGACCGTCAGCTCCAGCTTGCGCTTGTCGATGCCGGAACCCATGGTGGCGTTGCCCTGTGGGTCCAGGTCGACGACCAGCACGCGCTGGCCGATCTGGGCCAGGCCGGCGGCGAGGTTGACGGTGGTGGTGGTCTTGCCGACGCCGCCCTTCTGGTTGGCGATGCAGAAAATCTTGGCCATCTGTTGGTTTGTCGGGGCGTCGGGTTCGAGGCGCGAGGATAAAGGCGAACACAGCCACAGAGGCACAGAGACACAGAGGAGAGAAGCTGAATTTCTCCGCGCCTCTGTGTCTCTGTGGCTTTGTTTCTACTTAGGCCGCATCCAGATGATGCAGCGCTGGGCGTCCAGGCCCGGAACGACCAGTTGTTCCACGTGAAACACATCCACGTCGGCGGGCAAGGCAGCGATCTCGTCGGCCGGGTGCTGGCCCTTCATGGCCATCCAGACCGCACCTTCGGCCAGGTGCTGACGGGTCAAGCTGGTGAAATCGACCAGCGAGGCGAAGGCGCGGGACGTGATGACGCCGAAGGGTTCGGTGCTCAGCGCCTCGACGCGGCTGTGCACACCGCGCAGGTTGGGCAGCTTCAACTCGGCTGCGACCTGCTGGATGAAGGTGGTTTTCTTGGCGACGGCATCGACGCAGCTCACATCGGTGCCGGGGCAGCAGATCGCGATGACGACACCGGGCAGGCCGCCCCCGGCGCCCACATCCATCAGCCTGGCCGGCACGCCGTGGCGTTTCAGCGGCGCGATGACGGACAGGCTGTCCACCAGGTGATGACTCAGCATCTGCGCCGGGTCACGGACGGCGGTCAGGTTGTAGACCTTGTTCCACTTCTGCAGCAGGGCCAGGTAGGCCAGCAGCTCGTCGAGTTGGGCGTCGCTGAGTTCAAGGCCGAGTTCGGTGGCTGCCGCTTGGAGCGTGTCCCTCATGCCGCTTCAGCTTCCGTGAACCCCTTGAACTTGCCCTTCTTCAGATGCACCAGCAGCAGCGAGATGGCGGCCGGGGTGATGCCGGAGATGCGCGAGGCCTGGCCCAGCGTCTCGGGCTTGTGCTTGTTGAGCTTCTGGCGGGCCTCGAAGGAGAGGGCGTGGACGAGGCCGTAGTCCAGCTCGTCGGGCAGCTTCAGATGCTCGAAATGGGCGGCGCGGGCGACGTCGTCGACCTGCTTGTTGATGTAGCCAGCGTACTTGGTGCTGATCTCGACCTGTTCGGTGACGAGGTCGGCAAGCTCCTGGCCCAGCTCGGCGGTCAGTGTTTCACGTGAAACACCGGCTTCGGGTCGCGCAATCGCAGCGACCTCGGCAACGGTGTCAAACACGACGCCGGGCCGGCGCAGCAGTTCGACCAGTGTGTATTCACGCTCCAGCGCCTTGCCGACCAGACGCTCCGCATCCGCCGCCGCCAGGATGCCGGGATGCACCCAAGTGTTCTTCAGCTTCTCGGTTTCACGTGAAACAGCGTCGCGCTTGCGATTGAACGCTGCCCAGCGGGCGTCGTCCACCAAGCCGAGCTGGCGGCCGGTTTCAGTCAGGCGTGCGTCGGCGTTGTCCTCACGCAGCTGCAGCCGGAACTCGGCGCGGCTGGTGAACATGCGGTAGGGCTCGGTCACGCCCTTGGTGATGAGGTCGTCCACCAGCACGCCCAGGTAGGCCTGGTCGCGCGCGGGGGTCCATGCCGCCTCGCCACGCACCTGCAGCGCCGCGTTCAGGCCGGCGAACAAGCCTTGGGCCGCGGCCTCCTCGTAGCCGGTCGTGCCGTTGATCTGGCCGGCGAAGAACAGACCCTGGATGACTTTGGTCTCGAACGAGGCCTTCAAGCCGCGCGGGTCGAAGTAGTCGTACTCGATGGCATAGCCGGGGCGCAGGATGTCGGCGTTCTCCAGGCCCGGGATGCTGCGCACCGCGGCGAGCTGGATGTCGAAGGGCAGGGAGGTGGAGATGCCGTTCGGGTAGACCTCGTGCGTCGTCAGGCCCTCGGGCTCCAGGAAGATCTGGTGCGAGTCCTTGTCGGCGAAGCGATTCACCTTGTCCTCGATGCTCGGGCAGTAGCGCGGGCCCACGCCCTCGATGACGCCGGTGAACATGGGGCTGCGGTCGAAGCCGCTGCGGATGATCTCGTGGGTCTTCAGATTCGTGTGCGTGATCCAGCACGGCACCTGCTGCGGGTGCATCGCCGCCTTGCCCATGAAGCTGAACACCGGCACCGGATCCAGGTCGCCGGGCTGTGCCTCGCACTTGCTGAAGTCGATGGTGCGGCCGTCGATGCGTGGCGGCGTGCCTGTCTTGAGTCGACCCTGCGGCAGCTTCAGCTCCTTGAGCCGTGCCGACAGCGACACGGCCGGCGGATCACCGGCACGGCCGGCGCTGTAGTTTTCCAGGCCGACGTGGATGCGGCCGTCCAGGAAAGTGCCGGCCGTCAGCACGACGGCGCGGGCGCGAAAACGAATGCCGGCTTGGGTAACGGCGCCGACGACGCGGTCGCCTTCCACCATCAGGTCGTCCACCGCCTGCTGGAACAGCTGCAGGTTGGGCTGGTTCTCCAGCATGCGGCGGATGGCGGCCTTGTAGAGGATGCGGTCCGCCTGGGCGCGGGTGGCGCGCACGGCCGGGCCCTTGGAGCCATTGAGGATGCGGAACTGGATGCCGCCTTCGTCGGTGGCCAGCGCCATCGCGCCGCCCAGCGCATCGACCTCTTTCACAAGGTGGCCCTTGCCGATGCCGCCGATGCTGGGGTTGCAGCTCATCTGGCCCAGGGTCTCGATGTTGTGGGTCAGCAGCAGCGTCTGCGCGCCCATGCGGGCGGCAGCGAGCGCCGCCTCGGTGCCGGCATGGCCACCGCCGACGACGATGACATCGAATTCCTTGGGGTAAAGCATCTGGATCCTGGAAAGAGCAATCGCCGGGCAAGGCGCCTAGGCGAACCGCGAATTTTACGAAGCGGCTGTGGATAAGTCACCCCGTTCAGGCTCATGCGGCAGGGACAATTCCGCCGTTATGGAATGCCGCCCGCATTGCGCCGCCTGCTGCATCGCCCCGTCGATCAGCTCGCCCATCCCCGGCCACCCGAATGGCAAGCCGGCGGGTGTGCGCTGCCTGCAGCTGGACGACGAACTCCGCTGCCGTATTTTTGGGCAGCCCGAGCGCCCCGCCGTCTGCGGCTCGCTGCCGCCGCATGAGGAGATGTGTGGCGAGAACCGCGAGCAGGCCATGCGCTGGCTGGGTTGGATGGAGAAGGAAACGGCGCCCGGCTAGAGTCGGGCCACGCCCGCTCTTTGTCACGCCGCCATGACCGATCTGCAACGCCGCCTGCTACTGTTGTCCTCCGCCGGTCTGGTCCTGCCGAGCCTCGCCGAGACCCCCTGGCCCAGCCGCACCATTCGCCTCGTCGTGCCCTTTGCGCCGGGCGGCAGCAGCGAGATCGTCGCGCGCACCGTCGCCGCCGAGCTGACCAAGTCGCTGGGCCAGACCATGTATGTCGAGAACAAGCCGGGCGGCGCCGGCAATGTCGCCATGGCCGAGGTCGCCCGCGCGGACGACCAGCACACCCTGGTGCTCGGCCACATCGGCACGCTGGCCGTGAACCCCTTCATTTTCGACAAGCTGCCCTATGACCCGGTCAAGGACTTCCGGCCCGTCACGCTGCTGGCCAAGGTGCCCAGTCTCTACGTCGTCCATCCCGACGTGCCCGCCAAGACGCTGCAGGAGTTCGTCGCCTACGCGCGCAAGCGCCCGGGCCAGCTGAACTACGGCTCGGCCGGCAATGGCAGCGCCGGTCACCTGGCGATGGAATACCTGAAGATGGCCGCCAACCTTTTCATGCTGCACGTGCCCTACCGCGGCACCGGCCCGCAGTTGACCGATCTGCTGGGCGCGCGCCTGGAGGCCGCAGCCGTCGGCGCGCCGGCCGTGCTGCAGTTCATCAAGGCTGGCAAGCTGCGCTGCCTGGCCACCGGCTCGCGCGAGCGCCTGCCCCAGCTGCCCGACGTACCGACCGTGGCCGAGCAGGGCTTCCCCGGCTTCGAGATGACGCAGTGGTACGGGCTGCTGGCACCGTCCAGCATGGCGCCGGCCTCGGTCGACAAGCTGGCTGTCGAGGCGGCCAAGGCCATCCGCTCGGTGGGCTCCAAGGAGCGCCTGGGTGCCGACTCTGCTGAGGCTGTCGGCAACACGCCGGCCCAGTTCGCCGCCTTCATCGCCCAGGAGCAGCAGCGCTGGAAGCCCGTCATCCTGCGGGCCAAGGTCAGGCCGGATTGAATCCCGAATGACGACCGTCTCCGACACCCCCATGGAGCAGGAGATGGCACCGACAGCCCCCTAGCAAACAGGTCGTAACCAGTTCATCGGGCTGACCGTTCTCCGTCCCTCCTAGACTGCCGCCGCCGCGCCCGGCGTGGTTGGAAGTTCAGGGAGAAACATGAGAATCGAACGACATCACCGCGGTGCGGTGAAGGCCTGGCATCGTCAACTGCTGGGTGCCGCGGCCCTGCTGGCGTGCATCGCCAGCGCGCAGGCCGCCGTGGCCGAGCTGCGGCCCTATCCGCGGGCCCAGCAGATGGGGCGCTACGACAACCCGCTGGAAGCCGGCGCGCTGCCGATCAGCCCGCCCGAGCGTGCCCAGGGCGGCAACCGCACGAGCCGCTGGCGCCTGCCTTACGAGGGCAGTGTCGTCATGACGCAGTACAAGCACGAGGCCGACGACAGCCCCTTGCTGGTGGCCCGCCACTACGCCGGCCAGCTGCGCGAGCAGGGTTTCGAGCTGATCACCGTCTGCGACTTCCCGTGCAAGGCGGCCGACGGTGCCGAGGATGCCGCGGTCTACTGGTTCCATGAACTCGACTTGGCCAAGAAGCTGACCTGGCAGGCCTTTGGCGACCGCGGCATGTACCTCATCGCCCATCGCGCCGACGCCGTCGTGGCCATTCGGGTGGGCACGGTGTACGGGGGCTATGCGTCCACCGTCAAGGCGATCAGCGCGACCAACCTGGATCGCGGGCCGCTGCTCGCTTATGTCGAACGTCAGCGTGCCCCCGTGGCTGATGCACCGCTGCCGTCACCGCCGGGCCGCACGGCAACCAACCCGCCGGCGCCGGCATCAGCGGCCGCAGCCGCGACCAGCCCCTTCGTCAAGGAGGTCGCGCCCGCCGAGCTGAGCGCCTGGCTGCGCAAGACCAAGGGCTGGGTGGTGCTGCAGCTGAGCTCCTACGACCCGGGCTGCATCTACTGCATCCGCGCGAACCCATCGTTCAATGCGCTGGCCCAGAACCAGCAGGCCAAGGGCATCAGCTTCGTGCGGGTGGCCTTCCAGCCCTGGACATCGGTGAGCCGCAATGACTTCGTCGCCCAGTACGCCGTGCCCGGCCTGCCGATCTACTTCACCTTCCAGGACGGGCAGCTCATGCGTCGCCATCAAGGCAATGCCGACGAGGCGACGCTGCGCCAGGCCCTGTTGGACGGTTTGCATTGATCGGCGGTTAGGCTGGCGGCATGACGCCCACAGAAACCGCGCTGCCACCCGCCAGCCTGCTCGCCCGCCTGGCCAAGGAGCACGGTGCCTTTGCCGATGCCTACACGCTGAAGGTCCCGCGCGCGGTGACTCTTGCCGAGTTTGTCGAGGCGTTCTACACGACGCGTCTCTTCAAGGTCGAGCGAGCGCTGATTGCGCTGTTCGGCCGCCCGTCCAGTGACGCGATGGCGCGCGCCGTCGCCCGCGGTGAGGGCGCGCGCCTGGCCGTCTGGACGGTCGAGGCCCGCGAGCCCGACGAGCTGCTGATGCACGAGGACAGCGGCGCCACGCGCTCCTGGTTCAAGGCCGAGGCGGGTGCGACGGGTACCACGCTGTGGTTCGGTTCGGCCGTCGTGCCGCGCCGCTGCGAGGCTGGCGGCGAGCCGCGCTTCGGCCGGGTCTTCCACGCGCTGCTGGGCTTTCACCGCTGGTATTCGCGGGCCCTGCTCAAGGCGGCCGCTCGACGGCTTGGTTAGCGTTCGGTGCCCGGGCCGGTGAGCTTCTCGGTGACGACCTGCCCGGACGCCATCTCCTCGATCCAGACTTCGCAGCGGTCGGCGGCAATGCGGCCGGCTACGGTGTAGCGCTTGCCGTCCTGCGGCGTGAAGTTCACGTCACCCACGGTGCGGCAATTCGGGTTCGACATCGCGAGCATCGGCGAGGCGTACTGGGTCGCAGCCTGCAGCCGCACGCGGGACGCGTGCAACGGCAACTCGTTGGTCAGTGACACGGGCGTGACGGTCATGCCGCTGCCCTGACCCGCCCGCGTGCTGGCCATGCTGCTGCTGGACAGACGCCGGTCGTCGACCTGCGTCATCTCGAAGACGTGCAACTGCTGGGGGCTGATGGCCACGACCTTGTCGGCGACATTGGCCGTGGCGCCGCTGTAGTCCGGCGGCGTGGCGGCTTCGAAGGCAGTGAAGGTCTTGAAGCTGGTGCAGCCGGACAGCAACAGCGCCGTGGCCGCCATGGAGACGATGCTTTTCATGCGGTGGGCAGCTTACCGTGCCACCGCCGCCCGCATCGAGCGGGCCACGTAAAGCAGGGCCGCCACCGTCAGCGCGATGCCGACGAGCACGCCCGGCATCACCTGGCCCCAGCGCAGCGCCTCGCCCTTGAGCACGGCCATCATCAGCGTGTTCTGTGCAAGACCTGGCACCCAGTAGTACCAGGCCGCCTCGCCACCCGGGTTGAGCAGGCTGACCATGGGCATCAAGGTGACGGCGGTGATGACCAGCGTGCTGCCCGCCTGGGCCTCCTTGAAGGTCTTGGAGCGGATGGCCAGCGCCATCAGCAGGGCGGACAGGCCCGCCGCAAGCGGGATCTGGATCAGCCAGAAGGCCAGCACCTCGGGCCCGCCAAAGCTGAACTGGGCCTGCAGCACGTCGCTCTTGAGCAGCCACTGCGCCGGCACGAAGCTCAAGGAGGACAGCAGCGCGACGGCCATGCCCAGCAGCGCGACGGCGCCCCACTTGCCGGCCACGATGGCGCCGTGCGGAGCTGGGTTCATCAGCAGCGGTTCCAGCGAGCCGCGCTCGCGCTCACCTGCCGTGCTGTCCAGCGCTGCGGTCAACGCGCCGTAGAGCACGGCCATCAGGATGAACATCGGGATGATGCCGGTCAGCCGCGCCGCGCGGGCCTGGGCGCTGGCGAGGTCACGCTCCTGCACGTCCGTGGCTTCGAGCAGTTCGGTGGACACGCCGCGCATCGCCAGGTTGAGCATGGCACGCTCGCGGTTGAAGCCCCAGAGCAGGCTTTTGATGGCGCCTACGCCCGCCTCGGCCCGCTGGTTGGCGCTGTCGCTGACGACCTCCACCGTCGGCGCCTCGCCGGCCAGCAGCTTGGCCTCGAAGTCCTTGGGCACGACGAGCACCGGCTCCAGCAGCGTGGTGGCGCGCAGCCGGGCCTCGTAGTCCTCGGGCGCGGCCTTGAGCGTGTAGGTCTGGCGCTCGATGAAGTTCTTCAGCGTCGGCGCGGTGTCGATGCCGACGGCCAGCACCTCGCGCTTCTCGGCGCGCTCCTCCAGCGAGGCGATCAGGCCCGACAGCGCCATCAGCAGCAGCGGCCCCATCAGCACCGCGGGGACAGCCAGGCGCAGCAGCGTGCGTCGGTCGCGCAGCGCGTCGCTGAGCTCCTTGATGAAAACGATCAGGGCTTGTTTCACGCGGCCACCTCTTCAGGAAATGCGAGCTTGACGAAGGCGTCTTCGAAACGCGATTCGCCGGCCAGTTCCAGCAGCTCCGGCACGCTGCCGCGGGCGACGCTGCGTCCCTTGGACACGACGACGACCTCGTCGCAGAGGTGTTCCACCTCCTGCATGATGTGGGTCGAGAAGACGATGCATTTGCTGCCCCCCGCCGGGCTGCGCAGCCAGCGCAGGGCCTCGCGCAAGGCGCGCGTGGCCAGCACGTCCAGGCCGTTGGTGGGCTCGTCGAGCACGATGTTGGCGGGGTCGTGCACCAGCGCGCGGGCCAGCGCTGTCTTCATGCGCTCGCCCTGGCTGAAGCCGTCGGCGCGGCGGTCCAGGATGTCGCCCATGTCGAGCAGCTTCGCGAGGTCCTCGGCACGCGCGTTCGCGGCATCGGGGCTCATGCCCTGCAGCCGGCCGAAGTAGACGATGTTCTCGCGCGCCGACAGGCGGGGGTAGAGGCCGTGCGCATCGCCGAGGATGCCCATGCGCGACAACGCCTTCAGCGGCGCGTCCTTCACGGCGATGCCGTCGACGCTGATGGCGCCCGCATCTGGCGGGAACAAGCCGGCCAGCATGCGCAGCGTCGTCGTCTTGCCCGCGCCATTGGCGCCCAGCAGGCCGGTGATGCGGCCGTTGGCGGCCTTGACGCTGACGCCCTGCACCGCATGCACGACGCGTTTGCCGTCCTTGGAGTTTCGGCGCTTGAAGAGCCTGCCACCGCTCTGGGCGATGAACTGCTTGTGAACGTCCTGGATGTCGATCATTGGGCCGCCCCTCCGTGGACGGGCGGAGCGGGCTGAACGGGCTGGAAGGCGACAGGGCGTGGGATGCGGGTGGCGCAGGCGGCGTCCTGGGGCAGGGCGGCCGCGTCCTGCTTGGCGTCGATGAAGCGGAACATCAGGTCACGCATGCAGCCCACGGCCATGACGCCGTGGCCCGCCTCGGCGACCACAACGTGCTGCACGCGCTCCGGATGGCCAGCTCCCAGGGCCTTGGCGACATGCTCGCCGTGGCGTGGCGGCGTGGCCGGGTCGGCGCCGCCGCTCAGCACAAGGACCGGGCTGGGCGCGGGTGGGATCTTGTAGAAGTCGGCCGCCACGTCGCCGCGCGGCCAGGTCTTGCAGATGCGGGCATACATCTCGGCATCGACGGTGCGGAAGTCCGCGCCCGGCGCGTCCTTGGCCTCGGCGATGCGGGGCGCGTCCTCCGCACACATGACCGAGAAGTGCATGCCCATGGCCAGGCGCATCGAGGGGCTGGAGCCGAAGGCCGTCGTCAGGCCGAAGAGGGAGGCGAAGTTGCCGTCGCTAGCCGCTGTGTGGATGGCGGCGGGCAAGGCGGCCGCCAGGGCTGGCTGGTAGAGCGGTCCGCGCACGGAACGCATCACCAGGTCGCGGTCCACGGTGAAGCGCTCGGGCACGCCGGTCAGCGGTTGCTGCACATTGACCTGGCGCGGCAGCGAGGCCAGCAGCTTCTGCCAGTCGGCGCGCAGCTCGGGGTGGGTCTTGGCGTGGGCCTCGAAGAGCTTGTCCAGCGCCGCCTGGCCATCGGTCGAGAAACTGGCCGGCAGGATCATGTCCGGCGGCGCGACGCCGTCGATGACGGTGCGGCGGACCTTGGCGGGGAACAGGCGCAGGTACTCCACCGCGGCGCGCGTGCCGTAGCTGGCGCCGACGAGGTTCCACTGCGGCACCCCCAGCTGCTCGCGCACGGCGTCCATGTCCTGCATGGCGATGGTCGTCGTGAAGAAGCGCAGGCCGCCGTTTTGGCCATAGGGCAGCTTCTCCAGCCCGGCGCGGCATTCGTCGATGCGGCGCATCTGGGCGCTGGGCTCGAGCTGCTCGGCGACGGAGAGCTTGCTGTCGTCGGGGCAGTCCAGCGGCGCCGATTGGCCGGTGCCGCGCTGGTCGATGAAAACCAGGTCGCGGCGGTTGTTCAGCCTGGACAGGCGCGGCAGCACGCGCGCGGCCACCTTGATCGCGCTCTGGCCAGGCCCGCCGGCCAGCAGCAGCACCGCGTCGGGCTGCTTGTTGCGCGCCAGCGCCGGAACCACGAGGTAGTGGATGTCGACCTTCACGCCGTCCGGCCGGGCTGGGTCCAGCGGGCGCTGCAGGCTGCCGCATTGGAGCTCGTTGGGGATGCCGTCGATGCGGCAGGGCTTGAGCGGCCCCGCGGCCGCCACCGTGCACAGGCCGGCCATCGTCAGCAGGGCCAGCAGGCGTCCTCGCCAATCACGCATGCCAATCTCTTCTTGTCGTTGCAGTGGCGAGCAGTATCCGGCCCGGGCGGCGGCGTGGGGCAATGGGCCGGGATGAGTGGCGGTAGCAGCCGCGCGAGCGGCGGGAAAGCGCGCGTGGGTGGCTTCAGCCCCGGCCCACGCTGGCGACAACAAGGCGCGCCAGGGCCGCCGTCGCATCGACGACCGGCAGGCCGCAGGCTGCGGCGCCCAGCACGATGGGGATCTCCGTGCAGGCCAGCACGAGGACGGCCGCGCCGCGCTGGCGCAATGCGCGAGCCGCGTCGGCCAGCAGGGCCTGGCCGTCCTGCAGCCGGCCGGCCTTGACGGCCTCGATGCCGGGCATGACGCGCTCCAGCATTTCGGCGGCGGTCGGCAGCAGCCACTGCACCGGTGGCGCGTCGGCCAGGCGGCGGTTGATATACAGGCCCGAGGCGGTGGTCGCGTCGGTGGCCAGCAGGCCGATGCGGGCCTCGGGCCCGGCCAGGTCCAGCGCCTCGCGCAGCGCCGCGTCGACGAGGTGGAGCATGGGCCGCTGCAGCTGGGCCTGGACCTCGTCGAACCACAGATGGGCGGTGTTGCAGGGCATGACGATGAGGTCGGCGCCGGCCGACGTCAACCGCCGGCCGCTGGCGACGATGGCCTCCAGCGGCGAGTCGCCCGCGCCCCGGAAGGCGGCGGTGCGGTCCGGAATCTGCGGCAGGCAGCTGACGATCATCGGCACGTGGTCCTGATCGCGCGCGGCCGATGTGGCGTCAAGCACCTTGCGCATGAAGTCGACCGTGGCCAGCGGGCCCATGCCGCCCAGCACGCCGATGACGTTCATGTCAGTTGTCCATTCCGCGGTCGTGGCACCCGCGACGCATGAAGGATTCTTCGGGCCGAGCGCCGGGCCGCCCCAAGCCGGCCCGGTGGGCGATGTGCTTGCGGCTCGACGCCGCAAGCATCGCCGTCCCCCTGGGGGACCGACTGGGCTTGCCCGCGTTCAGCGCGGCAAGACTGGGCGAGGGGCGTACTTTCACTTCAGACGGCCGGCTTGTCGGACAGCTGCTTGAGGTTGTCGCGCAGCTCCGGGCTCATCGGCGCGTTCAGGTTGATGCCGCGCGGCGCGATGGGCGACTGGAACCACTTCTTGTACAGCGCCTCGAACTCGCCGCTCTTCATCAGCCCGGCCACGGTGTCGTCGACGAGCTTCTTGAAGGCGGGGTCGTCCTTGCGCAGCATGATGGCGTAGGGCTCGACCTGCAGCGCCTCGCCGACGATGGCCAGCGAGGCCGGTTCCTGGGCGCTGGCGCGCAGGCCGAACAGCAGGATGTCGTCCATGCCGAAGGCGTCCGCGCGGCCTTGCTGCACGAGCAGGGCCGATTCGGCATGGTCCTTGGCTCCCAGCAGCTCGAAGCCCAGGTCGCGCTCGACGTTGAACCTGCGCAGCACCTGGACGTTGGTGGTGCCCGAGGTCGAGACGACCTTGCGTCCCTTCAGGTCAGCGAAACCCTGCACCGATGAGCCGGCCTTCACGAGCAGCCGTGTGCCGGTGTAGAAGTAGTTGATCGAGAACGCAACCTGCTTGTTGCGCGCGCTGTTGTTGGTCGTCGAGCCACACTCGATGTCGATGGTGCCGTTGGTCAGCAGCGGGATGCGGTTCTGCGAGGTCACGGCCTGCGCGGCCACCTTCAGGTCGGCGCGGCCGGTGGCCTTCTTCACCTGCTCGACGACCTTGGCGCAGATCTCCCAGCCAAAGCCGGTGGGCTTGGCGTCTTCGCCGAGGTAGGAGAAGGGAATGGACGACTCGCGGTAGGCCAGCGTGATCGTGCCCGAGGCCTTCACCTTGTCGAGCGTGCCGGGTTCGGCGTGGGCGCACAGGCCTGTCAGGCACGTCAGGCCGGCGAGGGTGGCGGCAGCGGCGGAATGCTTCATGAAGTCCTCCATGGCGGGGTGTTGATTGATGGGCTGGATGCTAGGAAAACCGGCCCCGGCCGTGCATCGCGTTTGACCGCCATCTCATCAGCTGACCTAATGAAGGCCGCCATGAGGATCAAGCACGTCGAAGTTTTCCACGCCGTCATGCTGACCGGCAGCGTCGGCGCCGCCGCCAAGCTGCTGCACGTGACCCAGCCCGCCGTCACGCAGACGCTGCAGCACGCAGAGCTGCAGCTTGGCTACGCGCTGTTCACGCGCCAGAAGCGCCGCCTGGTGCCCACGCGTGAAGCCCAGGCCCTCTACCCCGAGGTGCAGGCGCTGATGCTGCAGCTGGAGTCGCTGCGCCGCATGGCCTCGGCGCTGCGGCAGGACCAGGACCACCCCTTGCGCATCCTCATCGTGCCGTCGCTCGCGGTGCGTGCGCTGCCGGACGCACTGCGCATCTTCCGCAAGGCGCATGCGGGCATGCCGGTGTCGGTGCGCACGCTGCACTCCAACGACATCGCCCGCGCGATGGCGCTGCAGGAGGGCGATGTCGGCATCGTCTACGGCAAGCTGCCGCATCCGGCGTTGCAGGACGAATTCGTCGCGGCGGGGCGGTTGGTCTGCGTGTCCGCGCGCAAGACGCCGGCCGACAAGCGCACGACGGTGACGATGCAGGAGGTGCTGCGCGAGCCCTTCATCCGCATCGACGAGCGCGACCCGCTGGGCGCCGTGCTGGCCGATCACTGGTCACGCCTGGGCCTGGTCGCCAAGGCCGGCATGACGGTGCAGACGCACCATATCGCCATGGTCATGGCCGAGCAGGGCTTCGGTCCCGCCATCATCGACTCCTTCACTGCCCAGGCCGCCACGGGCGAGGGCCTGCACGTGCGCACCCTGCTGCCCGAAGTGCCGGTGGAGGTGCACGCCGTGCAGCCACAGGGCGTGCGCTCGCCGCGCGCCGTGGCGGACTTCATCGCCGCCTTTCGCACGGTCATCACGGCCTGATGCGGCCGTGGCGGCGTATGCTGGGCCGCAATCCCTCAGCCCGCCGGAACGCCAGCCATGACCCTCTGCCCGATCGCTGCCGTAGTCGGCTGCGCCAAGTGCCCGGCCTTCCGGGTCTGCCCACTCAAGGCGGTCATCGGCGATGTGGCCAAGACGCCGCCCCCGCCGGCCAAGGCGCGCAAAAAATGATGCCTGAAGTCGCGGGCATGGCTTAGATTCCCATCCCACGACGGCGACCGTGCCGCAACGAAAGGCTGAGCGTGCAGACACTCGACGAGATGCGTGACCGTTGCCTGCTGACTGCCGAGCAGCATGCGGAGATCGGTGCCTGGGTCAGCCAGGCGCGCACCCCCGAGGCCATCCTGGCCATGCCCGAAGGGCTGTGGCGCACGCTGGAACTGGCCAGCGTGCTGATGGACGTGGACGCCGACCTGCGGCGCGACCCGCTGCTGTCCGATTCCTAGCGGTCAGGCCTTGCTGGTCGGCTTCATCAGCCCCTGGCAGGCCGACCTGGCCTTGGCATCGGCGGCATCCAGCTTGCCGCAGACGCCGTCGAGCTGGGCCTTGAGCCGGCCCACGGCGGCGGCTTGCGCCGGGCTCTGATTCCACGCGCCCAGCAGGGTCGCCACCTTCTTCAATGAACGCTCGCTGCGTTCGTAGAAGGCGCCGGGGTCCTTGTCTGCCTCGGTAAAGAGCTGGGCCGCCGCCTTCTCGATGCGCGGCGTGTCCTCGGGCGACAGCTCGACCAGCGCGCCGAGGTAGGTCGTGCCCCACTGCAGGCGCGTGGCCGGCCCCTCGCTCTTGTTGAAGGCCTCCTCGTACCAGCGCAGCGCGTCGGCCTTGCGGCCCTGTTTCTTCGCGTTGCCGCCGAGCTGGCTCATCAGGTAGTAGGGCGAGTGGCTGCGCGCCAGGGCTGACTTCAGCAGCTCGTCACTCTCCTTCCACAGGCCGGCGCGGCCGAGCAGGTGGGCGGCCTCGGTGACGACGGCCTGGCGCTCGTAGCCGTCGGTGATCTCGCGATTGGCTCGGCTGGCCTGTTCGCGCGCCTCGGCCAGCAGCGCGGCGGGGATGTTCTTCGGGTTCGGCTCATCCTTGGGCGAGTCCAGGCGGGCCAGATCGATGCGGCCCTGCAGCGCGTTCAGGCGGTCGGCGCGGGACAGCGTGGCGTCTTCGTTGAGGCGTTTCAGCGCCGCGTCGAACTCGGCGACCAGCGCATTGCGCGCCTCGCCGGGTTGCGGGGCGAGCGCCTTGACCAGGTCGGGCGCCTCGTTGGTCAGCACGTCCATGTGGGCACGGGATTGGGCTGCGTCCGCCAGCACGGCGCGCAGGCGTGGCAGCTGTGTGGGGTCAGCCGGCTTGCCCTCGGCCATCGCGCCGATGGACTTCAGCCACAGCCGCGTCGTCGTCTCGGCATCGGCGCCTTCGCTGGCCTTGGCCAATTGGGCCAGCGTCGCCGGGCGCTGCGCCACCGGCAGCAGTTGTTGCTCGTCGGTCTCCCAGCCATAGAAGCCCAGCAGCCGCCATTCATTGGTCGACAGCTTCCTGCCCGTGGATTTTGAATTGAGGGCATCGGCCAGCACCGCCTTGACCGGGCGGCCGCTGGACAGGCCGAGCTGCAGCACCTTCATGACCTGGGCCGCGTCGGCCTCGCCCGGCAGGCGGGTGATCTCGCTGCCGGCCGGGTTGAACAGGATCAGCGTCGGGTAGCCGCGCACCTTGAAGCGCGTGCCGAGCTTTTGCGCGCCGGGCGCATCGCCGTCGATGCCCACGGCCACGAAAGCCTTGCTCTGCTCGATGAAGTCGGCGCGGTTGAACAGCGTCGCCTTGAGCTGGTTGCACGGCGGGCACCACTTGGCGCCCCAGTACAGCAGCACCGGCTTCTTCTCGGCCTTGGCCTGGACGAAGTAGCGGTCGATGTCGGCATCGGCCGCGGCGGCCTGCCAGGAGACGCCGGGTGCGGTGGCGGCATGGGCGGGAGCGCAGCTCAGGGTCAGGGCCAGCGCAAGCGTCGAGAAGAGGGGTAGCAGCTTCATGGCAGACGACGAGAAGGGGTGGCGCAATTGTCCTAGGCTTTGCGACAGGCCATGCGCGTTCGCCGAATGGGCTTATGAGCTGGCCGCATCAGTCATGGCCAGCGCCGCTCAGGGCGACCCGAGCACGCGGCAGGCGAGGTCGGTGTCCATGTACTCGGTCACCTCCTTGAGCCGGCCGGCCTGCAGGCGGAACACCATGCAATAGTGGTTGTTGTAGGCCTCGCCCGCGTGGGTCTGCACGTCGCCCTGGCATTGCACGACGACATGGTCGCCCTCCGCGATGAAGCGCTGGGCGCGGCTGCGGTAGCGCGTCGCAAAGCGCTGGAACAGCGGCTGCAGCAACTGCCCGCGCACCACGTCGCGGCCGGCCCAGCGGCGCGACCAGGGAGAGACGCCGGCGATGGTCCAGCTGAAGTCCTCGTCCATGGCGGCAACGAAGGGGGCGCCGTCGCCATCGGCCAGGGCGGCGTAGATGGATTGCAGCAGGGCCTTGTTGGCGGTGGGGTTGTCGATGTCGGTCATGACTTGATTCCGGGGTTGAGGGGCTTGAGCGGATCACGCGCCGGGCGTTGGCCGGTGGCGATCCAGTCGTCGTAGAAATCCAGCTTCTGGTCCAGCGCGGTCAGGGCCTCCTGCCAGCGCGAGATCGTCGCCAGCACGTCGGCGCGGTGGGCGGCGAGCATGTCGCGGCGCGCCGCCAGGCTCTTGCGGCCCTGGGTGACCAACTCGGTGTAGCGGCGCATCTCGGCGATGGACATGCCGGTGGTGCGCAGGCGTTCCATCAGCTCGAGCCACGCGACGTGCTGCTCGCGGTAGCGCCGCCGGCCGCCAGCGTCCCGCGCCACGCCGGGCACCAGGCCCTGGGCCTCGTACCAGCGGATGGCGTGGACGGACTTGCCGCAGCGTGCGGCCAGCGCGCCGATCAGCAGCAGGGGAGGGTCGGCCAGGGCTGTCATGTGACCATTGGACGACCTAGAGTGCGCTCTAAGTCAAGCGCCATCGTCATGAGCACACCGCCACTCGACCTCGCCCTCCAACGCCTGCGTTCCGCGGCCCGCCCGGATCAGCTCGAAGGCATGGCGCGCTTCGGCCTGACCGGCGACGGGCGCCTCGGCCTGGCGGTGCCGACGCTGCGCGCGCTGGCCCGCGAGTTCAAGCGCGACCACGGGCTGGCCCTGGCGTTGTGGGACACCGGCATCCCCGATGCCCAGATCCTGGCCGGCATGGTGGCCGAGCCAGCGAAGTTCACTCTGAAGCAGATGGACCATTGGGTCGCCGACATGCGCGCCTGGGATGTCTGCGACCAAGCCTGCACCAATGCCTTCGTCAAGAGTCCGCTGGCCTGGGATGCGATCCCGCGCTGGGCGGCGCGCGAGCCCGAGTTCGAGAAACGCGCCGGCTTCACGCTGCTGGCGGTGGCCGCGGTGCATCAGAAGCAGCGGCCGGATGCCGACTTCATCGCCCGCCTGCCGCTCATCGAAGCCGCGGCTGATGACGAACGCAACTTCGTCAAGAAGGCCGTCAACTGGGCGCTGCGGCAGATCGGAAAACGCAGCAAGGCGCTACGTGAGCCTGCGCTCACTGTGGCGGAGCGGCTGTGCCAGCGTGACGAGAAATCGGCGCGCTGGATAGGCACCGACGCACGCCGCGAGTTGAGCCGCTCGGCCTAAGCCCGGCCCAGCTGCTCCTCGATGGAGCGCGTCTTCTCGTTCGGCGAGTCGCCGCTGTGCAGCGTCGTCTTGCGCTCCACCAGCATCAACAAACACTCCTCCTCGGCGACGGGACAGTGCTCCACGCCGCGCGGCACGACGAACATCTGCCCGGCTTCCAGCGTAACGGCACCATCGCGCAGCTCGATGCGCAGCCGGCCGCGCAGGATGTGGAAGAGCTCGTCCTCGTCGGGGTGGCGGTGCCAGCCGAAAGTCCCCTGCACCTTGGCGACCTTGACGTAGTTGTCATCGAAGGCGCCGACGACGCGTGGCGACCAGAACTCGGTCAGGCTGGCGGCGACGTCGACAGGGCTGACAGCGGCGTGAGCGGAGGCGGGGGCGTTGGACATGGCGCGGGCATCGGCGAAGAGAGGGGGGCGCCAGCGTAGCCCGACGGCGCTGGCCGTGACCGTGAGGGGACAACGACTGGGTCATAAATCGACTCTGACCCCAGTTTTGCTCCCTCTTTGGTGGGAGAGCCGGGGGATGTGCCGGGGTGGTCTCCCCCCTCGCTCCACCCTCCGGGTGATGTCCGGAAAAGGGCTGGGCGCCGATGCTGACGGCATGGCGTTGAACACCACGCCGAGCCTTCAGATCACGGAGCCCTCACCATGCAATTCTTCAGCTCGTCGCAGTCGCCCTGGTCCAACTCCAAGCTGCCCGTGGCCATGCCCGCCCGGTCGCGCACCGGGGTGGCAGGCGGCAAGCCGGAAATCTGCGGCTGGTATGACTCCAGCTTCGACCTGGCCACCGGCCTGGAAGTCTGCGAGCAGGACAACGACACGCTGTACCAGCTCTGGCAACTCTCCCAGAACTAAAGCGTGCAGGCCAGCTTGGTGCCCTGCAGGATGGCCCGTTTGGCGTCCAGTTCGCCGGCCTCCAGCGCGCCGCCGATCAGGTGGACGTTGACGCCAGCGGCCTTCAAGGGCGCCTCGAGTTCGCGCAGCGGCTCTTGGCCGGCGCACAGCACGATGGTGTCGGCCTCGATCAATTGGTTGTCGGCCCGCTTCTCGCCATAGCTGACCCACAGGCCCTCGGGCGTGATCTGCTCGTAGTTGACGCTGGCCAGCATGTCGACGTTCTTCATCTTCAGCGCCGCGCGGTGGATCCAGCCGGTCGTCTTGCCCAGGCCCGCGCCGGGCTTGCCGGCCTTGCGCTGCAGCAGCGTGATCTGGCGGGTGGGCGCCTCGGGAGCCGGCCGCAGCAGACCGGCACGCACCTGTTCCGGATCGCCCACGCCCCAGTGGCGGCGCCAGGCCGCCGGGTCCAGCGTCAGCGAATGGCCGGCTTCCAGCAGGTATTCGGCCACGTCGAAGCCGATGCCGCCCGCGCCGACGATGGCCACGCGCGCGCCCACCGGCTTGCCGTGCCTCAGCACATCGATATAGCTCAGCACCTGGCCGCGTGCCTGGCCTTCGTCCTGGCCCTTGATGCGCGGGTTGCGCGCGCTCACGCCGGTGGCCAGCAGCACCTCGTCAAAGCCCTTCAGGTCTTCGGCCGAGGCCCGACAGTTCAGCTTCAGCTCGACACCGGTGACCTCGATGCGGCGGCGGAAATAGCGCAGCGTCTCGCTGAACTCCTCCTTGCCCGGAATGCGCTTGGCCATGTTGAACTGGCCACCGATCTCTGCCGCCGCGTCGAACAGCGTGACCGCATGGCCGCGTTCGGCCAACGTCGTTGCTGCGGCCAGGCCGGCAGGGCCGGCGCCGACGACGGCGATGCGCTTCTTCGCGCCATTCACCGGCTTGATCACGATCTCCTGCTCGTAGGCCGCCCGTGGGTTGACGAGGCAGGTCGAGATCTTCTGCGCGAAGGTGTGGTCCAGGCAGGCCTGGTTGCAGGCAATGCAGGTGTTGATCTCGTCCGCCCTGCCCTGGCGCGCCTTCTTGACGAACTCGGCATCGGCCAGGAAGGGCCGGGCCATCGACACCATGTCGGCGCTGCCATCGGCCAGCACGCCTTCGGCCACCTCGGGCGTGTTGATGCGGTTGCTGGTGATCAGCGGCGTCGCGATGCCTTCCTCGCGCAGCTTGGCGCGAAGCTTTGCCGTCACCCAGGCAAAGCCCGCGCGCGGCACGCTGGTGGCGATGGTCGGGATGCGCGCCTCGTGCCAGCCGATGCCGGTGTTGATGAGAGTGGCGCCGCCCTTGGCGACGCGCCGACCCAACTCCACCACCTCCTCCCAGCTGCTGCCGCCCGGCACCAGGTCCAGCATGGACAGGCGGTAGATGATGATGAAGTCCGGCCCGACGGCCTCGCGCATGCGCGCCAGGATCTCCAGCGGCAGCCGCATGCGGTTCTCGTAGCTGCCGCCCCAGTCGTCGGTGCGCTGGTTGGTGTGTTCCACCAGGAACTGGTTGATGAAGTAACCCTCGGAGCCCATCACCTCCACGCCGTCGTAGCCGGCCTCGCGGGCCAGCTTCGCGCAGCGGATGAAGGCACGGATCTGGCGCTCGATGCCACGCGAGCTGAGCTCACGTGGCGTGAACGGGCTGATCGGGCTCTGGATACGCGACGGCGCCACGCACAGCGGCGAATAACCATAGCGGCCGGTGTGCAGGATCTGCAGCGCGATCTTGCCGCCCTCGGCATGCACGGCGTCGGTGATGATCTTGTGGCGCCGCGCCGCGCCCGAGGTGGCCAGCGTGCCCGCGAAGGGCTTGGCCCAGCCTTCGATATTGGGCGCGAAGCCGCCGGTGACGATCAGGCCCACCTCGCCACGGGCCCGTTCGGCGAAGAACACCGCCATGCGCTCGAAATGCTTGCGCCCATCCTCCAGCCCGGTGTGCATGCTGCCCATCAGCACGCGGTTCTTCAGCGTCGTGAAGCCGAGGTCCAGGGGCGCGAGGAGATGGGGATAGTTCATGGCGGCGGATGCTAACCAGCGACACCCCCCAAGAATTGGAGTGCTCTCCTCACCTCAGCACTGGGGCAGACCCTCCCCTCAGCAACAGTTCTTCACCCACCGCTAGATGGTGGAAATCGTGACATCCTCGGCTTGAGTTCTAATCGCGATCCGCGTTCTTGGCCGCACTCTTGTCGATGAGTGCCCGGCGGTTTGGTTTTTTCGGAGAGTTCTCGATGCGATTCACCCCCTGGGCCACCCGGCTGGTCCTCACGCTGAGTTTGTCGGCCACTGCACTCCTCACCGCCTGCGGCGGCGGCGGCGGCGGCGACGGCGACAAAGCGGAAGTGCGACTACTCAACGTCACGTTGACACAGCCCAGCCTGGATTTGGTGCTTGGCGACAACCAGTCCGTCAGCGCCAAGGTCACGCCTGGGACCGTCGGTACCTACGGCAGCGTGAGCACCAACAGCTCGGGCAATGTCGTGACCAGCGGATCTGGCACGAGCGTTGCCGTCGTGTCGCCCTCACTGACCGGCGGCAGTAAGTACACGTTGATTGCGTACAACTCTGCCGGGCTCGTCAGAACCAGCCTGTTGCAGGAAAGTCAAGACGCGGCGCCCTCTGGAAAGGCAAAGTTGCTGGTGCTGAACTTGGCGCCGGATGCCGGCGCGATGGACGTCTACGTGCTCGGTACCGGCGACTCGCCCGACACGGCCACCCCGCTCGTGACCAACAACGGCGGCGGCGGCGGCGCTGGCTACACCCAAGTCAATGCAGGCACATTCCGCATCCGTGTCACCGGGACGGGTGTTCGTAACGACTTGCGTCTGGACATCCCCACCGTCACGTTGGACTCGGCGAGCGTCAATTTGTTGATCCTGACGAATACCACCAGCGGGTCGCTTGTCACGGGTACGCATGTGGTGCAACAAGGCAAGGCCACCCATTTCGCAAATCCTCTGACGCGAGTGCGTGTCCTCAACGGGCTGCCCGGCACGCCTACCGTGTCCGCATCCGTTGCTGACAGCACCACTTCGACCACCACGACCATCCTGGCAGCGTCGCGTCCGCTCAACCTTTCGAGCTACGTGACCTTCAACGCGGGTGCCGGCACGGTCACGGTGCTGGTCGATGGCGCGCCGAAAACGTTGGCCGCCAGCAGCTTTGTTGCCGGCCAGGATTACACGGTGCTCGTCTGGGGCCCTGCAGGTGCTGCGCAAGTGAAGGCTCTTAAGGATGACAACACACTGCCTTCGGTTAACGGCAATGTGAAGATTCGTCTCATCAACGGCCTGTCAGATCCGTCGGCGGTCGCCACGCTGAACGTGAACTCGCAGGATGTGCAGTCGGCGATCAACGTGGCGACGGGCAGCACCTCTGACTCGTTCAGCAGTGCCAGCTACGCCAACGGTGGTACCGGTGTTCCCGTGGTCGTGACGTCGCCCATCACGTTGTCGGGCGATCCGCTGTGGGTGCAGAGTGGCACGGTGACCAGCCCTGGCAACACCATCCTGCAGGCCAACGGCGTTTACACCGTCGTTGTGACGGGCGATCCGGTCGGCGTTCGTGGCCGGCTCTACAAGGATCGCTGATCACGGCTCGCCAGGCACATAACGCCAGCCCCTCGCGCCTCAAGGCCGAGGGGCTTTTTGTTGGCCGCGCGAAGATCGCACCCGTGTCCCCGGTCACGCCTAAGCGCCATCACCTGCAACGCCTTCGCCAGCTCTGGCGCAGCGCCGGCTGGCCCTGCCAAGACCTTGTCGAGGTCGAGCTGCTGGCGGCGGGATGGGTCGAGCGCCTGCAGGAGGCCGGCGGCCGCGAGCGCCTGCGCGTGACCGATGCGGGCGTCGCCCTCATCGCCGCGTCGCTGACGTGCAACCGGGCCGCGAGGGACGCGCACGAATTGCTGGTCGAGCGCGTTGCCACCGAGATGCAGCGTGCCGGCCGCATCGCCTGGCGCGGTCTCACGCTGCGCGCCGGGCTGCCCGGCGAAGAGGGCAAGACGCTCTGGGTCAACGCCATGCCCGACGTCTATTCCATCCGCCACAGTACGGTGGAGGACTACCTCGAACCCGCCATCCACGAGATCAAGGTCAGCCGCGCCGACCTGCTCGGCGAGCTGCGCCGCCCGGCCAAGTCCGCGGCCTACCGGGCCCTGTGCGGCCAGTGCTGGTTCGTCATCAAGGCGGGCATCGCGGTGCCCGAGGAGATCCCGCCCGACTACGGCGTGCTGATCGGCCATGGCAGCCACCTCGAGCTCGCGCGGCCGGCGCCCAAGCGCGCTTGCAAGCCCGACTTCGCGACCTGGATGGCGCTGGCGCGCGCGACGCCGCTGGCGCCACCGGAAGACCCCCAGTCCCACCTGGCTTGAGGCCTGCCCATCATCCCGCCAAGGGAGGGAGGCGCCCATGATGCGCGGATTGACGGAGGGGCTGGCCGTCCTGCGGGATGGCCGGTTGGGCGCTCGCCAGGAAAGCCCGCCCGGCGCGGCCCTCTACGGCCCACAATCCGCTTCATCCCCTACGGCCAGATGACCCGATGGCGACTGCCAAGAACACCGTCCCGACCGACGACAGCAGCGAGGCCCGCTTTGCAGCGCGGCCCGAGGTGCACATGGCCGATTGCGGGGCGCTCGCCGCGCGGATGGCGCTCAAGGAATGGTGTTCATGAGCGGCACCCTGCTCGACACGAACTGCCCGCGCTGCGGCGGCGGCTTCGAGTGCGGCGCGGCATCGGGCCCGGCCGGCCACTGCGCCTGCTTCGGCATCCGGCTGACCGAGAGATTGCGCACCCAGCTCATTGAGCAATACAGCGGCTGCCTGTGCCTGACCTGCCTGCGCGAGCTGATCGAGGCCGACGGGCGCCGTCACCCCGTGATCGGCTCGGCCAAGGCCTCGGGCTGACCGGCAGCGGCCACCTCGGCCAGATAGCCCGCCAGCCGGGCCGTGTCGCAATGCACCGTCAACGCGCTGACGCGCCCCCAGCGCAGCTCGAACTCATGCATGCCGCGGTTGCTGCCCTCGCGGCCGCCGGGCAGCTGGAAACGGTCGCGCCAGGCCACGACGGCCCGCGTGCGCCAGGGCCAGCCGCTGACCCAGACGCCGTCCACCTCGAAGCGCAGACCCGGTAGCAGGCGCTGCAGGCGTGAATACCAGCGCGTCGTCGCGGCCAGGTCACGGCGCTCGCCACCCAGCGCGTGGTTGCCGACCATGCTGTGGCAATGCTGCGCCGCGAACTGGCCCGGAATGCCCTCATAGCGCCCCGCGTTCAGCGCCGCAAAGGCCGCCAGGAGCTTGCGTTTGACGATGGCGTGGTACATGGCCGCTCTCCTTGTCAACCCGTCAGACCTGCATGATCTTGACGATGTAAAGATGATGGCAGTATCCCCCTTGATCTTGCTGGTGGCAAGATGCGGTGCATGACCAAGGCTGCGCCGACCCGACCGCCCTCCGGCAAAGACGAAACCAAGCCAGTGCGTGCGCCGCGGGCCGGGAAGGTCGCGGGCCAGCTCGCCGCCGACCGCCCGCCGCGCCCGCGTGCGAAAGCGGCTGGTGCCTATCACCACGGTGAGCTGCGCGAGGCGCTGCTGGACGCGGCCGAGGCCCTGCTGGCCCAGCGCGGCGCGGCGGCGCTGAGCCTGCGAGACGTCGCCCGCAGCGCCGGCGTCTCGCATGCGGCGCCCTATCACCACTTCGCCGGCCTGCCGGAGCTGCTGGCCATGCTGGCGGCGCGCAGCTTCGAGCAGCTGGGTGCGGCCATGCAGGCGGGCGTCAACGCCCACCCGGCCGATGCGCGCGAGCAGCTTTTGGCCATCGCCACCGCCTATGTCGACTTCGCCCGGCGCCGGCCGGCGCGCTTTCGCCTCATGTTCGGCCCCGTGCTCGCGTCGCGCCAGCAGCACCCGGGCCTGGATCGCGCGGCGGAGGCGTCGTTCCGCGTGCTGCTGGACGCAGCCACCCGCTTCGACGCGTCGGCTGGCCCGCTGATCGCGCTGACGGGATGGAGCCTGGCCCATGGCCTGTCACATCTGAGCCTGGACGGGGCCTTCGCCGGCTTGCCTTTGCCCGGCCCGCTCCCGGAGCCGGTGGAACTGGTGAGACTGATGTGTGCAATGGTGTTAGCCCCTCGACCAGCCTCGCTGCGCTGAACGCGCGCGACCTGGTCGGTCCCCCGCGGGGACGGTGATGCTCGCGGCATTGAGCCGCGAGCACATCACCAAGCGGGCCGGCTCGGGAGCGGCCCAGCGCTCGGCCCGAACACGCCGTCGTTCGATGGGCGAGGCATGATCGGTCTCCCATGACCGCCCTCGACCGCCTCGCCCCACCCCTCTTCATCTTCATCTGGGCCACCGGCTACATCGTCGCCAAGCTGGCGGCGCCGTATGCCGACCCGCTGACCTTCCTGAGCTGGCGCTATGCCGGCGTGGTCGCGCTGATGCTGGGCCTGGCGCTGGCGGCGCGGGCGCCGTGGCCGTCGCGCCGCGACATGGCCCACCTGGCCATCGCCGGCCTGGGCATCCAGGCGCTTTACCTCGGCGGCGTCTGGGTCTCCATCCGCCAGGGCCTGCCGGCTGGCACGGCGGCGCTGATCGTCAACCTGCAGCCGGTGCTGGTGGCAGCGGCAGCGCCGCTGATCGGCGAGCGTGTGGCACCGCGGCAATGGGCCGGCGTGGCCCTGGGGCTGGCCGGCGTCGTCCTCGTCATCTGGCACAAGCTCAACCTGGGCACGAGCTACGGCCCGCCGCTGCTGCTGTGCCTGATGGCCCTGCTCGCCATCACAGGCGGCACGCTGTACCAGAAGCGCTTCGTGCCGCAGTTCGACCTGCGCACCGGCCAGGTCGTGCAGTTCGTGGCGGCCTTGGCCGTCACCTGGCCCCTGGCCTGGTGGCTGGAGCCGATGCGCATTGAATGGAACGCCCAGGTACTGGTCGCCATGGCCTGGAGCATCCTGGTGCTGACGGCCGGCGGCATCAGCCTGATGTTCTACATGCTGCGCCATGGCCGCGTGACGGCGGTGTCAAGCACCATGTATCTGGTGCCCTCTGTCACCTCGGTGATGGCGTGGTTGCTGTTCGGCGAGACACTCGGCGCACAAGCCATCGCCGGCATGGGTGTGACGCTGCTCGGCGTCTATCTCGTCGTCGCGCAGAGGAAAACGGAGACGCCCGCATGACCCCCCGAGCACATCACAAGTTCTGGCCCGTCCGCGTGGCGCATGCCATCGAGCCGCCGGCCACGGCCCTGCCCGACAACCTGGCGGTCAGTGCGCGCCGCTTCCCGCATCGGCCGGCGCTGGTCTTCCTGGGCCAGACGACCACCTACGCCGAACTGGCCGCGCAGGTGGCGCGCCTGGCCGCCTGGCTGGCCGAGCGGGGCGTGAAGAAGGGCGACCGCGTGCTGGTGGGCCTGCAGAACTGCCCGCAGCTCGTCATCGCGCACTACGCCGTGCTGAGCGCGAACGCCGTCGTCGTGCCCGTCAACCCGATGAACAAGGCGGCGGAGATCAAGCATCTGATCGAGGACAGCGGCGCCGTGCTCGCCATCACCAGCGCCGACCTGAGCGCCGAGTGGCTGTCGGCCGGCATGCCGGCCCAGGATCTGCTCGTCACCCGACTGGCGGAGGTGCTGCCCGGCGGGCATTCCGATGGCGCTGGCCTGCCCACGGGTTGGGCCGACTGGCTCAACACCGACATCGCCCTGCCCGCCGGCACCACGGCCTGGGCCGACGCGCTGGCCTGCACGGCCGCGCCGCCGGCGCTGGAGGTGGGCGCCGACGACCTCGCGCTGCTGCCCTACACCAGTGGCACGACGGGCCATCCCAAGGGCTGCATGCACAAGCATCGCAGCCTGCAGCACAACATCTTTGCCGGCGGCCTGTGGGCCAATGTCAGCCACGAGGACGTGGTGCTCGGCGTCGTGCCGATGTTCCACATCACCGGCATGGTCGTCATCATGCACGGCACGCTGGCGGCCGGCGCCTGTCTGGTGCTGATGCCCCGCTGGCAGCGCGAGTACGCCGCCCGCCTCATCAAGGAGCACCACGTCACGCGCTGGACCAACATCCCCACCATGGTCATCGACCTGCTGGCCAGCCCGCAGGTGGACAGCTTCGACCTGAGCAGCATGGTCACCATCGGCGGCGGCGGCGCTTCCATGCCGCAGGCCATTGCCGAGCGGCTGTGGCAGCGCTGGGGCCTGCGCTACATGGAAGGCTATGGCCTGACCGAGACCGCCGCGCCCAGCCACAGCAACCCCTACGACTCACCCAAGCAGCAATGCCTGGGCGTGCCCTACATCAGCTGCGACGCGCGCGTCGTCGACCCCGACACGCTCAAGGAGCTGCCGCCCGGTGAGGCCGGCGAAATCATCGTCCACGGCCCCATGGTCTTCGACGGCTACTGGCGCCGCCCCGACGCGACCGCGGCTGCCTTCATCGAGTTCGAGGGCAAGCGCTTCTTTCGCACTGGCGACATCGGCTATGCCGACGCCGATGGCTATTTCTTCATGACCGACCGCCTCAAGCGCATGATCAATGCGAGCGGCTTCAAGGTCTGGCCGAGCGAGGTCGAGAACCTGATGCATGCCCACCCGGGCATTGCCGAGGCCTGCATCATCTCGGCGCCCGACGCCTATCGCGGCGAGACCGTCAAGGCGGTGGTCGTCAAGCGCGCCGGCCATGAGTCACTGACAGCCGACGAGCTGCGCGACTGGTGCCGCGCCAACATGGCCGCCTACAAGGTGCCGGCCCTGATCGAGTTCATGGACAGCCTGCCCAAGAGCGGCGCCGGCAAGGTCATGTGGCGGGCGTTGCAGGAGCGCGAGAAGGCGCGCGGTGGCTGACCGGCTCCGGCGGCAACCCTGCCCCCGGGCTTTTGCCTAGTGTTCGTGGCGGCGGCGCCTAGGCATTTCGCCCCATGAGCGTTGGCATGCCTTAGACCCAGACTGAACGGCATCGATCACCGCAAGAGGAAGCGATGCCCAAGCCGACCGCCAACGCCATGGCAAACACGCGGCGTACCGTGCAGTCCTACGAAGCGTATGCGCGCCAGTACGACACGCTCGTCGACGCCGAGCGCCCGCCGCACATCCAGGAGGCGCTGCAGCGTCTGGTGCACTGCCTGCCGCCCGGCGGGTCGGTGCTGGAAATTGGCTCCGGCCCGGGGCGCGACGCGGACTTCGTCGAGGCGCTCGGCGCGGTCGTCCGGCGCAGCGACGCTGCGCAAGCCTTCCTCGACCTGATGGCCGAGCGTGGCAAGGCGGCCGATCTGTTGAACGTCATCACCGACGAGCTTGGTGGGCCCTATGACGGCGTGCTCGCCATGGGGGTGCTGATCTACGTCGACCGCGAGCAGATCGATGCCGTGCTGCGCAAGATCCACGCGGCCCTGAAGCCCGGCGGGGCTTTCCTGGTCGCGATGCGCGAGGGCGAAGGCGAGACGGACGCCGATTGGCACACCGTGTGCTGGACCGGCGAGCGCTTCGCCGCGCGGCTCGCCGCGGCCGGTCTGTCGGTCGCGTGGCAGGCCCAGAGCGTCGGCGGCGACGGCAACGACTGGGTCACTTTCCTGGCCAGGAGGGCGCCATGAGCCGGCGCGGCCTCGCCCTGTTCATCATGCTCAGCGTGCTCTGGGGCATGCCTTACCTGCTGATCAAGGTGGCCGTCGCGGAGGTGCCGGTGCCCTTCATCGTCTTTGCCCGCACGGCGCTGGGGGCGGCGGTGCTGCTGCCATTTGCGCTGCGCGGCTCCGGTCTGGCGGCGCTGCGGGCGCACTGGCGCCCCATCCTCGCCTTCGCGGTCGTCGAGATGATCGTTCCCCAGGGCTTGATCGTGCATGGCGAGCTGCACATCAGCAGTTCGATGGCCGGCTTGCTGGTGGCAGCCACGCCCATCATCACGGTGGCGCTGAATCGACTGCGCCGCGATCACGACCGCCTCGGCGCGGGCCGTCTCGCCGGCCTGATGTGCGGGCTCGCGGGCGTTGCGGTGTTGGCGCTGCCGGCGCTCGGCGGTGATCGGCTGTCCGTGCTCGAGGTGCTGCTCGCCGCCGCCTGCTATGCGGGGGGATCGATGATTGCGGCGCGCTGGCTCGGCGATGCGCCCGCGATCCCGATGACGACGGCATGCCTGGCCATCACGGCGCTGGCCTATCTGGTCCCGGCCCTGGGCAGCTGGCCCGCGGCATGGCCCAGCACCCAGGCCACAGCCGCGATCATCGCGCTGGGCATCGCCTGCACCGCCGTCGCCTTCGCGGCCTTCTTCCTGCTGATACGCGAGATCGGCTCGGAGCGGGCTGTCGTGATCACCTACGCGTCGCCGGCAGTGGCCGTCGCCGCAGGCGTGGCACTGCTCGGCGAGCCGCTCGAGGGCCGCATCCTCATCGCCTTCGCCCTCATCCTCTGCGGCTCCTGGCTGGCCACCTCGCGCGGGCCGCGAAGCCTGGCGACCGCGTCGCCTGCCAAGGGTTAGGCCGCCATGCCCAACCATCAATCAAGTCCACTCAACCCGGAGACAAGTGAATGCAGAACCACGACATCTTGTTTGTGCAAGGCGCGGGCGAAGGCGCGCACGCCGAAGACCAGGCCCTTGCGAACTATCTGAAGAGCGCCGTCGGGCCCGACCATGCAGTCAGCTATCCCAAGTTCTCCGGGCTGGAGAACGTGGTCTACAAGACATGGAAGGACGAGATGGCGGCCGAGCTGAAAAACTCCGGCGACCCGAGCATCGTGGTGGCGCATTCCCTGGGCGGTGCCGCGGTGCTGAAGTACCTGACGCAGGAGCGCCGGGACCTGTCGCTGGCCGGGCTGTTCCTCATCGCCACGCCCTACAAATGCGCCGATGGCGAATGGGGTGGCGACGACTTCGCGCTGCCCGTCGATTTCGCCGCGACCGTGCCCAGCATGGGTGCGATCGTGCTGTATCACAGCGCGGACGACGAATGGGTTCCCTTCTCGCACCTGGCCCGGTGGGCCGAAAAACTCCCGGGCGCGACCTCACGGGCCTTCACCGATCGCGGCCATTCCTTCTCTGCGAAGGCGTTCCCCGAACTGATCGCCGACATCAGGGCGCTGTAGCCGGCGGCCTCACACGGCGCTGACCAGGCCGAGCCGGTGCGCGGCCGCCGCAGCGGCGCCTCGCGACGGCACCTCGAGCTTGGCCAGGATGTTCGACACATGCACGCTCGCCGTCTTCACGCTGATGAACAGCGCCGCGGCGATCTCTCTGTTCGAGCGGCCCTCGACCAGCAGCGTCAACACCTCGACCTCGCGCGCCGTCAGGCCCTGGGGCGAGGCTGAGGGCGCACCGCCCTCGTCCGGCCAGAGCTCGACCCTGCCCCGGTTGGCCACGGTGGCGAGTTGCGCGATCAAGGGCTCGGCGCCCAGTTGCCGCGCGAGCTGCGCCGCGCGCCGCAGCGCTGCGGTGGCTTCGCCACGTTGGCCGGCGGCAAGCCACGCGGAACCCTGGCGCATCAGCGCATAGGCCAGCCATGGAAGGTTGCCGATCTCCTGCCAGGTCGCGACCGCGGCGCCCCAGGCGACCGCATCCGAACCGCCGCCCAGGCGGCTGCGCTCGGCCAGCGATGTCAGGGCGCAAGCCCGCTCCACCGGGCCGGGCTTGGCCAGATGCTCGGACGATTCCACGAGCAAATCGCGCAGCGCATCGGCACGGCCCGACCCGATGCAGGCGCGCCACGCATGGGCGATCAGCGGCCAGAGCAGTCGTGGCGGCAGCCAGCCCCTGAGCGCCCCGATGCCATGGCCGGCCTCGACGGCGGTGGCCGTGTCGCCTTGAAGCAGGGCGATCGCCATCGACAGCTGGCGCTGTGCGGCGGCGCGGCGAGGCGCGTCCTGCGGACTCTCTCCGGCGGCGGTCAGGGCTTTCAAGGCGCGCTCTGCCACGGCCAGATTGCCTCTGCCGGCCGCGATGAGGCCATCCACCTGCGACAACTGCAGGCTGCCCAGAGGCGAGGGATCGAGTTCGCGAGCCTCTGCAATCAGGTCGATCGCGTCGTCCCAGCGCCCGACGGCCATCAGCGCACGCGCAAGAAGCTGGGCGACTGACGCGCCCATATAGCGGGCCTGGCCGAGCTGGCGGGCCCGCTGCCATGCCGCGCTCGCCGCCTCGACGGCCGCTGCGTGCTCGCCGCGTGCATCGAGCAGATCGACCATCGCGACGCGGGCGATCATCTCTACGCGCCCTGATGCGCCGGCCTGCGCTTCACCCAAGGCGCGTTCAAGCCGCGTCATCGCGGCCATGTCGCCGACAGGCCGGGCGAGTGCACCGGACACCAGGGCCTCGACCGTCCACTCAGACTCGCCGAGGCGCATCGCCAACGCGTCCAACTCGTCCACCAGCGCTCGCATCTCATCGGCGCGACCGTGCAGGGCCAGCGCACGGCAGATCTGGCCGAGCGCCGCCGCCCGTATGCGCGTCGGCCCAGGGGCAAGACGCAGGGCCTCGCGAAGGTCGCCCAGCTCGCCCGCATGCAGGCTCTGCTGGCGCATCATGGCGCGCTCGAGCAGCAGCGCGGCGATGCGCTCGCCATCGGTCACCGGATCGAGTTCTGCGAGGCCCGCTTCGACGATGTGCTGCCCACGCTCGGTCTCAACGGCCCAGCAGGCGGCATCGGCCGCGGCCTCCAGCAGCTGCGCCCGATCGATGCCTTGCGGGCGCTGCGTCGGCTCGACGCGGGGCCACAGGTCGAGTGCATGTTCGAGCATCGTCAACTGCTCGGCATAGGCCAGGCGGGCGGTGGCTTCGCGCGCGGCCTGCCAGGCCGCGTTGAGCGCCCGGGCCGGGTCGTCTGCCGCGCGCCAGTGCAAGGCGATGCTGGCCGCCACCCAGGCGTCGGCGCCCAGCGACGGATCGGCTTCCAGGGCTTCGGCGTAGGTGCGATGCAGTCGCTGTCGTTCGCCGGGCAGCAGGTCGCCGCCAATCGCCTCCTGGATCAAGGCATGGCGGAAGGCGTAGCCCTCCGCATCGGCCGCGATGACGACATGCGATGCGACTGCGGCACGAAGCGCTGCATCCAGGCCATCGGCGCCGACGACGGCGGCCAGCAGCCGATGCCCGACGCGAAGGCCACCCACCGCCATCGCGTGAAGGACTTCGCGTGCCCGCTCCGGCAACTCGTTCACCGCGCCAAGCAGCAGGTCGCGCAGCGATCCCATCAGCTTGGGCCGCACGGCACCCGTCGGCGTGACCAGGGCCTCGGTGAACAGGGGCACGCCATCGCCGCGAGCGTGGACGGCGTTCACGACATCGGGCGCCGGCTCATGGCCCAGCATGGCGCTCAGGTGCAGCGCCACGTCGGTGCGCGACAGGCGCGGCAGGGCGAGCGGGGTCACCCCTTCAATCCGGGCCAGCTCCGCCAATCCGCCACGCAGCGGATGCGCTCCTGCCAGCGCCTCGGTCCGGTACGACGCGACCAGCAGCAGGCGGGTGCCCTGCAGGTTGCGAGCCAGATAGGCGAGGAGGTCGCGCGTCGCGCGATCGGCCCAATGCAGGTCTTCCAGCACCAGCACCACCGGGGCCTGGGCGGCCAGACTCTGGAGCAGCAGGCGCAATGACTCGAACAGCCGCGAGCGCGCCATGCCGGGGTCGCCTTCCGATGGTGCTGGCCCCAGCTCGGGCAGCAGCCGTGCCAGTTCGCGCGCGCCGGAATGCCCCACGAGAGTGACGATCTCGGCAACGCCGCGCAGCTGCACCAGGCGCCGCACGGCCGAGACGAAGGGCGCGAACGGCAGCCCCGGCTCGCTTTGCTCGACACACCAGCCGCTCAGGACCAGGGACTGGCGGCCGAGGCGCTCGGTTGCTTCCCGGATCAGCCGGCTCTTGCCGCCACCACCCTCTGCGCTGATCACGACGGTGCGCACCGTTCCCGCGCAGGCTTCGGCGAACGCGCCCGCGAGCACATCCAGCTCGCTGTCGCGACCGACCATCAGGGGACTCAAGAGACGCTTCACGCTTTGGGAGGGACGGCCTGCCCAGGTCTGGGTGTCGCGGGCGGCGCCGCGGCCATTATCCCGATGGTGTGTCCGAATACGGCGTCGAATGGTGCCGTGCTGATTCAGTGGTATGCCGAGACCAGATCATCGTCCCGGGACTTTTGCGTCGCGGGCTGGGCCGCCGGCCAGAGGGCTCGCAACCGTGACAGGGCAGCCGCTTCGTGCAGGCCTTCGGCGAGCAGGTGAGCCACGCTGGAGATGAACTCGGCCCGGGGCACGCCGTGGGGCCGGGAGGCATGCGCCGGGCTCATGCGCTCCGCGCGTGACGGAACGGCGACGTCGGTCACGTCGATGCAGGCGCTGGCCCAGCGCTTTCTGACCGACATGGCGCAGGCTGGCAGGCCGGTCTCGACGACCAGGCCGTCCACGCGCCTTCCTCGCCGTGCATTCGGCAGCGCCAGCATCGGTCCTGCGGCGACGTTCAAGACCGAGCTGCGCGCTCGCTTGCGAAAGTGAGGCAACAGCGCGCCGGTCAGCTGCTGGACGCCCAGCTGATGGGCTTCCAGCTTCTCGTCGCTGTCGTCAGCGTCGAGCAGCGCATGCAAGCCCGGCAGATCCCTCACCGGGAAGGCGATCGAGATGTTGACGAGCATGTTCAGGTGGGCCCAAGTCGCTGCGATCTGCTCGCAGAAGCCAGCGACGCTCCAGGGGTTGGTCAGATCCAGGTCGATGGCCCGCATGCGGGGGTTGGCGCGCGCGGCGGCCTGGGCGGCGCCAGGCTCGCCGCCGAAGATGATGACCTCGTTGCCCAGCCGGCACAGCAATTCGGCCAGGCCGCGGCCGATGCCACGGGTGCCGCCGGCGACGAGAATGGTGTTGCCTTGCATCGTCATGTGGACCTCCTTGCGCGAAGGCCCGCATTGAATCGGCCGGCGGCCATTTCGAGCAGTCGATTCCGGTCATGTGATTGCACGATTCGCCCATCGTGCGGCCCGCTCGAACCGAGCTGGGCGGCCGCCCCAGGATCGATAGCCCAAAACCGCCAAGCTCTTGCACGATCCAGTCATTCCTGAGCGGGTCGTTCGCGCGCCTCTTGAGCCGCACGGGCGCAGCGGGTACGGTTGCGCCATGGGCTCACTCGAAGAATTGCAAAGGCTGATCAAGCGCCACGCCACCTCAAAGGGTGATCGCAATGCAGGCGACGTGTTCGCGGTGGCGGCCGAGGCTCCGACCGAGCTCCAGCACGTGGTGCTGGAGCCGACCTTCGTGGTCGTGGCGCAGGGCGCCAAGCGCGCCATGCTGGGCGACGAGATGTTCGAGTACCGCGAGGGCCAGTTCCTCGTGGTGAGCGTGGACCTGCCCATCGCCGGCTGCGTGATCCAAGCCAGCCCCGAACTCCCCTACCTGGCCGCGGGCTTGACGCTGCAGCTGGCAACCATCTCCTCCCTGCTGCTGGAGATGGACCCCGCGGAAGTGGCCGCGAGCGAACCCGCCGGCTTTGCGGTCAGCGACGCGCCCGAGGACCTGCTGGACACCGTGGTGCGCCTGCTGCGGCTGAAGGACTCGCCGCGCGACGCCGCCGTGCTGGGCCCGCTGGTGGAGCGCGAGCTGGTGTGGCGGCTGCTGCACGGCGCGCAGGGCGCCATGGTGCGGCAGATCGGCCTGGCCGACAGCCGGCTGTCGCAGATCGGGCGGGCCATCCGCTTCATTCGCAGCCATCACGCCGAAGCCATTTCCATCCCGATGCTGGCCGACATGGTGGCCATGAGCGAGTCGTCCTTTCACCGCCACTTCCGCGGCGCGACGACCATGAGCCCGTTGCAGTACCAGAAGCTGATCCGGCTGCAAGAGGCGCGGGCACGCATCCTGGCGGACGCCGGCGACGTCGCGGCCATCGGCTACAGCGTCGGCTACGACAGCCCCTCGCAGTTCAGCCGCGAGTACAGCCGCTTGTTCGGCGCGCCGCCCGGGCGGGACAAGCTGCGGCTGGGGCTGCGGGCGATGGGCGCGGGATCGTTGCCCGCCTGAAGCGGCCATCTTTTTCAACACACCCCTGGGGATTGCAGTCGTCACCCGGGGCCTATCCGTTCGGAGGGCTGGCAACGCGCGCGCCGCTGGGCATGATGCGGGGCATGCTGCCCCATCCCCTGGACGAACGTACGCGCCGCGCGATGCTGCTGTTGTTCTACGCCCAGAGCGGCGTGAGCCTGGTGGCGGCGGCGCTGCTGGTGCTGTTGCATGTGGGCACGCAGATCGACCGGGTGGCTCTGCCGGCGCTGCTGGCCTGGGGCGCGGCATTTGCAGCGCTGATCGTGTTGCGCGTGCTGTGGAAGCTACAGGTGGCGCAGCTGCCGCAAGCCGCTGACCCCGCACCGTGGGAGCGCCGCGCCGAGCTGGGTGCGCTGCTCACCGGTGCACTCTGGGCGCTGGCGCTGGTGATGGCTTTCGACGCGCGGCAGCCTGCCACCCAGATGTACGCCGCCATGCTGGCCTGCATCACCTGCGTGGCCAGCATCAACGTGATGGCGCCGCAGCCGCGCGCCTTCGTGCTGCTGATCGCTCCCGTCGCCGTGGCACTGATCACGCTCTTCCTGTCACTTGGCAGTTGGAGCGGCGCCTACAACGCCTTGCTGGTGCTGTCGGCCGTGGCCCTGGCGATGGCGCTGACTTTGCGCCACACCCGACTGCTGCGCGAGAGCCACGCGATGCGCTTCGAGCGCGAGGCCTTGCTGGCCCAGGCCCAGGCTGCGCGCGAAGCGCAGACGCGCTTCCTGGCCGCCGCCAGCCATGACCTGCGCCAACCCGTGCATGCGCTGGGCTTGCTGGCCGCACAGGCCGCGCACGAGCTGCAGGGCCGGCGTGCGGCGCAGACGGCGGAGCAGTTGCAGGCCATGGCGCAGGCGCTGGACGGGCTGGTGGAAAACCTGCTCGACGTGTCACGCCTGGACAGCGGCGCCTTGCAGCCGCAGTGCCGTTCGCTGCCGCTGCAGCCCTTGTTCGAGCGCCTCTCCACCGAATACGCGGTGCTGGCCGAAGCCAAGGGCTTGCAGTGGCGGCTGCGCCCGACGGCGCTCTGGGTGCGCAGCGACGCGCAGCAGCTCGAACGCCTGTTGCGCAACCTGCTGTCCAACGCGCTCACGCACACCGCGCACGGCGGCGTGCTGCTGGCGGCGCGGCAGCGCGCGGGCCGTGTGCAGGTCGCCGTCTGGGACACCGGCCCGGGCATCGCGCCCGAGCACCACGAGCGCATCTTCCAGGAGTTCGTGCAGCTCGCCAACCCGGGGCGCGACCGGCGCCGCGGCCACGGCCTGGGCCTGGCCATCGTCGCGCGGCTGGCCCGGCTGCTGGACCATCCGGTGGACCTGCGCAGCCGCCTGGGTCACGGCAGCTGCTTCGCCGTGAGCCTGCCCGAGGACGAGCCCCGCCTGCTGACCGAGCCTCGCACCGTGCCGCAGGGGCAGCCGCTGCAGGGCCGCTGTGTGGCGCTGGTGGAGGACGACGAAGCGGTGCGCGAGGCCACCGTGACCCTGCTGCGCACCTGGGGCTGCGAGGTCTGGGCCGAAGCCGCGGTGGCGCCGCTGCTGGCGCGCCTGCGCGCGGCCGGTGCCCGGCCGCAGCGCCTCATCAGCGATTGGCGGCTCGCGCAAGGCGATGGGCTGAGCGCCATCGAGGCCTTGCGCGAGGCGTACGGCGACAGGCTGCCGGCCCTGCTGATCAGCGGCGAGACCCTGCCGATGAGCGCGAAGGCCTTGCGTGCGCTGCGCGTGCAGCCGGCGCGCAAGCCACTGCCGGCGGCGGCGCTGCGCGCCTGGCTCAGCGCGCCCTCAGAACCGAATGCCGAACCGCCCTCAGAACCGCATTGAGGCCAGCCGCGCCTGCCCGGCCAGCGCGGCCTCGGCGCGGTTGCGCACGCGCAGGATGCGAAAAATCGTCACCAGATGACCCTTGACCGTCGGCTCACCCATGCCCAGCTCGCGCGCGATCTCCTTGTTGCTGCGGCCCTTCACCAGCTCGGCCAGCACCTCGGCCTGGCGCTGCGTGAGCGCCTCGTCGGGCAGGTCGGTGCTGCGCTGCAGCAGGAAGGGTGGCAGGTAACAGCCGCCAGCCAGCACCAGCTCCAGTGCGCCGAAAAGCACACCCACGTCGGCGCTCTTGGGTAGCCAGCCGGCGGCGCCACCGTCGAGGGCGCGCATGGCCAGCAGCGGGTCGCTGTCGGCCGACATCAGCAGCACCGGCAGCAGCGGCCACTCGGCGCGCAGCTGCTGGAGGGCCTGCAACGGCGCGAGTCCAGGCAGGTGCACGTCGAGCACGACGAGGGCCACGTCGGGCCGGCGTGCCAGCAGTGCCTGCGCGGCGGGCAGGCTGTCGGCTTCGCTCACTTCGCAGCCCTCGCGCTGCGTGCGCAGCAGCTGCGCCATGCCGACTCGAACGACAGGGTGGTCGTCGACGATAAGGAGGTGCAATGGCGCGGTCATGCCGCGCCATCATGCCGTCAAACGCGGCGTTCGGGTCAGGTTCGGGCTGGATTCGGCAACGTGTGCCGCCCTCGCCGCCGAGCGCCCGCCGTGAGGGCGGCCAGCCCGATGCCGAACAGCGCGACGGACGCCGGCTCCGGCACGCTGGCAACGCTGATGGCGCCACCCATGTGCGTCGTGGCGAGCTCCATCAGCGCCGAATCGAGCAGCACGACGTTCCCGAACGACAGGCTGCTTTGTCCCGCCGCCAGCGCATGGAAAGACAGGTGCACGACGAGGCCGTCGCCGCTGACGCCCGGCCCGGGACCGGCCAGGGTGTTGGCCGTGAATGACACCGTGCCGGCGCTGTTGTCGATGGTGCCGGGCAGGAAGAACGTCGCCCGGCCGCCGGCAGACAGGAAGTCGCCTTCCAGCACCGTGGTGGCCTGCACGATCGCCGGGTCGAAGGCGATGTCGAACTGGAAGGCGTACAGGTCCGGTGCGTCCGCAACGAGCACGTCCAGCGTGAAGGTGTCGCCCACCTGCACGGCAGGCGCGGGGGCAGCGAAGGACAGGGTCGTCGCCGACGCGGGCGCAGCCAGCAGCGCCAGCACGATCCCCCACAGGCAAGTCAGTTTCGTCATCTCTCTCTCCTTGGATCGAATGCAGTTCGTTGACGGCCGCTCAGGGGCAGGTCGTGCCCGCGGCAAGCTTTTGCGCGATGAACGCCAGGTCCCGGATGTCGACCACGCCGTCGCCGTTCACGTCCGCTCTCGCGTCGAATCCGGGCATGCCGGCGCGCTTGCCGAACGCGGTCTTCACCACAGCCTGGTCGCGGCAGTCGATGGCGCCGTCGAAGTTCACATCGCCCGGCAACGCCACGACGGTGAAGGTGGCCGCACCCATGCCCGTGTTGCCGGCGACGTCGGCGGCGATGGCGCTGTAGCGGTGGCTGCCCGGGCCGAAAGAAGACGCCAGGCCGCGAATGTCGGCACAGTTGGTCGACGCCACGCCGGACTCCTTGTCCATGGCCTCGCACGTGATATCGACGCTCTGCCCCGGCGCGTACGAGCCCAGGTTGCCGCGGTAGACGACGGCGGGGGGTGTCTTGTCGATCTTGACCGTGACGATGTTGCTGCTGTCGCTCTTGTTGCCCGCGACATCGACGGCGTACTTCGAGCCGGAGGACACGGTGCCCTGCTTGCTCAGGACCAGGTCGTCGGGGCAGACCGCGACGCCCGAGCCGCCCGTGTCGGCGCAAGTGAAGCGCACGACCACGTCGCCGGTGTACCAGCCCGCTGCGCCGGGTTGCGTCGTCGCGGCTGCCTTGATGGTCGGCGGCTTCAGGTCGACCCTGACGGGGCTGGTCGTGAAGCTGACGCTGTAGCCACCGCCCGTCAGGGTGTAGCTGAAGCCGTTGGGCGTGTCCTCCGACACGACCGCTCGATTGCCGATGCAGACGACGTCGCACTGGGGCGTGATGACGACCTGCCGGTTGGTCCAGGTACCGGGGGTGTAGGGCCGGCTGTCCGAGGTCACCAGGGTGTAGCCGAAGGTCGGGCGGTTGAAGGTGACGCCTGCGTTCACGCTGGCTACCGCCGTGATGAAGCGCGACCCTGGGAAGTCCGCGCGGATGATGCCGATGCGGCTGCCGGGGAGGTGGAACTGCGGACGCATCACATAGTCCGCGATCAGCGTGTTCATGCCCTCGTAGGAGATGGTGCACAGGCCGAGGGCGCATGCGGTGCGCGGGAAGTCGGGAAAGGTGGAGGCGTCGGCGCTGGCGCCGTCCACCAGCCCGGTCGACAGGCGCGGGGCACCCGTCTCGGCGCTGGAATGGCCGCTGGCGAAGAAATAGGGAAACCCGCCGTCAGAGCCACCACTGCCAACGTAGTAGAGCTGGCTGGTGCCGGTGATATTGGCTGCGTCTGCCAGATGGCTTTTGACGGGCAGCCAGAGCCGGTGATAGAGGTCCAGATTGCTGCGGAGTTTATCGAACAGCACGGCCGTGTATCCCATCGAAATGATGGGCCGGTAGTAGTGGCGGGTGGACAGCGGACCCATGTATTGGTGGGTCAGCAGGACCTTGCCGCGTGCGTCACACGAGTTCGGATCGGGTTTCGAATTGAGCGGGGGCACCGGGCCCAAGGTCAATGTGGCCGGACCCGGGCAAGTGGCGGGCAGCAGATAGTCCGCATACTTTTGACCTGTGGCCACGCCATCGATGACGGCGGGTTGGTCCAGCAATGCGTCGAGCGCAGGCGCTGGGTCGCATTTGCAGTCGGCCGTCTCCATGACGACGCTCATGATGACCAGTTCCGACGGGTTGCTTTTCAGGAAGGCGACGGTCGGCTGCAGTACGCCGCTCTCGAAAGGCAGGAACATGTCGACACCGCCGTGAAACACCAGCAGCGCGCAGTTCGACGATTGGTAGTACTGGTTGCAGTCTTGAAGCGCAAGGAGGTCGTAGTACTTGAGCCGGATGTCCAGATAACGGATGCCCGAATCCAGCTGCTCCCGGATGGTCATGGTCTGCGTCTGCGCGATGGGGCCGCCTACACCGTGGAAGGTTCCGCTGTCATGCGTACCCGGCAGGGACAGCTCGGTGAGCTTCTTCGTGGCGCCGAGGGTCAGCATCCACTGGGGGTTGTGCGCCGCGGGCCCGGAGTCGTGCCAGTAGGCGCCGTCGTTGTGGGCCAGCGCGGGGGCGGGGCAGCACAGTGCGGCCCCGGCCAGCGCCAGCAGCGCGGCAAGGCGTCGACCGCTACGCGCAATCGAGGAAGTCAGCATGGAAATCTCCCTGTCAACTGGATCGGGCTGGCCGCCCATCCGCCGCGTCAACGGCTTTGGCCCGCTCGCAATCCACTCGTTGCAGGGCAGTCTAGGAAGCGCCACCCGGGTTGCACAGCCGACAGACGGATGGGATGGGGGCATCCGTTTGGATGAGCAGTGCTCCGACAATCCGCGCATGTCTCATGCCGTATCCCTTCTGCGCGCCGCGCGCCTGGCGAGTGCCACCAAGCCGTTCTCGGCTCGCGGCGGCTTCAAGCGCGAGCGCTGCGAAGGCTGCCGGCTGGTCTCCACGCACTGCATGTGCGCCTTGCGCCCGTCGGTGAACACGCGCGCCGCGGTGTGCCTGCTGATGGCCGACATCGAGCCGCTGAAGCCCACCAACACCGGTTGGCTGATCGCGGATACCGTCGCAGACACCTTCGCCTTCGGCTGGTCGCGAACCGAGCCCGACCCCGCGCTCCTGGCCCTGTTGAGCGAGCCGGCCTGGGATCCCTACGTCGTCTTCCCGGGCCAGTACGCCGCGCCGGAGCGTGTGGTGCATGCCGTTCGGCCGCACGTCGCGGGCCAGGACGGAGCAGCCAAGCGCCCGCTGTTCGTCCTGCTGGACGGCACCTGGTCCGAGGCGCGCAAGATGTTCAGCCGAAGCCCCTACCTGAACTCCATGCCGGTGCTCAGCCTGGCGCCCGCCGAGGCCTCGCAATACAGGCTGCGCCGGTCACGTTGCGGCGACCATTTCTGCACCAGCGAGGTGGCCGCGCAGTGCCTGAACCTGGCGGGTGACGAGGCCGCCGGCAAGACGCTTGACGCGTACCTGGGCGTCTTCACGCATCACTACCTCCAGGCCAAGAACCAGCTGCCCATCGCCTGGGAAGGCGCGGCGCATCAGCGTTTGGAAGAGGTGAGGGCTCAGCAGCCAGTGCGCGCCGCCTGACAGCATGTGCGCCATGGCGAAGTGGCCCTGGTGCCGCCATGGGTCCAGCGCCTGCGAGCAGCCCCGTCACGCGCTGGCCGCCATGGGTGCCGCGTCGGGCGCCTGCGCGGGGCTGTCGCGCCGGACGCGGAACCAGGCGGCGTACAGCGCCGGTACGAAGACGAGGGTCAGCGCCGTGGCCACGACGAGGCCGCCCATGATCGAGATGGCCATCGGCCCCCAGAACACGCTGTGGGTCAGCGGGATCATGGCCAGCACCGCAGCGGCGGCCGTCAGCACGACGGGGCGCGAGCGCCGCACCGTGGCATCGACGATCGCGGCCCACGGCGCAACGCCGCGCGCGATGTCCTGATCGATCTGGTCGACGAGGATGATGGAGTTGCGCATGATCATCCCGCCCAGCGCAATCACGCCCAGCAGCGCGACGAAGCCGAACGGCGCATTGAAGAGCAGCAGTGCCGGCACCACGCCGATCAGCGCCAGCGGTGCCGTCATGAACACCATGAACAGCCGCGAGAAGCTTTGCAGCTGGATCATCAGCAGCGTCAGCATCACCGCGAACATCGCCGGGAACACCGCGAACAGCGCCTTGTTGGCCTTGTCGCTCTCCTCGATGGCGCCGCCTTCCTCGATGCGGTAACCCGCGGGCAGGCTGTCGATGATGGGCTGCAGCGATGGCCGGATCTGCGCCGTGGCGTAGGGGCCCTGCACGCCGTCAACGACGTCGCTGCGCACGGTCAGCGCCATGTCGCGGTTACGCCGCCACAGCACCGGCTCCTCGAAACCCGGCTCCACTCGCGCGACCTGGGACAGCGGCACGTTGACGCCGCTGCGCGTGAACAGCTGCAGGTCGCCGAGCTGGCCAATGTTCTTGCGCTCCTCGGGCGTCGCCCGCACGACCACGTCGACGAGTTCCTCGCCGCGGCGGATCTGCGTCACCGGCGCGCCGTCCAGCGTCGTCTGCACCAGGCCCTGGATGTCGGCGCTGGACAGGCCCAGCAGCCGCGCCTTGTCCTGATCGACGTGGACCTGCACCGCGCGGACCTGCTCGTTCCAGTCCAGTTGCGTGTCGCGCACCAGCGGGTTCTGGCGCACCGCGTCGCGCACCCGGTAGGCGATCTCGCGCACCTGCGCCTTGTCCGGGCCGATCACGCGGAACTGGACCGGAAAGCCCACCGGCGGTCCGAACTCCAGACGCGTCACGCGGGCGTTGACGTCGGGCAGGACCTCGTCCTTGGCGAACAGCTCCATGAGACGGGCGCGCACCCGTTCGCGCTGTTCGGTACCCGCCGTCTTGACGACGATCTGCGCGAACCCCGGGTTCGGCAGCTCCGGCTGGATCGACAGATAGAAGCGCGGCGTGCCGGCGCCGGTGTAGGCGGTGAAGAACTCGATGTCCGGGTCCTTCGCCAGGCGCGCCTCAAGCAGCTTCACTTGGGCAGAGGTGGCGGCGAACGACGCGCCTTCGCGCAGCCGCAGTTCCACCAGCAGCTCGGGCCGCGACGCGGTCGGGAAGAACTGCTGCTGCACCGCCAGCATGCCGGCGCCGGCGATGGCGAACACCAGCACCGTGATGCCCAGCACCCAGGCCCGGCGCCGCACGGCCCAGTCGACGATGCCGCGCAGCCAGCGGTAGACGGGCCGGTCGTAGGGGTCGTGGTGTGTGCCGGCCGCAAGATTCTTCGGCAGCAGCAGCACGCCGAGGTAGGGCGTGAACACCACGGCGACCACCCACGACAGGATCAGCGCCGCGCCGACGACCCAGAAGATGCCGCCCGCGTACTGGCCGGCGATCGACTTCGCGAAGCCCACCGGCATGAAACCGGCGGCCGTGACCAGCGTGCCGGTCAACATCGGAAACGCGGTGGACGTGTAGGCGTAGGTGGCAGCGCGCATGCGGTCCCAGCCTTCCTCCAGCTTCACCACCATCATTTCCACCGCGATGATGGCGTCGTCGACCAACAGGCCCAGCGCGATGATCAGCGCACCCAGCGAGATGCGGTCCAGCGCCCAGCCGGCGGCGTACATGACGGCCGCCACCAGCCCGAGCACCAGCGGCACCGACGCGGCCACCACGATGCCGGTGCGCCAGCCCAGGAACAGGAAGGACACCGCCAGCACGATGGCCAGTGCCTCCAGGAACGAGCGCTCGAACTCCCAGACGGACTCCGCCACCACCCGCGGCTGATCCGCGTACTGCTGGATCTGCACGCCCGCCGGCAGCTCCTGCCGCACCTGCGCCAGCCGCTCGTCGAGCGCGCGCCCGAAGTCGAGCACGTTGCCGTTGGCCTGCATGGTCACGCCGATGGCCAGCACCGGCACGCCGTTGTGGCGGATGGTCATGCTCGGCGGATCTTCATAGCCGGTGCGCACGGTCGCGATGTCGGCCAGCCGCAGCAGTTGGCCGCCCACCTCCAGCGTCACGTTGGCCACGTCCGCCGCGTTGCGCAGGCCACCGTCCACCCGCACCTGCACGCGGTCGTGGGTGGTATCGGCCGAGCCCGCCGGAGCCACCAGGTTCTGCCGCGCCAGCGCGTCGAACACGCCGGTCGGGGCGATGCCCATCGCCGCCAGCCGCCGCGTCGAGATTTCAACGAACACGCGCTCGGCCTGCTTGCCCAGCACGTCGACCTTGCCGGCGCCGGCCACACTCTGGATGCGCCGCTTCACGTCTTCGGTGACCGTCAGCAGCTCGGCCATGGCCAGCTCGGGCGCGCTCACCGCGTAGAGCACGCTGTAGCGGTCGTTGTACTCGTCGTTGAAGAACGGCCCGCGCACGCCTTCGGGGAACTCCTGGCGCACGTCGCCGATCTTCTTGCGCACCTGGTACCAGGCGTTCTCCAGCTCCGCCTTGCTGCTGCCGCCTTTCATCCACAGCGTGATGCCGCCATAGCCCTGGCGCGCGAAGCTGCGCACGTAGTCGAAATGGTCCAGCTCCTGCAGCCGGCGCTCGATGCGGTTGAGCACCTCGTCCTGCACCTCCTGCGCGGTGGCGCCCGGCCACACGACGATGGCCGTCATCGTCGGCACGTCGAAGTTGGGGTCCTCCAGGCGGCCCAGCCGGCTGAAGGAAAAGCCGCCAATGATGAGCGTCGCGATGATCAGGAACAGCACCATAGGCCGGTGCGTGACGGCCCATTCCGACGGGTTGAAGCGTTTCATGAGCCGCTCCTGGTGACGACAGCCGCGCCGGTTTCGGGCGTGCGCTCGACAGCGCGCACGGTGATGCCGGCATCAAGCTTCTGCGCGCCGACGCTGACCACCCGGCTGCCACCGGCCAGGCCGGTGACGTGCACTCGGGCGTCATCCATGGCCACCACTCGCACGGGCGTGAACACCAGGCCGGAGCCCTTGGCGTTGAGCACCCAGACCCCCGCGGACGCACTGGCCTTCACCAGCGCGGTGACCGGCACGGCGGTGGTCGCCGGCCCGGTCGCTTGCCCGGCCAGGTTCAGCTGCATGGTGCTGCCCAGCGGCAGCGCGCCGACCTGCGCGCGCGATTCCGCGGCGGCCGCGTAGCGCACGCGGAAGGTCCGGCCCTGCGCACTGGCCAGCGGCGAGAGCTCGCGCAGCACCAGCCTCAGGGGTGACTTGGCGTCCTGCCAGGGCGTGGCCGTGGCGGTGAGCGTGCGCACCCGGCCGACCCACTCCTCGGGCAATTCGGCAACGATCTCGCGTTCGCCTACGCGGGCCAGCGACAGCACCGGCTGGCCCTCGGCCACCACCTGGCCGCGCTCGAAGCGCAGCGCGGTGACCACGCCGGCATAGGGTGCCACCAGCGTCGCGTAGCCCTCGCGATTGCGCGCCAGATCGAGCTGGCGGCGCGCCTGCTCAAGCCGGGCGGCGGCCGCATCGGCACGCGCCTTCTGGCGCTCGTGGTCGGCAGCGCCCACCGAGCCGTCGGCCAGCAGGCGGCGCAGGCGCGCTTCGTCGGAGGCGGCCTGCTGCGCATCCACCGACGCGGCCTGGACCTGGTTGGCGGCGGTACTTACGGCCAGTTGGTAGTCGGCGGGGTCCAGTCGCGCCAGCGCCTGGCCGGCCTTCACGGTGTCGCCCACCTCGACCAGCCTGTCCACCACCTTGCCGCCGATGCGAAAGCCCAGCTCCGTCTCGACACGGGCGCGGACCACGGCGGTGAAGCTTCGGGTTTGCGCCGACGCGGCGGGGGTCACGGTGGTGACGAAGACCGGCTTGGCGGCGGCGACCGGCGCGGGGGGGCCGCTGCAGGCGGCCACGGCCAGGAGGGATACGGCGAAGAAAGTTCTGTTCACTGGAATGCCCTCTCGGCAAAGGAAGTCATGGCACTGCCGGCACGGGTCGGCTCGAGACCGCCACCCAGGGCCTTGTAGAGCTGCACGTCGGCCAGCACCTGCTGCAGGCGGCTGTCCGCCAGGGTGAGCTCGCTGGACAACACCGAGCGCTGCACGTCGAGCAGCACCAGCAGGTCGATCTGCCCTTCGCGCTGCAGCGATTGCGCGCGCTGCAGCGAGCGGCGGCGATGTTCGACCGTGCTGGCCAGCGCTGCGGCGCGCTCGGCCTCCTGGGTGCGCACGAGCAGGCTGTCCTCGACCTCCTGCACGGCGACCAGCACCGCCTTCTGCCAGGCCAGCAGCGCCTCGTCGGCCCGTGCCGACTGCGCGCGGATGCCCGCATCGATGCGACCGGCGTTGAAGACCGGCATGGCAAAGGCCAGCGCGACGTTCGAAAAATGCACCGGCGCGAGGTCGAGTGCATTCAGCCGCAGGTCCTCGCGGCCGAACAAGGCACTCAGAAAAAGCTTGGGCCAGTATTGGGCTCGCGCTTCGGCGCCGCGCAACGTCTCTGCGGCAACGCGCGACTCGGCAGCGATCAGGTCGGGGCGGCGCCGCAGCAATTCGCTGGGCTGCCCGGTGCCGATCTCGCGCACGGCAGGCCAGGCAAAGCCTGCGTTCTCGTCGACGACGCGGGCCGACGGGTTGCGGCCCAGCAGCACGGCCAGCCGCGTCTGCGACGTGCCAACCAGCGTCCGCAACGGGGGCACTTGCGCGTCGAGCGCCCCGGCTTCGGCGCGCGCGCGATCCAGGTCAAAGGCACTGGCCTCGCCTTCGCGCAGGCGGCTGGCGACGCGCGTCGCCGTTTCGTGCTGAGCCGCCGCGAGAGCCTGCACGATGCGCAGACGCTCCTCGGCGCTGCGCAGCACGAAGTACTGCCGCGCCACCTCGCTGGCCACCAGCAGCCGTGCGCCCTGGACGCCGGCCGCTGCTGCGGCCGCATCAGCCAGCGCTGCGTCGCGTGCCGCACGCACGCCGCCGGCCAGGTCGATCTCCCAGGCCACGTCGACACCGGCGCGCAAGGCACGCGTGTCGGGCATGCCTTGCTTGACGGGGTCGGGCAGCCCGCTGTCGCTGCGCGAGGCCGAGGCCTGCACACCCACCGTGGGCCACAGGCGGGAACTCTGCGCATCGCGACCCGCGCGAGCCTGGGCGACGCGTTGCAGCGCGATCGCCACATCCTGGTTGGCAGACAAGGACTCTTCGATCAGCGCCGTCAGCACCGGGTCACCGTAGCCGGCCCACCAGGCGCCATCCAAGACCTGGGCAGCGGCGGCAGCCGACCCGGCCTGCGCGAATGCTGCGGACAGCGGTACTGACGGCGAAGGCGGCTGCACGGGCGGTGCCGAACAGGCCGACAGGATCGCCAGCGCTGCGGCAGCCGACACGAGGCGGGCCGGTCGGGCGCCGGGGTGGCGATCGCGGTACGGGGCGGGCTGTGTGAAAGGCTTCATATACTGGACTCACTAGTCCAGTAAGTTTAATGGCATATATTGGACTGTCAAGTACAGAAAGACGCCGATGCCCGAAAACGAGAAGCCAGTCGAGTCCCCACCGCGTCGCGGCCGGCCGCGCGACCCCGAGCGCTTGCGGCGCATCGTGGAAGCGGCGCACAGCCACTTCAACGCGCACGGTCTGGAGCGGGCCAGCGTCGATGCCATCGCCGCCGAGGCCGGTGTCTCGAAGATGACCATCTACAGCCACTTCGCTTCGAAGGAAGGTCTGTTCGAGGCGGTGATTCGCGATCGCACCGACCGCGTGATGGGCGGGGTCGCTGGCGTCGAAGCGCTGGACCCGACGCAGCCTCAGAAGGCTTTGCTGGCCGTCGGAGAGCAGTTCCTGGCGCTGGCGCGCGAGGAGGACGTGCTGGGCAAGTTCCGCTCGATCTATGGCGCCGCCGCGGTGCAGCGCGAGGCCTGCCTGGCCTTTTACAGGCAGGGGGCCGACCGGCTGATCGGCGACCTGGCGGCCTATCTGCGCCGCGCCGATGCGCAGGGCGCGCTGAACATCCGGCACCCGCGCCAGGCGGCGGACCTGTTCCTGTCCATGTTCCTTGGCGACGGCCACATCCGCGGCTTGTTGATGCTCGACATGCCCGACGCGCGCGAAGACAGGGCACTGCTGCGCGAGGCGGTGCGTGTGTTCATGGCGGCCTACGCGAAAGCACCTTGACGCCGCGGCCCGACGCGGACTTCGCGACTGGTAGAGCCGGTTCACGGCACCCCCTCAAACCGGGGCGCGCTGCATCGCGAGAACCTGCCCAGCGGCTCTCTGGCGCTTTTCAAGGTGAGGCGGAGAACGGCGTGGCAACGCCGCGTCCTCGCTACGGATAGATGATGTGAATCTGAGCCAGGGCCCTGTCCACACCTTCGCGCCTGACCTTGACGTTGTACTCGTACTTCTTCTTCGTCGTTCCACCCGCACCGAGGTTGAAGTAGCACCTGGGCCCCAGCCCTTTTCTGGGAAGCTGCCCAGAAGGGCTGAGTGTGGCGAAGCGGTTGCGTAGCGCCTGCTTCAGGCGCCCCGGGTTGTACCTTTCCCTGGGATACAGCTCCTGCACGTTCAGGGACGGGCCCGCGTAGTCGAACGTGCTGCGGAACATGCTGAGCACCACGTCCACGATGTGGTCTGCGGCTTGGCCATAGTTGGGCGGCTGGCGTGGCTTGCGGACGCGAACCGGCGCGCTGACTTCCCGCCATTGGGCCTGCCGCTCCAGGAACCACTGGATCTTTGTCTTGACGATCTTGTTGACGAACTGGAGGGCGTCGACGAAGTCGTCATTCGATCGGGCCTGGTCCACCAACGCATACATGGCCTTGCGCTCGTCGTCGTCGATGTGTTCGCCCTCCTCGTAGAACGCGATGTCGTCCAGCGCAAGGTTCAGCGCATCCTCCAGCGCCTTCTGCGCCTTGCGCGCTTCTTCAATCCATGCGTGCACTTCTTCGAGCAGCCGCGCAGCCTGCGCCAGCGCCTCGTCGTAGTTGCGCTTGGCCGCCAGCCTGCGCAATGCGGCCAACTTTTCCTCGTGTGCCTCGCTGTACGTTCCGCTGGCCAGGTCCTCGTCTTCGATCAGCTGGGCTTGCTTCTCCAGCTTGGTCAGCGCCTCGAGGAAACCATCGCGCTGGGGATGCGTTTTGCGCAGCTGATTTTCCTCGGCATCGAGCAGTCCTTCCAAGGTGTCCAACGCACAGCCAGCGTTGACGAAGGTCGATGCGTCGATGTCCTGCGGGACGGCTTCCGAGGCCCGTGAAATCGGATCGGGGAGCGAGCTGTCCTTCTGGAGCAACAGGCACCGCGCCGCCAGTTGGGTGGCCCGGGTGCGTGCCGCCAGTATCTGGGCCTGCTGCTGCTCGGCGATTTCGTCAAAGCGCTTCTGGCTGGCTTTGATCTTCTCCTTCAGCGTGTCGTTCTCGCGCAAGGCGTCTTCGTATTCCGACTTGACGGTGGCCAATTCCGCCAGCTTCGTCTCCAGCGCGCTCTTTTCCTGTTTCGCCGTGGTGATCCGCTCCCGGGTGTCCTGTTGCGTTTTCGGGATGGTCTGAACTTGCAGGTTCTTTTCCAGCGCCTCGATCTGCTTCTTCTTCGCCGCCAAATCCTTTTCCAGGTCGAACAGCCTCACCCGCTCGGCGGCCCTGAGCTTGTCCATGCGCACCCTGTCGGCGGCGGTCGAGCTCTCCTTGAGACCGGCCAGTTCGGTTTTGGCGGCCTCCGCCTGCTTGACCGGGAACAGCTCCAGGCCGCGTCGGAACAAGGGCTCCAGCTTGGCGATCTCCAGAAGGATCAGCGCGGGCGCCTTGGACTTCTTCTTGATGAAGCCGCCCACGGCCTGGTACTGTTTGGCGTACTCGCTCAATGCCGGCAGGAAGGACGCGTCTTCCTTGTCCTTCTGGGGAACCGGCTTCTTCAGCCGCGCATGCTCGGCGTCGAGCGCGACCTGGCAGCTTTCGTAGGTGGGTTGCGGCACCTCGACCCGCACCACGGGCTCAACAGGCTCCCGGGGCTCGTCCGAGCCAACACTGCCCTCGCCCCTGAGCGACAGCAGGACTTCGCGCGTGCCGGACATGGACCGGGGTCGTGAAGGCGGCGAGTCTGTGTCCGGCAAGGGCTTGTCCATTGGCACTCCAGGTTCTGGCTGGGTTAGTGACCTTGACCCCAGGCCGGTTCCCTGAGCCGGCGCATCAAGGAAGGGATGGCGCGGCCGCTCATTCCCATCTCGCCTCATCCGCCCTGGGCGGGTTGCTGCCGGAGCGCGGCGCCCTGTGCCGGGGGCCGCCATGACGGGCGCCGCAAGGCCAGGCAAGGCGAAGACTCACAGCGACCCAGACCGCGTCGCGGATGCCCTGTTCACGCCGCGCTCGGGGTCGCGCGAAGATGGCCCTGCTCACTGCGGGCCGAGCAGGGGCGGCTCGTTCACCCGGGTGAATCCGCACTGGTCCGGCGGGGGATTTGAAACTTACATTCCCCATATCGCCGCCGCCTGACGCCACCGTACGGTGGGCGGTTCAGTCCAACAGGTTTATCCGCCGCCGGGGCGGGCCGCCCGACGTCACGAAGCCATCTTGTCTAGGCGGCACGAAACAGCCTCGGCGAGCCTCTGTCCTACACTCCTCGAACGACTACAACAGAGCGCCATGAACCGCACCCTCATTAGCTCCGGATCGACATTTGAATCCGAAATCGGCTATAGCCGCGCCGTAGTTCAAGGCGATTGGATCTTCGTCTCAGGAACGACCGGGTTCGACTACTCCAAGATGACTATCTCGGGTGATCTGCAGGAGCAAACTGAGCAATGCTTGAAAAACATTCAGTCCGCTCTTGAGCAGACGGGCTCAGGAATGCACGACGTTGTGCGAGTGACCTATGTACTGCCAAACAGTAGCGACTTTCCGCAGTGTTGGCCTGTTCTACGAAGCTACTTCGGCACGGTTCGCCCAGCTGCGATGATGATCTCAGCTGGCCTTTCCGATCCCCGAATGAAGATTGAGATCGAAGTCACTGCTCTTAAGCAGCCAAAGTAGAGTTCATCTTGTGAGTGCCGCCTAACCCTTCTACAGGGACTTCCCGGTAAATCAACCGGTTCGGTATTGGCTGCTTTCGATACTTGCCTTTGCTGTTTTCCCATCAAGACCTGAGTTCGGGTTCGATGCAGCGCCACAGAGAACAGACTGCACATCTACAGGCGGCCTTGTTGCACTCGTGGTCGGTGCGGGCCCAGATACCAACCGCTCAGCAGGGCTCCATTCATTCGCCGCCGTCGCCACCATGGGCGCGGCACAGGGTTAGTCGAGCTTGCCTGCTGCCGGTCTGACCTATGAATTGCATCTTCGAACGCAGGTCTACGGGAAGAACTTGATCGTTGCGAGGTGAGGTTTCAGGCTGACGTGGTGCCAGGTATTGCCGGCATCGCTCCGGGCTTGACCGACACGTGATTCGCATCGAATGACCTGCCCCCAAACGCCGTGCCAATTGATAGTTCGGAGCCCTGGTTGAAGGTTACTGGATCTCTGTATTGATGAGTCCGGCGTGCAGGGCGGGATCGGCCGCGTTTCTGCGGTGCTGCTCAGCAAATTGCGCCGGCGGTATTCGTCCAATGCTGCCGTGCGGACGGACCTCGTTGTAGTCACGGCGCCAGGCGGCGATCTCGGTTCTGGCCTGCTTCAATGTCTCGAACCAATGCTCGTTCAGACATTCAGACAT
>NZ_JBFUMS010000006.1:0-356489 GCF_054049255.1 Roseateles sp. P5_E4 | reverse complement strand
CAAGAAGGCTGCACCCGCCAAGAAGGCCGCTCCGGCCAAGAAGGCTGCGCCCGCCAAGAAGGCCGCTCCGGCCAAGAAGGCTGCGCCCGCCAAGAAGGCCGCTCCGGCCAAGAAGGCTGCACCCGCCAAGAAGGCCGCTCCGGCCAAGAAGGCTGCTGCGCCCAAGAAGGCCGCTGCCAAGCCCGCCGCGAAGCCTGCTGCCAAGAAGGCCGCAGCTCCGAAGAAGGCTGCCGCCAAGCCTGCCCCGGCTGCCAAGCCTGCCGCTGCTGCAACCGCTCCTGCGGCCAAGACGGCTCTGAGCCCGCAAGCTGCCTGGCCCTTCCCGACCGGCAACAAGCCCTAACCAGGCGATCCGCTGACTCGCCGCCGGGTGGTTCGTCCACCCGGATCCCGGCGAAGCAGGCAACCCGGCCCCGAAATTTTCGGGGCCGGGTTTTTTATTTCCGCCGTCCTTTTCGCAGGGCCGGGATGCATCTGCTAACGGCTTGTCCGGGCGATGCGGCATGGTCCTACAGGGCCCGCGAATCTGCCGACCTAAAGTCAATTCCGGGCGTAGACCCCTTGCCTCTCTCCCCGCAGCACGCCAGCGTGTTCCGGCCTGACGTCTGACGTTGGTCGAAGCGCTCAAGTCTCAGGGACTCGCATGGGCTCTGCGCCTTTCCCATTGGGACGGCAACGAGGCCATGACGCGGACCACACCATCGCAGGCGAACTGCGGGGTGGCCGTTGATGGGCAGTCGGAGTCGACGCTCTCAGGGGTAGAAGATGTTGACGCTGTAGCCGCTGACCTTCTGGCCACCCGTTCCGAACACCAGGCTCAAGGCCTGTTCAGAATCGGCATTGACCTGCGTCAGCACCGGGGTCAGGGTTTCGGGACCGAGTACGCGGCGGGAGAAAGCCGCGCCGCTGGCATCGGTCAAGCTCAATTCCACCCAAGGCGCGGCGACGTCCACGCTGGTCTTGTTGCGCAGCGCGAGATTGAGCTTGTAGCTGCCGGCGCCCACCGGGCTGAGCGCCGTTGATTCGATGCTGAGCGCCTCGATGCGCCGCCACGGTTTGACCTCGCAGCCAGCGGCGCTGCACAGCGCCTTCAATGGCTCGCGCAGGGGCGGGTGCAGGGCGGCAATGGCGTCGCGAAAGTGCAGCGTCACCTGCAGGGCCAGCAATGCGGCAAGCAAGAGGGATGCGACGCCGAGGGCCACACGCACGGCAGGGCGATTCCAGCGAGCGGTGTTCTCGGCCTTGCGCATGAACTCGGGCACGAGTCTGCCGGGCGCCTCGGCCTTGCCGGGCTTCTGCTGCTTGGCGGCTTTGGCGACCTTTGCGGGCTTGCCCGGCCGCTCCGCCGGCTCGGCCGTGATGGGAGCCATCTCGGCCATCGACGGTTCCGGCCCGGCATCACGCGCCACCATGGGCGGGGGGGCGGCAACCGGCTCGCTGGCACGGTCGTCACCCACCCAATGAGGCTCGGGCCTGGCTTCCTGCCGACCGTACTCGGAGGGCCAGCCGGTAGGCAAGGCCTCGGCACGGGGCTCGGGTTCGGGGGGCGGCATCCAGTCCGCTGGCGGTGTGTAGACCGGGGGCGGAGGTGGCGGAGGGGGAGGCGGTGGCAGGGGCTCGGGCTCCGGCACCACGGTGGCCGGCGCATACTGTGGCGGCCAGGGTGGTGGAGCGTCCCGCTCGATGTCGAACAGCAGTTCGCGGGCGTCGAAGATCTCCGCGCAACGGCCACAGCGCACCCAGCCATCGGAGACGCGCAACTGGTCCTCGACGATCCTGAAGATCGTTCCGCAGGCCGTGCAGCGCGTCGCGAGGCTCACGGGTGCATCCTTCGCGCTGCGCGCTTGCCTGGCCGACGGAGCGGCCAGGCGTTCGCCAGGCATGAGATGCCCTCAGGGCATCTCAAGTCCGGGCTCACTCCCGCCAAGCGGGAATGAGCACCTTCGGGCGGCCGTGCGTTGCTCATGCCGCTCGCTGGGCCGTCATCAGGATCCAGCCATCCTCTTCATCGCTGACTTCAAGCGCCAGCCAGGGCGCGTAGGCGGCCTTCAGTTCCTCAGCCTGGCGGCTCAGGATGCCAGCCAGGATCAGGTTGCCGCCGGGCGCGACATGGGCGCAGAGCAGTGGTGCGAGCAACTTCAGCGGCGTGGCCAGGATGTTGGCCATGACCAGCGGGTACTCGCCCCGGGCCAGCTCCGGCAGGCCGGGTTTCAGCGTGACGCCATTGGCCGCCGCGTTGTCGCGCGACGAAGTGACGGCAGCAGGGTCAATGTCGACGGCGTCGATGTCACGCGCGCCGTGCAGGGCCGCGCCAATGGCAAGGATGCCGGAGCCACAGCCATAGTCCAGCACGCGAATCCAGGGCTGGGAATGGGTCGCGATCCAGCGCAGGCACATGCGCGTCGTTGGATGCGTGCCGGTGCCAAAGGCCAGACCTGGGTCCAGGCGCATGACGCGCTGGGCCTGCGGCGGCGCCTGGTGCCAGCTCGGCACGATCCAGAACTCGGGCGTGATCTCGACCGGCGCGAACTGGCTTTGCGTCAGGCGCACCCAGTCCTGCTCGGGCACGGCCTGGATGGCTTGCACATGCACATCCGTAGCCCAGTCCTGGGCCAGGATCAGCGTCGCCGCCTCGGTGGCCTCGGGCTCGGTGGGGAAGAGGGCCTTGACGACCGAGCGCTCCCAACCGGCTGCGGGCGCCGGCATGCCGGGTTCGCCGAACAAGGCGTGCTCAGCCTCGGTGTCTGCGTCGGCATCCTCCACCGAGACCGCGAGAGCGTCGATCTCCATCAGCGCATCGCTGACGATCTCGACGTCGGCCTCGTGGCAGACCAGGGCCAACTCGAAGAGGTTGCTCATCGCTTGTGGGCAGCCATCCAGCCTTCAAGGTAATGGATGGATGTGCCGCCTTCGATGAACTTGGCGTCCGCCATCAGCTCGCGGTGCAGCGGGATGTTGGTCTGGATGCCTTCGACGACCGTCTCGCTCAGCGCGATGCGCATGCGCGCCAATGCCTGCTCACGCGTGTCGCCGTGGACGATGATCTTGCCGATCATGGAGTCGTAGTTGGGCGGCACGAAGTAGTTCGTGTAGGCATGCGAGTCCACGCGCACGCCGGGCCCGCCCGGCGCGTGCCACATCGTGATGCGGCCGGGCGAGGGCACGAACTTGACCGGGTCCTCCGCGTTGATGCGGCATTCGATGGCGTGGCCGCGCATCTCGATCTGGCGCTGCGTGAACGGCAGCTTCTCGCCGGCTGCGATCTTGATCTGCTGCTGCACGATGTCGATGCCGGTGACCATCTCGGTGACCGGGTGCTCCACCTGGACGCGCGTGTTCATCTCGATGAAGTAGAACTCGCCGTTTTCGTACAGGAACTCGAAGGTGCCGGCGCCGCGGTAGCCCATCTTCTTGCAGGCCGCCGCGCAGCGGTCGCCCACCTTTTCGATGTTGCGACGCGGGATGCCGGGTGCCGGCGCTTCCTCGATGATCTTTTGGTGGCGGCGCTGCATGGAGCAGTCGCGCTCACCCAGCCAGACGGCGTTCTTGAAGGTGTCAGCGAGGATCTGGATCTCCACATGGCGTGGGTTCTCCAGGAACTTCTCCATGTAGACCTCGGGGTTGCCGAAGGCCGCACCCGCTTCGGCGCGTGTCGTCTGCACCGCGTGCACCAGGGCCGCTTCGGTGTGCACGACGCGCATGCCGCGCCCGCCGCCGCCGCCGGCCGCCTTGATGATGACGGGGTAGCCCACCGATCGGGCGATCTTGATGATCTCCTTCGGGTCCTCGGGCAGGGCGCCTTCGGAGCCGGGCACGCAGGGCACGCCGGCGCGGATCATGGCCTGCTTGGCCGAGACCTTGTCTCCCATCAGGCGGATGGACTCAGGCGTCGGGCCGATGAAGGTAAAGCCGCTGCGCTCGACGCGCTCGGCGAAGTCGGCGTTCTCGCTGAGGAAGCCGTACCCGGGGTGGATGGCTTCAGCGTCCGTCACCTCGGCCGTCGCAATGATGGCCGGCATGCTGAGGTAGCTCTGGGCCGAGGGCGCCGGGCCAATGCAGACGGCCTCGTCGGCGAGGCGCACATATTTGGCGTCGCGATCGGCTTCTGAATAGACGACGACGGACTTGATGCCGAGTTCTCGGCACGCTCGTTGAATGCGCAGAGCGATCTCTCCGCGATTCGCAATAAGGACCTTCTTAAACATCGAGTGGCCTCACTCGATCACGAACAGCGGTTGTCCGAACTCTACGGCCTGGCCGTTCTCGCACATGACCTTGGTGATCGTGCCGCTCTTATCGGCTTCGATCTCGTTCATGATCTTCATGGCCTCGATGATGCAGATGGCCTCGCCTTCCTTGACCTGTTGGCCGACGTCGGCGAACGGTTTGGCGTTGGGGCTGGAGGCGCGGTAGAACGTGCCGACCATCGGCGACTTGACGATGTGACCGGTCTCGACGGGTGCGGCGGCCGGGGGCGCGGCGGCCGCGGGTGCGGCCTGGGCCGGTGCATGGGCGACGGGAGCGGCGGCGTAGACCGGCTGCATGGCCACGGCGGCGGCCGGGTCAGCCTTGACGATGCGGACCTTGCCGTCGGCCTCGGTGATTTCCAGTTCGGAAATATTGGATTCCGAAACCAGGTCGATCAGGGTTTTGAGCTTGCGAAGGTCCATCTTGGCTCCAGGCGGTGTTGTTGTTGTGGGGGAAGAGAAAAAGCGGCGCGAGACCGGAGGTCAGGCGCCAGCTTCCAACGATTCGAGGGCGTGGCGCAGCGCAAGGCGGTAGCCGTTGGCGCCGAGGCCGCAGATGACGCCCACCGCCAGCTCACTCATATAGCTGTGGTGGCGGAAGGCTTCGCGGCGGTGGATGTTCGACAAATGAACTTCGATGAAGGGCAGGGCCACAGCCGCCAGCGCGTCACGGATGGCGACACTGGTGTGGGTGTAGGCGGCCGGATTGATGATGATGAAGCGCGTGCCGTCGGTGCGCGCAGCCTGGATGCGGTCGACCAATGCTCCCTCGTGGTTGCTCTGGAAGCTGTTCAGCGTGGCGCCGGCATCCGTGGCGATCTTGCCGAGTTCGGCATCGATCTGCGCGAGAGTCTGCGCGCCGTAGACCTCGGGCTCGCGGGTGCCGAGCAGGTTGAGGTTGGGGCCATGCAGGACGAGAACTTGCATCAAACATGTGGCGGCGCGCCTGCCCGAAGGTCTAGAGAGTCGCCACTAAATTGAGGAAGGGCGAACTTTACGCGTTTTGGACCCGATTTCCTGCTGGATAGGGAAATTCTCGGGGGCGCGTCAGCTTCGGGCCAATTGGCGCAGTTCTTCCAGGCGGCTCACGCCCAGACGCCGCCAACTGATCTCGCCGGTCTCGTCGAAAACGACGGAAAAGGGCAGGCCGCCGGCCGGATTGCCCAGTTCCCGCACCAGCCCCAGGCCTTCCGGCCCGGCCAGCGCGACCGCGAAGTCCAGCGGCGTCTTCTGCAGGAAGGCCTTGACCGGCTCGGCCTGATCCACCGCCAGGCCAAGGACCTGCCAGCCCTTGCCCTTGGCTTCCTTGTAGAACTGGTTGATCTCCGGCAGTTCCTTGACGCAAGGCGGGCACCAGGTGGCCCAGAAGTTGACCAGCAGGGGCTGGCCGCGCCAGCGGGCGACGTCCAGGTCGCTACCGTCCAGGGCAGGGAAGCGTCGCGCCCAGAATGCTTGGGCGACGACGGAAGCCACCGGTGGGTTCAGCTTGCGCCAGGCGAAGGCGGCGCCCAGGGCTGCGGCCCCGACGCCGGCGCCAGTCAGGATCAGGCGGCGGTTGATGGGCGTCATTCGGCGGCCTCCACGAGGTTTTGCAGCGCGGCCAGGTCGCCGCGCTCGGTCATGCCGCGCGCGTCGGGCTTGAGGGCGCCGCGCAGGTCGTCGAAGTCCAGGATGGTCAGGCACAGCGTCACCCGCTCGCCCAGGGCGGCGCAAGGTGCATCCAGGATGAGCATGTCGACCTGCCGGCCACGGCCGGCTGTCGTTTCGGCCACGTCGAAGTTGATGCCGCGATCCAGCAACGCGATCTCGGCGGCCTTGCTGTCGTCGCAATACAGCTGCAGGTGAACATTGGACAGCCGTGTCGCCGTGCCGCGCCAGACGGCGCCAGTCAGGTGCGGGCGAAACTCGGCCAGGCGCGCCATCCACTGCGCGGCCAGTTCGCGCAGGGCCCGCAACTCGGCCGGCTGGGTTTCGGCATGGAAGATGGCGATGTGCTCGCGCACGGCGTCCTCGACCTCGTCGTTGCCAGGCAGGGCGGCGCGCGGCGCGCCCAGGTCGCGGGCGGCGCGCTGCTTGGCCGGGCCCCAGTCCATGCCCTCGTCGACGATGAGGCGGGCGGCGGCAGCGGCGATTTCTTCGGTGAAGTCGCTCATGTCAGTGGCGCGCGGCCGTCCGAAGCACTGACGCGCCCCCTCGGGGGGCAGTGAGCGAAGCGAGCGTGGGGGTGGTCATGGCGTTTGGGCGCTGTTCATGCGGCCGACGATGAGGCCGGCCCGGCCCATGACATAGGCCGAGCCCGGCTGGCGCTCGAAGCGCTTGGGCGCCGGCAGCATCACCGCCAGCCGCGCGGCCTCGAAGGCGCCCAGGCGTGACGCATCCGTGCGGAAGTAATGCCGCGCCGCGGCCTGGGCACCGAACAGGCCTTCCCCCCATTCGACACTGTTCAGGTAGATCTCCAGGATGCGCTGCTTGCTCAGCAGGCCTTCCAGCATCAACGTGAGGATCAGCTCCTGGCCCTTGCGCAACAGCGTGCGCTCGCCGGAAAGGAACAGGTTCTTGGCCAGCTGCTGGGTGATCGTCGAGCCGCCGATGACCTTGGCCACACCCTTGCCACGAGCTTCCACGCGGGCCTGTGCCTTCTCGTTCTTCTTCCAGGCGCCCTTGAGGGCCTCCCAGTCCACGCCGCCGTGCTGGGCGAAGCCGTCGTCCTCGCTGGCGATGACGGCGCGCTTGAGCGTGGTGGCCAGTTGGGCGTCGTTCACCCACTGCTGGCTCCAGGCGACCTGCTGTTTTTCCTTCAACAGGCGCACGGCCTCGCTGCGCTGGAAGCTGGTGGACTGCGGTGCGAGGACGTTCATCAGCGCGATCCGGCCGGCAAACCAGAGCTGCAGGCAAATGACGGCCAGGGCCAGCACAGCGACGAGTCGGCCGATGTGGCGGATCACAGCGCGGCCCTCAGCTCGGATCTCAGCGCTTTCAGCACCGGCGCCGTGTCCGGCCGCACGCCGCGCCAGAAGAAGAAGGCCTCGGCCGCCTGCTCGACAAGCATGCCCAGGCCATCGCGCGGCTCGGCGCCGTGGGCGGCGGCCCAGTCCAGAAAACCTTGCGCCTTGGGGCCGTACATCATGTCCAGCGCCAGCGCGCCGCGGGCCAGCACGCGGGCATCGACAGGCGAGGCCGCGCCGGCGAGGCTGGTGCTGGTGGCGTTGACGACGATATCTTGCGCAACGGGGGCCTCCGCCAAGGTGACCGCGGCAAGGGGGACGCCCAGGTCGGCATGGCTGGCCACCAAGGCCTGGGCCTTGCCCACTGAGCGGTTGGCGATGGTGATGCGCGCCGGCCTGGCCGCGATCAGGCTGCCCAGCACGCCGGCCGCCGCGCCTCCGGCGCCCACCAGCAGCACCTGCAGGCCTTCCAGCGGCCGGCGGGCGTTGCGCTGGATGTCGTTGACGAGACCGACGCCGTCGGTGTTGTCGCCCACCCAGCCGCCTTCGTCGAAGCGCAGCGAGTTGACGGCGCAGGCCAGCGCGGCGCGTTCCGTATGTTCGGTGGCCAGCGCAAAGGCATCGAACTTGAAGGGTACGGTGATGTTGCAACCCTTGGCGCCAGCGGCCGCGAACGCGCGCAGCGTGGCCTCGAAGCCATCCAGCGGCGCAAGCAGCCGTTCATAGACGAGCTGCTGGCCCGTCTGCTCCGCAAACATCGCGTGGATGGCCGGCGAGCGGCTGTGCTCGACCGGATGACCGACAACGGCATATCGATCAGTCATTGCGGCTGCCCCTGCAAAGTCGTTTCCAGGCTTTCGTCACGCGTGAACTTGAAGCGCGATGTGATGACCAGCACCTCAGCCCCGCGCAGCATCTCCTTGCTGAAATTGCCGAAGGGCGAGGCCGCCTGCACGATGGCGACGGCGCGCTTGTCCAGCGTCGGGTTGCCGCTGGAGGCGACGATCTCGGTCTCGATGACGCGGCCCTTGTGGTCGATGTGGATGTTCATGGTCAGCTCGCCATAAAGCTTCTTGCCGCGCGCCTCGGGGAAGTCGCGCGTGCCGCGCTCCTCGATGCGGCGGCGCAGGCCGTCGTAGTACTGGGCGTAGACCACCTCGCGCGTGGCCGGGCTGACGTAGCGCTTGCGCGGCCGGGCGCTCTCATCGTTGACGCGCTTCTCGATCTCGGCGAGCAGGTCCACGAGCTGTCGGCGTTTCTCGGCCAGGGCGCGCTCGGCAGCGTCGGTCTTTTCGCGGCGCGGGTCAGGCGGGGGCAGCAGGGCCAGCTCGCGCCTCACCTGGGTCAGCAGCTGCTGTTGCTGCTGCTGCAACTGGGCGATCTGCGAGCTTTGCGCTTCGGCCGCATCACCCACTTCGCTTTGCCGCGCCGGCGGCAGTGGCGAAGTCGCGCGGCCGGTTTCCATGTTGCCGCCGCCGGCCAGGTTGGCCTGGGCCAGGGCCTGGGCCTTGACGGGGGCCTCGTTGGAGCGCGTGTTGACGAGCACGACCTCCAGCGGCGTGTCCTGGAAGATGCGGTTGAAAGCCTCGGGCGCGGCGATGCGCAGACTGCCCAGCGACGCATGCACGCCGAGCGAAATACCCAGCGCGATCTGCAGCGTGGTCAGCTTTCGCATCGTCAGGGCGCCGGAGCCGCTTCCGCCTCCGACTCATTGACGTCGATGGCCAGCGTCAGCGGTGCCGCGGCGGCTTCGAGCTCGTCCTCATCGCCTTCTGCTTCCTCCGCGGCCGGCGCTTCATCCAGCCGCTCGATCAGCGTCGCATGCACGTCCAGCGTCATCTCGTCCAGGCCGGTGATGCGCACCTTCACATGGCTGCCGCGCGGCAGCGAGTCGCAGCCCAGCGCCTTGAACACCAGCGGCAGGTCGTCGGCGCGCACCAGGCCGTCCTTCATGACGGCGGCGGTCAGTTCGGTCGTGCCGTTCTGCTGCAGCCAGCGCAGCGTCCAGAAGCGCTCGATGCCGTTCTGGAAGCCGTTGTAGGCCATGTAGGCGGACTCGAAGCCCGAGATGATGGAGAACAGCTGCGCGTCCTTCGGCTTGAAGGGCGCGGCCAGCGCCGCCATCTTGCCGTGGCGAGCGCAGGCAATGATCTGCCACTGGTTGACCAGGTCGACATAGCGGCGCAGCGGCGACGTGGCCCAGGTGTACTGCGCCACGCCCATGCCGGCATGGGGCAGGGCCTTGACGCCCATGCGCACCTTGATGCCCGGCGCGAGGCTGGCCTGGCTGCGGTAGATGCCGGGCAGGCCCAGCTCGGCCAGCCAGCCACCCCAGGCGGAGTTGGCCAGGATCATGGCCTCGGCCACGATCAGGTCCAGCGAGCTGCCGCGGGCGCGCATGCTGATCTCGACGGACTCCGTGCCGTTCGGCGCCTCCGAGCGTTCGCCGGCAAGGCGGAAGTTGTAGTCCGGCCGGTTGAAGTTCTCGGGTTTGCCGCGCACGACCTCGCGCTGGGCCTTCAAGTGCTTGGCCAGGCGCCAGGTGAAGGCGAGTTCGCGTGCGAAGGCGTAGTCGGCCGGCGCCTCGCCCGACAGCGTGGCGTCGGTGACGATGCCGTCGAGCTTGTCGTGGCGCAGGTTGGCGGCGATGTGCACGCGCTCCAGCCTGGTCTCGCGTGCCTTGATCTCGAAGGTGGCCTCATCCATCGTGAAGTAGATGGAGACTGCCGGGCAGTCGCGGCCCTCGATCAGCGTGTAGGCCTGCACGACGTCGTCGGGCAGCATGGTCAGCTTCCAGCCCGGCATGTAGACGGTGGACAGGCGCTCGCGGGCAACCTTGTCGACGGCCGAGTCCGGCGTGATGGCCAGGCCGGGCGCTGCGATGTGCACGCCGAAGGTGACGGTGCCGGTGCCCAGGCCCTGCACCGACAGCGCATCGTCGATTTCGGTGGTCTGCGAGTCGTCGATGGAGAAGGCCCGCACCGGCGACAGCGCCAGCTCGTCCTTGATCTCCGGCGCCGTCAGCGCGGGGAAGCCGGCGCCCTTGGGGAAGTTCTCGAACAGGAAGCGCTTCCAGTGGAACTGGTAGGCGCTGGTGATGGCGCCGGCGCCCTGCAGCAGGTCCAGCGGCGCCTTGTGCGACTTCTTGCTGGCCTCGACGACAGCCTTGTATTCCGGGCCGTTCTTGTCGGGCTTGAAGAGGATCTTGTAGATCTGGTCCTGGATGGGCGCGGGGCAGGTGCCCGCCGCCAGCTCGTCGGCCCAGGACTCGATCTGCAGTTGTTGCTGGCGTTTGCGCTCGATGCCCAGCAGCGCGGCCTTGACGATCTCCTCGGGCGCCTTCTTGAACTGGCCCTTGCCGGCGCGGCGGAAATAGTGCGGTGCTTCGTAGAGACGAAACAGCGCGGCCGCTTGCTGCAGGGTGCCGGCCTTGGCGTCGAAATAGTCGCGCGCCAGGTCGGCGAAGCCGAATTCTCCTTCGGGGGCGAATTCCCAGGCCAGGTCGAGGTCGATGTCGTCGGCCAGCTTGCGGGCCTCCGCCAGCAACACGGCTGGCGCCGGCTGCTCGAATTTCAACAGCACGTTGGCGGACTTGACCTTGACCCGCTTGCCCGAGTCCAGCTCGACCTGCAGCGAGGCATCGGCCTCCGACATCACCCGGCCGGCGAGAAATTTCCCGGCGTCATCAAACAGCGCAAACATAGGAGGGCGATTGTCGCCTCAGCCTTGAAGGTGTTTCAGCAAGCCGGGCAGGTGGTCTTCGAAGTCGGTCAACCCGTGGTCGCTGCCCTCCAGCACCTCGCCGTCGCAGCCGGCATAACGGGCCAGCATCTCGCGCCAGTCCAGCAGCTCGTCGCCCTTGGCAATCAGCGCGTAATAGCGCAGCGGCTTGGTCAGCCTCGCCGGTGGCGTCAGGGCGGCCAGTTCCGCCACATGCTGGGCCGTGAACTCGAACTTCAGCTGCGGGTCGTGCCAGGCCGTCAGCGTGCCGATGTGGTGGGACAGATCGCGCGCCGGGTCCACCGCGGGGTTCAGCACGGCGACGCGCCAGCCGCGGTGAGCGTGCTGCTCGGCCAGCGAGGTGGCGTAGAAGCCACCGAGCGAGCTGCCGATGACGGCGGCACCCTCGGATGGCCAGGCCGCCACGATTCCGGCGACAAGGGCCATGGCGTCAAGCGGGGAGGGCGGCAGCTGCGGGCAGGCGAAGGTCAGGCCCGGCTGTGTGGCCGCCCAGGCGGCCATTCGCAGCGCTTTGGCCGAGGCCGGCGACGAGCGAAAGCCGTGCAAATAGAGCAGATGAGTCAACGACATGACGGAAGTTTTTGCGTGAATTTCTGCCGCTCCGCGACGGGGGAGGGCTCCGATTGACGCGAGTGTCGCTCCCAGCCACAGTGCCTGCCTTTCCGCAATCCCGGACCGTCACCCCATGATCCCGATGCCCCGCACCGCCCTGGCCACCGCCGCCCTGCTCGCGCTGGCTGCGGTTGCCCACGCCCAGACCCCGCCCGCGCCCAATGGCGCCGCTTCGGCCCCCGGCGCCGCCGCTTCGGCACCCGCTCCCGCCCGCCMGCCGGCCGACCCGACGGCGCCCAAGCCCTTTGCCGAGATCATCAAGGGCGCCAAGGAGCAGCCCGGCCTGTTCCCGATCTGGCGCAAGGACGAGAAGGTCTGGATCGAGATCCCCAAGGAAGCCTTCAACAAGCCCTTCCTGTTCAGTGTCAACGTCGCCAACGCCGTCGGCGAGCGCGGCCTGTACGCCAGCCAGATGCTGGGCGACGAGCTGGCCGAATGGCGTCGCATTGGCAACCATGTGCAGCTGATTGCGCTGAACACCAAGTTCCGCACGGACAACCCGTCCAGCAAGCTGGCCATCGAGCAGGCTTTCTCGCCCAGCCTGATCGGCGGCGTGCCGGTCGCCAGCGCCGACCACCCGGACCGCAAGTCGGTGCTGATCGACGCCAGCAACCTGCTGCTGGGCGACATTCCGGGCTACTCCACGCGCCTGGAATTTGCCTACCGCCTGCCGTTTGCGCCCGACCGAGGCAACTCATTCATCGAAGCCACCCGCGCTGATGCCCAGGTTTCCACGCTGACTTCACGCGTGCACTTCGCCACGCCGCGCATTCCCGCGCCGCCGCTGGTTCCCGTGCCCGTGCCTGTGCCCACGCCGCCTCAGGCGACGCCGGATCCGCGTTCGATGTTCTTCAGCTTCGTCTACAGCTTCCGTGCCTTGCCGGAGCAGCCGGCCGCCGTGCGCCATGCCGACCCGCGCCTGGGTCATTTCATGGAGAGCTACAGCGACTTCGGCGACGACCTGAAAGCCAACCCGCGCGTGCACATGATCGCCCGCTGGCGCCTGGAGAAGAAGGACCCGAGCGCAGCGCTGTCGGAGCCCGTGCAGCCCATCGTCTACTGGATGGACAAGAACATCCCGACCAAATACCGCGCGGCGGTCAAGGCCGGCATCGAGGAGTGGAACAAGGCCTTCGAGAAGATCGGCTTCAAGGACGCCGTGCAGGCCAGGCAGCAGCCCGACGACGCTGACTGGGACAACATGGACTCGACGCACGCGTCCGTCCGCTGGTTCACCGGCGCCGACGTCGGCTTTGCCATCGGCCCTAGCAACAAGGACCCGCGCACCGGTGAAATCCTGGACGCCGACATCGGCATGAGCGACGTCTTCGGCCGCGGCTCGCGCCGCCTGGCTTCGGACGACGTGCTCGGCTTCGCTGGCCACGATCACGGCAGCAGCTGGATGGGTGAGCGCAGCCTGCGGCTTTCCGAGCAGCAATGCAATTACATGGCCGACCAGGCCAACGAGTTCGGCTTCGCGCTGGATTTGCTGTCCCTGCGGGGCGGGGCAGAGGGCATGGACATGAACGGCCCCGAGGCCGAGGCCCTGGCCCAGGCCGTCATCAAGGACGTGGTGATGCATGAGGTCGGCCACACGCTCGGCCTCAAGCACAACTTCAAGTCCTCCACGACGGTCACCCAGGCCCAACTCAAGGACAAGGCTTTCACCGAGGCCCACGGCATCTCCAACTCGGTGATGGACTACAACGCCTACAACCTGCCGCTCAAGGGCGAGGCCAAGGCCAGCCTGACGAACACCACGCTGGGCGCCTACGACTACTGGGCCATCGAGTACGCCTACAAGCCCATCGTCGCGGAGCAGGAAGCGGCGGAACTCGCCAAGATCGCTGCGCGCTCGACCGAGCCCAAGCTGGCCTATGGCGACGACTTCGACCAGGGTGTCGGCGGCCCCTACGATGGCTTCGACCCGCGCACCAACCAGCGCGACTTGGGCGACGACCCACTGGCCTATGCCAAGAAGCGCCTCAAGCTCAGCCAGGAGCTGTGGGAGCGCGTGCAATCGCGCCCGGCCGTCGTCGGCGACGACCCGCTGCGCAACCGCCGCTCTATCTTCGAGTCCTTCCGCCAGCTCGGCATGACGGCCAACAACGTCAGCAAATACGTGGGCGGCATGCAGGCCGAGCGCGTGGTGCCGGGCGTCACGACCGGCCCGGCCTTCAAGCCGGTCGACAACGCCCAGCAGCGTGAGGCCCTGCGCTTCATTGCGGCAGGCCTGCTGTCCAGCGACTCCTTCAAGTTCAAGCCCGAGTTCCTCGTGACCCAGACGCTGGACTACAACGAGTGGGACCGCGGCCTGCCCATCTCCATTCCGGACAGCGTCAGTGTGCTGCAGGGCCGGGTGCTGGACCGCCTGATGTCGCCCAACACGGCGCGCCGCCTCATCGAGCAGGGCGCTTACCTGCCCGAGGCCCAGCGCAAGGGCGCGGTGTCGCTGAGCGAGGTCTATGGCACGCTGCAGGGTGCGATCTTCAGCGAGCTGAAGACCGGTGCCGAGATCGACCGCATGCGCCGCAGCCTGCAACGCGAGTACCTGCGCCGCCTGCAAGGCCAGCTGAACCGTGCGACCAATGGGGCGACGGTGTACGCCGACGCTTTCTCGATGGCACGCTGGCACGCGACGCAGCTCGCCAACGAGCTGCGTGTGGCCTCGGCCAAGCCGGGCCTGTCGGTCGAGACGCGTGCGCATCTGGCGGAGACGCTGGACATGCTGAATTCGATGCTGAAGGCGTCGCTGGTGCGCAGCTGATCGGCTTCGTGCTCAATCAAAGGCCGGCTTCATGCCGGCCTTTTTTCTTGTCTTAGCATGGCCGCCACTTCGAGGGATCCGCCATGTCCACACCCGACAAACTGAATCAATTCGGTGCCAGGAACCTGCCTGGCCATCTGGGCATTGTCTTCACCCAGGCCGACCCCGCCGAGATCAAGGCTGAGCTGGTGGTGCGCGAGGAGCTGATGGCACCCAACGGCTATCTGCACGCCGGCAGCATCGTCACGCTGGCGGACAGCTGCGCCGGCTACGGCTGCATCGCCAACCTGCCGCCGGGCGCGGTGGGCTTCACGACCATCGAGCTGAAGTCCAACCACCTGGGCACGGCTCGCGAGGGCACCATCGCCTGCGTGGCGAGGCCGGTTCACCTAGGCAAGACGACGCAGATCTGGGATGCGGTGGTGACGAACAAGGACACCGGGAAGACGATGGCTTTGTTCAGGTGTACGCAGATGGTGTTGTACGGGAAGTGAGTTGGTGTGGTTTGCTCTTGCCGGCGTTCTCATGACTCGCGTGCAGTGCCGCGGGAATCCGCCCCGCGAGGGCGGGTAACTTTCTTCTGACGCGCCGCAGAAGAAAGTTACCCGGCCGCCGGGACGGACTCCCGGCAATGCATCGAGCAGACGCTATTTGGACAGAGCGTCCAACAGCTTCTCGTGGATCCCGCCAAACCCACCATTGCTCATGCACAGCAAATGGTCCCCCGGCCTGGCAGCCTTGACGACCGCAGCCACCAATGCATCCACATCCGCACCCACAACCGCTGACGCACCCATCGGCGCCAGCGCCTCCTTGGCATCCCAGCTCAAACCCTGCTGATTGCAAAACGCGAGGTCCACTTCCTCCAGCGCCCAGGGCAACTGAGCCTTCATCGTGCCCAGCTTCATCGTGTTGGAGCGCGGCTCGAATATCGCGAGGATGCGGTCGACGGGCGCAATGCGGCGGCGCAGGCCGTTGACGGTGGTGCGCATCGCCGTCGGGTGATGTGCGAAGTCGTCGTACACCTTGATGCCTCGCACCTCACCGCGCAGTTCCATGCGCCGCTTGACGTTCTGGAACTCCGCCAGGGCCGCAGCCGACTGCTCGGGCGACACGCCGACATGCTCCGCGGCCGCGATCGCAGCCAGCGCATTCAACTGGTTGTGCTCGCCGAACAGGCTCCACTCGACACGCGCGACCTTGAGGCTGCCGCGCAGCACGTCGAAAGCCTGCGGCTCGCCGCGCGCGCGCAGCATGCCGGCCTCTTCCTTCTTGGCGCCGAAGCGCAGCACCTCGCTCCAGCAGCCGCGCGCGATGACGCGCTGCAAGGCCTCCTCGCGGGCGTTGACGACCAGGCGGCCGCTGGCCGGCACGGTGCGCACGAGGTGGTGGAACTGGGTCTCGATGGCGGCCAGGTCCGGGAAGATGTCGGCGTGGTCGTGCTCGAGGTTGTTCAGCACAGCCGTGCGCGGCCGGTAGTGCACGAATTTGCTGCGCTTGTCGAAGAAGGCGGTGTCGTACTCGTCCGCTTCGATGACGAAGGTCTTGCCCTCACCGAGGCGAGCTGACACGCCGAAATTCTGCGGCACACCACCCACCAGGAAGCCGGGCTTGAGGCCGGCATGCGCCAGGATCCAGGCCAGCATCGACGTCGTCGACGTCTTGCCATGCGTGCCGGCCACGGCCAGCACGTGGCGCCCCTGCAGCACATGCTCCGCCAGCCATTGCGGGCCCGATGTGTAGGGCAGGCCGGTGTCAAGGATGGCTTCCATCAGCGGGAAACGCTCGCCGCGCGTGATGACATTGCCGATGACGAAGACATCGGGCTTGAGTTCCAGCTGCTCGGCGCCGAAGCCGGTGATGAGCTCGATGCCTAACGCCTCGAGCTGGGTGCTCATTGGCGGGTAGACGTTGGCATCGCAGCCGGTGACCTTGTGGCCGGCTTCGCGTGCGAGTGCCGCGAGGCCACCCATGAAGGTGCCGCAGATGCCGAGGATGTGGAGATGCATGTCAACGCGCCCCGAAGGACGTCAAGAGATCAGCGCAATGCGGTGCGTGCGGCCGCGAGGGTGGCGTCGATATCGGCCTGGCTGTGGGCCGCCGACACGAAGCCCGCCTCATACAAGGCCGGAGCAAGATAGATGCCGGCATCCAGCATCGCATGGAAGAAGCGGTTGAAGCGCTCCTTGTCCGTCGTCATGACGGTGGTGTAGTTCTGCGGCAGATCGGGCATCAGGAAGAAGCCGAACATGCCGCCTTCACAGTCGGCGCTGAAGGGCACGCCGTTCTCGGCGGCGACGGCCTTGAGGCCATCGACGAGCTGGCGGGTCTTGGCCGACAGGGCCTCGAAGAAGCCGGGCTTCTGGATCTCGCGCAGCGTTGCCAGCCCGCAGGCCGTGGCCACCGGGTTGCCGGACAGCGTGCCGGCCTGGTAGACGCCACCCAGCGGCGCCAGATGCTGCATGACCGCGCGCCGGGCACCAAAAGCCGCCAGCGGCATGCCGCCGCCGATGACTTTGCCGAAGACCGATATGTCGGGTGCAAAACCCGGGATGAGCCGGGCGTAGTGAGCCTGGGCGCTGCCGAGGCCGACGCGAAAGCCCGTCATCACCTCATCCAGCACCAGCAGGGCGCCATGCTGGGTGCACAGGCGGCGCATGGCGCTCATGAAGGCCACTGACGAGCGCACGAAATTCATGTTGCCGGCGATGGGCTCGACGATGACGCAGGCCAGTTCGCTGCCGTACTGGGCGAAGGCGGCTTCGAGCTGCTCGACGTTGTTGTATTCCAGGACGACGGTGTCGGCCGCGGCTCCCGGCGTGACGCCAGCACTGGTCGGGTGGCCGAAGGTGGCCAGGCCGGAACCGGCTTTCACGAGCAACGCGTCGGTGTGGCCGTGGTAACAGCCCTCGAACTTGATGAACTTGGCGCGGCCGGTGGCGCCGCGCGCCAGGCGGATGGCGCTCATGGTCGCCTCGGTGCCCGAGCTGACCAGGCGCACCTGGTCCATGCTGGGCACGAGCTTCAAGATCTCCTCGGCCAGCTCGATCTCCCGCTCCGTCGGCGCGCCGAAGGAGAAGCCTTCGGCTGCGGCCTTTGTGACTGCTTCGAGCACGGCCGGGTGGCCGTGGCCGAGGATCATCGGCCCCCAGGAGCCGATGTAGTCGACATAACGCTTGCCTTCGGCGTCATGGATGTAGGCGCCTTCGCCGCGCTGGATGAAGCGCGGCGTGCCGCCGACGGCGCGGAAAGCGCGCACCGGGGAATTCACGCCCCCGGGAATGACGCGCGCGGCGCGCTCGAAGAGCTCTGAATTGCTGGCCATGAGAGAGGAGTCAGGAGATCAATGCATGCGCCGCGGCGTCTTGGGCGGCTGCTCGGGTTCGGGTTCGGGCTCGAAGTCGGGCGGCTCGCCGCCTTCCTCGTCCGCTGCGGGCAGGGCCCAGAAGAAGCGGTCGGGGATGACGTTGCCCATACCGGGACGAAAGCCCGCGTCCAGCGACTGGTCCAGGAAGGACAAGGCTTCACTGACGGCCGAGTGCAGTTCCGCGCCCACCGACAGCAGCGCCGCGAGCGCCGCCGACAGCGTGTCGCCCGCGCCGACGAAGGCCGTCTCGAAGCGCTCGAACTTCTCCCCGGTGATGGGCCCCTGCGAGTTGGCCAGCACGTTGTCCACGAACTGGTTGGGCAGCTGGATGCCGGTCACCAGCACGTGCTGGGCGCCGGCCTGGGCGGCGGCGACGGCCAGCTCGCGGGCCGACGGCGCGCGCTCGTTGTCCCAATCGGGCAGCAGGAAGTCCGTCATGGTCTTGTGGTTGCCCACCAGCACGGCGGTCTGCGGCAGCACCAGCTCGCGAAGCGCGTCCAGGTACTGCTGCTGGTCGTCCTCGTCGATCCAGGCGACGGAGGGCAGATAGGTCACCAGCGGCACGTCGGGGTAGTCGCTCAGCACCTCGGCCACGGCGCTGACGGCCTCGGCATTGCCCAGGAAGCCGACCTTCCAGGCCGTGATGGGCACGTCTTCCAGGATGTGGCGGGCCTGCTCGGCGACGGTGTCGGCGTCGAGGTTCTCGTGCTCGAAGGTCTCGGCCGTGTCGCGCAGCACGATGGCGGTGACGACGGGCAGGCAGTGCGCGCCCATGGCCGCAATCGTGGCTACATCGCCGGCCAGGCCGCCTGCGCCAGAGGCATCGCTGGCATTGAAGCTCAGCACGCAAGCTGGCGGCGGGCTTTCCTGTTCGTCTTGGGCATCTTCGGCCGCGGGGTCGGTGGGGAGGGGTGTTGGGCTCATGGGGAAGTCATGGCGGTCGCGGCCAAATAGCAGCCGCAAAGCGTGGAGTCTGCCGCTAAAAGGGCGCTTCTGAGGCCCGGGGCACAGGCGTTTGCCCTCAGCATTGCGCTTTCGAGCCCTGGCTAGAATGATTCGATTGTAGTGAGCAAACTCTAAGCACCGTGAGCGAACCCAGTACCTGGATGTGCCTGATCTGTGGATGGATCTATGACGAAGCAGCGGGCGATCCGGAGCACGGCATCGCGCCGGGCACCGCCTGGGCCGATGTGGACATGAACTGGACCTGCCCCGACTGCGGCGCGCGCAAAGAGGATTTTGAGATGGTGCGCATCTGACTCGGCCTCACATGCCTCACAGGGGGCCGAAAGGGCCGGGCCCCGAGCTGAAGTTCCGAGGAGACGACGTTTGAACGAGCAAGTTTCCGGTGCAGGACCCACCCGCATCCTGGTCATCGACGACAGCAACACCATCCGCCGCAGCGCGGAGATCTTCCTGAAGCAGGGCGGCCATGAGGTGGCCCTGGCCGAGGACGGCTTCGATGCGTTGGCGAAGCTGGGCGACTTTCATCCCGATCTCGTGTTCTGCGACATCCTGATGCCTCGCCTGGACGGTTATCAGACCTGCGCCATCATCAAGCGCAACCCGCAGTTCTCGGGAGTGCCGGTGATCATGCTGTCGTCAAAAGACGGCCTCTTCGACAAGGCCCGCGGGCGCATGGTGGGCTCGCAGGACTATCTGACCAAGCCTTTCACCAAGGACCAGCTGCTTCAGGCGGTGCTCCAGCACCGTCGGCAAGAAGCGCGTACGTAAAGAGAACTGCCATGAGCATTCACAACATCCTGCTGGTTGACGATTCCAAGACCGAACTGCATGCCTTATCGGAAATGCTGGGCAAGCGCGGCTTCACTGTCCGCACGGCCGAGAACGCCGAAGAGGCCATGAAGCGCCTGGCCGAGGCCAAGCCCGACCTGATCCTGATGGACGTCGTCATGCCCGGCCAGAACGGCTTCCAGCTGACGCGTGCAATCACCCGCGACGAGCGCTACATCGGCATCCCCATCATCATGTGCACGAGCAAGGGCCAGGAGACGGACAAGGTCTGGGGCATGCGCCAGGGCGCCAGCGACTACGTCGTCAAACCCGTCAAGGCCGAAGAGCTGCTGGCCAAGATCAAAGCCCTGGGCTGAAATGATGACGCCCCCACGTTCACTTCGTTCACTGCCCCCCGCGGGGGCGCTTCATCGCCTTCGGGCGGCCGGGCGGCGCTGAGCATGGCAAACAAGACGGCACTCCGCGAACTCCAGCAGCGCTTGGCCGAGCGCATGGCGGCCGCGCGCGAGCAGACGCTCGTGGCGAACTGGCTGGCCGTGGAATGTGCCGGCGTCGGCCTGTTGTTCTCGCTGAAGCAGGCCAGCGAAATCTTCGCGCCCGTGCCCATCAAGCCCGTGCCCTATGCCAAGCCATGGCTGGCGGGCGTGGCCAACCTGCGCGGCGGCTTGTTCACCGTGGTCGACCTGGCCGTCTACCTGGGCTTGCGCGATCCCGCGCCTGGCCGCGCCGTGGCGGTGCAAAGCCGCCTGGTGTCGCTGGGTAGCGACCTGAACCTGAACTGCGCGTTGCTCGTCGACCGGCTGGCCGGCCTGCGCAGCGACGAGCAACTGCCGCTGGCCGAGCAGCAGCCCGCCGGGCCGCTGCCCCGTTTTGCTGGCGCCCTGCGCCGCGACGAAGCCGGGCGCAACTGGCAAGAAATCAATCTCGAAGCGTTGTCGCGGCAGGAGAATTTCCTGCACATCGTCGCGTGATGCGCGCATCTGTTTCCAAGCTTCAAGCCGCGCGCGAGTGCGGCACCACAAACACTGAAGGACGAGGGTGAGATGAGCCTGCTGGACAAAATCAGGGGAAAGTCCGAAGCCGATGATCTGCCGCTGGCGCCGCCGGAAGGCGTCGACACGACCATCGATTCGCGCAGCAACGTCGGCTTCGACGCCACCCGCAACGCCGACTCCACCCTGGCCGGCGTCGAGATTCCCGCGCGCACCGAGGTGTATCCACGCACCGAGGCGCCGTCCATCATTTCGCAGGCGGTGCCCACCGAACCGGGCCCGAACAGCGAGTTCGCGCCCAGCAGCACGATGAGCTTCGCGCCCACCACGCAGGCCGCCGACCCGACCATGCTGCCGCCCAAGGCGGCCACCGGTGCCGAGAAGCTGACCGACCTGTTCGGCCGCCACCGCCAGCGCGCACTGACCGGCCTCGTCGTCCTCGGCCTCGTCGGCACGGCCGTGTCGGTCAGCCTGGTGCTGGCCAGTTCCAGCCGCAGTGCGGCCCAGGTGCGTGCCACCGGTCAGGCGCTGATGCATTCGCAGCGCATGGCCAAGTCCGTGTCCGCGGCCCTCGTCGGCAATCCAGCCGCGTTCGCGGAGCTGCGCGAGTCGGTCAGCACGCTGAGCGGCGTCGTCAACAACCTGCGCACCGGCGAAGGCGACCTGGCGGTCGCGCCGGCCGCCGTGCAGCCGACGCTGGACATGGTCAAGCCGCTGGTCGAACGTGCCGAGAAGAACGGCAAGGTCGTGCAGTCCCAGGAAAAGATCCTGACCCAGGTCGGCCAGGCGCTGCGCGCCATCAACCGGCAGTCCAGCGACCTGCTGGAAAGCGCCGAGGCCGTGTCATCTCAAGCTCTGCAGATCGGCTCGTCGGCGGGTGAAGTCTCTGCCGTCGGCCAGCTCGTCATGCTGACCCAGCGTATCGGCAAGAGCGCCAACGAATTCCTGACCCAGGAAGGCGTCAGCCCCGAGGCGGTGTTCCTGCTGGGCAAGGACTTGAACTCCTTCAAGCTCATCACCGAAGCGCTCATCAGCGGCAGCCCCGAGCTGCGCCTGAACGCGGCACGCGACCCGCAACTGAAGGAACGCCTGCAGACCCTGCTCAAGCAGTACGAGCAGACCCGCACGCAAGCCTCTGCGATTCTGGGCAACCTGCAGGGCCTGGTGTCGGCACGTGAAGCTCAGACGGCCATCCTGAACGATTCCGAGCCGCTGCGTAAGGGCCTGGAGCAGGCCGCCGGCGAGCTGGAAAAGTCCGGCGGCGCGGGCTGGGGCCTGATCGCCTTCATGGTGCTGTCCCTGATTGCCCTGGTGGCCGGTGCCTTCGGTTTCCTGCGCCTGTTCGTGGCCGACCAATCCGAGCGCGCGGCGCTCGCCGAAGCCTCACGCCGTGAAGCCGAGGCCCAGGAGCAAGAGGCCAAGCGCGTCAACGACGCCAACCAGGCCGCCATTTTGCGGTTGATGAACGAACTGGCCAGCGTCGCTGAAGGCGACCTGACGCAACAAGCGACGGTGACGGAAGACATCACCGGCGCCATCGCCGACTCCGTGAACTACACGGTGGAAGAGCTGCGCAACCTGGTCGGCCAGGTGCAGGCCACGGCGGCTCGCGTGACCGACACGACCGGCGCGGTGGACCAGACCTCCACCGACCTGCTGGCGGCCTCCAAGGAACAGCTGCACGAGATCCGCGCCACTGGCGAGGCCGTGCTCGGCATGGCGAGCCGAATCACCGACGTGTCCGCGCAGGCGCAGACAACGGCCGGTGTGGCGCGCCAGAGCCGTCAGGCTGCCGAGCAGGGTCTCTCCGCGATGCAGAACAACATCGCCGGTATGAACACCATCCGCGACTCCATCCAGGAGACCTCCAAGCGCATCAAGCGCCTGGGCGAGTCGTCTCAGGAAATCGGCGAGATCACGGAGCTGATCTCGGACATTACCGAACAGACCAACGTGCTGGCCTTGAACGCCGCCATTCAGGCCGCGTCCGCCGGCGAAGCGGGTCGCGGCTTCTCGGTGGTTGCGGAAGAAGTGCAGCGCCTGGCGGAACGCTCCGGCGACGCAACGCGGCGAATCGCTGCGCTGGTCAAGACCATTCAGACCGACACCCACGATGCGGTGGCCGCCATGGAGCGTTCGACGCGCGGGGTGGTGGAAGGTACGCAGCTGTCTGACGCGGCCGGCAAGGCGCTGGAAGACATCGACAGCGTGTCCCGCCAGCTGGACAACCTGATCGGCCAGATCTCGACCCAGGCCCAGCAGGAAGCCGAGCATGCCAACGAGGTGGCCTCCAACATCCAGCACATCTTCGCGGTGACCGAGCAGACGTCGGAGGGCACGCGCTCCACCGCCCAGATGGTGCATGAGCTGTCGCGCTCTGCCGAGGCGCTGCGCACGTCCGTGTCCCGATTCAAGGTCGCCTGACCGGCCCCGCCCTACCGCATCGAGCGAGAAAGCCCACGCATGGACAGCTCCCTGCGAGACTCCGAACTCCCGGCCGACCTCAGCCCACTGGCCTGGGTGCAGGAGGAGTTACGCCGCTCCCTGGAGTCGGTGCACAAGACCCTGCGCCGCCTCGTGCGCGACAGCGGCGACAACCGCCTCTCCGCCTTTGGCGGTGATACCCAGCCCAGCGCGCCGCTGCAGCAGGCGGCCGCGCAGTTGCACCAGGTCAGCGGCGTGCTGTCGCTGGTCGGCCTGCCGGCCGGCGCCAGCGTGCTGCGCGCCGCCGAAGTGGCCGTCGCGCGTCTGGCCGAGCGGCCGCTGGAGGTCGAAGCCAGCACCGTCGACACCATCGAACGCGCCGACTTTGCCCTGCTGGCCTATGTCGCCCGCCTGCTGGCTGGCAACAAGACCTCGTCGCTGGCCCTCTACCCGGGCTATCGCGCGCTGCAGCAGCTCAACGGTGCCGATCGCATCCACCCGGCCGACCTCTGGCAGTACGACTGGTCCTGGCGCAGCGTTGCGTCCGAAGCCGGTGTGTCGCCGCGTTCGCCCGAGGCCGTGCGCGCGCCTTTCGAAGCCGCGCTGCTGCGTCATATGCGCGAGCCCAGCTCGACGCATGCAGCCAATCTTTCCGGCCTGTGCGCTAGTCTGGCAGCCGCCTTGCCGGCTGGCACGACGCGCACGCTGTGGCAACTCGCCGCCGCCGTCTTCGAAGGCCAGGCGCTCAAGCTGATTCCCAGCGATGGCTATGCCAAACGCCTGGGCTCCAAGCTGCTGCATGAACTGCGCCTCGTTGGCCATGGCGACCAGATGGATCCGGCGCGCGAACGCCTGGCCCAGGACCTGCTGTTCTTCTGCGCCCAGTGCCGCGTCAACCAGGGCGCCGGCCCGCGTCTGACAGCGGTGCATGAAACCTACCGCCTCACCGACGAGCATGTTGGCGACTACGAGGACGCCAGCCTCGGCCGCATCGATCCGGCCTGGGTCGCGCAAGCCAAGCGCCGCGTGATTTCAGCCAAGGAAAGCTGGTCCAGCGCCGCCGAAGGCGACCAGCACCGCCTGGCCGGCCTGGACGAGCAGTTCGCCGGTCTGGCCGATTCGCTGACCCGCCTCTTCCCCAGCGGTGAAGTGCTGGCTCAGACGCTGCAGCGCGCCGTCGTCGCGACGCTGCGCTCGCGCAGCACGCCGCCACCCGCGCTGGCCATGGAAATCGCCACCAGCCTGCTCTATGTCGAAGCCGCGCTGGAAGACGCCGCCTTCGACCAGCCCGAGCAGGCCGATCGCGTGCGTCGCCTGGCGCGCCGCGTCGAGGCCGTGGCCCATGGCCAGACGCCCGAGCCGCTGGAAGACTGGATGGAGGACCTGTATCGCCGGGTCTCCGACCGCCAGACCCTGGGCAGCGTCGTGCACGAGCTGCGTGCCAGCCTGTCGGAAGTCGAGAAGCAGTGCGACGAATACTTCCGCGACCCGGCCCGGCGTGAACTACTGATCCCCGTGCCCGGCCAGTTGCAGGCCATGCGCGGCGTGCTCAGCGTGCTGGGCCTGGACCAGGCGGCGCAGGCCACGGTGCGCATGCGTGACGAGGTCGACGGCCTGGCCAACACCGAGATCGATTTCGAGCGCGCCAGTGCCCGTGATGTATTTGAGCGCCTGGCCAACAACCTCGGCGCCCTGGGTTTCCTGATCGACATGCTCAGCGTCCAGCCTCAGCTGGCCAAGCGCATGTTCCAGTTCGACGACGCCAGCGGCCGCCTGGACGCCGTCATGGGCCGCCGCGAAGGCGCCGTCGAGCTGCCGAGTTTCGAGGCCAGCGGCTTCCACGTCGACCTGGGCGACGAATCGGCCCAGATTGCCGCTCCCGCCGCCTACGACGCCACCCAGCCCTTGCGCATCGACCTGGGGACGCTGGACCTGCCCGACCTCAGCCTGCCCGACGTCGACCTGTCGCAGCCGGCCGCTCCCGCACCCGTTCCCGTGGTTGCTCCCCCGCCGCCCGCGCCCAGCGTCGCGGACGACCCCGAGATGCGCGAGATCTTCCTCGAGGAAGCCGACGAGGTCATCGGCAACGCCCGGGCCGCGCTGGAAGAGCTGCGCCAGGCCCCCGCCGACCACGGCCAGCTCACCATCGTGCGTCGCGCCTTCCACACCCTCAAGGGCAGCGCCCGCATGGTCGGCCTGGACCCCTTCGGTGAAGGTGCCTGGGCCTGCGAACAGCTCTACAACGCCCGCCTCGCCGAAGCCACCCCCCAGGCCGACGCCGCCTTGCTGGGCTTCACCACCGAGGCGCTGGACTACTTTGCCCACTGGCGCAACCAGATTGCTGGCACGGAACCGGGCCACAGCTTGCCCGACCCGGTGCGCCGCAGTGCCGATTCGTTGCGCCTGCATGGCCAGCCCCTGCCTATTGCCGTTTCGGCTGCTCCGGCCGCCGAAGCCATCGAAGCGGTAGAAGCCCAGGGCCTCGACCTGCCGCTGGACGCCGCGACACCGGCCGAAGCCGCCGAGCGCGGCGCCGAGGCCATGGCCGAGCCGGCCGCAGAACCCATCGTCGCCGCACTGCCGGCGGAGATGGAGGAGACGCCGCCGCTGGTGCCCGACTTCGTTCTCGAGCTTGGCGCACCGGCCAACGAGGCCCCCATCGAGGCTGACCTCGACCTCGCCCTGCCCGAGGTCACGCTGGATCTCGACCCGACCGAACTACCCGCCGAGCTGGTCAGCGAGTTCGACGCCCACGCACCGACCGAACCCCTGCCGCTGCCACCCACGCCTGATGAAGAGCCGACCTTGGCCAACTTCGGCGTCGTGCTGGATCTGGACGAGCCTGAGCCTGTCATTGCCGCCGAACCCCTGGCCGAGCCCCCGGTCCGGCCGGAGGAGTCCACGCTGGCCCTGCACAAGCTGCTCGAGGAGGACGAGGAGCCGGCCGCGCCGGTTCTCACGCTGGTCAGCCCTGCCGAGCCGGAGCTGGAACCTGAACCCGAGTCGGCCGACCCCGACGAAGGCTTCAAGGTCATCGGCTCGCTGCGCATCAGCATCGCGCTGTTCAACATCTTCCTGAACGAGGCCGACGAGCTGTCGCGCAAGCTGTCCATCGGCCTGGCCGAGTGGGCCGTCGAGCTCAGCCACCCGGTGCCGCAGAGCTGCGAAGTGCAGGCTCACGCCCTGGCCGGCAATGCGGCCACGGTGGGCTACGAGGATCTCTCCATCCTGGCCCGGGAACTCGAGCACACCCTGGGTCGCGCCCATCGCGCCGTGCGCTACGAGCAGGTCGACGCCGAACTGTTCGTGCGCGCCGCCGACGACATCCGCCGCCTGCTGCACCAGTTCGCAGCCGGTTTCCTGAAGCCCAACGATCCCGAGGTCGTCGCGCAGCTGCATGCCTACGAGCCGCAGGAAGAGTCCTTCACGGCATCCGCGCCCCTGGACGCGCTGCCTGTGCCAGCCCTGCACGACACCCTCGCCGGCGACCTGGATGACCAGGTCACCGTGGCTGCTGATCTGCCGGAGTCCGTCGTTGATCTCGCCGATCTTGTCGACCTGGCCGAACCCCTCGTCGAGCCCGTTGCCGAGCCGGCCACAGAGACGGTTGCCGAGGCTGCGCCGCAAACCGAGCCTGCCCCGCTGCTGGCGGCCGACGACGAGCCCGAGCCGGGCCTGCCCGACCACATCGAGCCCGACCTCTATCCCATCTTCGAGGAGGAAGGGCGCGACCTGCTGGAACAACTGCACGGTGCGCTGCGCGACTGGTTGGCCCATCCGGGCGAGCTGGGTCGCTCCGACGCCTGCATGCGTGCCCTGCACACCTTCAAGGGTGGCGCCCGCCTGGCCGGCGCCATGCGCCTGGGTGAGCAGGCCCACAACCTCGAATCCGCCATCGAGAACCTGCTGAGGGCCGGCAGCGCCAACCACGGCCAGGTCCAGGCGCTGCAGCATGAGGGTGATGCCCTCGAGCACGCCTTCGAGGAACTCGGTCGCCGGCTCGCATCTGCCGCCGTGCCAGCCGCGCCGGCCATCGTCGCCCCGCCGCCGCCCGCACCCGCTGCCAAGCCGCCGGTCGTTGTCGAGGCGGCTGCGCCGGCGCCTGAACCTGAGCGCCTGCTGGCCGAGATTGCCCAAGCCGATGTGCGGCCGGTCGCATCCACGTTCGTCGAGAAGCCCGCCGAACCAGCGCGCGAGATCGACTGGAGCCGCTTCACCGACACCGCCGAGGTCGCTGCCGGCAGCGACAACCTCGCCATCGGCCAGGCCTTGGTGCGTGTGCGCGGCAGCCTGCTGGAGCGCATGGCCACGCAGGCCGGCGAGGTCAGCATCCGCCGTGCGCGGATGGAGTCCGAGCTGGTCCAGATGAAGGGCGCACTGCTTGACCTGGACGACAACCTGGAGCGCCTGCGCGCCCAGCTGCGCGAGCTGGATCTGCAGGCCGAGGCCCAGATGCACGCCCAGCAAGAGGCGGCGCAGCAGGGCGGCCGCGAGTTCGACCCGCTGGAGTTCGACCGCTACACGCGCTTCCAGGAACTGACCCGCATGCTGACCGAGTCGGTCGGTGACGTGGCCACGCTGCAGCGCACACTGGGCCGCAACGTCCAGACCGGCGAAGACGAGCTGGCCGCGCAGTCCCGGCTGACGCGCGAGCTGCAGGACGACCTGCTGCGCACCCGCCTCGTCGACTTCGACAGCATCGGCGAGCGCATGCACCGCGTCGTGCGGCAGGCTGCCCGCGATGCCGGCAAGCAGGTCAAGCTGGAGATCACCGGCGGCCAGACCGAGCTGGACCGCTCGGTGCTGGAACGTACCGCTGGGGCCTTCGAGCATCTGCTGCGCAACAGCGTCGCTCACGGCATCGAGTCGCCCGAGGTGCGCGCGGCTTCGGCCAAGGACCCGGTCGGCACGTTGCGCATCGAGGTCAGCCAGCACGGCAACGAAGTGCTGCTGAATTTCTCCGACAACGGCGCCGGCCTCAACCTCGGACGCATCCGCGAGCGCGGCCTGCAGCTCGGGTTGATCTCGCCCGACGCCGAGCCTGACGACGCGCAGCTCAAGCGCCTGATCTTCGCGCCGGGCTTCTCCACGGCCAGCCAGGTGACCGAGTTGAGCGGCCGCGGCATCGGCATGGACGTCGTGCGTGCCGAGGTCGGCACGCTGGGCGGCACCATCGAAACCACGTCGACCACCGGCCAGGGCACCAGCTTCCTGCTGCGCCTGCCGCTCACCACGGCGCTGACGCAGGTCGTGCTGCTGAAGAGCTCCGACCAGGTCATCGCCGTCCCCGCGGCGCTGATGCAGTCAGTGCAGCGCGTGCCCGTCGATGCAGTCGAGGCGGCCTATGCCACCGGCAAGCTGCAGCATGGCGGTGTCGAGATGCCCTTCTACTGGCTGGGCGGCCTGCTCGGCCACGCGGGCCGTGGCCATGTCCATGGCCGCCACACCCATGTGGTGCTGGTGCGCAGCGCCCAGGGCGCGCTGGCCCTGCACGTGGATGAGGTCGTCGGCAACCAGGAAGTTGTCGTCAAGAACCTCGGCGCCCAGCTCAACCGCGTACCGGGCCTGGCGGGGATCAGCCTGCTGGCTTCGGGCGAGGTGGCGCTGATCTACAACGTCGTGGCACTCGCCGACTGGTACGGCCTCGACGCCCAGGCCCGGCTGGCGGCGGCCCATGCCATGTCGCTGGGCGAAACGCCGCAGCAGGCCGCACCGGTCGTCGAGACGGTGACGCAGGCGCCGCTCGTCCTCGTCGTCGACGACTCGCTGACGGTGCGTCGCGTGACCCAGCGCTTCCTGGAGCGCGTCGGCCTGCGCGTCATGCTGGCCAAGGACGGCCTGGATGCGATGGAGAAGCTGTCGGGTGACGAGTTGCCTTCGGTGGTACTGTCCGACATTGAAATGCCCCGTATGGACGGTTTCGACCTGGTGCGCAATATGCGCGCCGACTCGCGGCTGGCTGCTCTGCCCGTCATCATGATCACCTCGCGTATTGCCCAGAAGCACCGCGACTACGCGGCTCAGCTGGGTGTCGACCACTACCTGGGCAAGCCTTACGATGAGGAGTATCTGCTCGGGTTGATCCGGCAGTTCACCCAGCAGGCCGTGCCGGCCTGAGCACCCTTCCATGTCCCAGGTTGTCGACCATCTTGCCGAACTGACCGGTTTTCGTGACCGGGATGTCATGGACGTCACCCTGGTCATGGCGTTGCGTGACCTGCTGGAACCCGAGTCCGTCGCGATCTACCGCAGCGTCGGCGAGCCGGGCGACGAACGTTGGCTGACCCGTGCCCATCTGCGCGCGGGTGATGCGGTCGCGTCGGCCGACCCGCTGTGGGCCAAGCCTGGTGCGCTGCCGAAGGCGACCGACCATCCGCTGCGCCTGGAGGCCATGCGCAGCCGCAGCGTCACCCAGGTGGCCCAGGGCGGCCAGTGGCTCTACCTCTTCCCGATTGCGACCGACCGCGACGTCATCGGCGTCATCGAGATCCTGTCCACGCGGCGCCTGGGCACGGGCGCGCAGCGCATGGTCAGCAGCGTGCTGCGGATCTATCACAACTTCCAGGGCCTGCTCGACTACTCCGAGCGTGACACGCTGACGGGGTTGCTGAACCGCAAGACCTTCGACGAGAGCTTCCTGAAGGTGCTGTCGGACATCCCGACGCGTGCCGACGTGACGCACGAGGCCGAGGACCGCCGCCACGAGACGGCCATCCAACACTATGTGCTCGGCGTGATCGACATTGATCACTTCAAGACCGTCAATGACCGCTTCGGGCACCTGATCGGCGACGAAGTGCTGTTGTTGCTGTCGCGCCTGATGCGCGGCTCTTTCCGCTTTCACGACATGCTCTATCGCTTCGGCGGCGAGGAGTTCGTCGTGCTGATGCGCTGCGATGAAGAGATCCACGCGGGCGAGGCCTTCGAGCGCCTGCGCCTGAACACCGAACGCTACGCCTTCCCGCAGGTGGGCCGCATCACCGTCAGCATCGGCTTCACCGAGGTGCGCCCTGGCGACGGGCCGGCCGATGCGTTCGAGCGCGCCGACAAGGCGGTCTATCACGCCAAGGGCCATGGTCGCAACCAGGTCCACAACTACGCGGCCCTGGTGGCCAGCGGCGTGATCCAGGAATCGGCACAGCTCAGCGACGTCGAGCTGTTCTGAAGCCGCCGCGCTGAAGCATTCGTCACCCGCGCAAGACCGCAGGTTGACCTTTTCGCTCCCCGTTCATCGCCTGACGACGGCGTAGCGAGCCAGCGTGCGCTCCCGTGCGATGGCGTGGTCGACGATGGGGCGCGGGTAGACGCTGCCCTGCATCTGCAGCGGCGCGCGCGCCCAGGGCTCGTGGATGGTCTTGGCCGGCAGCTCCGCCAGTTCGGGGCAGTAGCGGCGGATGAAGCGGCCCTGCGCGTCGAACTTCTCGCTCTGGCTCACCGGGTTGAAGATGCGGAAATAGGGCTGGGCGTCGCAGCCGCTGCTGCTGGCCCACTGCCAGCCGCCGTTGTTGGCGGCGAGGTCGAAGTCCAGCAGTTGCTGCGCGAAATATGCCTCGCCGCGTTGCCAGGCGATGCCGAGATCCTTGGTCAAGAAGCTGGCCGTCACCATGCGCAGGCGGTTGTGCATATAGCCCGTCTGGTTGAGCTGGCGCATGGCGGCGTCCACCAGCGGGTAGCCGGTGCGGCCCTCGCACCAGGCGGCGAACACCGCGTCGGCTTCCGCGCCGGTCTCCCAGCGGATGGCGTCGTACTCGGGCTTGAAGGCCGTCGTCATCGCACGCGGGTGGTGGTGCATGACCTGGTGATAGAAGTCGCGCCAGATCAGCTCCGACAGCCAGATCTCGGCGCCGTGGTCGCCGCCTTGCATCAACTGGTGGGCGATGCGCGCGAGGCGCCGGATCGACACGGTGCCGAAGCGCAGATGCACGCTGAGATAGCTTGGGCCCTTGACCGCCGGGAAGTCGCGCTTGCTGTCGTACTGGTCGACGCGGTCCAGGAAGTCGTCCAGCAGCGCCTCGGCACCGCGGCTGCCCTGGCCGACATGCCCGGTCAGCCCGGCGAGTTTGAAGCCGATGTCTTCGAGCGTGGGAACGCCCTTGGCGAACTCGGTTCTCGCCAGTGCCCGCGCATGGCGCTCGACCGGATAGCTGCTCAGGTAGAACTCGTCCACCTTGCGCAGCCAGGCGTTCTTGTAGGGCGTGAACACGCTGTAGGGCCCGCCAGCGGCCGTCATCACCTCGCCGCGCTCGAAGATGACATGGTCCTTGAAGGTGCGCAGCTCGGTATTGAAGGGTTTCAGCAGGTCGGCCACCAGCGCGTCGCGCATCAGCGCCTGCGGTTCGTCGTCGTGGTTGGTGAACACGGCCTGCGCGCCCAGCTCGGCCACCAGGCGCGGGATCTGGTCCGCCGCAAAGCCATGCCGCACGATCAGCGCCCCGCCGAGCTTGCGCAGGTCCTCGTCCAGCACCTGCAGCGCGCCCAGGATGAACTCGACGCGTCGGTCTGCGCGTGGCAGGGCGTCGAGGATGTCGCGGTCCAGGACGAAAGCGCAGAAGACCTGTTTCGCGCTGCGCAGCGCGTGATACAGCGCGGCCTGGTCGTCCGCGCGCAGGTCGCGGCGAAACCAGACAAGAGCGCGGTCAAGGTGAGCAGGCATGGGCGCAGATTAAGGTCTTTGCACGCCTGCCCAGGCTGGGCGACCTCGGCAAGCACCAGCCTCCCGGCGATAAAGCGCTGAAGCGCAAAGCGGCCAGAATAAAATGCCGCCATGCCCGCCGACCGGATCGTCCTGACCAACCAATTCCTCATCGCCATGCCCGGCATGGCCGACGAGGCCTTCGCAGGCACCGTGGTCTACCTCTGCGAGCACAACGACAACGGCGCCCTGGGCCTCGTCATCAACAAACCCATCTCTCTGACGCTGGGCAATCTGTTCGAGAAGGTCGAGCTCAGCCCACCGGCCGAACCGCTGGCCGACAGCCCCGTCTTCTATGGCGGCCCGGTGCAGACCGACCGCGGTTTCGTGCTGCACGAGCCGCTGGACGAAGAGGGCGGCCACTACAACGCGACGCTGGCCGTGCCTGGCGGCCTGGAGATGACGACCAGCCGCGACGTGCTTGAAGCGCTATCCAACGGCGCCGGCCCCAGGAAGATCTTTGTCACGCTCGGCTACAGCGGTTGGGCCGCGGGCCAGCTCGAAGAGGAAATCGGCCGCAACGGCTGGCTGACGGTGGACGCGGCGCCCGAGATCATCTTCGACACGCCGGTGGAGCAGCGCTACGAGCGCGCACTGGCCCTGCTGGGCGTGGACCCGCGCATGCTCAGCTCGGACGCGGGGCACGCATGATGGCGGCCTTGGCGCCGTCGCATCAGATCTTTCTTGCTTTTGACTTTGGCACCCGACGCATCGGCGTCGCCTCGGGCACGCGCTTGCTCGGTTCGGCCGAGCCGCGTGCCACGGTCAGGAGTGGCGATTTCGACGCGATTGCCGCCCTCGTCAAGACGTGGCAGCCCGACGCCCTCGTCATCGGCGTGCCGCGCCACCCCGACGGCGCGCCCCACGAGATGACGGCCAAGGCACAGAATTTCGGTCGCCGGCTGGCCGGGCGCCATCACCTGCCGGTCTTCGAAGTGGACGAGCGCTACACCAGCGTCGAAGCCGAGGCTGAAGGCGCGCACGACGTGGACGCCGCAGCGGCCGCCCTCATCCTTGAACAATTTTTCCGGGAACATCCATGAGTGACCTCAAGCTGGACGCTGAAGGCCTTTACCTCGAGCTCAGGCGCGGCGTGCAGCGACTGCTGACCGCCGACACCGCCCTCGTGGGCATCTGGAGCGGCGGCGCCTGGCTGGCCGAGCGCCTGGCCGTCGACCTGGGCCTGGCCGACGCCGGCACCATCTCCAGCGTGCTGCACCGCGACGACTTCGGCTCGCGGGGCCTGGCCAAGGCCGACCACACCTCGCTGCCCTTCGACGTCAACGGCCGCGACATCCTGCTCATCGACGACGTGCTCTACACCGGCCGCACGACGCGGGCCGTGCTCAACGAGCTGTTCGACTTCGGCCGCCCGGCGAGCGTGCAGCTGGCGGTGCTGGTGGACCGCGGCGGGCGGCAGCTGCCGATCGAGCCGGCGTTCTCTGCGGCCCGCGTCACGCTCGCCGCAGACCAGAGCCTGCGCCTCGCGCGCGCCGACGGGGGGCGATTTGCCTTTGAGGTGAAGTGATGCTTTCCAAACGCAACCCCCAGCTCAACAAGCACGGCGAGCTGATCCACCTGCTGTCCACCGAAGGCCTGCCGCGTGCGGTCATGGAGCAGATCCTGGACACCGCGGGCAGCTTCCTCTCGGTCAACGACCGTGAGGTCAAGAAGGTGCCGCTGCTGCGCGGCAAGTCGGTGTTCAACCTGTTCTTCGAGAACAGCACCCGCACCCGCACCACCTTCGAGATCGCCGCCAAGCGCCTGTCGGCCGACGTCATCAACCTGGACATCGCGCGCAGCTCCACGGCCAAGGGCGAGACGCTGCTGGACACGGTGGCCAACCTCAGCGCCATGCACGCCGACATGTTCGTCGTGCGCCACAGCGAGAGCGGCGCGCCCCACCTGATCGCCCAGCATTGCGCGCCGCACGTGCACGTTGTCAACGCCGGCGACGGCCGCCACGCCCACCCGACTCAAGGGCTGCTGGACATGTACACGATCCGGCACTTCAAGAAAGACTTCCGCAACCTGACCGTATCCATAGTCGGCGACATCGTTCACTCGCGCGTCGCTCGCAGCGACATCCACGCGCTCAACATCCTGGGCGTGCCGGAGATCCGCGCGGTGGGCCCCAAGACCCTGGTCCCCGGCGACCTGCGCGACATGGGCGTGCGCGTCTGCTACGACATGGCCGAAGGCGTGAAGGACGCCGACGTCATCATCATGCTGCGCCTGCAGAACGAGCGCATGAACGGCGGCATGCTGCCCAGCAGCGGCGAGTTCTTCAAGCACTTCGGCCTGACGCCCGACAAGTTGCGCCTGGCCAAGCCCGACGCCATCGTCATGCACCCGGGGCCCATCAACCGGGGTGTCGAGATCGCGTCCGAAGTGGCCGACGGCAAGAGCAGCGTCATCCTGCCGCAGGTCACATTCGGCATCGCGGTGCGCATGGCGGTGATGGCCATCCTGGCTGGGAACGAAGCATGAAGATTTTGATCAAAGGCGGCCGGCTGATCGACCCGGCATCCAGTCTCGACCGCATCGGCGACGTCGCCATCGCCAATGGCCGTATCGTGCACCTGGGGGATGTGGGCGACTTCGTTGCCGACCGCACCGTGGACGCGAGCGGCCTCATCGTCGCGCCCGGCCTCGTCGACCTGTGCGCCCGGCTGCGCGAGCCCGGGCACGAGCATGAAGGCCTGCTCGAAAGCGAACTCGCCGCAGCGGCCGCTGGTGGCGTGACCAGCCTTGTCTGCCCGCCCGACACCGACCCGGTGCTCGACGAGCCCGGTCTCGTCGAGATGCTGAAGTTCCGCGCCCGCAAGCTGAGCCGCTGCCGCCTGTTCCCGCTCGGCGCGCTGACGCGCCAGTTGAACGGCACGGCACTCACCGAGATGGCCGAACTGACCGAAGCCGGTTGCATCGGCTTCTCGCAGGCCGAGGTGCCGATCAAGGACACGCTGGTGCTGAGCCGGGCGCTTCAATACGCCGCCACCTATGGCTACACGGTCTGGCTGCGCCCGCAGGACGCGTATCTCGGCGGTGGCGTCGCGGCCAGCGGTTCGGTCGCGACGCGGCTGGGGCTGTCCGGCGTGCCCGTCAGCGCCGAGACAGTGGCGCTGCACACCACTTTTGAATTGGTACGCGCCACGGGCGCCCGGGTGCATGTGTGCCGCCTGTCCAGCGCCGCCGGCGTCGAGCTGGTGCGCGCGGCCAAGCGCGAGGGCCTGCCCGTCACGGCGGACGTGTCCATCAATTCGCTGCACCTCAGTGACGTCGACATCGGCTACTTCGATTCGGCCATGCGCCTGACGCCGCCGCTGCGCCAGGGCCGTGATCGCGATGCGCTGCGCGCGGGCCTCGCCGATGGAACTATTGACGCGCTGGTGTCCGACCACATGCCCGTGACGACCGACGAGAAGGCTGTGCCCTTTGCCGAGGCCACGCCGGGCGCGACGGGCCTGGAGCTGCTGCTGAGCCTGGCGCTGCGCTGGGCCCAGGATTCCAAGCTGCCGCTGCAGCGCGCGCTGGCCGTCGTGACGGCCGAACCGGTGCGGGTGCTGGGCAGCGCCCTCGGCTCTTTGTCCGCCAGCGCCGGTCGCCTGGTGGAAGGTGGCGTCGCCGATGTCTGCGTGTTCGACGCGGCGGCGAGCTGGTCCGTCACGCCCGACGCCCTGGCCAGCCAGGGCAAGCACACGCCGTTTGCCTTCGCCTCCAGCGGTTTCGAGCTGCCCGCGCGCGTGCGTTGCACCCTTGTCGCCGGCCACGTCGCCTACGAAGGATGACGGCCCCCACGCGCGCTTCGCACGCTGCCCCCCGAGGGGGTGCAGCCTCCCTGGGGGCGGCCCGGCGGGAGGCTGAATGAGATCCCTGATCGCCACCTGGCGCCTCACGCGCCTTGTGCCGCATGTGCTGCACGGCCTGTGGATCGTCAAGCGCCGCTTCGAGCTGCTGACGGCGTCCGAGCGGCATGGGCTGATCCAGTGGTGGTCGCTCAAGACGCTGCGCATCCTCGGCATCGCGCTGAAGTCTCAGGGCCAGGCCTTGCCGACGGGTCATCTCATGGTGGCCAACCACATCTCCTGGCTGGACATCGCCGGCGTCCACGCGGTGCTGCCGCAGGCGCGCTTCGTGTCCAAGGCGGACGTGAGGCACTGGCCGGTGGTCGGCGCCCTCGTCGAAGGCGCCGGCACGCTCTTCATCGAGCGCGCCAGCAAGCGCGATGCGCTGCGTGTCGTGCACCAGACGGCCGCAGCCCTGCAGGCGGGCGACTGTATCGCCGTCTTCCCGGAAGGCACCACGGGCGCCGGGCCCGAGATGCTGCCCTTCCACGCCAACCTGCTGCAGGCGGCGGTGTCGGTCGATGCACCGGTGCTGCCCGTCGTGCTGCGGTGGCACGAGCCCGGCGAGCGCTTCAGCTCGTCGGCGCGCTTCATCGGCGACACGACGTTGGTTGAGAGCCTGTGGCGCATTGCTTCGGCCAAGGGGCTGGGCATTGATGTGCAGATCCTGCCCAGCGTGATGGCGACCGGCCAGGACCGTCGCGCCCTGGGCGCGATGCTGCGCGGCGTGATCAGCGCGAAGCTGGGCTGAGCCAGGCCAGGCCGGCCGACGTATTGCCACGGGGCCGGTATTCCAGGCCGACAACGCCTTGCCAGCCACGCGCGTCCAGCAGGGCCAGCTCCGCCGCGAATTCACTGGCCTCGGGCTCATGCCGCCCGGCAACGCCGGCGACCTGCACATGGCCCAGCACGCCGAGGTCCAGCGCGCGCGCCAGATGCGTCAGTGATTCACCTTCAGCGACGCGGCAATGGTAGAGGTCGAGTTGCAGTTGCACGCGTGGCGTGTCCAGCGCAGCCAGCAGCTCCAGCGCCTGGGCCTGGCGATGCAGGAAATAGCCGGGCATGTCACGGCGGTTGATGGGCTCGACGACCAGGGGCAGGGGGGACTGCTCGGCGGCCCAGCCGAGGTTGGCCAGCCAGGTCGAGCGGTGCTCGGGCGTGTCCTCGGCCAAGCCTGACAGCAGATGCACGCGGGCCGCGCCAAGGCGGTCGGCCAAGTCCAGGCCGCGCAGCGTCGCGTCGCGAAACTCGGCCTCGCGGCCGGGCAGGGCGGTGAAGCCGCGCTCGCCGACGGCCCAGTCGCCGGCAGGGGCGTTGATGAGGACGACCTTCAGCCCCGCCAGCGCGGCCGTCAGCGGTGGGCGGTCATGCAGATGCGGCTGCTGCAGCTCAACGGCGGCAAAGCCGTCGGCCCGTGCCACCGCCGGCCGGTCGAGATAGGCGTGCTCGGTATAGAGCCAATCGAGATTGGCTGCGAAGCGTGGCGGGATCACTGCGACTCCGCTACCAGGGCGGCGTCATGGATGGCGATCACTTTGGCTGAGGAGGGCAGGGTGATCTCGGGCATGGAGAACGGGCCTGCGCAGGGAGAATCCCGCGTCACTTGTAAAGAATTGCTGATGATAGAAGCCCGACCGTTGATCGTCCGTCTGCGCAACTTCGTTGGCGACACGGTTTTGAGCATTCCGGCGCTGCGGCTGCTGCAAAGCCACGGCTATCGCCTTGAACTGGTCGGCAAGAGCTGGGCACGCGGGTTGTTGGAGACGGAAGGCTGGCGCGTCCATGTGCGGCCCGAGAGGCTCGGCGAGCGCGTGGCGCAGTTGCGCGCGCTGCGGCGGCAGCTGCGTGCGCAAGACCCCGGATTCGACCGGCGCTCCAATACGCTGCTCTTTCCCTACGCGTTTTCAGCGGCGCTGGACGCGCGACTGGCCGGCCTGCGCGCCGAGGGCCATGCGGTGGAGGGACGCACTTGGCTGATGCGCCGTGGTCACCCGCGGCGCCCGGGGCGGCACACGCTGGTCGAATACTGGGAACTGGCCTGCGACTTCCTCGGCATCGACGAGCCGCCGCCGCCGGCCATCGGCCTGCAGGTCAGCGAGCCCCAGCGGGAGCGGGCCGCGGCTCTGCTGGCGGCGCAAGGCATCGCGCCGGGGCGCTACGTGATGATCTGCCCGTTCGCCAACGGGAAAACCGAGTTCCTGGACCGCACCTGGCCGGCCTTCCCGGAATTCGTGCGCCGCCTGGATGCGGCGGGGCGCCGCATCGTGATGGTGCCGGGACCGACCGAACTGGAGGGGGCCCGCCAGCTCTACCCCGACGTGGTGCGGTTCGAAGGCGTGGGCCTGGGCATCTACGCCGCGTTGCTGCAGATGGCCGGCATCGTCGTCTCCAACGACACCGGGCCGGGCCACATCGCCGCCGGCGTCGGCGCACGGCTGCTCACCCCCTGGGGGCCGGCCGATCCCGCGGTCTGGGCGCCGTGGGGGCCGACGGTCAAACTGCTTCAGTACTGGCCCGGCTGGGCCAGCGTGGAGGAGGTGCTGACCGAGGTGGATCAGGCCTTGCCCTGATTGGCCACGGCGGCAGCCGCCTTGGCGGCGGCTTCGGCGTCGCCCAGGTAGTAGCTCTTGATCGGCTTCAGGTTCTCGTCCAGCTCATAGACCAGCGGGATGCCGTTGGGGATGTTGACGCCAACGATGGCGTCGTCGGCGATGTTGTCGAGGTACTTCACCAACGCGCGGATGCTGTTGCCATGGGCGGCGATGAGCACGCGCTGGCCGCCCTTGATGGCGGGCGCGACGGTCTCGTTCCAGAACGGCAGCACGCGGGCGACCGTGTCCTTCAGGCATTCCGTCAGCGGAATGTCCTCGGCGTCCAGGCCGCGGTAGCGAGGGTCGCTGCGTTCGCTGCGTGGGTCGGTCGCTTCCAGCGCCGGCGGCGGTGTGTCGTAGCTGCGGCGCCAGATCAGCACCTGCTCGTCGCCGTACTGCTTGGCCATGTCGGCCTTGTTCAGGCCCTGCAGGCCACCGTAATGGCGCTCGTTGAGGCGCCAGGCGTGGCGCACCGGCAGCCAGGTGCGGTCCATCTGGTCCAGGGCGTGCCACAGCGTCCACACGGCGCGTTTGAGCACCGAGGTGTAGGCGATGTCGAAGTCATAGCCCGCTTCCTTCAGCAGCCGGCCGGCCGTCTTGGCCTGCTCGACACCGGTGGGCGTCAGGTCCACGTCGGTCCAGCCGGTGAAGCGGTTTTCCAGGTTCCAGGTCGATTCGCCGTGGCGGATGAGGACGAGCTTGTACATGGGGCAAGGCGCGCTGAGGTGGTGGGAGGCGGCGGATTATCGGACCCAGCGATAATCGCCGGCTTCGTTGAATTACACGGGATGCTTGCTTGAACTTCCTGATCGAGAACTGGTTTCTGCTCGTCGCCGCACTTGTGTCCGGTGGCCTGTTGCTCTGGCCCATGCTGATGTCGGGTGCACAGGGCGGCGGCCTCGCCCCCGCCCAGGCGGTGCAACTGATCAACCGCGAGAAGGGCGTGCTGATCGATGTCAGCGAGCCCGAAGAGTTTGCCAAGGGCCATGCCGTCGGCGCGCGCAACATCCCCTTTGGCCAGATTGAGGGCCACAAGTCCTTGCCGTCCAACAAGGCCCTGCCGCTGGTGTTGGTGTGCCCGACCGGCGCGCGCGCCGGCCGCGCCGCGGGCATGCTGCGCAAGCTGGGCTATGACAAGGCCCAGGTGCTGGCGGGTGGCCTCAAGGCCTGGCGGGAGGCGAATTTGCCGGTGGAAAAAAGCGCGTGAGCGGTTTTTCGCCCAACCGACTTTTTCTGCCTTTCATTGGGCAGAAATCTGCGTAGGCAGATTTGCGGCTGAAGGAGATTGAGATGGCTGCCGTCAAGATGTACACCACCCTGGTCTGTCCGTTCTGCGTGCGCGCCAAGATGCTGCTCAAGCAACGCGGCGTCGAGCAGATCGACGAGATCCGCGTCGACCTCAACCCGGGCGAACGCCAGGAGATGATGGCCAGGACGGGCCGCCGCACCGTGCCGCAGATCTTCATCGGCGACACCCATGTCGGGGGGTGCGATGACCTCATCGCCCTCGACCAGAAGGGCGGCTTGCTGCCCTTGCTCCAAGCGGCCTGAAGGGTCGCTTTGGGCGTTCTTGCCTGATTTCAACACCGGGCAAGCCCGATCGGCTTGTCACGAGGCATCGCCCATAATCCAGTGACTGCCCGCAGCACGCCGCCTGCGGGCTTTTGTTTGACGCTTCGCTAGAAAGAATCCCATGGCCGACGAGATCCAAGCCGCCCCCGAAGGCACCCCCGTGTTCCAGATCCAGCGCATGTACCTGAAGGATCTGTCGCTGGAGCAGCCCAACGCGCCGCACATCCTGCTGGAGCAGCAGCAGCCCCAGGTCGACATCAACCTGACGCTGTCGGCCGAGAACGTCACCGACGGTATCTTCGAGGTCTGCGTGACGGCCACGGTCAACACCAAGGTCGGCGACAAGACGCTGTTCCTGGTCGAAGCCAAGCAGGCCGGCATCTTCGAGATCCGCAATGTGCCGCAGGACCAGCTCGAAGGCATTCTGGGCATCGTCTGCCCGCAGATGGTCTACCCCTATCTGCGCGCCATCGTGTCCGACGTCTGCACCCGCGCCGGCTTCCCGCCGGTGCTGCTGACGGAAGTGAACTTCCAGGCCATGTTCGAGGCCCAGCAGGCGCAGCGCGAAGCCCAGGGCGGCCAGGCCGTCAACTGAGCATCGAGGCTCGCCTCGTGATGACGCCCCGCTCCGTGCGGGGCGTTTTACTTGGGTGACACTTCTGCGCATGACGACGATGAAGATCAGCGTTCTCGGCGCCGGTGCCTGGGGCACGGCCCTGGCCATCCAGGCGGCCAACGCCGGCCATGACGTGAGCCTGTGGGGCCGTGACGCCACTGCCATCGGGCAAATGCGGGCCAGCCGCCGCAACGCTGCCTATCTGCCCGACGGCGAACTGCCCGCCGCGCTCGGCCTGACCGGCGACCGTGCCGCAGCCATTGCGCACGCCGCCGACGGGCTGACCATCGTCGCGACGCCGATGTCCGGCCTGCGCGAAACCCTCGCCGCCCTGCCGCCAACGCAGCGCGTGCTGTGGTTGTGCAAGGGTTTCGAGGCAGTCACCGGGCGGCTCGGCCACGAGATCGCACGCGAGTTGCAGCCGGCCATGCGCGTCGGTATGTTGTCCGGCCCCAGCTTTGCGCAGGAAGTGGCCGCTGGCCGGCCCACGGCCCTGGTCGCGGCGAGCGAGGACGCGGCGCTCGCACAGGCCGCCGTCGATGCTTTTCATGGTGACAGGCTGCGCGTCTACACGTCCAACGATCCGGTTGGCGTCGAAGTCGGCGGCGCAGTCAAGAACGTCATGGCCATAGCGGTGGGCGTCTGCGATGGCCTCTCCGGCGCCGCACCTGATGCGCCGGGGTTGAACGCCCGCGCCGCCGTCATCACGCGCGGCTTGGCCGAGATGCTGCGCCTGGGCCTGGCCCTGGGCGCCAAGGCCGAGACCTTCATGGGTCTGTCGGGTCTGGGCGACCTGGTGCTGACGGCGACGGGCGACCTGTCGCGCAATCGCCGCGTCGGCCTGATGCTGGCGCAGGGGCTCGCGTTGCGGGACATCCTGGCCAAACTCGGCCATGTGGCCGAAGGCGTCTACAGCGCGCCGACGGTGCTGGCGCGTGCGCGCGAGGCCGGCGTCGAGATGCCGATCACCGAGGCCATGGTGGCCTTGCTGGACGGGCGGCTGCGTGTCGGCGAGGCGGTCGAGCACCTGATGGGCCGCGAGGCCCGCGCCGAATAATTCAGGCGCCGCCTGCGTAGCCGTTCTGCCGCCAGGCTTCGAACACGGCGACCGCGACGCTGTTGCTCAGGTTGAGGCTGCGCTGGCCCTCGCGCATCGGCAGGCGCACACGCTGATCGAGCGGGAAGCTCTCACGCAGTTCGGGCGCCAGGCCGGCCGTCTCGCTGCCAAACACGAAGTAGTCGCCCGGCTGCCAGGCCACCTCGCCAAAGGACCGGCTGCCGCGCGTGGTGAAGGCGAACATGCGTGCGGCGTCGGGCGACTGGGCCGCCAGGAAGGCCGCCCAATCGGCATGGCGCTGCACGCGGGCGTACTCGTGATAGTCCAGGCCGGCGCGTTGTAGCAGCTTGTCTTCCATCGAGAAGCCCAAGGGCTCGATCAGGTGCAGGCTGCAGCCGGTGTTGGCTGCGAGCCGGATCACATTGCCCGTGTTGGGCGGAATCTCCGGCTGGACAAGGACGATATGGAACATGGACGCGAGTATCTTCGCCGGATCGCGGCGATCAACGTGTTGCATTCGGGCCGAGCGCCGGGCCGCTCCCAAGCCGGCCCGTCATGGCGATGTGCTTGCCGGTCGATCCGGCAAGCATCGCCGCCCCCTCGGGGGGCCGGCCAGGCTTGCCGGCGTCCAGCGAGGCAGGACTGGACGAGGGGCGTCATTCGCCCGGCTCCGGCGTGCGCGCAATGACCCAGGCCTGCACGCTCATCGCGCCGGCCTGCAGCAGCACATGGGCCAGCTCGAACAGCGTCGCGCCGCTGGTCATCACGTCGTCGAGCAGCGCGACGCAGGTGCCGCGCAACTGCGCCGCGCGCAGCGGCTCGACGGCGAAGACGCCGCGCACATTGGCTGCGCGCGCCTCCAGCTTCAGGCTGGCTTGGGCAGCGTTGTGGCGTACCCGCAGCAGCATCTCCGGCTCGCAGCGCAGGCCGCGCCGGCGCGCCAGCGCCTTGGCCAGCTCGTGTGCCTGGTTGTAGCCGCGCTCGCGCAGGCGGTCGTTCGACAGCGGCACGGGCAGCAGCCAGTCTGGCGCGTCGACCTCGGCCGCGGTCAGCGCCGTGTTCAGGCGCTCCAGCAGGCTCTCGCGCAGTTCCAGGGCCTGGTGGTATTTGAAGTGCTGCAGCAAGCCGTCCCAGGGGAAGCGGTAGTCCAGCGCAGCCACGGCGCGGTCCAGCGGTGGTGCCGCGTGCAGGCAGCGCCCGCATTGGGGGCGGGGCCTGCCGGTCAATTCGATGGGCAGCCTGGCCGCGCAGGTCCAGCAGCGCGGCTGCGGGCGTGCGTAGAGGGCCAGGCAGGCTTCGCAGATGGTCTGGTGGCTCCAGGCGCGGCAGACGGCGCACTGGCCGGCGCAGCGCAGCAGGACTTTCTCGATCAGAGCAGGCTTCGTTGCCGACAGGGAGCGCTCGGGCATCGGCTCAATATACTGACCGCTCCATGAGTGAACCGGCTTCGACCCCTACTTCAAACAAGGGGCCGCGGCCCCAGGACCTCGACGCCGCCGCCGTTCGCCACCAGGCGCGCCGCCTCGCGGCCGCTGCGCAGCCGCCGTGGTTGCACGACGAGGTCGCCGGGCGCATGGCCGAACGCCTGACCTATATCAAGCTGCAGCCGAACCGCGTGCTGGACGCATCGCCGGCCCTGGGCGCCAGTGGCGAGCTGCTGCGCCTGGCTTACCCGAGCGCGGAGTTGCTGTGGCATGAAGCCGACACGGCGCTGGCGGCTCGCGCGGCCGAGAAGCGCCAGCGCAACTGGTGGCAGAAGCTGCGTGGCGCCTCCTCCGGTCATGTCGATTCGCTGCCAGCGTTGCCCCAGGTCGACCTGCTGTGGTCCAACATGGCCCTGCATGCCTGCGCCGACCTGCCGGAGCTGCTCGACACCTGGCAGGCCAGCGTCGCGGTCGGCGGCTTTGTGATGTTTTCCTGCCTGGGCCCGGACAGCTTCGTCGAACTGCGGCCGTTGTATGCGCGCGCCGGCTGGGGCCGGCCGGCGCCTGACTGGTGGGACATGCATGACATCGGCGACCTGGTGCTCAAGGCCGGCTTTGCCGACCCCGTCATGGACCAGCAGCGGCTGCGCCTGACCTGGGCCACGCCCGAAAGCCTGCTGGCCGACCTGCGGGCGCTGGGCGGCAACCTGGCGCCCGCGCGCTTCGCCGGCTTGCGCGGTCGCAAGTGGAAGGCGGCACTGCTGGCGCAGCTGGAAACGCTGCGCGACGGCGAGGGCCGGCTTGCGCTGACGGTAGAGCTCGTCTTCGGCCACGCCTTCAAGGCGGCGCCGCGGCTGACGATGGCGGCCGAGACCCATGTGTCCGTCGACGCCATGCGCGCAACGCTGCGCAAGGGCCGTGAAACCGGGTGAAGGGGGATGAAGGGGGTGAATCCCCGGGGGCGGCATGGGCCGTCCCTCTCGGAGCCTGGGCTAAAATCCCGCGCCGCATAGAGGGCTTTGGGGCAACACCCGGCTCAACCCACGGAACTTGCCTCCCAAATCCAGCTGTCGGGCTGGACAAGCAAGCCCCGCTCTTCAAAGAACCAAGTGACAACCATGACGATGATGAACGCACGAGTGCATAGCGCCTCACGCGCTTGGGGCCGTTGGGCCACGGCGGCGATGGCGGCCCTGGCGGCCGGCCCAGCCCTGGCGGTCAACGACCTGAAGGGCGGCCCCGGCGTCAATCAGCTCAATCTGCACGAGCCGGTCACGCGCATCGCGGCCGACCAGATGTGGCTGCACAACTTCGTGATGATCGTCTGCCTGGTCATCTTCTTCGCGGTGTTCGGGGTGATGTTCTATTCCATCTTCAAGCACCGCAAGTCCAAGGGCGCGGTGTCGGCCAACTTCCACGAGAGCGTGGCCGTCGAGATCGCCTGGACGGTGGTGCCCTTCCTCATCGTCATCGGCATGGCCCTGCCGGCGACCAAGGTCGTCGTCGCGATGAAGGACACCACCAACGCCGACGTGACCATCAAGGCCACCGGCTACCAGTGGAAATGGGGCTATGACTACCTGAAGGGTGAAGGCGAAGGCATCGGCTTCCTGGCCACGTTGGACACCGCTCAACGCGAGTCATCCAACACCGGCAAGCCCGAGCCGGTCGACAACTACCTGCTCAAGGTGGACAACCCGCTGGTCGTGCCGGTGGACAAGAAGGTCCGCATCATCACGACGGCCAACGACGTCATCCACGCCTGGATGGTGCCGGCATTCGGCGTCAAGCAGGACGCCATCCCCGGGTTCGTGCGCGACACCTGGTTCAAGGCCGAGAAGATCGGTGACTACTACGGCCAATGCGCCGAGCTGTGCGGCAAGGAACACGCCTACATGCCCATCCACGTGAAGGTCGTGTCCGCCGAGGACTACACCAAGTGGGTGGATGGCAAGAAGAAGGAAATCGCCGCCAAGGCCGATGACCCGAACAAGGTCTGGGAGCAAGTCGCCCTGGTCGCCCGCGGCGAGAAGGTCTATGGCGCCAACTGCGCCGTCTGCCACAAGGCCGACGGCTCGGGCGCCGGCCCGATCAAGCCGCTGGACAAGTCGCCGGTCGTGCTCGCCGAAGACAAACTGCAGCAGGTTCAGGTCGTGCTGAACGGCCGCATGGACAAGGGCATGCCCGCCTGGAAGCAGCTCAGCGATACCGACATCGCCGCCGTGATCACGTACACGAAGAACAGCTGGTCCAACAAGACGGGCCAGACGGTGCAACCGGCCGAAGTGCTGGCCGCCCGCAAGTAATCGACCGAACGCCGAATCAGAGGAAATCACATGAGTGCAGTGCTCCCCCCCCACGGCGCGGTCGGTGGCCATGACGGCCACGCCCACGATCACGATCACGACCACCACGATGATCACCACGCACCCCACGGCTGGCGCCGCTGGGTGTTCGCGACCAACCACAAGGACATCGGCACCCTCTACCTGCTGTTCTCCTTCACGATGCTGATGGTCGGCGGCATCCTGGCCCTGTGCATCCGCGCCGAGCTGTTCCAGCCGGGCCTGCAGTTCTTCAACCCCGAACTCTTCAACCAGTTCACGACCATGCACGGTCTGATCATGGTGTTCGGCGCCATCATGCCGGCCTTCGTCGGCTTCGCGAACTGGATGATCCCGCTGCAGATCGGCGCGGCCGACATGGCCTTCGCGCGGATGAACAACTTCAGCTTCTGGCTGTTGATCCCGGCGGCCATCATGCTGGTGGGCAGCTTCTTCATGCCCGGTGGCGCCCCCGCCGCGGGCTGGACGCTGTACGCGCCCCTGACGCTGCAGATGGGCCCGTCGATGGACGCCGGCATCTTCGCGATGCACATCATGGGCGCCTCGTCCATCATGGGCTCGATCAACATCATCGTCACCATCCTCAACATGCGCGCCCCCGGCATGACGCTGATGAAGATGCCGATGTTCGCCTGGACCTGGCTGATCACGGCCTATCTGCTGATCGCCGTCATGCCCGTGCTGGCCGGCGCCATCACGATGACGCTGACCGACCGCCACTTCGGCACCGCCTTCTTCAACCCGGCCGGCGGCGGCGACCCGGTCATGTACCAGCACATCTTCTGGTTCTTCGGCCACCCCGAGGTCTACATCATGATCTTGCCGGCCTTCGGCATCGTCAGCCAGATCGTGCCGGCCTTCGCCCGCAAGCGCCTGTTCGGCTACGCCTCCATGGTGTACGCGACGGCGTCGATCGCCATCCTGTCCTTCATCGTCTGGGCTCACCACATGTTCGCCACCGGCATGCCGGTGACGGGCCAGCTGTTCTTCATGTACGCGACCATGCTGATCGCCGTGCCCACGGGCGTGAAGATCTTCAACTGGCTGGCGACGATGTGGCGCGGCTCGATGACCTTCGAGACGCCGATGCTGTTCGCCGTCGGCTTCATCTTCGTGTTCACGATGGGCGGCTTCACCGGCCTGATCCTGGCGATGGCACCGGTCGACATCCAGCTGCAGGACACCTACTACGTCGTGGCCCACTTCCACTATGTGCTGGTGGCCGGCTCGCTGTACGGCATGTTCGCCGGCTACTACTACTGGTCGCCGAAGTGGACCGGCGTGATGTATTCGGAGACCCGCGGCAAGATCCACTTCTGGGGTTCGCTGATCTTCTTCAACATCACCTTCTTCCCGATGCACTTCCTGGGTCTGGCCGGCATGCCGCGTCGCTATGCCGACTACCCGATGCAGTTCGCCGACTTCAACGCGATTGCATCCATCGGCGCCTTCGGCTTCGGCCTGATGCAGGTCTACTTCTTCCTGTTCGTCGTCGTGCCGGCCATGCGCGGCAAGGGTGAGAAGGCGGCGCAGAAGCCCTGGGAAGCCGCCGAAGGCCTGGAGTGGGAAGTGCCGTCGCCGGCGCCCTTCCACACCTTCGAAGAGCCGCCCAAGCTGAACGCTTCGGCCACCAAGATCGTCGCCTGATGGCCATGACGCCCGAACAGCGCAAAGCCAACCGACGGCTGGGATTGATCCTGCTGTCGATTGCCTTGATTTTCGGCATCGGCTTCGTCACGAAGATGGTGCTGCTGGCTCACTGACATGATGAAGCCCCCACGCGCACTTCGTTTGCTGCCCCCCGAGGGGGCGCGTCAGCGCCTTCGGGCGGCCGGGCGGCACTGACATGCGCTTCCTGGCCGCTCTGCATCGCGACAACCGGCAGCTCGTCATGAAGCTGGCGGTGGTGGTCGCGTTGATGTTCGGCTTCGGTTACGCGCTGGTGCCGCTGTACAAGGCCATCTGCAATGCGCTGGGCATCAACGTGCTGTCGCTGGCCGAGCGCCAGACGGCGCTTTCGGCCAAAGGCATCGCCGACGGCAACGGCCAGATCGACTTCAGCCGTGAAATCACGGTCGAGTTCGACACCAATGCCCGCGGCCCCTGGGACTTCAAGCCGGCGGTGCGCCATCTGACGGTGCACCCGGGCGAACTGACCCAGGTCATGTACGAGTTCCGAAACGTGCAGGACCGCACCATGGCGGCCCAGGCCATCCCGAGCTATGCGCCGATGCAGGCGAGTGCGCATTTCAACAAGCTGGAATGCTTCTGCTTCAACGAATACACGTTGAAGCCGGGCGAGAGCAAGCAGTGGCCGGTCGTGTTCGTCATCGACCCCAAGCTGCCCAAGGATGTGAAGACCATCACCCTGTCGTACACCTTCTTCGAGGTGGCGGGCAAGGGTGGCGTCAAGCTCGGCCAGGCACCTGGATCGCGTTCCGGTGCGGGAGCCGCGCTGTGAGCGAAGCGGGCAAGGATCTGAAGGACGCCGTGGGCCGCAAGGCCTCGCTGGCCCAGACGATCTCGGCCGTGGCCTGGAGTTTTTTCGGTGTGCGCCGGGGCAAGGATCATGAGAACGACATGGCCAAGCTCAACCCGGTGCATGTATTGATCGCGGGCGTGCTTGGCGCCGCCCTGTTTGTATTGGTGCTGGTGCTGCTTGTCCGTTGGGTCATCAGCAGTGGCGTGGCCGGGGCCTGAGGGCCCGAGCCGCAACAGAGTTCAGAACGAGCGAGTACTAGGAGAACAACATGTCGGCAGCGACTACCCCGGGCAAGACCCCGTACTACTTCGTCCCGGCGCCTTCACGGCATCCGGTGATGGCCGCGATCGGCCTGTTCTTCGTCATCCTCGGCGCGGGCCAGTGGGTCAACGGCCATGGCTGGGGCATGTACTCGCTGTTCGGCGGCCTGGCCTTCTGGGCCTTCGTGCTGCAGCAATGGTTCCGCCAGGCCATCGGCGAGAGCGAGGGCGGCCTGTACAGCGACCGTATCGATGTCTCGTTCCGCTGGAGCATGGGCTGGTTCATCTTCTCGGAGGTGATGTTCTTCGCCGCCTTCTTCGGCGCGCTGTTCTGGTCCCGCCTGTACTCGGTGCCGGTGCTTGGCAGCCTGGAAAACGCCTTGCTGTGGCCCGACTTCAAGGCCATCTGGCCCAGCACGGCGCCCGGCTTTACCGCTGCGCCGGCGGGCACCGTCGAGGCCTTCAGCACCATGGGCCCCTGGCCCATCCCGACGATCAACACGGCACTGCTGCTGACCTCCGGTGTCACGCTGACGATTGCCCATCACGCGCTGATCGCCGGCAACCGCGGCAAGACCATCCTGTGGATGTGGATCACCGTGCTGCTGGGTGCGACCTTCGTCGGCTTCCAGGCCTATGAATACCACCATGCCTACACCGAGCTCAACCTGAAGCTGACCTCCGGCATCTACGGCTCGACCTTCTTCATGCTGACCGGCTTCCACGGCTTTCACGTCTGCGTGGGTGCACTGATGCTGCTGTTCATCACCATCCGCCTGATGAAGGGCCACTTCACGCCGGAGCGCCACTTCGGCTTCGAAGGCGCCGCTTGGTACTGGCACTTCGTGGACGTGGTGTGGCTGGGCCTGTACGTCATCGTCTACTGGATGTGACTTCCCGGTCTCGCAATGAGAAAGCGCCGCAGCAGCGGCGCTTTTTTGTTGTTGAAGCTCAGGATTTCACCGGCAGTCCGGTCGGCTGTATCCAGCCCATCTTCCAGCTCAGCAGGATGACCAGGAACAGCGTCACCGACACGGCGACCCGCACCGCCAGCGCACGGGCCATGTTGGGGCTTTTCTTGTTGCCGCCCTTGCGCAGCATGAAGAAGCCGGCCGCGCCGAGCGCGCCGAGGATGCCGATGAAGGCGATCAGGATCACGAATTTCATGGTGTCGAATTATCCGCTCGGGGTCTTGCATGAGCGGTAGGCGCTGGCTGGTGCTGTTGGCGGGCCTGGTGGGCGCCGCGCTGACGGCGCGGCTCGGCGTCTGGCAGCTTGACCGTGCCGCGCAGAAGATCGCGTTGCAAGCAGCCATCGAGGCCGAAGCCGGCAAGCCGGCGCTCACCCAGACCGAGTTGGGCGGTGAAGGGCAGCTGCACCGCCGCGCCGCGCTGCGCGGCACCTGGGTGGCCGAACGCACGATCTGGCTGGACAACCGGCCCATGGACGGCCGCACGGGCTTCTTCGTCGTCACGCCGCTGCGCTTGGCGGGCCGCGACGACGCCGTCCTGGTACAGCGCGGCTGGGCGCCGCGCAATCAACTCGAGCGCCAGCAATTGCCCCCCTTGCTCACGCCGCCCGGCGAGGTTGCCGTCGAAGGGCGGCTGGCGACGTCGCCCTCCCGGCTTTACGAGCTGGGCGAAGGGTCGGCCGGCCCGATCCGGCAAAATCTCGACCCTGCGGCCTTCGCCGTCGAGTCCGGCCTGAAGCTCTTGCCGCTGACCGTCGTGCAGACCGCCGCGGATACGCCCGACGACACGTTGCTGCGCCATTGGCCAGCGCCCGACCTCGGCTTGCAAAAACACTATGGGTATGCCTTTCAATGGTTTGCGCTCTGCGCGCTGATCGTCGGTCTCTATGTCTGGTTCCAACTCATCCGTCCCCGGCTCCGCCGTCAGCAGTCCTGAACCGCTGAGCTTCGCGGTGCACAGCCTGCCCGATCCCCGCACGACGGGGCAGCAGCGCGTCGGCCGCTGGAAGATGCTGCTGGTGCTGGCCATGTGCGCGGCGCCGGTCGTCGCCTCCTACTTCACCTTCTACGTCGTCAGGCCCAGCGGCTCGGCCTATGGCGAACTGATCGCGCCTGCCGTCGACATGCCTGCCGACCTGTCACTCACCGACCTGCAGGGCAGGGCGGTCGCGCCGGCTTCCTTGCGGGGTCAATGGCTGCTGGCCGTCGTGCACGGTTCCGACTGCCCGGCCGCCTGCGAACAGCAGCTCTTCGTGCAGCGCCAACTGCGCGAGATGCTGGGCAAGGAGCGGGCGCGCGTGGACAAGCTCTGGCTCATTCCCGATACCGGCACGCCGCGCCCTGAAGTGATGGCTGCCGTCAGTCAGAAGGGCGCCGAAGTGACCGTGCTGCGCGTGCCCAGGGACCGGTTGGATGCCTGGCTCAAACCCGCCTCGGGCAAGGCGCTGGCCGACCATTTCTATATCGTCGACCCCATGGGCAACTGGATGGAGCGCGCCCCTGCCGAGCCCGAGCCCAAGAAGCTCAAAGCCGATCTCGACAGGCTGCTGCGCGCCAGCGCCAGCTGGGATACGGCAGGCCGATGAACGACCTGCTGGTCCCTCTTGGCCAGGTCGCCGCCATCGGCGGCGCGGTCGCCATCGGCCCACTGCTCTGGTGGCGCCAGCGCTCGCGAAGCGCGACGCCGGCAGGGCGGCTGCGCGCGCTGACCCTGCTGACGCTGTTCCTGACCTTCGACCTCATCGTCTTCGGCGCCTTCACGCGCCTGACCGATTCGGGCCTGGGCTGCCCGGACTGGCCGGGTTGCTACAGCGCTGCCAGCCCGGCGGGCGCCCACGCACACATCGAGGCCGCCCAGACCGCGATGCCCACCGGCCCGGTCACGCACGGCAAAGCCTGGATCGAGATGGTTCACCGCTATCTGGCCAGCGGCGTGGGCCTGCTCATCCTCGTCATGGCTGCGCTGAGTTGGCGGCTGAAGCGGCGGGGCGCAGAGACCGCACCATCGCCCTGGCTGCCGACGCTGACGCTGGCCTGGGTCTGCGTGCAGGGGGCCTTCGGCGCGCTGACGGTCACGATGAAGCTCTTCCCGGCCATCGTCACGCTGCACCTGCTGCTCGGCATCGGCCTCTTGATGCTGCTGGCCTGGCAGCACGAGGCCTACGAGCCGCGGCCGATCATCGCGCCGTCGGCGTTGCGCCGTGCGGTCGCCGTCGTCCTTGTGCTTGCACTTGTCCAGGTCGCCCTTGGCGGCTGGGTCAGCACGAATTACGCCGTGCTGGCCTGCGACGAATTCCCCACCTGCCACGGCGGCCAGTGGTGGCCGCAACTGGACTTCGCGCAGGGCTTTCAGCTCTGGCGCGCACTGGGCCAGCGCGCCGACGGCGGCTGGCTCGGGTTCGAGGCGCTGGCCGCCATCCACACGGCCCATCGCATCGGCGCGGGCGTCGTCTTTGCGGCCATCCTGGCACTGGCCTGGCGGCTGCGTCGGCATGCGGCGAACTGGTCCAACTGGCTGCTCGCCGCGGCTGGCTGGCAGCTCGCCTCCGGCCTGTCCAATGTCGTGCTCGACTGGCCTATCGTGGCTGCCCTCGCCCACACCGCTGGCGCCGCTCTGCTGCTCGCCCTGCTCACCATCTTGCTCGCGCGCCTGAGGGCGCAAACTTGACCATGGCTTCCACGTCCACCGCCAGCGCCTTCGTGCACAGCCCGCGCTGGCAGCAGTTCTACCAGCTGACCAAGCCGCGCGTCGTCCAGCTCATCGTCTTCTGCGCGGCCATCGGCATGGCCCTGGCCGTGCCCGGCCTGCCGTCGCTGGAACAGGCCCTCACCATGCTTGCCGCCGTCGCAGGCATCTGGCTGGTCGCCGGCGCCGCGGCCGCCTTCAACTGCCTCATTGAGGACGGCATCGACGCGCGCATGAAGCGCACCGCCTGGCGCGCTACGGCCAAGGGCGAGCTCAGCCGCCCGCACACACTGGCCTTCTCGGCCCTGCTGTGTGCAGCCGGCATGGCGCTGCTGGGCTTGTACGTCAACGTGCTGACGATGTGGCTGACCTTCGCCACCTTCATCGGCTATGCCGTCATCTACACCGTCATCCTGAAGCCGATGACGCCGCAGAACATCGTCATCGGCGGCGCCTCGGGCGCCATGCCGCCGGTGCTGGGCTGGGCCGCGCTGCGTGGCGACCTCGGCCCCGAGCCCTGGCTGCTGTGCTTGATCATCTTCCTGTGGACGCCGCCGCACTTCTGGGCGCTGGCCCTGTACCGCGCTGAAGATTACGCGCGCGCCGGCCTGCCCATGCTGCCCGTCACGCACGGCAACGACTACACGCGGCTGCAGATCCTGCTCTACACCTGGGTGCTGTTCGCGGCCACGCTGCTGCCCTTCCTGACCGGCATGAGCGGCTGGTTCTACCTCGCCAGCGCCGTCGCACTCGGCCTGGGCTTCTGCGGCTATGCCTTCCGGCTGTGGCGCTCGTATTCGGAGATGCTGGCGCGGCGGACCTTCTGGTTCTCCATCTGGCATTTGTCGCTGCTCTTTGCGGCGCTGTTGATCGACCACTACATCGCATGAACACCCGTCGTTTCGCGCTGGCCGCGCTGGCCGCACTGTCGTTGGCCGCCTGCCAGAAGGCGAGCCCCGACAAGCCCGCCTTCAAGGGCATCGACCTGACCGGCGCCGAGTACGCCCGCACGCTGAACCTGACCGACCAGGACGGCCGCGCCCGCTCGCTGGCCGACTTCAAGGGCAAGGTGCTGGTGGTCTTCTTCGGCTACACCCAATGCCCCGACGTCTGCCCGACGACGATGGCGGAAGTGGCCGAAGTCAAGCGCAGCCTGGGCGCGGACGGCGACAAGGTGCAGGGCATCTTCGTCACCGTCGACCCGGAGCGCGATACGGCGCAGCTGCTCAAGGCCTATCTGGCCAGCTTCGATCCCAGCTTTGTCGGCCTGCGCGGCAGCGAGGAGCAGACGAAGGCCGCGGCCAAGGAGTTCAAGGTCTTCTACGCCAAGGCGCCGGGCAAGACACCCGAGACCTACACGATGGACCACACGGCGGCGAGCTTCATCTTCGACACCGAAGGCCGCGTGCGCGTTTACGCGCGCTACGGCTCGGGCGCCCAGCCGCTGGCGGACGACATCAAGCTGCTGCTGGCCGAAGCCAAAAAGTAGAAAAGGCCCCGAGGGGCCTTTTACCTGGAGCGGAAGAGGGTCAATCAGGCCGCTTCGGTCAGCGCCTTCTTCATCTTCTTCATCGCCGCCACCTCGATCTGGCGGATGCGCTCGGCCGACACGCCGTATTCGGCAGCCAGCTCGTGCAGCGTCATGCCGCCCGACGAGTCGTCGTTCACCTTCAGCCAACGCTCCTCGACGATGCGGCGGCTGCGCGCGTCCAGCACGTCCAGAGCGCGATGGATGCCGTCGCCGGCCAGTTCGTCGCGCGAACGCGCCTCGATGACGCGGGTCGGCTCATGGCTGTCGTCGGCCAGGTAGGCGATGGGCGCGAAGCTCTCGCCATCGTCGTCGGTCTGCGGCTCCAGCGCCACGTCGCCGCCCGACATGCGGGTCTCCATCTCCAGCACTTCCTCGCGCTTGACGTTCAGCGTGCTGGCGACATGGGCCAGTTCGGCCTCGGTGAGCGTGTTGCGATGCGTCTGGCCGTCGGCCTGGTCGGCCTTCATCTGGTGCTTCATCGAGCGCAGATTGAAGAACAGCTTGCGTTGGGCCTTGGTCGTCGCGACCTTGACCATGCGCCAGTTCTTCAGGATGTACTCGTGGATCTCGGCCTTGATCCAGTGCATGGCATAGCTCACCAGGCGCACACCCTGGTCCGGGTCGAAGCGCTTGACGGCCTTCATCAGGCCGACATTGCCTTCCTGGATCAGGTCGCCCTGGGGCAGGCCATAGCCCATGTACTGGCGGGAGATGGCCACCACCAGGCGCAGATGCGACAGCACCATGCGGCCAGCGGCTTCCAGGTCGCCCTTGTCGCGCAGGCTGCGCGCGGCGGAACCTTCTTCCTCGGCCGTCAGCAGCGGCAGGCGGTTGACGGCGGAGATGTATGCGTCCAGATTGCCCAGCGAAGGCACCATGGCCCAGGGGTCGCGGACGGCAATGGCAGAAGAGGCGGACATCGTCATGAATCCTTGCTAAACCGCGGCGCGGAATGCCGCGGTGAGCAGGATATTAGCACTCTGGTTTGGCGAGTGCTAAGTCAGTTCGTGACGCTGCTGGAATGCAATGTTTCCAACGGTGAAACAGTCAGCRATCGCTAACTTTCCTTCAGTCGACCAGACCGAAATCCGGGCTTTTGATCATGGCCTCGATATCCAGCAGGATCAGCATGCGCTCGCCGAGCTTGCCTAGGCCGGTGATGAAGCGGGCGTCCAGGGCGGCGGCCACTTCCGGGCGCGGCTTGATCTCGTCGGCGCTCAGTTCCAGCACGTCGGACACCGAATCCACGACGACACCGACGACGCGGCCGGCCACATTGAGCACGATGACGACGGTGAAAGCGTTGTATTCACCGGCCTGGCCCAGGCGGATGCGCAGGTCCACGATGGGCACGATGACGCCGCGCAGGTTGACGACGCCCTTGACGAAGGCCGGTGCATTGGCAACGCGGGTGGGCGGCTCGTAAGAGCGGATTTCCTGCACGCGCAGGATGTTGAGGCCGTATTCCTCTGCGCCGATGCGAAAGGTCAGGAACTGGCGGCCATCGGTGCGTGCCAGGGCCTGCACGGCCTGGGCACCGGTGCTGGGAACGAGATCGGTGGAACTCATCGGGCGCTGACGCGTGTTGGGGACTGGGCCCTCATTCTGCCCCCGCTACGACGGAGCCCGGCGCCAACAATTCATCGACCAGGGCGAGCAATTCACGCACGTCCAGCGGCTTGGTCAGATAGTGCTGGGCGCCCGCCACCTCGGCGGCGGCGATCTGCTCGGGCTGGGCATTGGCCGACACGACGACGACCGGGGGAAGCGGCTGGCCCAGCTCGCGCATGCGGCTCAGCAGCGTCAGGCCGTCGCCATCGGGCAGCTGCCAGTCGAGCAGCAGCAGGGCCGGCGGGCGCTCGCGCAAGGCGCGCAGGCCGGCTTCCACGGTCGGCGCCACTTCCAGCTCGATGCCGGGCCGCTGCTCCAGGATGCCGCGCATGACTTCGGCGTTGAGCGGGTTGTCCTCCACGTAGAGCACGCTCCGCTGGGGGCTGGGGCGCGGGCTGGTCGGTTCGTCCGGGGCTGTCTCCTGGGACAGTGCAGCGGCAGCGCCGCTGGCCGGCAGCCTCAGCACGAAGCAGGCGCCGGGGCCGTCCTGCTCTTCGGCGCGCAGGCTGCCGCCCATCATCTCGGCCAGGCGCTGGCTGATGACCAGGCCGATACCCGTGCCCGGCAGGCCGCTGCGCTCGCGGCCCAGGCGGTTGAAAGGTTGGAAGAGGGCGGCGCGCTGCTCTTCGGTAAGGCCCAGCCCGGTGTCGCGCACGGCGATTTCGACCCACCCCAGCTCAGGTCGAGCCACCTCGACGCTGACGCTGCCGCCTGGGCGGTTGTACTTGACCGCGTTGCTGAGCAGGTTGGTCAGGATTTGGGTAACCCGCGTGGGGTCGCCGACGAGGCGCACGGCGGCCGGGTCGATACGCTGGCTGATGGCCAGGCCGCGCTCTGCGGCTTGACCTTGCACCAGCGCCAAGGCCCGGGCCAGCAGCGGCGGCAGCTCCAGCAGCACAGGCTCCAGGCGCAGCGAGCCTGCCTCGATGCGCGACAGGTCCAGCGTGTCGTTGATCATTTCCAGCAGATGCCAGCCGGCCTGGGCGATCTGCTGGGCGCGTGCGCGCTGGCCCGGTGCCAGCGGTTCACCGGCGTCCATCTGCATCAGCTGCGTGAAGCCGAGGATGGCGTTCATCGGTGTGCGCAGCTCATGGCTCATGCGCGACAGGAACTCGCTCTTGGCCTGGTTGGCCGCCTCGGCGGCCTCGCGGGCGCGGTCCAGCTCCTCGATGCGCAGCTGGTCGGTGATGTCCTCGATGATGCCCACCAGCCGGTGCGGCCGGCCGTCCGCGCCGCGCAGCAGGCTGACCAGCACGCGCGCATGGGCGGTGCTGCCGTCGGGACGGATATAGCGCTTCAAGCGGCGGTAGAACGGGATCTCACCGCGCATCAGCCGGCGTGCCAGGCGGATGTCCTCACGACGGTCATCGGCATGGGTCACGTCGATGGAGCGCTTGTTCGCGAGCGCCTCGGCCGTGTAGCCGACCAGATGGCAGAAATGGGCATTGACCTCCTGGAAGCCGCCGTTGAGGTCGGTGAAGGCGATGCCGATGGGCGCAGTCTCGAAGATGCTGTGAAAGCGCTGCTCGCTCTGGCTCAGCGCGCGTTCGCCCTGGGCGCGGTTGGCAACCTCGCGCTCCAGCGCGGCCGTGCGTTCCTGCACCAGCGCCTCGACATGCTGGGTGCGGCCCGACATCAGCAGCAGCAGCGCGCCCACCATGGCCGTGGCCAGCAGGCCGACGAGGGCGAAGGCCCAGCTGCGCCCCGGCGCCTGCACCAAGCCGGGCAGGTCATAGATGCGAATCTCCCATGACCGGCCGCCGAACTCCAGCGGCATCTTGACCAGGGGCAGGTCGGCACCCCCACGTTGCACGGCCTCGCAGCCCAGGCGCCCGCCCAGTCGCGGATAGAGCGCGCCGCGCTCCAGGTCGACGAGACAGGCGCCGAGATGCTCGGGCCAGTTGGCCGCCAGGCGCGACAGCAGCAGGTCGGGCCTCAGCGTGGCGAAGACGACGCCGTCCAGGGCCTGCTCGCTGGGCGCCGCCTGACCCCGGTAGAGGGGCTGGTAGACCACGACGCCGACCGCGGCCTCCTTGTCCTGCGACAGCTGGAAGCCCGCCGACGCCACCGGTTTCCCCAGTGAAGCGGCGCGCTCGATGGCCGCCCGCGCGCCGGGGATGGTGCGCACGTTCACGCCGAGCGCGCCGGCATTGCGCGACAGCGGTTCGATGAGGCGGATGGCCAGCATGTCCTCGTCCGCCGGTGGGCGCAGGTCGCCCGCACGCAGGCGGTCGCGCGCCTGGTAGCCACCGGGAAAGGCATCGGCCGCGGCGGCCGCGTTGAAACGGTCGACGTCGGCGCGCGCAACACGCAGCGTCAGGCCCAGCGCGATCAACGGGCTCTCCTCGGTCAGGAAGCCGCTCGTCGCTTGGGCGAACTCCGCGCGCGTCGGCCTTGGCTTGACCTTGACGAGGCCGTGCACGCCCTCCAGTGCCAGCAGCGGCTCGCGCAGCCGGCCGGCCAGGTCCTGGGCGGCGCTGGTCGCGTCGCGCGTGAAGTCGGCGCGGTTGCGCTGGCGGTCCCATTCCATCGTGACGGCCACGCCCAGGCCCACGAGCAGCGTGGTCAGCAGCATCGGCAGGCCGACGCTGAAGCGCCGCGTTGCCCAGGCCGAACGCGGCTGGCCGATCAGGGCCAGGGTGATCGGCGTGGCGATGAGCACGCCCATCAGGTCGCCGGTCCACCAGATCGTCCAGACCAAGCCCATCTGCGCGGTGGCGATGACGCCGAAGGCCTTCAGCACCAAGCTCGCGCAAGTTGGGCTGACGACGCCCGCCAGCGCCGCCGCGAACAGATAGCCGGCGATCTCGCGCGGCGAGGCCAGCACCAGCGGCCGGCCGCACCAGCGCCGCATCAGCAGCGTGCCGGCCACTGCCTGGGCGGCGGCACCCAGGCCGATGCCCAGGGCCAGCGGCAGCACGCCGCTCAGTTCGTTCATCGTCGTGGCCTGCACGATGAAGGATCCCAAAGCCACCGCCGGCGTGTAGCGCAGGCCCCAGACCAGCAGCACGGCCAGGCCCCAGCCGGCGGCGGGGTAGATGGGCGCGACCTGGTAGGGCGGCAGCACCATCAGCAGGCCCAGCCGCGCCAGCACGTAGTAGACGGCGACGATGGCCGCCGACAGCGCCAGGTAGCGGCCCACGTCGTGGGCGCTCAGCGGCCGCATGGCCTTCATTCGGCCTGGGCCTCCCTCAGCGTCTGCACGACGGGCCGCTGCAGCACGCCGCGCAGGCTCCACCAGCCGGCGCTCCAGGCCAGCAGTGCGCCGCAGGCCGCGCCAACCAGCGGCACCCAGGGCTTGATGTGCCAGTCAAACTCGAAGACGAAGCGCGCCAGCAGGGCCGCCAGCACCAGCGCCACAGTGCCGGCCAGGAAGCCGGCCAGGGCGCCGACACCCAGCAGCTCGGCGCGCTGCACCTGGGCCAGCAGCGACGACGGCGCGCCCAGGGCCCGCATCAGCGCGAACTCACGCGTGCGCGCCTCGCGCGTGCTGCCCACGGCCGCCAGCAGCACGACCAGGCCGGTGGCCAGCGTGAAGCTGAACAGGAACTGCACCGCCTGGATGACCTGGTCCAGCACGCCCTGCACCTGATTGAGCTGGGCCGACACGTCGATGACGGTGAGATTGGGGAACTGGCGCGCCAGCTCGCGGTCCAGCTTGGTGGCCGGCGGGCTGCGGTAGGCGGCGATCTGCGTGGACGGCAGTTCGGGCAGTTCTGCCTTCTCGAACAGCACGAAGAAGTTGACGCGCATGGACGACCAATCGACCTTGCGCAGATTGGTGATGCGACCCTGCACGGGCTGGCCGGCGATGTCGAAGGCCAGCGTGTCGCCGAGCTTCAGGCCGAGCGTCTGGGCCAGGCCTTCTTCGACGCTCAGGCCGGTCTCGTCGGGCTTGGCATCACCCCAGCGGCCGCTGGTGATCTGGTTGTGGGCCGGCTTGTCGGCCGTGTGGCTGAGGTTGAACTCGCGCTCGGCCAGGCGCTGGGCGCGTTCCTCGGCAAAGCGCTTGGCCTGCACCGGCTCGCCGTTGATCGCCGTCAGGCGGCCGCGGATCATCGGGTACCAGTCGTAGTCCTTCACGCCGGCGTCGGTCAGCGTCTTGCGAAAGGCTGTTGCCTGGTCGGGCTGGATGTTGATGACGAAGCGGTCCGGTGCGGCCGCCGGCGTCGCGCGGCGCCAGCTGTCGATCAGGTCGGTGCGCAGCAGCACCAGCAGCGCCAGCGCCAGCAGGCCAACGGCCAACGAGGACACCTGCATGACTGCAAAGCCCGGCCGTGCCGCGACCTGGCGCGTGGCCAGCAGCAGCCAGCGCGGCACACCGGCGCCACTGACATTGACCGGCACCAGGCGACGCAGCAGCCAGACCGCGGCCCAGGCCAGCAGCGCGAACAGCAGCACCGCGGCGGCAAAGCCTGCGGCGGCGATGGCGCCGAGCTTCACGTCGCCTGCCAGCACGACGAGGATGGCCGCGAGGCCCGCCACACCCGCGCCGAGCACCAGCAGTGAGCCGGCCTTGGGCGCGCCGAGGTCGCGGCGGATGACGCGCAGCGGCGGCACGGCGGCGAGCTGCAGCACCGGCGGCAGGCCGAAGCCCAGCAGCAGCGACAAGCCCAGGCCCAGGCCCAGCAGCGCCGGCCAGATGCTGGGCGGTGGCAGGTCGACGTCGATCAGCCCGGCCAGTAGCGACACGAAAACCTGGTGCAGGGCCAGGCCGCCCAGCACGCCGACCGCGCTGGCGCTCAGGCCTGCGAGCAGGAACTCCAGCCCGTACGCCCAGGCGATGCGGCGCTGCGGCTGGCCGAGCACGCGCAGCATGGCGCAGTCGTCCAGATGGCGGGCTGCAAAGTCGCGTGCCGCCAGCGCCACGGCCACGGCTGCGAGCAGGGCTGACAGCATGGCCACCAAGCGCAGGAAGCGGGCCGCGCGGTCCAGCGTCTGGCGCATCTCGGGGCGGCCGGACTCCAACGACTCCAGGCGCACGCCGCGCAGCTTGTCCTTCTCGACGAGTTGCTCGGCGCCGGCCACGAAGCGGCCGACGGCACCCGGTGCTGCGCCCGGGCCGGGCACGACTGCCATGCGGTAGGTGAGGCGGCTGGCGGGCTGCACGAGACGGGTGGCGGCGAGGTCGGCCTCGGCCAGCATGACGCGCGGCGCGAAGCTCATGAACCCAGCGCCGCGGTCCGGCTCGGTCTCGATCAGCGCGGCGAGCTTCAGCTTCGCGTCGCCGAGCAGCAGCGAGTCACCGAGCTTCAGCCCCAGGCCATCGGCTACGGCCGGATCGACCCAGACCTCGCCGGCGGCTGGCGCACCGCTGCGGCCGGGCAGGGCCTCGCGCAGCTTGATGCTGCCGCGCAGCGGATAACCCGCACCAACGGCCTTCACGGCCACCAGCCGGCTCTCGCCGCCATGGGCTTCGTCGCTGCGCGCCATGCTGGGGAAGGTGGCCGTGCGCACGGTGGTCAGGTTCTGGGCGGCGGCCAGGTCGACGAGGGCAGGGGCCGTGGGCTGGTCACTGGCAACGACGGCATCGCCGCCAAGCAGCTTGGCTGCGTCGCGGCGCAGGCCCTGGTCGAGGCGGTCGGACAGGAAGGCCACAGCGCACAGCGCCGCGACGGCCAGGGCCACGGCCAGCATCAGCAAGCGCAACTCGCCGGCCCGCCAGTCCCGCAGCAGCTGGCGCCAGGCGATCAGCAAAGTGGCAGGCGGACGCTGGGCGGGCGAGGCGGAGGACGTCATGCGCGCGACTGTAGCCGTGGGAATCGCATTCAGCCCTGTAAACTCGCGGCCCATTGCGGGTGTAGTTCAATGGTAGAACTTCAGCTTCCCAAGCTGACTACGTGGGTTCGCTCAATGACAGCCAGCGGCTGTCATTGGACGGCGCTCAGCGCCGGGCCGAGTACAAGCGAGGCCGAGGAATCGGTCCAGCCGATTCCGAGCATTCCCATCGCCTCATGGCGTGCTGCTCAACATGACCTCGACCTTCCTGGTCTGAGCCTCTGGGTCACGTAAACTCGCGGCCCATTGCGGGTGTAGTTCAATGGTAGAACTTCAGCTTCCCAAGCTGACTACGTGGGTTCGATTCCCATCACCCGCTCCAAATGCCAACGGCCCCACTCGGGGCCGTTCGCATTTGGACAGGGCCTTGGGATGAGAACCCACCCGGGTTCGCTCAAGGACAGCCAGTGGCTGTTCTTGGACGGCGCCGTGCGCCGGGCCGAGTACCAGCGAGGCCGAGGGATCGGTCCGACCGATCCATCGCATTCCGAGCATTCCTTCCCGCCGCCCGTCACCCCTCCACCCAACTCACCCGCCCCCTCCCCGCCGCCTTCGCCAAATACAGCGCCTTGTCCGCCGCCTCCACCAGCCCCTGGGCCTGCGACCCCGCCGACACCCCCAGGCTGATCGTCACGCAGCCTTCCACCCCCGGATGCGGCAAGGACAAGGCCCTCACCGTGTCCTCCATCAACTGCGCCACCCCGATCGCTCCTGCCAGATCGGTGTCCGGCAGCAGGCAGACGAACTCCTCTCCGCCGTAGCGCGCCAGCAGGTCGGTCGGCCGCCGCAGGCAAGCCCGCAATGCCGCCGCCACGCGCCGCAGGCAGTCGTCCCCCGCCAAGTGCCCCAGCGCATCGTTGTAGCGCTTGAAGTGGTCGACATCGGCGAGCACGATGGCCAGTGGCGAGCGCGAGCGCTGCGCGCGCCGGGCTTCGGCGATGAAGCGCTCGTCGAAATGCCGGCGGTTGTGCACGCCGGTCAGCCCGTCGATGAAGGCGAGCTCGCGCAAAAGGTCCGACTGGGCTTTCAAGGTCAGCTGGGTCCGCACCCGCGCCCGCACGACGGTGGGGTTGAAGGGCTTGGTGATGAAGTCGGCCGCGCCGGCGTCCAGCGCGCGGGTCTCGTCCTCGGGCTGGTCCTGCGCGGTCACGAAGATGACGGCGATGCTGCGCAGCAGCGGGTCGGCCTTCAATTCGGCGCAGAGCTGGTGGCCGTCCATGCCGGGCATCTGCACGTCCAGCAGCACGAGGTCGGGCTGGCGGTCGCGGCACAGCTGCAGGGCGCGGCTGCCGTCGGTGGCCATCAGCACCTGGCAATCGCTCGCGAAGACGCGGTGCAGGGCCTGGATGTTGACCGGCTGGTCGTCGACGATGAGCAGGCGCGGGCGGCGGCCGGCCGGCGCGTGGCCGGGCGTCAGCGGTGCGCGGTCAGGCAGGGAGAGCTGCATCATGTCGGGGCCTCCAGCGTCGTGCGCAGGCGGCGGCACAGCGTCAGCGCGGTGCCGAAGTCGAGGGCTTCCATGGCCGAATCGAGGGCAGTCACCGTGCCTTCATCGCCCTTCTGCCGCAGCCGCTCGCGCAGGCCCTGGTGGAAGTCGAGCGCCGCGAGGTCGGCGCCGTCGAGCAGTTCGGCGAGGGCGTCCACGCGCTGGGCGAGGCTGCCGGGCGCTGCGGGCCGCTGCTGTTCGGCGAGATCGTCGTGCAGGGCCTGGCGGGCGTGCAGGTCGGCGGCGAGCCGGTCCAGCGCGGCGAGGTCGGCCTGGCGGCGCTCGAGAAAACGGCGGCGCCAGTCTTCATCGGGCGCGCCGGCATGTTCACCTTCGGCGGCCAGGGCAGCCAGTTCCCCTGCGCCGAGCATGGCGGCCAGCCCGCGGTAGCCATGCAGGCCGCGCGTGGCGGTACGGCCACCCTCGGCCAGGGCCCGGGCGAGCTTGCGGTCCTGTTCGTGCAGGGCGGCCAGCGTGCGTTCGAACAGCTCAATGCGGCCGGACATGCGCGCGAGCGCCTCGGCCAGCGCGATGCCGGCACGGCCCGCGTCGGCCAGCAGGGTGGGGGGCAGCTCGGCGGCCACGGTCCTGGGCGCCGTGGGCGCAGCGCCGCAGCGCCGGCTGATCACGGCGACCAGTACATCGGGGTCGAAGGGCTTGCCGATGTGCTCGTCCATGCCGGCCTCAAGGCAGGCCTGGCGTTCGGCATCCAGCGCGCCCGCCGTCATCGCAATGATGGGCAGGGTCAGGCCCAGCTGGCGTCGGATCAGCCGCGTGGCTGTCGTTCCATCCATGACGGGCATCTGCACGTCCATCAGCACGGCGTCAAAGCCGCGCCGGCCACGGGTCTGGGCGAGCAGGGTCAGGGCCTGCTGGCCGTCGCCGGCCAGGCTGACCTGGGCACCTTCGAGTTCAAGCAGTTCGCGCGTGACCTGCTGGTTGCCGGGGTTGTCCTCGACGACGAGCAGGTGCAGGCCGGCCAGGCGCTGCGGTGCCGGTTCGGGCGGTTCGCCGTCACTGCAGCGCGCCTGGATGGCCGCGCTGACGGCCTGGCTCAGCAGGGTGGCAGTGATGGGCTTGACGAGGAAGCCGTCGAGCAGGGCCTGCTCGGCCGCGCTGCGCTGGGCCAGGCGTTCGCGGTCGTAGCTGGTGACCATCAGGATCAGCGGCTCGGGGCCGAGGCGCTGGCGCAGGTGCACGGCGGTCTGCCAGCCATCCATGCCGGGCATGACCCAGTCGAGCAGCACGACCTCCGGCGTGCCGCTGGCGATCAGCTCCAGCGCCTCGGCACCGCTGGCCGCCAGGCGTGCCGTCCAGCCCAGGGATTGGGCCAGTGTGCCGATGACCCGGCGTGCCTCGGCATGGTCGTCGATGACGAGGGCCTGCAGGGCCTGGCGCGGCGCCGGCGCGCACTCCTCGGCGGGCAAGGGGAAGCTCAGAGTGAAGCTGAAGCGGCTGCCCTTGCCGGGCGTGCTTTCGATGTGGATGTCGCCGCCCATCAGGCGCACCAGGCGGCGGCTGATGGCCAGGCCCAGGCCGGTGCCGCCGAAGCGCCGGGCCGTTGACGCCTCGGCCTGGGCAAAGCCCGAGAAGATGCGCTGCTGCTGCTCGGGCGCGATGCCGATGCCGGTGTCGCGCACCGAGAAGGCGAGCACGACGCTGCTGGCGTTCTGCGACACGAGCGAGATGCCGAGCACGACCTCGCCGGCCTGCGTGAACTTGATGGCGTTGCCGGCCAGGTTGATGAGCACCTGCTGCAGGCGCAGTGCATCGGCGACCACGACCGGCGGCAGGGCGGGGTCGAGGTCGAACAGCAGCTCGAGCTCGCGCTTGTCGACGTTGGCGGCCAGGATGACGGAGAGGTCGCGCAGCAGCTCGTCCAGGCGTGTCGGGTGCGGGTCCAGGCCGAGGTGGCCGGCTTCGATCTTGGAGAAGTCGAGGATGTCGTTGAGCAGGCCGAGCAGGCCACGCGCGGCGCCTTCGCTCTTGACGGCGTAGTCACGCTGGCGGGCGTCCAGTGGCGTCTTCTGCAGCAGGCGCAGCATGCCCAGCACGGCATTCATCGGCGTGCGGATCTCGTGGCTCATATTGGCCAGGAAGCGCGTCTTGGCTTGTGACGCGCGCTCGGCGGCGAGACGGGCCTGGGCCTGGGGCGTCAGGTCGAGGACTGTCAGCACGAGGCCACCATCGGGAAGGGGCGCCGTGCGGGCCTCGATGAGGCGCTCGCCGGTGCGGTAGGTCTCGAGGCGGTTGGCGCGCTGGTCGCGGCCCAGGGCCAGGGCCGCGTCGACCGCGGCGCGGGCCTGTTCGCCTTCGCCATAGTCGCCGCGGGCGGCGAAGAAGAGGATCAGGTCGTCGAAGCGCAGCGGCGGTTCTTCGAAAAGGGAGGCCGGCACGTTGAGCAGGCGCTCGAACTCGGCGTTGTGCACGAGGAGACGGCGTTCGGCGTCGAAAACGGCCAGGCCGCAGGGCAGGTGGGCGATGACCTCGCGGATCAGGGGGCTGGGCGTGCCGGGCGAGGGGCTCGCGGCTGCAGGACCGGCCTGAGGCTGGGCGTCACCGCCGGCTTGCATGTCCCACGCCATCACGCCCCCGAGCCGCTGCTGCCCGGCCATCAATGCCGGGCGCTTCGAGTCTAGGGCGGCCTCGTCAGGGCGCCGGGCCGGGGTCGCTACAAGAAGTTACAGGTTTGCCCTAGTCGCGCACGATGCGGCCTGGCACCGCCTGGGAAAGCGCCTGTGGGTTGTCGCGCAGCAGCTCGACGAGGGCGTCGATGTCGGTGCCGAGCACGGCGCGGTCACGGCCATGCTTGAAACCCGCCTGGGCGTCGCCGCCTTCGGAGAGGAAGTTGTTGATGACGACGCGGTAGTTGCGAGCCGGATCGATCGGCTCGCCGTTGATGCGCGGGTCGACGAGTTGGGCGACGCCATCGGCCGCGGCGCGCCAGTGGTAGCGCAGCGTCGACGAGGGCTGCAGCATGCGCGGGGCGGCGTCGCCCTTGGGCAGCTGGCGCTGCAGGATGTCCAGCAGCTGCTGGCCGGTCAGCGTCACCGCGACGATGTCGTTGCCGAAGGGCTGGATGGCGAGCAGGTCACTCATCGTCGTGGGCTTGCCGGGCTTCACGGTCAGGTCGGCGCGGATGCCGCCGGGGTTCATGAATGCCACGTCGGCCGGGCCCTGCTTGCGCGCGAAGGCGAGCTGGCTGTCCGCGATGAGGTTGCCCAGCGCGGAGTCGCCATGGGGCTCCTTGGCATTGCGCGAGGCGCCTTGCGTCAAGGTGGTGACCGGCTTGTTGCGGGCTGCTTCGGTCAGCGCGGCGGCCTGGGCGACCAGGGCGGCCAGTGCCGGGTTGGGCGCGTAGGCCGACTGCAGCACCGGGTGGTTGACGGCCTGGGCATCGAGCACGCGGCCGGCAGCGTCGAACTTGAGATGGCTTTCGGTGATCCAGCCGCCATAGCTGCCGGCTTGCACGACGAGGCGGCCATCGATCTTGCAGGTGTAGGCCTGATGGGTGTGGCCGCCGATGATGATGGCGTAGGCGGGGTCCAGGCGCTTGGCGATGTCCTGCACGCGGCCGGTCAACGTCGGGCAGGCGTAGCTCGGATCGTTGGCACTGGCGTCCCTTCCTTGAACGCCACCCTCGTGCATGACGGCCACCAGCACTTGCGCGCCTTCCGCCTTGAGCTGGGGGACGAGCGCATTCAGCGTGTCGGCCTCGTCGGCGAAGCGGATGCCCTTGATCGCCCGGGCGACGATGACATGCGGCGTCTCCAGCGTCGCTACGCCCGCGATGGCGACTTTCAGCGCGCCAGCCTGCTTGATGACATGGCTGGGCAGCAGCGGCTTGCCGGTGTTCGCGTCCAGCACATTGGCGCCGAGATAGGGAAAGCCGGGGCCCTTGTAGCCCGGCCACAGGCAACCGCCTGCGCCGCATTCGCCGCGGGTCTGGCGCAGCAGCTCGGGCAGGCCGGCATCCAGCTCATGGTTGCCCAGGGCGCTGGCGGCGATGCCGAGCTGGGACATGGCGGTCAGCGTCGGTTCGTCGCGCAGCAGGTTGGAGATCAGTGGCGAAGCGCCAATCAGGTCGCCGCCTGCCACAACCAGGGCATCGGGGTTCCTGGCCTTCAGCGCGGCCAGGGCCGTGGCCAGATACGCGGCGCCGCCGGCAGGCTGGGACTTGAGCGCGCCTGTGGCGTCGGGGAGGCGCGGCAGCAGCGGCGTGGGGTCGGCGGGCTGGATGTTGCCGTGGAAGTCGTTGATGGACAGCAGCGTCAGCTCTGTCGTGGCGGGCTGCTGCTGGGTGGCGCAGCCGGCAAACAGGGCGCCCAGCACGAGGCCGGTGGCGAGACGGAAGGAGTGGGTAAAGGCCATGACGGAGCGGCTTGGAGGAGGCTGGGATCTTGGAGGTTGGTTTGTAGCGCGAGTTTGTCGCGGTTTCGCGACATCACGAGGTTCTGCCGCAAGGTTTACATTCCAGTAAAGATTGCACCATATCGGTGCGACAGGCGGCCCGATTCGTGGCTTGGGTCCGTGATTCCCAAGTCAGCGGGCCAAAAACGGGGAGCAATGTCGCCGGCCGGCGATGCACTGTCCCAGTGCTTCACGCCGGGCGCGAGTGTCTGAATCGGGCCACTTCTGACTTACCCGTAAAGTTCTGTCACAGAAAGTCATGACAATTCCGGGGCGCTTTGCGAAGCGTCTTTCTGCCGCGGTCATCGACGAACGGCACCCTACTGAATCTGTTGAAGCCCGCGCGCTTGGCGCACCCACTAGGAGTCTAGGAATGAAGAGCAGACTATTCTGCAAGACCGCCACCGCCCTGGCAGTTTCCGTGCTGGCCACCGGCACGGTGTACGCGCAGCAAGCGCCGGTGGATCAAGCCAAGGAAGAGGCCGCACCGCGCGCCAAGGACGATGCCGTCCGCCTGGGCACGATCACGGTCATTGGTTCCGGTGCCAAGCTGGCCGGTGGCAATATGATCAATGACGACTCCGTCAAGGGCCGCAGCACGATCACCAAGGCCGCGATGGAAAAGGAAATCGCCACCGGAAACGTGCTGCAGAGCATTGCGCAGCTGCCCGGCGTGAACACCTACAACTACGACGCGACCGGCCTAAACGGCGGCGACGTGAGCATCCGCGGCTTCGGCTCCGATCAGATCGGCTTCACGGTGAACGGCGTGCCGGTCAACGATTCGGGCGGCTATGCTTTCTACGCCCAGGAAATGATCGACAAGGAGAACCTCTGTACCGCTTCGGTGGCCCAGGGCTCTCCCGAGCTGGAATCGCCCCACAGCGGCGCCACCGGCGGCAGCGTGAGCATGATCACCTGCGACCCGAATGACACGAGCCGCCTCCGCTTCTCGCAGACGTTCGGTGGCCTGAACCTGTTCCGCTCCTTCCTGCGTGTCGACACGGGTCGTTTCCTGGACAACAAGGCCAAGGTCTTCCTGAGCTATTCGCATGCCGAAGCCGACAAGTGGAAGGGTGTCGGCAAGCTCAAGAAGGACCATGTCGACGCCGGCTTCACGCTCGACCTGAACGAGGACAACCACATCCTGGGCTCGATCCTGTACAACCGTTTGTACAACCAGAACATCTTCTCGGTCAGCCTGTGCCAAGCTCAGCTCGTTCCGCTCTCCAGCTGCGCCGCCTCCTTTGCCTCTGGCTCTGATGCCAATGGCACGCCCTATGGCTACAACTATGACTACGGCGCGAACTTCAAGGCGCTGAAGACACCGGTGGGCGGCACGGCCCAGACCGACGTCACCCAGTCGCCGGTCTACTACGGCATGGCGCTGAACCCGTTCAAGAACGTGATTGCGTCGGTGTCGGGTTCCTTCAAGGTCGCCCAGGACACTTATTTGAAGGTCCAGCCCTACATGTGGTACGGCTTTGGCAACGGCGGCTGGTCGCAAGTCATCCTTGACGAAACCGGTACCGCTGCCAAGACCGGTAGCTCGGGGACTAGCCTGATTGGCGGCGCCATTGACATCAATGGCGATGGCGACAAGCTGGACAAGGTTGCCGTGGGCCGCGCCAGCGTGACCAAGACCATGCGTCCCGGCATCACCGGCGAACTCAGCACCACGCTGGACAGCCACTACCTGAAGCTGGGCCTGTGGTATGAGCGTGCCCAGCACCGCCAGACCCAGCCGGGCGTCCGCATCAATGCCGACGGCACGCCGGCGGACCCCTGGCTGCAGGACGGCTGCATCCAGCGCACTGACGGCACCTGCTACGAAGGTCGCGACAGCAAGACGATCAGCACCGCCTACCAGATCTACCTGAACGACCAGATCACGCTGTTGAACGACCGCGCCTTCATTTCGCTGGGCCTGCGCCTGCCGCATGTGACGCGTGACGTGACCAACTACGCTAGCGAGACCCCGGTCCCGACCTACACGCTGGTCAATGGCGTCTATACCAAGGGCGCCAACGTCTACCAAGACTTCAACATTACGCGTTCGTTCCGCAAGGCGCTGCCGCAAATCGGTGCCCGCTTCAACCTGGACAGCAAACAGCATGTCTTCCTGAATGCCGCGAAGAACTTCCGCGCACCACCGAACTATGCCTATCAGGTCAGCTCCAGCGGCGTCTATGTAGCTTCCGTCAACGGCGGCCCGGTCCAGCCCTTTGTAGAGGTCAAGCCGGAAACGTCGACGATGATCGACGGCGGCTACCGCTTCCAGTCGAAGGACATCTCGTTCACGGCTACGCTGTTCAGCTCAGACTTCAAGAACCGCCAGGTCTCGGCGACGGACCCGAATACCCTGGTCACCACCTATGTAAATGCCGGCGGCGTGAAGAACCGTGGCCTGGAGATGGAAGTCGGCAGCGGCGTCTTCGGCGGCTTCTCGGCCTATGGCTCGCTGACGCTGCAGAAGAGCAAGATCACGGACGATCTGCAGCTGACCGCTACCGGCTTCCTGCCGATCAAGGACAAGGAGTTCGGCAAGACGCCCAAGAAGATGGCCGCCCTGTCCGTGCAATACGAACAAGGCCCGGTCTATGTGCGCCTGAAGGGCAAGTACACCGGCTCGCAGTACGTGGACCTGATGAACCAGGAAGCCGCCCCCGCCTACACCACGGGTGACCTGGACGCCGGCTTCAAGTTCGGCAACTTCGGCTCGCAGCTGAAGAACGCCCAACTGCGCCTGAACGTCAGCAACATCGGCAATGCGAAGTACCGCAGCGCGTCTTCGATCCTGACCAACACGCAGGCAACGCCGCTGCGGACGACGAATGGCTCGACCGCATCGCAATCTGCCAGCACCGAGTTCTACTACCTCGGTGCCCCGCGCTTCACCTCGCTGACCTTCAGCGTGGATTTCGAGTAAGTAGCTTGACTGCCGGGTGCACAAGGCCCGGTCAGTCGGTTCGGCAACCGCGAGTGCAGCCAGAAGCTGCCTCGCGGTTTTTTTGTTGCCGGGGCCTGGTTTTCAGCGGTGGATGTCGCCCAGGCAGAGGTACTTCACCTCGACATAGTCCTCGATGCCCTGGCGCCCGCCCTCGCGGCCCAGGCCCGATTGCTTCACACCGCCGAACGGCACCTCGGCGGTCGAGATCAACCCGGTGTTGACGCCCACCATGCCGTACTCCAGCGCCTCGCCGACGCGGAAGATGCGGCCGATGTCGCGGCTGTAGAAATAGCTGGCCAGGCCGAACTCGGTGGAGTTGGCCAACCGGATCGCGTCCTCTTCGGTCTGGAACTTGAAGATGGGCGCCACCGGGCCGAAGGTCTCCTCGCGCGAGCACAGCATCTGCGGCGTCGCATCGGCCAGCAGCGTCGGCTCGAAGAAGTTGCCGCCGGCGGTCTCGATGCGCTTGCCGCCCGCCAGCAGTTTGGCACCCAAGGCGATGGCGTCGGCGACATGGGTCTCGACCTTTTCCAGCGCTGCAGCGTCGATCAGCGGCCCGACATTGATGCCGGCATCAAACCCATTACCTGTCTTCAGCGCCGCGACCTTGGCCGCGAATTTCTCCAGGAAGGCGTCGTAGATACCCGCCTGCACATAGATGCGGTTGGCGCAGACGCAGGTCTGGCCGGCGTTGCGGTATTTGCTGGCGATGGCGCCTTCCACGGCGGAGTCGAGGTCGGCGTCGTCAAAGACGATGAAGGGCGCATTGCCGCCCAGCTCCAGGCTGAGCTTCTTGATCGACGGCGCGCACTGCTTCATCAGGATGCGGCCGACCTCCGTGCTGCCGGTGAAGGACAGATGGCGCACGACATCGCTCTCGCACAGCACCTGGCCGATCTCGATGGACTGCTGGGAGTCCGCCGTCAGCACGTTCAGCACGCCGGCCGGCATGCCGGCCTGCTGGGCCAGTTCGGCAGCAGCCAGGGCCGTCAGCGGCGTCGCCTCGGCCGGCTTGATGATGACGGTGCAGCCGGCGGCCAGGGCCGGGGCGACCTTGCGCGTGATCATCGCCAACGGGAAGTTCCACGGCGTGATGGCCGCGCAGACGCCGACGGCCTGCTTGATGACCAGGTAGCGCTTGGTTGGGTCGGTCGTCGGGATGGTCTCGCCGTAGACGCGCTTGCCCTCCTCGGCGAACCAGTCGAGGAAGCTGGCGCCATAGATGACTTCGCCGCGCGCTTCGGCCAGCGGCTTGCCCTGCTCGGCCGTCATCAGCCGGGCTAGGTCGTCGGCGTGCTTGACCAGCAGTTGCTGCCAGCGCACCAGCACCGCGGCGCGCTCCTTGGCCGGCTTGGAGCGCCAGGCGTTCAGCGCATTGGCGGCGGCGGCGATGGCTGAATCGGCGTCGGCGCGGCCGAGGTTGGGCACCTGGGCCAGTTCGCGGCCGGTAGCCGGATCGTTGACCGCAAACGTGGCGGAGCCGCCGACCCATTCGCCATTGATCAGGGCCTGCGTGCGCAGCAGACCGGGATTCTCGAGCGCCTCCAGCGGCGAATTCGCGTCCATCAAGGTTCTCCAATCGAATTGAGAGGCACTCTACCCGGGCGATGTAAAGCCCCCTCTCTACAATCGCCGCTCCTTGTCACAGACCTTTTCCAGGAAACCCCGGATGAAAGCCGCCGAGATCCGCCAGACCTTTCTGAAGTTCTTCGAGTCGAAAGGCCACCAGATCGTCGCGTCCAGCCCCGTCGTGCCGGGTGACGACCCGACGCTGCTGTTCACGAACGCCGGCATGAACCAGTTCAAGGACGTGTTCCTGGGCTTTGACAAGCGCGCCTACTCACGCGCCACCACCAGCCAGAAGTGCATCCGCGCCGGCGGCAAGCACAACGACCTGGACAACGTCGGCTACACGGCGCGCCATCACACCTTTTTCGAGATGCTGGGCAACTTCAGCTTCGGCGACTATTTCAAGAAGGACGCGATCAGCTATGCCTGGGAGCTGCTAACGGTCAACTTCAAGTTGCCGGCCGACAAGCTCTGGGTCACCGTCTACGAGGAAGACGACGAGGCCTACGACATCTGGAACAAGACCGTGGGCGTGCCCGCCGAGCGCATCGTGCGCATCGGCGACAACAAGGGCGCGCGCTACATGTCCGACAACTTCTGGATGATGGGCGACACGGGCCCCTGCGGCCCCTGCACCGAGATCTTCTACGACCACGGCCCCGACGTCGCTGGCGGCCCCCCGGGCTCGGCCGAGCAGGACGGCGACCGCTACATCGAGATCTGGAACAACGTCTTCATGCAGTTCAACCGGACTGAAGACGGCGTGATGCACCCGCTGCCCAAGCCCAGCGTGGACACGGGCATGGGCCTGGAGCGCCTGGCTGCGGTTCTGCAGCATGTGCATTCCAACTATGAGATCGACACCTTCGTGACGCTGCTGGCTGCGGCCAAGAAGGCTGTGGACGCGGCCGGTGGTGGCGACTGTGACGCCACCAGCCCGTCGCTGAAGGTCATCGCCGACCACATCCGCGCCTGCTCGTTCACCATCGTCGACGGTGTCATTCCCGGCAACGCCGGCCGCGGCTATGTGCTGCGCCGCATCGCCCGCCGCGCCATCCGCCACGGCTACAAGCTAGGTGCACGCACGCCGTTCTTCCACAAGCTGGTCGCGGCGCTGAGTGCCGAGATGGGCGAGGCCTACCCCGAGCTGCGCCAGGCGCAGGCCCGCGTCACCGATGTGCTGAAGCAGGAGGAGGAGCGCTTCTTCCAGACCATCGCCACCGGCATGGAAATCCTCGAAGCAGCCCTCGCCAAGGGCGGCAACGTCGATGGCGACACGGCCTTCAAGCTGCACGACACCTACGGCTTCCCGGTCGACCTGACCGCCGACGTCTGCCGCGAGCGCGGCGTGACGGTGGACGAGACGCGCTTCAACGAACTGCTGGACGAGCAGAAGAACCGCGCCCGCGCCGCCGGCAAGTTCAAGATGGCGCAAGGCCTGGCCTACAGCGGCGCGCCGACCGAGTTCCACGGCTACGAGCACCTCGTCTGCGAGCACAGCAAGGTGACGGCCATCTACGTCGATGGCGCTCAGGTCAACGAGGCGCAGGCCGGCGACGATGCCGTCATCGTGCTCGACCACACGCCCTTCTACGCCGAGAGCGGCGGCCAGGTCGGCGACGCCGGCGAGCTGCGCAACGGCACGACGCGCGTCGTCGTCGCGGACACGGTCAAGATCCAGGCCGATGTGTTCGGCCACCATGGCCAGGTCGTGGAAGGCTCGGTCAAGGTGGGCGATGTGTTCGTTGCCCGCGTTGACGCCGAGCGCCGCGCCAAGACCGTGCGCAACCACAGCGCCACCCACCTGATGCACAAGGCCCTGCGCGAGGTGCTGGGTGCCCACGTGCAGCAGAAGGGCTCGCTGGTGAACGCCGAGCGCACGCGCTTCGACTTCGCGCACAACGCGCCGATGACGGCCGAGGAGATCCGCGAGGTCGAGTCGCTCGTGAATGCCGAGATCCTGGGCAATGCCGGCGCCAAAGCGCAGGTCATGGCGCTGGACGACGCGCAGAAGTCGGGCGCCATGATGCTGTTCGGCGAGAAGTACGGCGAGACCGTGCGGGTGCTGTCCATCGGCTCCTCCAAGGAGCTCTGCGGCGGCACCCACGTGAAGGCCACGGGCGACATCGGCCTGTTCAAGATCGTGGCCGAGTCAGGCGTGGCAGCGGGCATCCGCCGCGTCGAAGCCGTCACCGGCGACAACGCGCTGGCCTATCTGCAGTCGCTGGAAACCACGGTGCAGGGCGCGGCCATGACGCTCAAGACCTCGCCGCACGAGCTGGGCGCTCGCCTGCACGCGGTGCTGGACCAGATCAAGTCGCTGGAGAAGGAACTCACCGCTGCCAAGAGCAAGCTGGCATCGGCCCAGGGCGATGAGCTGCTGGCCCAGGCCGTGGACGTGGGTGGCATCAAGGTGCTGGCCGCCAAGCTGGAAGGCGCCGACGCCAAGACGCTGCGCGAGACCATGGACAAGCTCAAGGACAAGCTGAAGACGGCGGCCATCGTGCTGGCCGCGGTCGACGGCGACAAGGTCCAGCTGGCGGCCGGCGTGACCGCCGACAGCGTGGGCAAGGTCAAGGCCGGCGAGCTCGTCAACTTCGTCGCCCAGCAGGTGGGCGGCAAGGGCGGCGGCAAGCCCGACCTTGCCATGGCCGGCGGCACGCAGCCGGCCGGCGTGGCCGCGGCGCTGCAGAGCGTGGCGGGCTGGGTGGCTGAGCGCGTGTAGTCAACACCTGGCCCTCGCCCTGAACAGGCCCGCTGATCGCGGGCCTTTTTCTTTGATGGATACGGCCTGGGGCAGCAAGCTGCCGACCATGCCGACGATCGTGCGTTTCGTCGGCAAGTGCTGGCCCGCGAGGAGGGCGCCGACAACACTGCGCCGGCCCTCCAACCCTCCCCATGCCGCATGGCGGGCGGTCCTGCCTCGCCGTGTCGAGCCGCGGGATCGGTGTGTCCAGAACAGAAGAAACCCCGTGATGAACCACAGAATCTGCGCGATCGCCCTGGCCGCATGCGCCGCCTCGTTCACAGTCCTTGCAGCCGATGCGCCGCAGGCGCCCGCGTCTGCGGTCAAGGCGGCGCCCACCCTCGGTCTGCAGGCTCGCCTCGAAACCAGCGTGGGCGGCAAGGTGCCCGCCATGGGCGCCGTGGTGATACGCGGTGGCCAGGTGACGGAGCTTGTGGTGGCCGGCCTGCGCGCCAAGGGCGACGCCGAACCGGTCCGGCCGGGCGATGTCTGGCACCTCGGCTCCAACGGCAAGGCCATGACGGCCACGATGGTCGCGCGGCTGGTGGAACGGGGCGTGTTGTCCTGGGACGCCCCGCTGAGTCAGTTGCTACCCGAGCTGGCCGTGGACATGCAGGCCGCCTATCGTGACGTCACCCTGCGTGACCTGCTCGCACACCAGGCCGGCCTGCAAGCGGACATTGATGAATCCTGGATGGCGGTGTTCTACAAAGACAAGCGCCCTTTGCACGAACAGCGCCTGGCCTTCGCCCGCATCGCGTTGGCGCAGCCTCCCGCCTTTGCACGCGGTGCCGGCGACGGCTACTCGAACTCGGGTGTGCTGATCGCCGGCCTGGCCGCCGAGCGCGCCGCTGGCTTGCCCTACGAGACCCTGTTGCAACGCGAGCTGTTCGAGCCGCTGGGCCTGCGCAGCGCGGGGTTTGGTGCCACCCACCGCGGCCAGCCCTTGGGGCACAAGGCTGGCGAACCCGTCGAAGGCGTGGAGGCGGACAACCCCGCCGTCATTGCGCCGGCCGGGGGCATCACCATGTCGCTGGAAGACTGGTCCAAGTTCGCGGTCGACCAGATGGCCGGCGAGCACGGACGCGGCAAGCTGCTGAAGGCGCAGACCTACCACCTGTTGCACCAACCGGCGCGTGAAGGCGGCAAGTTTGCGCTTGGTTGGCGGGCGCAGAACAGCATGGCCGGCGTGAACGCCCGCCACCTCGCCCACACCGGCAGCAATCAGGCCTGGTTCGCCCTCATCGTGCTGAAGCCGGACACCGAAGATGCCGTGCTGGTGACCAGCAACGCCAGCGAGGACGTCGAGGCCGACAAAGCCGTCCGCGCGGTGGCAGTTGCCACGCTCAAGGCCATGGCGCCCTAGGCGGGCATCAACAAGGAGCGCCCAGGGCTCAGAAGGTTTCCCAGTCGCCTTCGGCGGCCGCCGGTGCCGGTGCCGGGGCAGGGCGGGGCGCGACGACGGAGGCGGGCTTCGCGGCAGCGGGCTTGGGTGCTGCCGCCTTGAAAGGTGCCTTGGGTGCTGCGGCCTTTGGAGCGGGTGCGTGCGCCTTCGTCGGTGCCGGGACGCTGGCCCTGCGCTGCGGCTCGCTGCCGGCCACGCGGAACACGGCGACGGCCTCGACAAGGCGCTGGGCTTGCTCCTTCAGGCTCTCGGCCGCGGCGGCGGACTCTTCCACCAGGGCGGCGTTCTGCTGCGTCATCTGGTCGAGTTGCACGACCGAGGTGTTGACCGAATTGATGCCCTCGCTCTGCTCGGTGGCGGCCGAGCTGATCTCGCCAATGATGTCCTGCACGCGCTGCACGCTGGAGACGATCTCGCCCATCGTCGTGCCGGCCGTCTGCACCAGGCGGGCGCCGTTCTCGACGCGCTCGACGCTGTTGCCGATCAGCGCCTTGATCTGCTTGGCCGCCTCCGCGCTGCGGCCGGCCAGGGAACGCACCTCGCCGGCCACGACCGCGAAGCCGCGGCCCTGCTCGCCGGCGCGCGCCGCTTCCACGGCGGCGTTCAGCGCCAGGATGTTGGTCTGGAAGGCGATGCCGTCGATGGTGCCGATGATGTCGGAGATCTTCTTGCTGGCGACATTGATCTCGTCCATGGTCGTGACGACCTGGCCGACGACCTCGCCACCGCGTGTCGCGGCCGCCACGGCGGACTGCACGAGCTGATTGGCGGTGCGGGCCGAGTCAGCGGTCTGCCGCACGGTGCCGGTCAGCTCGCTCATGGACGAAGCAGCGTTCTGCAGGTTGCTGGCTGTCTGCTCGGTGCGTTGGCTCAAATCCAGGTTGCCGGTCGCGATCTCGGTGCTGGCCGTGCCGATGCTGTCGACCGAGTTGCGCACCGTGCCGATGGTGGTGGCCAGGCGCTGGCGCATGCCCTCGGTGTCCTGGATCAGTGAGCCGATCTCGTCGTTGCGACTGCTGCTGACCGACTGGGTCAGGTCGCCCTCGGCAATCGCGCCGACGGCCTTCTGCAGCGAGGCCAGCGGCTGTGCGACCCAACGGCGCATCATCCACATCAACCCGAAGCCCAGGCCCACGGCAGTCAGTGCGAGGGCGCCCCAGAAGAACCACAGCGTCGTGCGGCCGGCGGCCTGAGCCTCGCCGCGTGAGACCTGGGCGACGACCCAGTAGCCGGTCTTCTCGCTCTTGCGCGCCACGGCGAAGTTGTCGGTCTTGCCGTTGCCCAGCACATCGGGCACGTCGTCCAGCACGACGGCGCTGGCGGTCTGTTCGGCCAGCGTCTTCTCGAAGCCGGGTGCGACGCTGGACAGCAGCTTGCCCTTGGCCGACGGGTGGGCGGCGAGCAGGGCCTTGGTCGGGTCCTTGGGCACGGCCACGATATAGGTGCCGCCGTGCTCGAAGAACTTGGCGCTGCCGGCCATGCGGTCCATGGCGAGCTCGAAGGCGTCGAGGTCGAAGCCGACGAAGAGGATGCCGATAACCTTGCCGGCGTCGCTCTTGATCGGCTCGTAATGCGTCATGTAGGCGCGGCCGAACAGCAGCGCCCGGCCGGTGTAGGGCTTGCCGGCGGAAACCGTGGCATGGGCAGGGTGCTGCTTGCCCAGCAGCGTGCCCATGGCACGCTCGCCCTTCTCGTTCTTCAGCGAGGTCGTGATGCGTTCGAAGTCGTCGCCCTTGGCCGCGAAGACGGTGGCCACGCCGCCGTTGACGGCCGCGAACTTGTCGACCTGGGTGAAGTTGCCATTGAGCTTGGGGCCCCAGTCGCGCAGGTCGCCGGTGGCTTCGTCCAGCGTGAAGCTGGGGCCGAAATCCTGGCGGAAGGAGCCGAAGCTGCGCTGGATCTGCTTGGCGGCGACGTCGTCCATCGCCTGCATCGCGTCGATCAGCGACTCGGCCTTGTCGCCCACCCAGGTCTGCACCTGGTCATTGGCGGACCGCTTCAGCAGTGTGCCGACGATAAGGCTGACACCCAGCAGCACCACTGCAACGGCGACTGCGCCGGTCAGAGACACCTGGCGGGCAATGGAGTTGTTGGGCTGACTCATGCGAATCTCCAGGGGCCAAAGCAAGCAAGGCTCCGCACACCCCGCCTCGTTGCGGGGGCACGTGAACAGGAATCAGGGCAGGGCGGTCAAGCGGCGATGGCCGCTTCCATCAGGCCCATCTCGGCACTGCTCATCAGGCCTTCGATGTCCATCAGGATCAACATGCGGTCGCCGACGGACCCGATGCCGGTGATGAAGCTGGTATCCACCGACGCCGAGCTCAACTCGGGGGCCGGCTTGATCGCGTCGCGGCTCAGCTCCAGCACGTCCGAGACCGAATCCACGACGGCGCCGACGACGCGGTTCTTCACGTTCAGCACGATGACGACCGTGAAGCTGTTGTACTCGGCGCTCGGGCAGTTCAGCTTCAGGCGCAGGTCGACGATGGGCACGATGACGCCGCGCAGGTTGACGACACCCTTGATGAAGTCCGGCGCATTGGCGATGCGCGTGGGCTGCTCGTAGGAACGGATCTCCTGCACCTTCAGGATGTCAATGCCGTATTCCTCGGAGCCCAGGCGGAAGGTCAGGTACTCGCCGCTCTTGGGGCCATGGGCCTTGGCGCTGAGGGCACCGGGTTGGCGCAGGGCAGGGACGTTGCTGGCTTCCATGCAGACCTCCTAGTTATGTGTGTGATGGTTCAATGGCGCGAACGACGCACAAGGCTGCCGACGTCCAGGATCAAGGCCACGCGGCCGTCGCCCATGATGGTGGCGCCGGACACGTCATTGACCTTGCGGTAGTTGGCTTCGAGGTTCTTGACGACGACCTGCTGCTGGCCGAGCAGTTCGTCCACCAGCAGCGCGACGCGGCCGCCTTCGGCCTCGACGACGACCATGATGGAGCTGACATGCTCGAAGTCGAAGCGCGGCACGTCGAACACCTTCTCAAGCTCGATGACGGGCATGTACTCGTCACGCACCTCGACGACGCGGCCGGAGCCGGCGACGGTCTTGATGGTGTCGGACTGCACCTGGAAGGATTCGACGACGGAGGACAGCGGCAGGATGTAGCACTCGTCGCCAACGCCCACGCTCATGCCGTCCATGATGGCGAGTGTGAGCGGCAGGCGCACGGACACCTTCATGCCGTAGCCTTCCGCCGAGTCGATCTCGACCGTGCCGCCCAGCGACGTGATGTTCTTCTTTACAACGTCCATGCCGACACCGCGGCCGGACACGTCGGTGACCACATCGGCGGTGGAAAAGCCGGGCGCGAAGATCAGGCTCCAGCACTCGGCGTCGGTCATCGTGTCCGGCGCGTCGATGCCCTTCTCACGCGCCTTCTTGATGAGCTTGTCGCGGTTCAGGCCGCGGCCGTCGTCGCGAACCTCGATGACGATGCTGCCGCCCTGGTGGGAAGCGACCAGCGTGATCGTGCCTTGCTCGGGCTTGCCGCGGGCGGTGCGGTCTTCCGGCATCTCGATGCCGTGGTCGCAGCTGTTGCGCACCAGGTGGGTCAGCGGGTCGGTGATCTTCTCGACCAGGCTCTTGTCCAGTTCGGTGGCTTCACCCTGGGTGACCAGTTCGACCTTCTTGCCCAACTTGGCCGCCAGGTCGCGCAGCATGCGCGGGAAGCGGTTGAAGACCGTCGACATCGGAATCATCCGGATCGACATGACCGATTCCTGCAGGTCGCGCGTGTTGCGCTCCAGGTCGGCCAGGCCCGAGGTCAGCTGCTGGTACATCGCCGGGTCGAGTTCGCGGCTGTTCTGGGCCAGCATGGCCTGGGTGATGACGAGTTCACCGACGAGGTTGATGAGCTGGTCGACCTTCTCGATCGACACGCGCAGCGTCGTCTGGTCCATGGCCGCGGGCTTGGCCTCGGCCTTGGCGACCGGCGTGGCGGGGCGGGTCGGCACGATGGCGGCCGTGGGCGCGGCCTCCGCGGCGGGCGCTGCCGCAGCGACACTTTCGGGCACGCCGGGGGCGTCATCGAAGAAGCCGTAGCCGGGGTCGGCGGACGGTGCCTCGGCCGGTGGTGCGCCGGGCGCACCGTCGTAGAAGCCGAAGCCGGGGCCGAGCGGGATCAGCTTGACCTGCTCGCGGGCGACGTGGAAGGTGAAGAGGTCCAGCAGGTCGTTGTCGGTCGAGCTGGTCAGCACCTTGAAGCGGCGCATGCCGTCGGAACTCTGGCCGGCGTCCAGCGGCTCGATGTTGCCGAGGTCGGTGATTTCCTTGAACAGCTCGACCAGGTTGTCGGCCAGGCTGAGGTCGGTCAGCGGGCCGACCTGCAGCTCCAGCAGGCGCGCGCCGGACTTGAGCGGTACGGCGGGCGCGGCGGCAGCGGGCGCGGCTGCCGCCTTGGGTGCCGGAGCGGCTGCCGCAGGTGCGGGCGCGCCGCCGCCTTCGACGAAGCTCTTGATGCTGACCAGCAGGTCGGTCGTGTCGAATACGTCGCCGCCCGAGCCCTGATGGCGGGCGAGCTGGGTGCGCAGCGCGTCGCCGGACTGCAGCAGCACGTCCACCATGGCGGCATTGGGCTGCAGCTCGTGGCGGCGCAGCTTGTCCAGCAGCGTCTCCATCTGGTGGGTCAGCTCGGCGACATCGCTGAAGCCGAAGGTTGCCGCGCCACCCTTGATGGAGTGGGCGCAGCGGAAGATGGCGTTCAACTCCTCGTCGTCGGCCGCCTCGACGTTCACATTGAGCAGCAGCCGCTCCATGTTGTCGAGGTTCTCGCCGGCTTCCTCGAAGAAGACCTGGTAGAACTGGCTGAGGTCGATGCCAGCACTGATGCTGGCGCCTTCTGTGGTCATGTCGCCCATGGCTGTTGCTCCGGTGGACCGAACTTCAGCGAATGACCTTGCCGATCACTTCGATCAGCTTGGCCGGGTCAAAGGGCTTGACCAGCCAGCCGGTGGCGCCGGCAGCCCGGCCCGCCTGCTTCATCGCATCGCTGGACTCGGTGGTCAGGATCAGGATGGGCGTGGTCTTGAACTTGGGGTTCTCGCGCAGCTTCTTGGTCAGGCTGATGCCATCCATGCGCGGCATGTTCTGGTCGGTCAGCACCAGGTCGAAATCACGCTGGCCCGATTTCTCCCAGGCGTCCTGCCCATCCACAGCTTCCACCACGTTGAAGCCGGCGTTCTTGAGCGTGAAGGCCACCATCTGGCGCATCGAGGCCGAATCGTCGACAGCGAGGATTGAGTGCATTTGAGTTTTCTCCGAGAGAACGTTGCCTGGGGGCTGAATTTAGCTTGGGGGGATTCAGAAAAGTTCGATGGAGCCGGCGTCCATCTCATCCTGCGTGACCGGGTTGGGCCGCAGCGGTGCGATCTCGACGACGGCCGCGCCGTCCTCATCATCCGCACCGAAGGCGTCGCGGGCCAATTGGTCGGCGCAGTTGCGCAGGCGCTGGCTGGTGTGAGCGATGAGCTGGGTCGCCATGTCCTGGAACTGCAGCGCGGTGATGGCGCCGGCAATGTCCTGCATGATCTGCTTGAGGCCTTCGGAGGCCGGCGTGCCGTCGCTGCTGCTGAGCAGGGACATGACCTCGCCGGACGCGCTGTAGAAATGCGTGGACAGGGCTTCACCGGCATCGTCGAGAAGGCGCTGCAGGCGCTCAAGGTCGTTCGTCACCGTCATCAGGTGATCCTGCAGTTCCGCGGCCGCCAGCAGCGGCATGGCGGCCACGGCTCCATCGAATTCGGCGGCGGTGGAAGGTTCTGTCTGCATCGTGTCTCCGCGAGGGGATGCTGCTTCTTGTCCCAGCCCTGTGGATACCCTCAGGGCGAATGCATCATGGCATGTTCACTCCTTTTTCGGCCCCTGTCGACCTGGAGATGTCACGAGAACGAGCCGTATTACCGCTCTGACCCGCGTCGAGTGTGGCGCCGGGCCACCTGCCGCGAGCGGCGGCATACTGCGCCCCCATGACGATTTCTGCTGTGGAGCAGGCGCCCCGGGTCCTGCGTGTGCTGCATGTCGAGGACTCCGAACTCGACCATCAACTCATCCTTGCCCAGCTCGGCCGTGCGGGGCTCAAGGTCGAGATGCAGAGGCTGGACGCCTTGCCCGCCGTGCTGGCCGCGCTGGAGCGCCCCTGGGACGCCATCATCTCGGACTACAACCTGCCTGGCTACTCGGGCCTGGATGTGCTGGAGGCGGTGAAGGCACGCCATTTGCTGACGCCCTTCATCCTCGTTTCCGGCGAGATCGGCGAGGACACCGCCGTTGGCGCGATGCGCAATGGCGCCTCCGACTACCTGCTGAAGAACAACCTGAACCGGCTGGCACCGGCCCTGCTGCATGCCATCGACGCCGCCGAGAACGAAAAGGCCCGTGTGGCCGCCGATCACGAACTGGTCAAGTCCAAGCAGCGCCTGCACCAGCTGGCCGGCCACCTGCAGACCAGCGTCGAACTGGAGCGGGCCGCCATCGCGCGGGAGATCCATGACGACGTCGGCGGGTCGTTGACCGCCGTCAAGTTCGACCTCGCCTGGATCGACCGCCATGCCCAGGAGCCTGAGGTGCGCCAGCGCGTTGCCGCGGCATTGGAGACCGTGAATGCCGCCATCGAGGCCAGCCAGCGCATCATGCACAACCTGCGTCCGGCTATCCTGGAGCAGGGCCTGGTTGCCGCCCTGCAGTGGATGACGGCCCGTTTCGAACGCCGCACCGGCATCGAGGCTGGCCTGCGCATCGGCGAAGAGCGGCTGGCGCTGCCCTCCGGCGTGCCGCTGGTGGCTTACCGCACGGCGCAGGAGGCGCTGACCAATGTATCCAAGCATGCGCTGGCGACCCGGGTCGACATCGAACTCAGCCAGGACTCCGGCGTGCTGACGCTGGAGATCCGCGACAACGGGCGCGGCATGGGGCGGGGCGACCTCGCCAAGGAGCGGTCCTTCGGCATCCGTGGCCTGCACGAGCGCGCCGCGACGGTGGGCGGCTGGGTCGACTTGTCCAGCCCGCCGGGCGGCGGCACCAGCCTGATCCTGACCGTGCCGCTGGCCCAGGACGCCATCGACGCACTGGACGACTCGACCGACTTCGGCAAGGATGACGGCCAATCCATCTGGGGACGCGCGTGATCAAGGTCATCCTCTGCGACGACCACGGCCTGATCCGCCGCGGCATCCGTGACACGTTGGCGGATGCCCAGGACATCGAGGTCATTGGCGAGGCCGGCGACTACACCGAGCTGCGCGGCCTGCTGCACACCCTGGGCAAGGACAACCCCTGCGACGTGCTGGTGCTGGACATCAACATGCCCGGCCGCTCCGGCCTGGACGTGCTGCATGTGCTCAAGGACGAGGGCAACCCGGTACGCACGCTGATCGTGTCCATGTATCCCGAGGACCAGTACGCCATCCGCGCGCTCAAGGCCGGCGCCTATGGCTATGTCAACAAGGGCGGCGACCCCGCCACGCTGGTGCAGGCCGTGCGCACCGTGGCCCAGGGCCGAAAATATGTAACGCCCGAGATCGCGCAGATGCTGGTCGAAAGCCTGACCGCGCCCGTCACCGAGCAGGCCCACCACAAGCTCTCCGACCGCGAGCTGCAGACCCTGGTCATGATCGCCTCGGGCAAGCGGCTGTCCGACATCGCCGAGGAGCTGATGCTCAGCCCCAAGACCGTCAGCGTCTACCGTGCCCGCATGCTGGAGAAACTGGGCCTGAGCAACAACTCCGAATTGACGGTCTATGCCATCCGCAACGGACTCGTCGCCAGCTGAATGACGCCGGCACGCCAGGCCTGACGGCCGCCGTTCATCGCCCCTGGCTGTCGATTCGCCACCGCCAGCCGCCGTCCATCGATTGATGACATGCTGTGGCAGCAGCCACTGCACAATCCGCCCCGGTTCCAAATGGGTGGTCGAAAGACCGGTGCTGCTGCGGGCCTGAGGGTCCGCCCAAGCCAACTGTTCAAGGGGGCGTGTCATCGATACCGGATTGCTGAAAGAGTTGCGCATCGACGGTGCGCATCGCGAGGACCATGGCGACGGCGGGCCGCCCAAGTGGGTCTGGGCCCTGGTGGTGGCCGTCGTGCTGCTGGCCGCGGGCGGCGCCTGGGCCTGGTGGTGGCTGTCGGGGAACAAGCCGATCCCGGTGCAGACGGTCACGGTTCGCGCCAACGGTCAGGGCGCCAGCGCCGATGCGGTCCTGCAGGCGACGGGTTATGTGACGGCGCGCCGCATGGCGACCGTCTCGGCCCAGATGACCGGCACGCTGACTGAGGTGCTCATCGACGAGGGCTTCAAGGTCAAGAAGGGGCAGGTCCTGGCCCGGCTCGATGACACCGGCTTGAAGGCCGGCCTCGCCGCGGCCGAGGCGCAGATCCGCACGGCCGAAGCCAATCTCGGCCAGGTGCGCGCCCAGCTCGCCCAGGCCCAGGCCGACGAGCGCCGCCAGGCCGAGCTGAACGCCAGCGGCATGACGACGCGCCAGTCGCGCGAGCAGGCGGCCACGGCGGTGAAGACCGTGTCCGCGCAGATGGAAGCGTCTCAGCGCCAGATCGAGGCCGCCCAGGCCCAGGCGCGGCAGGCGCGCGTCAACTTCGACTACGCCACCGTGCGGGCGCCGTTTGACGGCGTCGTCACGGCCCGCGCGGCGCAGGTGGGCGAGATCATCTCGCCGCTGTCCGCCGGCGGGGGTTTTACCCGTACCGGCGTGGGCACCATCGTCGACATGGACTCGCTGGAGGTGAACGTCGACGTCAACGAGGCCTACATCGCCCAGGTCAAGCCCGACATGCCCTGCGAAGCCGTTCTCGACGCCTACCCGGACTGGAAGATCCCGGCCCATGTCGTTGCCGTCATCCCGAGCGCCGATCGTGGCAAGGCCACGGTCAAGGTGCGTGTGGCACTGGAAAAGAAGGACGAACGTCTGGTGCCCGACATGGGCGTGCGCGTGAGTTTCCTGGCGGCCAAGCCCAAGACCGAAGCCAAACCGGTACCCGGCGTGCTGCTGCCGCCGGAGGCCCTGGTGCAGCGCGACGGCGGCGACGCCGTGTTCGTCGCCCATGACGATCGCGCGGAGCAGCGCGCCGTGAAGCTCGGCGCCGACGCGGGCAAGTTCAAGCTGGTCACCAGCGGATTGAAGGCGGGCGAGACGGTCGTGCTGTCGCCGCCCACCGAACTGAAGCAGGGTTCCAACATCGTGAAGAAGGACTGAAGAGATGAGCGCACTGATCGAGATCCGTGACCTGTCCAAGGTCTACACCCGTGGCAAGCAGAAGGTGGAAGTGCTCCACCACATCGAGCTGGATGTGCAGCAGGGCGACTTCCTTGCTTTGATGGGCCCCTCGGGCTCCGGCAAGACCACGCTGCTCAACCTCATTGGCGGCCTGGACGCTCCCAGCGGCGGCGCCATCAGCGTTGGCGGTGAACGTATCGACAAGCTGTCCGGCGCGGCGCTGGCCAAGTGGCGCGCCTCGCGCGTCGGCTTCGTGTTCCAGTTCTACAACCTGATGCCCACGCTGTCGGCGCAGAAGAATGTCGAGCTGCCGCTGCTGCTGACCAAGCTGTCGGCCGGCGAGCGCAAGAAGCGCGCGGCGATTGCGCTGCAGCTCGTTGGCCTGGCGGACCGCGCCTCGCACAAGCCGACCGAGCTGTCGGGCGGCCAGCAGCAGCGCGTGTCCATCGCGCGGGCCATCGTGTCGGACCCAACGCTGCTGGTCTGCGACGAACCCACCGGCGACCTGGACCGGCAATCCGCCGAGGATGTGCTGACGCTGCTGCAGGCCCTCAACCGCGATCATGGCAAGACCATCGTCATGGTCACCCACGACCCGCGCGCCGCGGCCCGAGCGAGCCACACGCTGCATCTGGACAAGGGCACGCTGGTAACCGAAGCCACCGCTTGAAGGAGCAGATGATGCCCCCACGCTCACTTTGTTCGCTGCCCCCCGAGGGGGCGTCCAGCCTCTTTGAGACGGCTCTGCGGAGGCTGGCATGAAATACCTTCATCTCATCTGGGCGGCGCTGTTCCGGCGCAAGGGCCGGACCTTCCTGACCCTGGTGTCCATCATCACGGCCTTCCTGCTGTTCGGCTTGCTGGACGCGGTGCGTGTCGGCTTCGACCAGGCCGGCAAGAGTGCCAACGGCGCCCAACGGTTGCAGACGGGCTCCAAGCTCAGCTTCATCCAGTTGCTGCCGATGTCGCTGGGCGCACGCATCTCGCAGATCGACGGCGTCAAGGATGTGGCCTTCGCCAACTGGTTCGGCGGCGCCTACCAAAAGCCCGAGAACGCGGTCTTCAGTTTCGCCGTCGCACCCAACTACCTCGACATCTACCCCGAGATGGAAGTCTCGGCCGAGCACCGCAAGGCCTTTGCCGAGACCAAGAATGGCGCCCTCGTCGGCGAAGGCCTGGCGCGCAAATTTGGCTGGAAGGTCGGCGACCAGGTGCCCATGCAGTCCACCATCTTCCCGGACCGCAACGGCAGCCAGAACTGGCCCTTCCAGATCGTCGGCATCATCCACGTGGCGGACAGGAAGGCGGCCGGCTGGTGGGACCAGATGTTCCTGCTGAACTGGAAATACTTCGACGACACCACGCCCTGGAACCAGGGCCAGGTGGGCTGGTATGTGACACGCGTCAAGGATGTGAACCAGGCTGACCGCGTGCTCAAGGCCATCGACGAGATCTCGGCCAACTCCGACCACGAGACGCGCACCCAGACCGAGGCAGCCGCCATGTCCAGCTGGATGAAGCAGGTGGCCGACATCAACCTCATCGTCACCTCCATCATGGGTGCGGTGTTCTTCACGCTGCTGCTGCTGGCCGGCAACACCATGATGCAGGCCGTGCGTGAACGCACCGGCGAGATCGCGGTGCTGAAGACCCTGGGCTTCTCGGGTGAGAGCGTGCTTTCGATGGTGTTGGCTGAGTCGGTGCTGCTGCTGCTGATCGGCGGCACGGCCGGCCTGGGGCTGGCCAGCGTCATCGGCCCCATCGTCAGTCAGGGTAGCGGCGGCGCACTCAACCTGCCGGCGGCAGGGGTGGACAGCTGGATGATCGGCGTGGGCCTGGCCCTGCTGTTCGGCTTGGCCGTCGGCGCGTTGCCGGCGTTGCGCGCCATGCGTATCAACATCACCGATGCACTGGCCGGGAGGGCATGAGCATGAAATTCCTGAAGAACTTCGGCCTCATCCTCCTCACCGTCCTGATGCTGGCCGCGTGGATCCTCATGCCTTGGTATGGCGCCCTCGCGCTGGCCGCGCTGCTGGCGCTGTGGATGCTGCTCTTTCGCAGCGGCGCGCAGGCGCTCTCGGTCACTTCGGTGGGTATCAGCACACTGACGCAGCGGCTGGGCTCCTCGGCCGTCATCGTCGTCGGCATTGCCGGCGTGGTGGGTGTGCTCGTGTCGCTGCTGGCCATGGCCGAGGGCTATGCGCAGACCCTGCGCAACTCGGGCAGCCTGGACACCGCCATCGTCATGCGCGGCGCATCCGCCAACGAGGTGTCGTCGTCGCTGACGCGGGAGGACGTCGTGCAGATCGGGCAGGCGCCGGGCGTGTCCCGCAATGCCAAGGGCGAGCCCATTCTGTCGGCCGAAACCGTGGTGGCGGCCAACCTGCCGGTCAAGGGCGGCAAGGCCGGCGACCAGGGCAGCGCCCAGGTGCGCGGCATCAGCGAAGCCGCCTTCACCGTGCGGCCCAATGTCAAGATCGTCGAGGGCAAGGTTTTCCAGCCGGGCCTGCGGGAACTGGTCGTCGGCAAGGGCGCGGTGCGGCAGTTCGACGGGCTCACGGTGGGCGCCACGTTGAAGCTCGGCAACCAGCCCTGGACCGTCGTCGGCGTCTTCGCCTCAGGCGACGCGATGGAGTCCGAACTGTGGGGCGACGCGACGATGGTCAACGACGCCTACCGGCGTGGCAACGGGGCCAACTCAGCCACGGTGAAACTGGACAGCCCGGCAGCGATCAAGGCCTTCAGCGAATCGCTGGAGAACAACCCGCAGCTCAAGGTCAAGGCGACCACGACGGTGGAGTTCTTCGCCAAGCAGAGCGAGCAGATGACCAAGATCCTGCGCATCATCGGCATCGTGGTCGGCTCCATCATGGCCGTGGGGGCGGTGTTCGGCGCGCTGAACACCATGTTCGCCGCCGTTGCCGCGCGGGCCCGCGAGATCGCCACGCTGCGCGCCATCGGCTTTCGCGGCCTCCCGGTCGTTGTCGCCGTGATGCTGGAGACAACGCTGCTGGCCTTGATCGGCGGCCTCATCGGCGGCGGCATCGCCTGGCTGATCTTCAACGGCTACGAGGCCTCCACGATGGCGGCCGGCTCGGTCGGCAAGCTCAGCTTCAACCTGGCCGTGTCGCCGGGCCTGCTGTGGGAGGGTATCAAGTGGGCCTTGGCCATCGGCTTCGTGGGTGGCCTGTTCCCTGCGGTGCGGGCGGCTTCGCTGCCTGTGACGACGGCGTTGCGCGAGGCCTAACTGAATGCTGACAGCAGACGCTCCAGCGCCACCATGAACGGCGTCTGCATCAGCGGCAGGGTGGCCACCATGCCGATCAGGCCGATGCTGACGGTCAGCGGGAAGCCGACCGAGAAGACACCGATCTGAGGCGCGACGCGCGAGATGACGCCGAGCACGAGGTTGACGAACATCAGCATCGTGATCAGCGGCAGCGCGATCCACAGCCCGATGCTGAAGATCTCGGCCCCCCATTGCTGGGGCGTGGCCACGCGCAGGAAGGCGAAGGGTTCGCCGCCGACCGGGAAGGCGTGGAAGCTCTGGATCAGCGCGTTGATCAGCAGCAGATGGCCGTTGATGGCGATGAACAGGAAGGCCACCATGCTGCCGAAGAAGCGCGCGCTGGCCGTGCCCTGGGCGCCGGTGCTGGGGTCGAAGAAGCCGGCGAAGTTCAGGCCCATCTGCAGGCCGATGATTTCGCCGGCGAACTCCAGTGCCGCGAACACGATGCGCACCGCAAAGCCCATGGACAGGCCGATCAGCAGCTGCTGGGCGACCAGCAGCGTCAGCGCGGGCAGCGAGTCCAGCGGCGTGACCGGCATCGCCGGCAGTGAGGGCTGGGAGGCGACCGAGATGAAGAGGGCCAGGCCCACGCGCAGGCGCAGCGGCACATTGCGCTGGCTGAAGGTGGGCATGCCGGCGAACAGGGCCAGCGTGCGGATGAAGGGCCACAGGAGTGGGTTCAGCCAGGCGAGGAGTTGGGCTTCGGTGACGGAGAACATTTGGTATTTGTTGCTCCGGTTATTGCCTGTCGCCTGAGGACGTGCTGCGTTCGGTGCTTTGGGTTGGCGCCACGTTGCCGGGAGTCCGTCCCCGCCGCCGGGCGGGACTCCCGGCAACGTGGCGACAAGCCAAAGCAGCGAACAGCCCCGCGCTCATCGCAGCAACCCGCTACCCCACCACATTCGGAATGGTCATCAACGTCCTTTGGATGTACTCGACCAACGTCGTCATCATCCAAGGCCCCGCGACCGCCAGCGTCAGCACTGTGGCGATGACCTTGGGCACGAAGGACAGCGTCGCCTCGTTGATCTGCGTGGCCGCCTGGATCACGCTGACGACGACGCCGACGAGCAGCACGACGATGAGCACCGGTGCGGCCACCAGCATCATCATGTACAGGCCCTGCTGGCCAAAGGTGAAGACTTGTTGTGCGTCCATCTGTTTCCTTTGCGGGACTGACCTGGAGGCGTACTCGCCGACAGCTCTGTCCCCAACTGACTAAGTCACAAAGCTCGCGGCAAGAGAACCGAGAAGCAAATTCCATCCATCCGCAAGAACGAACAGCATCAGCTTGAAGGGCAGGGCGACGAGCACCGGCGACAGCATCATCATGCCCAGGCTCATCAGCACGCTCGCCACGATCATGTCGATGACGAGGAAGGGGATGAAGATCAGGAAGGCGATCTGGAAGGCGCTCTTCAGCTCGCTGGTCACGAAGGCCGGCACCAGCACCTTGAACGGCACGTCCTCGGCCTTGACGCTGGCATCCAGCTTGGCCAGGCGCGAGAACAGGGCCACGTCGGCCTGGCGCGTCTGCTTGAGCATGAAGCCGCGCATCGGCACCTCGGCGCGCTTCAAGGCCTCGTCGAACTGGATGGTGCCGGCGCTGTAGGGCTGCCAGGCCTCGGCGTAGACCTTGTCCAGCGTCGGGCTCATGACGAAGAAAGTCAGGAAGAGCGACAGGCCGACGATGACCTGGTTGGGCGGCGCGGCCTGCGTGCCCAGCGCCTGGCGCATCAGGCTCAGCACGATGGCGATGCGCGTGAAGGCCGTCATCATCAGGATGACTGCGGGCAGGAAGCCCAGGGCGGTGAAGAACAGCAGCGTCTGGATCGGCACCGAGTAGCTGCCGCCCGCACCCTGCCCAATCAGCAGCGGCACGGTGGCCGGCGGCGTCTGGGCTTGGGCAAAGGCGGCACCGGCTGCGAGCAGCAACGTGGCGCCAAGCAGGGGCTTAAGACGCATCTTGGCGCTCCTTGCTCAGCAGCTTGGCAAAGCTGGCTGGCGGGACGGGCTCGGCCTGCGGCGGCATCACATGCAGCGTCGTGATGTTCTGGGCCGTGGCCCCAAGCACCAGCCAGCGGCGGTCATCGCCCTGGCCGACCTCGACGACGAGGATGCGCTGGTTCGGCGCCGTGGGCAGTTGCGCCACGACACGCAGCACGCCGACAGCCGCCGCGCCACCCAGCGGCGTGCGCTTGAGCAGCCACAGCGCGACCGGGATCAGCGCGACGATGCCGAGGAACCAGAGAAAGGGGAGCAGGCCGGAAGCATTCATGCCTCGGCATTCTGCGGACGGACTTGAGCTGCCGAACCCCCTAAATGGCCCGGCAAACCCTTGGTTGTCCGAAGACCATGCCTCGGGCGTGGTCTCAAGCGGCCTTGGACAGGCGGCGCATGCGCTCGGAAGGCGTGACGATGTCTGTCAGCCGGATGCCGAACTTGTCGTTCACGACCACCACCTCGCCCTGGGCGATCAGGTAGCCGTTGACCAGCACGTCCATCGGCTCGCCGGCCAGCGCGTCCAGCTCCACGACCGAGCCCTGAGCCAGTTGCAGGATGTTCTTGATCGGGATGCGGGTGCGGCCCAGTTCAACGGTCAGCTGGACGGGGATGTCCAGGATCATGTTGATGTCATTGCCCGGACCCGCGCCGCTGGTCGGCGTGAAGTTGGCGAAGCTGGGCGTGGAAACCTGCTCCGGCACCTCGGTAACGACCTCGGTCGCGGTGGAGGGGGCGGGCGCGGCCTCGGCCAGCGCCGCGGCCCACTCGGCCGCCATCGCGTCTTGTTCTTCTTGGCTGGGTGAATCAGGGCTCATGTTTGGCTCCCAACCAGCTCTCTTGAGGGCCGGTCAGCATCTTGTCGATCTTGAGGGCATAACGCCCGTTGGACGTGCCGTAGTGGCAGTCGAAGACGGGCACGCCGTCCACCTTGGTCTGGATCATGGGGTCCAGGTCCAGTTCGATGAAATCGCCCGGCTTGAAGGCCAGCAATTGCTCGACGGTGGCCGGCGCCGTGCCCAGCTCCGCCACCAGTTCAACTTCGGCCGATTGGATCTGGGTCTTGAGCAGATTGATCCAGCGCCGGTCCGGCTCGGAGGAGTCGCCGACCGTCGTCGAATACAGCACGTCGCGGATGGGTTCCAGCGTCGAGTAGGGGATGCAGAAATAAATGGTGCCGCTGGTCTCGCCGATTTCCAGCGTGAACGAGGTCGACACGACGATCTCGCTGGGCGTGGCGATGGTGGCGAACTGGGGCTGCATCTCCGAGCGCTGGTATTCCAGCTCGAGCGGATAGATGCCCTTCCAGGCCTTGTGGTACTCGGCGAGGATGACCTCGACGATGCGGGTGATGACGCGCTGCTCGGTGGGCGAGAAGTCGCGGCCCTCGATGCGGGCGTGGAACTTGCCGATGCCGCCGAACAGGGAATCGATGACGGCGAACACCAGCGTCGGGTCGCAGACGATCAGCCCGCTGCCGCGCAGCGGCTTCACCGACACGATGTTGAAGTTGGTCGGGACGACGATCTCGCGCAGGAAGGCGCTGTACTTCTGCACCTTGATGCCGCCGATGGCGACTTCCGGGCTCTTGCGGATGAAGTTGAACAGGCCGACACGGATGTTGCGCGCGAACCGTTCGTTGATGATTTCCATCGTGGGCATGCGCCCACGAACGATGCGTTCCTGGCTGGCGAGGTTGTACTCGCGTATGCCGCCGACCTGCTCCTCTTCCTGCTCGAGCTTTTGGCTCTCGCCGGTGATGCCCTGGAGCAGTGCATCGACTTCGTCTTGGGAAAGGATCTGCTGATTCATTGCTGACCCAGGCTTACTGGACGATGAAGTTGGAGAACAGGACTTGCGTCACCGGGCTTTCGACGTGGGCCTTTTTCTTCTTTTTCTTCTTGGGCGCGTCGGCGGCTTCGTGCTCGTCGTCCTCATCGAGCTCGATCCCCATGGGGCGCACCGACTCGCGCATGATGTCCTTGGCGAGCTTGTCCTTGCCCTCGCGGGTCAAAAGCTCGGCGGCGGTCTTGTGCGCCAGCACCATCAGCACATTGCTGCGGATGGCGGGCATGTAGGCCTTGATCTGGTCGGCGAACTTCGGGTCTTCGACCTGCAGCGTGATGCCGATCTGGGCGAAGCGGTCCACGTCCTTGTCCGCCAGGTTGACCGTGAAGGGGTCCAGCGGCACGAAGGTGGGCGGGTGGTCGCTCTTGGCGTGGGCCTTGGGCTTGGCCGGGCTCTCGGTGGTGGCTTCGGCGCCGTCTTCACCGTCCTCGGCAACGGGCTTCTTCTTGAGCAGCATGACGGCCGCGCCGCCGCCCACCAGCACCAGCACCAGCACGGCGGCGAGGATGATGATGAGCTTCTTGCTGCCGCCCCCCTTGGGCGCGGCAGTTTCCGCAGCAGCCGGCGCAGTCGCCATGAGCACTCCTTGAGACGTCCATCGCCCAGGCCAGCCACTGCAGGCCGTGGGCACATGCGCTGGATTATTGACCCCGGGCCCGCCGGGCAAGCGCCGATTAGCTGGAGCGAGGTGTGCCTATTTCCGCTTCAGCTTCAGGCAAATGTGTCGAGCAGGCCGACGGCGCGCCGGGTGGGGGCCGCCGCGGTGCCGGCGGCGATGCGCCCGCCGCCGGTCGTTGTGCGCGAACTGCGGTCGTCACCGCTGTTGCCGGCGTCGGCATCGCTGCCCCTGGGATCCTTCTGATCCTGCTGGGTTTGCTGGAAGACGCCCCCTCCCGACAAGGTCAGTCCCTGGCTCTGCAGCGCGGCTGCCAGGTCGGGCAGGCTCTGCTCCAGCGCCTGGCGGGTTTCGGCCTGGGCGGCATGGAAGGAGACCTGCGCCTGGGAGCCGTCGATGACGATCTGCACCGCCACCGGGCCCATGTCGGCCGGGTTGAGCTGCAACTCGGCCTGCTGCACACCGTCCACCGCCAGCAGGCTGACGCGCGCGCCAAGCTCGGGCGCGAAGGCATTGCTGTGAACGGCGGCCTGCACCTGGCCACTGGCGCTGACCGGTGCGGTGTCGGCCGCGGCTGCCAGGGCCGGCATGGCCTGGGCGAGCACCGCGGCGAAGCTGGTGGGGAGGGCATCAGGCGAGGTGGCCGCGTGAGCCGTGCTGGCATCGCCGGAGGAGGCGGCTTGCAGGGCGTCACTGTGGATGGCCGCGCGTGCCGCCACCTTGTCGGCGGCAATGGCTTGTTCCACGCCCTTGGCGCGAGGCGCGACGTCCTGTGAGGTGGCGTCCGCCGGGCGGCGCTCGAAAGCTCCAGCCGAAGCGGCATCAGCGCCGGTACCGGCGCGGGCGGTTGATGGGCTGTCGTCGTCGGCCAGCCGGTTGATGCGCCCGCGGGCGACATGCTTGCCGCCAGGCGTGTCGTCTGCCGTGGCCTCGGCGCCCGGCTGAGCGGCCACGATGGCCTGGGCGGGCAAGGCCGGCGGCGTCAGGCCGATGAGCTGGGTGAACTCGGCCAGGCCGGAGGTTTCAAGGTCTTGCGCGCCGTCGCCGTCGGTCGTGGCGACGGTGCTGTCATCGCCTGCCTCGCCGCTGACGGCTCCCTGCTCGGGTTTGGCCGAAGCTGCAGCATCGGGCGTGCGGCCCTGCGCCGGTTTGGCGGGTGCAGGCACAGCAGGGCGGCGGGTTGCGGCTGTGGCGGCAGCTGGCGCGGGCTCGTGGGTCGGGGACTCAGGCTCGCGCGGCACCGGATCGGCGTGGGCCGGCGGCGTCGGCAACCCAGGCTGGTCGTTCAGGAATTGCGCAAAGCTCGGCCCGCCGGCCGAACCGCTGCCGGGCAGGGCGGGGTGGGCGGGCTGAGAAGCTTGAACGGAGGGCAGGGCGGCCGGCTTGGGAGCGATGGTCTGCGAGGAGGCGAGCATGGTGGCGGCCTCCTCAGGCGTGCGCCATGCGCCGCAGGTGGGCGCGGGCGGCAAATTCGTCGGTGGCGCGCTGTTCGCTGCGCTGCACCGCTTTGGCGGCTTCGGCCTGGCGGCGGGCGATCAGCTGGCGCAAGGCGGCGACGCGCATCTCGGCCTGGCCGAGGGCCTCGCGGGCGCGCACCTGGCGCTGGTCGGCGTGGCTGGCGACGTGGCCCTGCGTGTCCACGGCCTGGTCGATGCGGCGGCCAAAGCTCTGGTAGCAGCCGACGATGTCCATGGTCGTGGCCTGGGCGAAGGATTGCGTCCAACGCTGCTGGTAGTCCTGACGGTAGCCGGACAGCTCGCCATGCTGGGCACGGGCGGCCTGGGCCTGGGTGCTGGCGGCATGCAAGGCCTGAGCGGCGGCGTCGCGCTCGTTCTCGGCGCGTTCCAGCAGCAGGCTCAGTGTGTCTTTGGCGGGTGCACTCATCTCAAACTCCAGCACAGCGCCCGGCGACCCCGACAGGGGGCCCGGCGCTCAGTCGATATCGGCGGCCCGACCCGAAAGGTTAGGCGCCTTGGACCACGGCCTGCAATTGGCTGACGCTGGCGTGAAGAAGTGCCGGGCTGTGCATGTCCTGCTGCAGCAGCCGCGTCATGTCGGCATGCAGGCGTACGGCCAGGTCCAGCTCGGGGTCGCTGCCCGGGGCATAGGCGCCAAGCTGGATCAGGTCGCGGGCCTTGTTGTATTTCGCCAGAAGCTGGCGGAATCGACGCGCGGAATCGACCTGGTTTTGGGGTGCAACACTGGTCATCACCCGGGAAATGGAGCGCTCGATGTCGATGGCCGGGTAGTGGCCGGCCTCGGCCAGGTCGCGCGACAGCACGATGTGGCCGTCCAGGATGCCCCGCGCCGCGTCGGCGATGGGGTCCTGCGGGTCGTCGCCCTCGGTCAGCACCGTGTAGAAGGCGGTGATGGAACCCTCGCCCGGCAACCCATTGCCGCTGCGCTCCACCAGCTGCGGCAGCTTGGCGAAGCAGCTCGGCGGATAGCCCTTGGTGGCCGGCGGCTCGCCGATGGCCAGGGCAATCTCGCGCTGGGCCATCGCATAGCGGGTCAGCGAATCCATCAGCAGCAGCACATGGCGGCCCTGATCGCGGAAATGTTCCGCAATCGCCGTGGCGTAGTGCGCGCCCTGCATGCGCATCAGCGGCGGCGAATCGGCGGGTGCGGCGACGACGACGCTGCGCTGGCGGCCTTCAATGCCGAGGATGTCCTCGATGAATTCCTTGACTTCGCGGCCGCGCTCGCCGATCAGGCCGACGACGATGACATCGGCCTGGGTGTAGCGGGCCATCATGCCCAGCAGCACCGACTTGCCGACGCCAGTGCCGGCGAACAGCCCGAGGCGCTGGCCCCGGCCGACGGTCAGCAGTGCGTTGATGGCGCGAACGCCGGTGTCCAGCGGGATGCGCACCGGGTCGCGGTCCATCGCGTTGATGGGGCGCCGCACCATGGGTTCGTTGTGGATGTCGGCCAGCTCGCCGCCGCGGTCCAGCGGGTGGCCATGCGGGTCGACGACGCGGCCGAGCAGGCCGTCGCCCATCGGCAGGTGCAGGCCGCGGTCCTCGCCGCGGCGCCAGGGGTGCAAGGGCTGGCCGAGTTGGGGAGCGAGCGGCGGCAGGTGGCGCGGCACGACGGTGGCGCCGCTGGACAGGCCCTGGACCTCGTCGGTGGGCATCAGATAGGCGCGGTCCCCCGAGAAGCCGACGACTTCGGCATTCACTGGCGCCGAGCCGCGGCGCGGGCTGTTGCCGCTGCTGGGCATCTGGATGCGGCAGACCGAGCCCATCGGCACCTTGATGCCGGTGGCTTCCAGCACCAGGCCGGCCACGCGAACCAGCTTGCCGTGGGATTCCAGCGGCGCGGTGTTGGCCGCCAGCGTCTCAAGGTCGGCGAGATAGCGCTGCCAGCGATCGGTGCGCGCCGAAGTCATTCGTCCTCCGTGCGCCGGTCTTCCCAGATCGATTGCTGGCCGATGGCCGAGACGGCCTGTTGCCAGCGCGTGGCAATCGTCGCGTCGACGCTGGCAATGTCGGCATCCACCTTGACGCCGCCGCGCGGCACCTCGGGATCGGGGATGAGCTGCGCCTCGCGGGCCTGCAACTCGTTGCCGGCGCCTTCCTGCACCAGGGGGTGGTCATCGGGGTGGACACGCACGCGCACGTGGCGCGCCGACAACTGCAGGGCCTCGACGGCGTCGTGGGCCACACGGGCGATCAGCTCGGGGCGTTGCTCAAGCTCGCTGCGCACGACCTGGCGGGCCAGCTCGACGGCGATACGGGCGATGGACTGGGCCATCTCGTCTTCCAGCGAGCGCATCTCGGTATCAAAGCCCGTCACTAGCGTGCCGAGCTGCTTGCTCATCTGCTGGGCAAAGCTCTGCTTGAAGGCGTCCAGCGCGGCCATGCCATCGCGGTAGCCGTCCTGATAGCCGCTCTGGCGCGCGGCGTGTAGCAGTTCCTGCGCGCTGGGTTCGGGCGGGGGCGGCGGCTCTACCGGTGCGGCGGCGGTGGGTGTGGCCGGCGGGTTGCCGGGGCGCATCGGCGCGAAGGGCGAGGGTGCGGCGTTGCCCAGGTTGTCGAGGTTCCAGGCCTTGGCGCCCTGGAGTTCCTCGCCAGGAATGAAGCGGGCATAGCTGCCACGCCGATCAGTCTCACGGCGATCGGGCGGCGGGACTTGCCGCGGGGGTTGGCGACCGGTGGCCATGTCAGTTGCTCCAATGTGCGTCGTTGCGCACCAGGGATTCTGCGGGCCGGGCGCCGGGCCGCTCCCTAGCCGGCCCGCGCTGGCGATGTGCTTGCCGGTCGAACTGGCAAGCATCGCCGTCCCCTCGGGGGCTGAGGCCGGACACATTGCGCCCAGTGGGCGCGATGTGCCTGCCGAAGAGCTGCGGCACATGCCGCAGCGCGGTCTGCAAGACCGGCCAAGGTAAGCCTTGGACGAGGGGCTTCATGTTCTAGACGAATTGGTCGTCGCCGCCGCCGACCAGCACGATCTGGCCCTCGTCGACGAGGCGGCGCACGATCTTGAGCATTTCCTTCTGCTCGGCCTCGACCTCGGACAGCCGCACCGGCCCGCGGGTCTCGAGGTCCTCGCGCAGCGTCTCGGCGGCGCGGGTGGACATGTTGCGGAAGATCTTTTCTCGCAGCTCAGCGCCGGCGCCCTTGAGTGCGACGATGAGTGCCTCGCTCTGCACTTCCTTGAGCACGGCCTGGATGCCCTTGTCCTCGATCTTGTTCAGATCGTCGAAGGTGAACATGTTGTCCATGATCTTCTGCGCCAGGTCGGAGTCGGCCTCGCGGATGTAGTCCAGCACCGAGGCCTCGACGCTGGAGCCCATCATGTTGATGATCTCAGCGGCCGTCTTGGCGCCGCCCAGCGAGCTCTTCTTCATGCGCTCGCCGCCGGCCAGGATCTGGCTCATCACTTCGTTGAGGTCCTTCAGCGCCGTTGGCTGGATGCCGTCCAGCGTGGCGATGCGGATCAGCACCTCATTGCGGCCGCGTTCGGTGAACATCTTCAGCACCGAGCTGGTCTGGTCGAAATCCAGGTGGGCCAGGATGGCCGCGATGATCTGCGGGTGTTCGTTGCGCAGCAGCTCGGCGACGCTGGCGGCGTCCATCCACTTCAGGCTCTCGATGGAGGAGACGTCGCTGCCCTGCAGGATGCGGTCCAGCAGCAGGTTGGCCTTGTCCTCGCCGAGGGCCTTGCGCAGCACGGCGCGCACGTATTCGTCGGTGTCGGTGACCAGGGTGCTCTGGGTCTCGGCGACGGCATCGAACTTGTCGAGCACGGTCTCGACCTGGGCCCGCTTGATGACCTTGAGCTTGGCGATCTGCTCCCCCAGCGCCTGCACCTCTTTGGGCGACAGATGCTTGAAGACCTCGCTGGCTTCTTCTTCGCCCAGCGACATCAACAGGATTGCAGCGTTCTCTATGCCCTTGTCATCCATGATCAAACCTCATTGCGAGGCGTAGTGCCTTCCGGGCCGCGCGCCGGGCCGCTCCCAAGCCGGCCCGCCATGGCGGTGTGCTTGCGGCTCAACGCCGCAAGCATCGCCGTCCCCTCGGGGGACCGGCCAAGGTACGCCTTGGACGAGGGGTTCATTTTCACGCAGCCGTCTCGCCGGCCATCCAGTCGCGCATGATGTTGGCGACCGCTACCGGATTGTCGCGGGCCAGGGCGCGGGCACGCTCGAGTTTTTCGTTATGAATCGGCGCTTCAAGGCGCGGCATGCCGGCGCCCCCAGGCAGCAGCTCTTCGTCATCGACGACTTCATCCACCGTCTCGGCCTTGTCCTCGGGCGGCTGCGGCGCCGCGGCCTTGATGGCGGGGCGGATCATGCCGAAGACGGCGATCAGCGCGATGGCGACGAAGGCCAGCGGCACGATGGCGCTGCGAGCAACGTCCAGCAGCCAGGGTTGCTTCCAGATCGGCACATCGGCCGGTTCGGTCTTGTCGACGACGAAGGGCGCGCTGATGACCTTGACCGAGTCGCCGCGCTCGGTGTTGAAGCCCATGGCTTCCTTGACGAGGTCGGTCAGGCGCGTGATCTCTTCAGCCGGCACGGGCTGCTGTGTCGTCTTGCCCTTGGCATCGGTCACCGAGCGGTGGTTGACGACGATGGCCGCGTTCAGGCGCTTGACGTTGCCGACCGCGCCGCGCGTGACGCGTACGGTCTTGTCGACCTCGTAGTTGGTGACCTGTTCGCGACGGCTGTTGCCGCCAGCTCCCGCTCCTTGAGCGGCCTGCAGCGGGGCGCTGGCGCCGTTGACCGGGGCGGTGGCCGGCACAGGCGGTTGGTTGGTGGCAGCACCGGGTACGCCGGTGGGCGTGGCGTTGCTGGCGTTGTTGCTCTCGTTGCTCTGGCTGGAGCGCACCGCAGCCTGGGCTCCTGCGCCCTGGTTGGGGCGGTACTCCTCGGCGGTGGCCTCGGTCTGTGAGAAGTCCACGTCGGCGGTGACGGAGGAGCGCAGGTTGTCGCGCCCGACAACGGGCTCCAGCAATTCGAAGATGCGCTTGTTGAAGCCGGCTTCGACCTGCTGCTTGTAGAGCAGCTGCTGGCTGTCGAGTCCGGTGGCGGTGTCCGCGCCGGTCTGGGAGATCAGGGCGCCGGTCTGGTCCAGTACGCTGACGGCCTTGGGATTGAGCTCGGGCACGGCACTGGAGACGAGGTGCACGATGCCGGCGATCTGGTTGCGATCCAGCGTGCGGCCGCCGCGCAGGGTCAGCACGACGGAGGCGCTGGGCTTTTGCTGCTCGCGGAAGAAGCCGTTCTGCTGCGGGATGGCCAGGTGCACGCGGGCATCGGCCACGTCCGACATGGCGGTGATGGTGCGTGTCAGCTCGCCTTCCAGACCGCGTTGGAAGTTCAGGCGTTCGTTGAACTGGGTCTGGCCGATGCTGGACTTGTCCATCAGCTCGAAGCCGACGGCGTTGCCGGTGCCGCCCTTGGGCAGGCCCATCGCCGCCAGCTTCATGCGCAGCTCGTAAACCTGGCCGGCGGGCACGAGGATGGTGCCGCCTGCCTCATGCTTGTAGGGCACCTGCAGGGCCGACAGCTGGCCGATGACGGCGCCACCGTCCTTGTCGGCCAGTCCGCTGAACAGCGGGCGGTAGTCGCCCTGGCTGGACCAGAGCGTGATGGCCAGCACGGCGCCGGCCAGCGCGGCCAGGCCGGCGCCCATGGTCAGCTTGCTGCGCAGCGGCAGGCCGTTCAAGCGCTGCACGAAGTTGGGCTGGGCGTTGATCGGGGTGATCATCACCGGGGCAGCAGCAGCAGAGGCGCTCAGGGCGTTGTCCATCGGATGGGCGAGTACAGCGGGGGCCGGGGAATCCGGCGATGGCGCAAATTATTCGTGCCGGGCCCTTAAAGAAAGCGCCGAAGTGGCCGACTGAGCCCGCGCATCTCCGCCCTTAGTGCGCGTGACTTGCTGCCAAAGTCCTGCCCCATGGACATGAAGTTGCGCCCCTTCGACTTTGCACAGGCCGCCGCCCGAGCGGGCCTGGCGGTCAATGGCACGCCGCTTGCGCCCAAGCCGGCCGCCACGTCAGGCGCCAGCTTCGGCGACGCGATGACGCAGGCGCTGAAGAATGTCAGCGCCTCGCAGAACGAGGCCGCCCGCCTGCAGCGCGAGGTGCAACTGGACAACCCGACCGTCAGCCTTGAAGAGACCATGGTCTCGATGCAGAAGGCGCAGATCGGCTTCCAGGCCACGCTGCAGGTCAGGAACCGCCTGGTCTCGGCCTACTCCGAGATCATGAACATGCAGATCTAGCGGCTTTCGGGCCGAGCGCTGGGCCGCTCCCGAGCCGGCCCGGCTTGGCGATGTGCTTGTGGCTCAATGCCGCAAGCATCGCCGTCCCTTCGGGGCTGAGGCCGGACACATGGCGCCCAGTGGGCGGCATGTGCCTGCCGAAGCGTTGCGGCCTTAGCCGCAGCGCGGTCCCGACCAGACTTGCCCGCGTCCAGCGCGGCAAGGCTGGGCGAGGGGCACCACTCAGCAAGCGCCTTTTCGTGCGTCTGCTCCGCAGATCGCTGGCCGGCCCAACGGGTTCAAGTCCAGATACAGCTGCTGGTTGCGGTCGTTGGAGATGCCGATGCGCGTCCATTCCAGCGCCCGGCCCATGCCGGCCTGGAAGGTGACGCTCTGGCCAGACTGCAGCAGCGTGCCTTTGTGCTCGCGGGAGTTGATGGCGCCGAGCTCGCAGCGCGGCACGCCTGTGGCGCAGTCGCAGGGCGCGGTGCGGCTGGTGCCCCAGCACCATTGCGCGCCACTGCTGAAGCTGACATAGATGTTGCGGCCCTCGTCCACGCTCAGGCCGCGGGCGCGGCGCAGGTCCTGCTCCAGCATCTCGGCCACGTGGCGCAGGCGCTGGCGGGCCAGATAACTCGCGTAGCTGGGCACGGCCGCCGACAGGATGATGCCCAGCACGGCCAGCACGAAAACCACCTCGAGAAGCGTGAAACCTTGCCCCTCGGCGCGCGAGTACGCGCACCGGTCCCCCGAGGGAACGCGGGCTGGCTTGGGAGCGGCCCTGCGCTCAGCCCGTCCGCCGGCCGCGTTCATGGATCCAGCTTCAGCAGGCGACGGCGCTTTTGCGTCTGGTCCACATAGACCTGCAGCGAGCGGCCGGCGTTGGCATCGAGGTCGACGAAGGAGCATCCCAGCTGCTGCATGCCGCTCGTATCGCCGGCGATGGGGCTGACATGGTGGGGCAGCAGGGTGACGCGCAGGGCGCTGATGCGATCCAGCTCGAGCACCAGGCCGTCGCTGACCTCGCCCACGGGCAGGGGGCTGAAATCGGGCGGCAGGGCCAGCGCGAGGCCGCCGATGCTGAGGTCCAGCACGCGCAGTGCGCGGCCGGGTTGCTCGGCGCCAGGCAGCACGATGCGCGGATAGGCACTGCCGGCCGGTTGCACGCGGAAGGACTGACGGCGCTGGAAGCGGTACAGGCGGGCGGGCAGCGCGCTGCGCAGCACCGTGCCCTGTTCGCCGCTGACGAGGACGGGGCCCTCGAGTTCGAATTGCAGCTTGATGGCGCCGAGGTAGGCGACGGCGGTGATCTCGCCCTCGGCCACCAGGGCCTGGCTGATGCCGTCGGGATCGGTGCCGATCTCCAGGCCGATGAGGTCGGCGTCGGCGTCCAGCGCGACGATGCGGCTGGACAGGCTCTGGCCCTGGGGGCCGCTCAGCAGCACGCCGGAATTCTCGCGCTGCAGTTGCTGCAGATACGCCGCGATCTCGGCAGTGGAGGCGACGCGCAGTTCCTCGGAGGTGGGTTCAAGAGCGCTCATGCCAGGATGGTAGCTGCGCGGGTTGGTTTTGCGGGCCGAGCGCCGGGCCGCCCCTAGCCGGCCCGCCTTGGGCGATGTGCTTGCGGCTCGACGCCGCAAGCATCGCCGTCCCCTCGGGGGACCGGCTGGACTCGCCCGCGTTCAGCAGGGCGAGACCGGACGAGGGGCTCAATGCACCATCCTGCTCTTGCCCTTCATCACATGATCCAGGTCTTCCAGCCAGGGTTCGGCCAGATGGCGGATCTCGGCGTCATTGAGCAGGATGCGCTGCATGATGCGGGTCTTCAGCGCCGATTCACTCGGGGCCAGCTGGGATTGGTTGGCGGCGGACTTGAGCTGCGAGATCAGCAGCACGCAGGCACCTTCGAGCTTGACGACTTCATCCCAGTTGCCGGTGCGGGCAGCTGACAGCATGTCGGCGCTGGCTTGTTCGATGGCCTCGTAATAGTTGAGCAGTTCGGAATTCATGGGGGCGTACCGGAAAGCGTGAGCAGGGCGGGGCGGAATGGGCGGATCAGGCGGCCCTGGGCGGGCGCACTGCGGGGTTGTCGGCGATGGCTTGCCAGGCGTCACGTACTGGCGCCAGCAGACGCTTGCACTCCTCGATGGCAGCGACGTCGCTGTGCAGGTTGGCTTGGGTCAGCCGCATGCACAGATACGCGTAAAGGTCGCGCAGGTCGTGGGCCAGCGGGGTGGATTCGAGGTTGAGGGCAGCCTTGAGACCTTCGTCCAGGATGCGCACACAGCGGCACAGTGAGTTGTTCTTGACCGGCGTGTTGCCTGCCTGGATCGCGGCCAGGGCCATGTTCATGCCTTCCATGACGCCGTCGAACAGCAGGGCGACGAGGCGGTGCGGGCTGGCGCTGAGGACATCGGTCTCGACGCCGACCTTGCCGTAGGCGGAGCCGGCGCGGTGAGCTCGGGAAGCAAACGGGGAGGAGGATCCGTACATGGGGGCTCTCTGGGCTGGATACCTTCAAATTTCGGCGCCCGGCCGGGGAACTTGAGGCGACCAACCCCCGCTGGCGGCATGAAAAAGGCGCCCTAAGGCGCCTTGTTTGCAATTCTTCACGGGCTCAGCTCGACGAGGTGCTGCCGAACTGCTTGTTGACATAGGACGACAGCGCGCTGAGCTGGCTCATCTTGGTGTCCAGCGCGCTGTACTGCGCGCGCAGGCGCTTTTCGGTCAATGTCAGCGAGTCCTGCATGTGGTCGATCGTGGCGTCGTTGCTGGCGATGCGCTTTTGCAGGCTGCTCTGGCCGTTGGTGATGGCGCCGTCCGTGCCCAGGATCTGGGTGGCAAAGGTGTTCCATTGCAGAGCGAAGCCCCGGTTGCGCGGCGTGGCGGCGTCCGGCGCGGCGAACAGCTTCTTCAAGTCCGTGAGATTGGTCAGCGCCTTGTCGAGCTTCGTCGAGTTGACCGTCAGCGTGCCGTTCTGGCCGGGTTCCAGGCCGATGTCGGCCAGGCGGCCGAAGGCGCCGGCGAGTGTCGTGCTGCCGCCGGTGATGCCGCGCAGCATCTGTTGCACGGAAACTGCCTTGCTGTCGCCCTGAAGCACACCGGCGGTCTTGGTGCCGGCGTCGTACTTGGTCTGGTCGCGCATCAGGTTGAGCAGCTTGTTGTAGGAGTCTGCGAAATCCGTGATCGCCTTCTTGATGCTGGTCGTGTCGTTGCTGGTGCCGATGCTGATGGCGCTGGCCGTCGTCTTGAGCAGGGTCACGCTCATGCCGTCGGTGATGCCGGTCAGCGTGTTGCTTTCGGAGGTCAGGTCCAGCCCGTCCCAGTTGAACTGGGCATTGCTGGCGGCCTGGGTCTGGGCCATGCCTGCGCCGCTGCCGGGATCGTAGGTCAGGTCGGCCAGGGCGGCATCGGGGCTCGTGATCTGGAAGGCCTGGTTCTCGCCGGTGCTCAGCGACCGGATGACCAGGCGCGTGCCGGCCGCGTCGTTCACCAGGCTGGCGTTGACACCGACATTGGCGGCGTTGATCTTGTCGCGGATGCTGGACAGCGTGTCGGTCGCACTGACGGTGATGGCGGCGGGCGTGCCGCTGCCGGCGGTGAAGACCGGCGGGTCACCGGCCCAACGGCCCAGGGCGATGGTCAGGGTGCCGTCACCCAGGGTTTCGCTGCCACCAGTGAAGATGCGGCTGGCCACAGACTGGGCCGAGGCCAGCTGGCTGACCTTGAGCAGATGGTTCTGGCTGCCCGCGCTGCTGGCGCTGACGGTGGCGACCGAGCTGTCCGACACGCTGACCGTGGAAGCGTTCCACAGGCTGGCGTCGGACAGCTTCTGAGCGGCCGTCTGCATGCTGGATACGGCCGACTGCAGCTGGCCGTAAGCGGAGATCTTGGTCTGAAGCCTGGCAGAAGCCTGCTTGATGTTGTTGATCGGCTGCTGCTCGATCGACATCAGCTTGCTGACCAGGCTCTCGACATCAAGACCACTGCCGATACCGAGCGATGAGATGGTGGCCATAGCCCTTTCCTGTTAAGACCCGTTCCGTAACGCCTTCGGCATGCCGGTGGCGAACTTTAGGAAAACTTTCGCGGGGCCGGCGCTGAAATGACAACGCCGGGACTTCCGACACGCGGATCCCGGCGTTTTTGGGTGCGGCGGGCGACTCAGCCCTTGAGCAGTTGCAGCACCTGCTGCGGCAGCTGGTTGGCCTGAGCGACCATGGCGTTGCCAGCCTGTTGCAGGATCTGTGCCCGCGACATGTTGGACGTTTCCTGGGCGTAGTCGGCATCCATGATGCGCGAGCGGGCTGCGGTCTGGTTCTCGACGGCGACCTGCAGGTTGGCGATCACCGAGTCGAAGCGGTTCTGCGTCGCACCGTAGGTGGAGCGGGCCAGATTGACCTGGGCGAGGGCGAAGTCCAGGAACTGGACGGCCACCGACGGGTCACCTTCGTCGCCGTTGGCGCCCGTCAGGGCGGGCGGCGCGCCAGCGGCGGAGAAATCCACCGCCGCGGTCGGCGGTACGCCCCCTGTACCGCTGCCGGAGGCGCCAAGAATGTTGATCTTGGTGCTGTTGATGGCAGCTTCCAGGGCGCCGTCGTTGCCGTTGGGCGTGCCGCTGGTTCCCAGGGTCGTCGTCAGGATGTCGCTTTGGGTGATGACGATCTGGTCATCCACCGTGGCGTTGGCGCCGACCTGGAACGTGAACGAGGTCGCCGCGCCGGTCAGGATCTGCGAACCGTTGAAGTTGGTATTGCGGATCAGCCGCCCCACTTCGGTCTGCAACTGCGTGAACTCGTTGTTCAGCGCCGCGCGGTCCTGCACGTTGTTGGTGCCGTTGGCGGCCTGCACGGCCAGTTCACGCATGCGTTGCAGCATGTCGCCAACCTTGCCGAGCGAGCCTTCAGCCGTCTGCGCCAGCGAGATGCCGTCATTGGCATTGCGCATGGCGACCGACATGCCACGGACCTGGGTGTTCATCCGTTCGGCGATCGCCAGACCGGCGGCGTCGTCCTTGGCGGAATTCACACGCATGCCAGAAGACAGGCGCTGCATCGACACCGCCAGCAGCCCTTGGGAACTGTTCAGGTTCCGCTGCGCGTTCATCGATGCGATGTTGGTATTGATCGTCTGGGGCATTTAAGCACTCCTGCAACAGCCCGGTTGATTCCGGTGTCCGCGCCGCAGAAGTCAGCGACGCGATGGAGTGAATTGTGTTGGTGCCCTGCGCAGGTCAAACCTGCGAACAACGGTCAAAACCACGGCTATTAAGGAAGCGTTGTTCAACGCTTCTCAAGCCCGTGCCGGCGGTGCCCCACCGCCGGCGGCCTTGCTTCTATCAGCCGCCGCGCAGCAGCGTCAGCACCTGCTGGGGCAGTTGGTTGGCCTGCGAGATCATCGCCGTGCCGGCCTGCTGCAGGATCTGCGCACGGCTCAGATTGGCGGTTTCGCTGGCGTAGTCAGCGTCCATGATGCGGCTGCGCGCGGCCGACTGGCTTTCCACCGACACCTGCAGGCTGGAGATGACGGCGTCGAAGCGGTTCTGGGCGGCACCGAAGGTGGAGCGGGCCGTGTTCACCTGGGACAGCGCCTGGTCGATCTTGGCGACCGAGTCCAGCGCACCTTTGGTGCCTGTGCCGGTGTAGAGATCGAAGGTGGCGCCGGTACCGGCCGCGCCGACCAGCAGGATGTCGGTGTTGGTCGTGTTGGTGACCTCGGCCAGGGCGCCCTGGTTGGTGCTGGCAGCGGTGGCGGCATTCAGGATGTCGGCACCGGTGATCGTGATGGTGTCGTTGGCCGTCGCGTTGGCGCCCACCTGGAAGGTGGTGGCTGCGGAGCCCGTCAGGATGGAGTTGCCGTTGAAGTTGGTGTTGCTTGACAGGCGCGTGATTTCGGACTGCAGCAGCGAGAATTCATTGTTCAGCGCAGTGCGGTCGTCGATGTTGTTCGTGCCGTTGGCTGATTGAACGGCCAGTTCACGCATGCGCTGCAGCATGTCGCCGATCTTGCCCAGCGCGCCTTCAGCGGTCTGCGCAAAGGAGATGCCATCGTTGGCGTTGCGGATGGCCACGCTCATGCCGCGCACCTGGGTGTTCATGCGTTCGGCGATGGCCAGGCCAGCGGCGTCGTCCTTGGCCGAGTTGACACGCAGGCCCGACGAGAGGCGCTGCATGCTGACCATCAGCGAGCCCTGCGAGGCGGACGTGTTGCGCTGAGCGTTCAGCGAGGCGAGGTTGGTGTTGATGATTGCGGACATGGCGCGTTCCTTTCAGTGCCAATAGGTTGAATCCGAGCCCTGGGCAGCCGGCGCATGGGGCCTTGTGGCCTGTTGCTTGGGCTGACGAGCTGGGACCCGTTGAAACCGTTATCGGACCGGTCGGGGGAACGCTTGAGAGTGATCCTTTGTAAAACGGGCCGCTCAATCTCGCGAATTGCGGGGTGATTGGCGGCCTTTTAAGGTGCTTGAGCTGGCGGGCTTTGCCCTCGGGGGTCGACGACGACGGCTGTCGCGTCGGAGCTCAGGGCCAGCGTCGAGGCTGGCCCAGGATCATCGAAGAAGCGACAGCACTTGCTGCGGTTGCTGGTTGGCTTGGGCAATCATGGCCGTACCCGCCTGCTGCAGGATCTGCGCGCGGCTCAGGTTGGCGGTTTCCATGGCGTAGTCGGCATCCATGATGCGGCTGCGGGCGGCGGACTGGTTTTCGACCGCGGTGCCCAGGCTTTCGATCACGGCGTCGAAGCGGTTTTGGGCGGCGCCGAAGGTCGAACGGGCCACGTTGACCTGGGCGATGGCCTGGTCGATCTTGGCGATCGAATCCAGGGCGCCCTTGGTGCCGGTGCCGGTGTAGGCATCGAAGGTCGCGCCGGTGCCGGCCGCGCCCACGTTCGAGATGTCGGTGTTGGTCGTGTTGGCCACTTCAGCCAGGGCGCCGTCGTTCTTGCCGACTGCCGTGGTGGTGCCCAGCATGTTCTGGCCGCTGATGGTGATGGTGTCGTTGGCCGTCGCGTTGGCACCGACCTGGAAGTTGAACGACGTCGTGTTGGTCAGCACCGCCTGGCCGTTGAAGGTCGTGTTGGTGCTCAGGCGGGTGATTTCGCTCTGCAACTGCGTGAACTCGTTGTTCAGCGCGGTGCGGTCGTCGGTGTTGTTGGTACCGTTGGCGGACTGCACGGCCAGTTCACGCATGCGCTGCAGCATGTCGTTGACTTTGCCCAGGGCGCCTTCAGCCGTCTGCGACAGCGAAATACCGTCGTTGGCGTTACGGATGGCGACATTCATTCCCTTGACCTGGGAATTCATGCGTTCCGCGATGGCCAGGCCGGCGGCGTCGTCACGTGCGGAGTTCACCCGCAGGCCGGACGACAGACGTTGCATGGAGGTGGCCAGCGAGCTTTGTGCGGAGCTGGCATTGCGCTGCGCGTTGAGCGACAGCAGGTTGGTATTGATAACTGCGGGCATGATGCGCTTCCTTTTAGCTAGAGATGACCCGGCAAAGCGCCGGCGAAGACCCGAGTGCCCGGGTGAGGCACCCGTGCTGCCCACGCAGACTCGCCTTACTAACTAATAGGCAAGCCCTTGTGGCTACGCCCGACGCCAGTCAACCGTTGAAGCTCGTCCGCCGCCTGAGCTTTGGACATCGCCTCGGCTTTCCAGCCGGACCACGGAACCGTTGCCGGCGCCGTTGCAATGGCTATCGGACGGGCCGACACGTTTCTTGAGTCGCTTTTGTCAAGGGGCGTGATCTTTTGAACAGAGGCATCTGCAAAGCCTTGTTCATCGGATCAGCCGGATGAAGATTTTTTGGCCTGCTCGGGCCTGCCTTTTCGTTGGATCGGTCGTCTGAGGCCTGCCTAAAGTCCGCTCCATCCCGGCCGAACCCGCACGCCGGACTGGAGCCTGCGATGCCCGCCTTGTCCGCCTCGACCCGTCAAAAAGCTGTTCACCTTCCCGCCGCCGCCACGCCGCCGGAAGAACCCCTGATGCTGCTGGCCCGCGCCCGCAATGCTGCCTTTGCCGAGGCTGCCCGAGGCAATCTGGGCCAGGGCCTGGGCATCCTGCAGGACGCCCTGGCCGACGAACCCATGAGCCACGAGCTGCTGGCCGACATGGGCGCGCTGCTGCTCGTGGCCGGCCGCCACGACCAGGCCGCGGCCAGTGCCGAGCGCGCGCTGAAGATCCAGCCCGATCACGGTCCCAGCCTGTACACCCTGGGCTTTGCGTTGTCCGGCCGCGGTGAGAAGAAGCGGGCGATCGAGGTGCTGACTGCGCTGCAGTCGGGCCCCGGCGCTGACAGCCTGCGCGCCGAGTCGCCAGAACTGATGCCGGTCGCCATGATGGAATTGCACCGCTTGCACCGCTTGCAGCGCGGCTGACGCGACAAATTTCACACCTTCAAGGCCCCGGCCAGCGCGAGCTGCCGGGGCCTTGGTTTTTGGGCGCCGGCAAGCCCGACGCGGCTGTAGGAATTTGGCTGACAAGGGCTTCCAGAAAAGGTGACGTGGCGCACCGACGCAGCCTGATATCGCGAAAGAAGAGGGGTCAACACAATCCGTTTCACTGATCCGCAACACCCCATCACCTCTGACGGAAGCCGCCATGAACACCGACCAAATGCTCGCCGAGATCCGTGAAGCCAACCTGTCCTACCTGATGCTGGCCCAGAGCCTGATCCGCGCCGACCGCGAACAGGCCCTGTACCGCCTGGGCATCAGCGAGGACACGGCCACGCTGATTGGCACGCTGAGCCCGGCGCAGATCATGAAGATCGCTTCCGGCAACACGCTGCTGTGCGCCTTCCGCATGAGTGACGACCTGGTGTGGGGCCTGCTGACCAACCACAGCAAGCCCGGTGCGAACGAGAGCGTCAGCCGCCTGCACGCCTCCATCCTGATCGCCGGCCGCCACGAGCACGCCTGATCTAGAACCGCCCTTACTGATTCCGGAGCCACACCATGCGCGTCAAAAGCATCCTCACCGAAGCCAAGCAGATCGACCGTGCCGTTCAGCTGATCCACCTCGGTGCCCGCCTGCAGGTGCTGGAGTCGGAAACCGATCTGTCCTACGAGCGTCTGCTGCGCCTCTATAAGGAAGTGAGCGGCAAGTCGCCGTCCAAGGGCCAGTTGCCCTTCTCGACCGACTGGTTCATGACTTGGCAGCCCAACATCCACGCCAGCCTCTTCCTGAACATCCACGAGTACCTGAACAAGGCCGCGGAGATGGACGAGATCGACACCGTCATCAAGGCCTACCAGCTCTACCAGGAGCAGACGACGGCCCAGGGCCTGGAAGCCATGCTGTCGGTCACGCGTGCCTGGCGCCTGGTCAAGTTCGTCGACAACGGCATGCTGACCCTGACCAAGTGCGCCAAGTGCAATGGCCAGTTCGTCACCCACCCGCACGAGATCGCCCGCCATTTCGTCTGCGGCCTGTGCAACCCGCCCGCACGCGCTGGCAAGGGCCGCGCGCAGGGTTCCATCCAGATGCACTAACTCACACTCCGCTACCCTCTCGGGTATGTGGATTGCTCGCTGGCCGCTGCCCGCTCTGCTGAGCTGGCTGGCGGCCTGGTTCATTTATGCGGCCGCGCTTTTTGCCGGCCTGTCACCCGGCCCGGCCTTGGCGCTGGGTGCAGCCGTCGCCGCAGCCTTGGGTTGGCTGAATGGCGAGCGCTGGCGCCGCCTCATCGTCGCCCTGGGCTTCCCGGCCTCCGTGCTGGCCCTGGGCTGGCAGGGCGGCGCGTCTGGCCTGCTGTGGCTGGCGCCGCTGGTGCTGCTGTGGTGGCTCTACCCGCGCCGCAGCTGGTCCGAGGCGCCCCTGTTCCCGACCCCCCGCGGCGCGCTGGCCCGTTTGCCGGCACTGGCGCCCCTGTCGCCGGGTGCGCGCGTGCTGGACGCCGGCTGCGGTGTCGGCGATGGCCTGCGTGAATTGCTGCACGTCTACCCACAAGCCCGCGTCGAGGGCGTCGAATGGAGCCGGCCCCTGGCCTTGCTGGCGCGCTGGCGCGTGCGCGGCGCCATGGTGCGCCAGGGCGACCTGTGGGCCGACGACTGGGCGCCGTTCGCCCTGGTCTATGTCTTCCAGCGGCCCGAGTCCATGCCTCGTGTCTGGGCGAAGGCCTGCGCCGAGCAGGCGCCGGGATCCTGGCTGGTCAGCCTGGACTTTGCCGTGCCCGATGTGGTGCCCGTGGCCAGCTGGCAGCTGCCGGGTGGGCAACCCGTATGGTTGTATGCAACTGTAGGGAAAGCCGTCTCAAAGGGGCCCAATTGAAAGTACTGCCGCAACTGACGCGCGGCATACTTGCTCAAGCCCCCCGGCTCCGGGCCGATATGGCCTGAACACCCCAAACTCAACCGCGCATGTTCGTCATCATCGGCTGGGCCATTTCCATGGTCTGCATCTTCGGCGTGTTCATCGCTCACGGCGGGAACATCGGCGTCATCCTGCACGCCTTGCCCTTCGAGATGATCACCATCTTCGGCGCGGCCATCGGCGCCTTCCTGGCCAACAACCAGATGAAGGTCGTCAAGGCGACGGCCGCCGGCTTGGGGCTTTGCTTCAAGGGCAGCAAATACAGCAAGGCCCGCTACATGGAGCTGCTGGCGCTGATGTACGACATCCTGCAGAAGGCGCGCAAGGAAGGCCTGATGTCCATTGAAAAGGACGTCGAGGACCCGCACAACAGCCCGCTGTTCCAGAAGTACGCGACGGTGGGCAACGACCACCATGTCACCGAATTCATCACCGACTACCTGCGCATGATGGTGTCAGGCAACCTGAACGCCCATGAGATCGAGTCGCTGATGGACAGCGAGATCGAGACCCACCACCAGGAGGAGCACGCCGCCGTGGCCGCGCTGCAGCGCCTGGCGGGCGGCCTGCCGGCCTTTGGCATCGTGGCCGCCGTGCTGGGCGTCGTGAACACCATGGGCTCGGTCGGCCAGCCGCCGGCGGTGCTGGGCGGCATGATCGGCTCGGCGCTGGTCGGCACATTCCTCGGCATCCTGCTGGCCTACGGCTTCGCCGAGCCGCTGGCCGGCCTGCTGGAACAAAAGGTCGAGGACGGCGGCAAGGAATTCCAGTGCATCAAGACGACGCTGCTGGCCAGCATGCAGGGCTATGCGCCCCAGGTGGCCATCGAATTCGGCCGCAAGGTGCTGTTCTCGGGTGACCGGCCGTCGTTCACGGAACTCGAAGGCCACGTCAAGAAGAAATGACCCCCCCCCGAAGCGCCTTCGGCGCTCCCCCCCAGGGGGGCGCACCCAGTGGCCTGGCAAAGCCAGTTCCACGGCTGCCGCTTGAGGGCGGCGGCGCTTCGCGCGCCGGAAACACGGAGACCGTCTGATGGCTGGCGACGCAAAGAAGTTACAGCCCATCATCATCAAAAAGGTGAAGAAGGGCGGCCATGCGGTGCATGGCGGTGCGTGGAAGATCGCGTATGCCGACTTCGTCACGGCCATGATGGCGTTCTTCCTGCTGATGTGGCTGCTCGGCTCCACGACCGAGGGCGACAAGAAGGGCATTGCCGACTTCTTCCAGTCGCCCCTGAAGGTGGCGATGCTGGGCGGCTCGGGCTCGGGGGACTCCTCCAGCGTCATCCGCGGCGGCGGCAAGGACCTCACGCGCGAGACCGGCCAGGTCAAGGAAGGCGAGAGCGCCGCCAAGCGCGCCAGCTACACCTTGCGTGCGCTGAAGGAAGAACAGCGCAAGGCCGAGAAGGCGCGGCTGGAGCAGCTCAAGACCAAGGTCGAGGAAGTGCTGGCCGAGAACCCCAAGCTCGCCGCTTTAGGCGGTCAGATCCGCCTGGACATGACCAAGGAAGGCCTGCGCATCCAGATCGTCGACGAGGGCAACCGGCCGATGTTCGACAGTGGCAGTGCCGTCGTGAAGCCCTATATGCGTGAACTGCTGCGCGAGCTCGGCAGCGTGCTGACCGAGGTGCCCAACCGCCTGACGGTGGAGGGGCATACCGACGCCCAGGCCTTCCCCGGCGGCGACAAGGGCTACAGCAACTGGGAGTTGTCGGCCGACCGCGCCAATGCCTCGCGCCGTGAGCTCGTCGCGGGCGGGCTGTCGGAGGCGCGCATGCTGCGCGTGCAAGGCCTGGCCGCCAGCAAGCTGCTCGACGCCAAGGACCCCAACGGCGCGCTGAACCGGCGCATCAGCATCATCGTCATGAACCGCGACGCCGAAGACGCCGTGCTGAAGAACGTGCCCGACGAGCCCGAAGCCGACGCAGCGCCTGCGCAGACCGAGTCCACGCAAGTGCCGCAGAACGGAAAAATGCCGCAAACTCAATCGTCGGCGCCGGCTCGCTAGAAACTAGACTGCGTGCTGACCCTGAAATACCGCCTGCACCCGAGAGAGGATCGCCATGAGCACTGATATGAAATTCCTGGTCGTCGACGACTTCTCCACCATGCGCCGCATCGTGCGCGGCCTGCTCAAGGAGATTGGCTACAACAACTGCGAAGAGGCCGAGGACGGCGTCGAGGCGTTGAACATGCTCAAGGGCGCCAAGTTCGATTTCGTCGTCAGCGACATCAACATGCCCAACATGACGGGCTTCGAGTTGCTGAAGGCCATCAAGGAAGACCCCAACCTCAAGCACCTGCCCGTGCTGATGGTTACCGCCGAGGCGCGCAAGGAAGACATCGTGCTGGCCGCCCAGTCGGGTGCTGCGGGCTACATCGTCAAGCCCTTTACGAAGGCGACGCTGGAAGAAAAAGTCCTCAAGATCATGCAGAAGCTGGCCGCCGCGGCCTGACAACACCAAAAGGGGACTGTCATGTCGATGGATCAACTGGAGCAGTTGGGCAAGGCCCAGGAGCCGCTGCTCGTCTCGCCCGAAGTCTTTCAGCAACTTGGCACCATCACGCGCACGCTGCACGACACCATGCAGCGCCTGGGCGTCATGCCCAAGCTGCAGGTGGCCACCGACGGCCTGCCCGATGCGCGCAGCCGCCTGAGCTACATCGCGGAGAAGACCGCCGCCGCCGCCGAAAAGGTGCTGAACTCCGTCGACCAGGCCAAGGGCGAGCACGCCGGCATCAGCCGGGCGACCAAGGAATTGGCTGCTGCCATCGTTGCCGATCCGGTGCGCGCCGTTGCCAGTGGCGCCGTGATGAACTTCGTCAAGGATGTCGAGAACCGCACCGCGAGCATTGACGGCCATCTGACGGACATCATGCTGGCCCAGGACTTCCATGACCTGACCGGCCAGGTGGTGGCCAAGGTCGTGAAGCTGGCCAACGACCTGGAAGACAGCCTCGTCAAGCTGCTGGTGCAGGTCGTGCCGCCCGAGCAGCGCGAGAAGGTCGACCCGACCATCCTGCAGGGCCCGGTCGTCAACGCCGAGGGTCGTACCGACGTCGTCACGAACCAGGGCGAGGTCGACGATCTGCTGGCCAGTCTCGGCTTCTGAAGCGCTTCGCGCTCCCCGCATCAAGCCCGCCGTTCGGCGGGCTTTTTCTTGTCCCGAAATGGGTGATGCCGCTCGCTGGGTGGGCGGCAGGCTTCTGCTACAAACGCCGCCGCGCCCGCAGACGGGCGGGCATCAACAACATCAGGGAAGTCAAATGATCCGAATCAAACAGGGGGCTGTCGCCCTGGCGGCCGCCATGCTGGCCGTCGCATCACCGCTGGCCCAGGCTCAATCCAGTGCGCCGGACTCGCGCATCGGTTGGTACGGCGACGTTGCCGTCGGTGGCACCCACTATGAGTCCGAACCCGGCTTCATCCTCTGCCGCTGCCGCAAAGGCAGTGCCACCTCCCTCAAGGTCGGCGCCGGCTACCGCTTCGGCGTCTCCGCCGTCGAGGCTTGGTACGTGGACTTCGGCAAGGCAAATTTCGGCGCCGACTTCTACGGCCCGGCCACCTCGGCACATTTCCGTGCTGCCGTACTGGGCGGCGCCTGGGCCGTGCGGTGGGGGCAGCATGTCGAGGCCACCTGGCGCGCCGGCGCCGCCTTCGTCAATGCTTCTGCCGGCGGCAGCACCAAGCATGACGTGCGGCCCACGCTGGGCTTTTCCATCGGCTGGCGCACCACCGAAACCGCGACGCTGGAATTGAGCTGGGACTATCTTCGCGCCAGCGATGCCAGTGGCGCCCGTACCGACGCCGTGCCCATCACGCTGGGGTTCCGCCAGCGCTTCTGAACGCGCCAGGGCCGCCCGGCTTTTCTCTTTGGCGCCTCAGTCGGCCTGCGCTTCGGGCGGCAGCTCGCGGATGGCCTGATTGAGCTTGTCCAGCGTCTGTGGTTTGACTTGCAGGGAGCAGGCCAGGTAGCGAAGTTCCCCGCGCGGCATGTCGGCGAACTCGATGCGCACCAGGGGCAGGGGGGCGAATTCGGGGTCCTTGCGCAGCCAGTTCAGGTCTTCCTCGTCGATCAGCATGTAGTCGGCGCGGCGGACTCCCACCATGCGCGCCAGCTGCAGTGGCGCCAGCTGGGCGCGCAAGGGCGGCTTGGCTGCCGTGGCGAGGAACTGGTCCAGCTGCGGGCCGTAAGACACACCATCCAGAACGCCGGGTTGCAGCGAAGCATCGGCAAAAAGCTGGGCGACGCGCGGGATGGCGCGGATCTGTGCCGCGACGCTGGCATGGGCCAGCACGACATGCGGCCGGTCGCGGTGGATGGGCAGGGAGAAGCGGGCAAAGGCCTCGCGCTCGGGGTTCTTGTACAGGCCCGGTGAACACAGCGCCGCCAGGTTGGCCTGCAGATTCTGAAGCGTGCGGCGGATCGGCACCTCGGCATAACGGGCCTCGATGCCGGCGCGCTTGAGCAGCTTGGCGGTGCGCTCCATCAGGAAGCCGGCCGGCTTGCCGTCCACCGTGTAGCTGTAGGGCGGCTTGTCGCGGTACTCGATGGCCAACGGTTCCGCCTGGGCCAGGGCTGCGCCGGCGCAGGACGCGGCCAACAGCGTGAGCAGGCGGGCAGAGCGGGGCACGGTCCGAGATTAGCGTGAGCCGCGCCGGCCTCGCCACCCTGGCGGCGGCAATCCTGCACACCTGGTCCGGCGCGCTGCGGCCCGGCTGGGATTAGCCGGGCATCCACCCTGCTTTTCTCGCTCAAGTTTCAGCGGCTGCCTCGAACAATTCGGTTCAGCTGCAGCACCACCATGGCCGACCACGACGCACAGGATCGCAACTTACCCGCCTCGCCCAAGAAGATCGAAAGATCCCGGGCCGAGGGCCAGTTGCCGCGCTCGCGCGACCTGCCGCATTTCGCCATGATGGTCGCTGGCGGCGCCGTGCTGTCGGTGGGCGCGCCGCAGATTGTCGAGAAGCTGCGCCAGATGCTGATCACCGGCCTGCATTTCGACGCCCGCCTGCTGGCGCAAAAGGGTTTCATGGGCGAGCGGCTGGCTGAGATGACGCTGGCCTTCGCCGCCGTCATGGGGCCGATCGCCGCGGTGCTGGTGATCGTCGGCATCGCCAGCAACCTGGCCAGCGGCGGCTGGAACTGGACGATGAAGCCGCTCGCGCCCAAGTTCAGCCATCTCAACCCCCTCGCCGGCCTGGGCCGCTTGTTCACCGGCCAGGGGTTCGGCTCGGCCCTGAAGGCCGTGCTGCTGGCCCTGGTGCTGGGCATCGTCGGCGCGATGGTGCTGAAGGACCGCCTGGCGGCCTATGTCGGCATCATGTCCGTGCCGTTGCCGTCCGCCCTGGCCTACGCGGGCCAGCAGCTGATGGGGGGCCTCGGCCTGCTGGCCGTCGCGCTGGCGGTGTTTGCCGCCATCGACGTGCCGCTGCAACGCCAGCTCTGGCTGCGCCGCATGCGCATGAGCCGCGAAGAGGTCAAGCAGGAAATGAAGGAGGTTGAAGGCAACCTCGAGATCAAGGCCAAGATGCGCGCCATCATGCGCGAAATGGCCAAGCGCCGCATGCTGGCCGCCGTGCCGCAGGCCGACCTGGTGGTCATGAACCCGACCCACTACGCCGTCGCGCTGAAGTACGAGGAAGGCAAGATGGCCGCGCCCAAGGTCATCGCCAAGGGCGCCGACCTGCTGGCCATGAAGATCCGCGACCTGGCCAAGGAGAGCAAGGTGCCGGTGCTGCAGCAGCCGGTGCTGGCCCGCGCCCTCTACGCCCATGCCAAGGTCGACCACGAGATTCCCGCCGCGCTGTTCGGTGCCGTGGCCCAGGTGCTGGCGTACGTTTACCAGCTGCGCGCCGCCCTGGCCTCGCGCAACATGGCCCGCCCGGATGTGCCGCATCCGCATGTGCCGCCGGAGCTCGACCCGCACAACAAGCCGGGCTGGGCACCCGAGCCCGAGGAAGACTTCACGGAGTGAGCGCTGCGGGGAGAACAGCCCGGCTTTCCCGCCGTTTCTCCGGCTCAAGTTTTCCGGGCCGCCGCGAAGAATGCAGGTGAGACCAGACCTGCCGCATGAATAAGCTCACCGCCAAACTCCAAGCCCTGCTCGGCCCACGCGCGGGCATCATCGCCGCGCTCGGCGCGCCCATCGCGGTGCTGCTCGTGCTGTCCATGATGGTGCTGCCGCTGCCGCCCTTCGCGCTGGACCTGCTGTTCACCTTCAACATCGCGATGGCCGTGATGGTCATGATGGTCGCCGCCCACATGGTGCGGCCGCTGGACTTCGCGGCCTTCCCGACCGTGCTGCTGCTGACCACGCTGATGCGGCTGTCGCTGAACGTCGCCTCCACGCGCGTGGTGCTGCTGGAGGGCCACACTGGCACGGGCGCCGCCGGCAAGGTCATCGAATCGTTCGGCCACTTCCTGATCGGCGGCAATTTCGCGGTCGGCCTGATCGTCTTCGCCATCCTGGTGGTCATCAATTTCATCGTCGTGACCAAGGGCGCTGAGCGCATCGCCGAAGTCGGTGCGCGCTTCACGCTGGACGCAATGCCCGGCAAGCAGATGGCCGTGGACGCCGACCTGAACGCCGGCCTCATCAACGAAGCGGAGGCCAAGCGCCGCCGCGTGGAACTCTCCGACGAGGCCGACTTCTTCGGCTCCATGGACGGTGCCAGCAAGTTCGTGCGTGGCGACGCGGTCGCCGGCATGCTGATCTTGGCCATCAACATCGTCGGCGGCTTCATCATTGGCGTGGCCCAGCATGGCCTGTCCGCCGGCCAGGCCGCCGACAGCTACATCCTGCTGGCCGTCGGTGACGCGCTGGTGGCCCAGGTGCCGGCCCTGCTGATCTCGGTCGCGGCTGCCATGGTGGTGTCGCGCGTTGGCACGGACAAGGACATCGGCAGCCAGATCGGCAAGCAGGTGTTCGGCTCGGCCAAGTCGCTGGCCATCACGGCCGGCGTCATCGCCGCGCTGGGGCTGATCCCGGGCATGCCCCACGTCGTCTTCCTGCTGATCGCCGCCGGCCTGGGCTACCTGGCCTACTGGCTGCGCAGCAAGGAGCAGGCGCTGGAAGCCGCCAAGGCCGTCAAGCCCATCATGCCCAGCAGCGAAGGCGCCGGCGAAGCGAGCTGGGAAGACCTGGTGCCGGTCGACACCCTGGGCCTGGAGGTCGGCTACCGCCTCATCACCCTGGTCGACAAGAGCAAGGAAGGCGACCTCCTGAGCCGCATCAAGGGCGTGCGCCGCAAGTTCGCGCAGGAAGTCGGCTTCCTGCCGCCGCCGGTGCACATCCGTGACAACCTGGAGCTGCGCCCCAGCCAGTACCGCATCTCGCTGCGCGGCGCCGTTGTCGGCGAGGCCGAGGCCTTCCCCGGCATGTGGCTGGCCATCAACCCCGGCCATGCGACGCAAAAGCTCATCGGCACGCCGACGACCGACCCCGCCTTCGGCCTGCCGGCCGTGTGGATCGAGGAGCGGCAAAAGGAGATGGCCCAAATGAGCGGGTTTACGGTCGTTGATTGCTCGACCGTGGTGGCCACCCATCTTTCACACTTGATGCAAGTGCACGCGGCCAAGTTGTTGGGCCGCGTGGAGACACAAGCCCTGGTGGAACACCTCACCAAGCAGGCGCCGCAATTGATCGAAGACGTGATTCCCAAGATGGTCAGCATCGCCACACTGCAACGCGTTCTCCAGCTGCTGCTGGAGGAGGGCGTGCACGTCCGCGACATGCGCTCCATCGTCGAATGCCTGGCCGAGCATGCCGCCGCCGTCACCGACCCCGTCGAGCTGGCACGCCGCATCCGCACCCATATCGCGCCGGCCATCGTGCAGCAGATCTACGGCTCCACCAAGGAGCTGGACGTCATCGCGCTCGAGCCCGAGCTGGAGCGCCTCGTCACCCAGGCCCTCAATTCGCCGCACGGCGCAGCACTCGACCCGGGCGTGGCCGACACGCTGGCGCGCAGCGCCGCCGAGAACGCCCAGAAGCAGGAAGACCGCGGCGTGCCCGCCACGTTGCTGGTCCCCGACCTGATCCGCGCGCCCATGGCGCGCCTGCTCAGGCGCGCCGCGCCCCGCCTCAAGGTGCTCGGCCACAGCGAGATTCCTGAGACCCACACCATCCGCATCGGCTCCATCATCGGAGGCACAGCATGAACGTCCGCAAATTCACCGCTCGCACATCCCGCGAGGCGCTCGCGCTCGTCAAGCAGGCGTTCGGCGCCGACGCCGTCGTGCTGTCCAACAAGACCGTGCCAGAAGGCGTCGAGGTGCTGGCGATGGCGCCGGAAGGCATGGGGCAGATCGAGCAGATGGCCCACAGTGCGCCGCGCAGCCAGCCCCGCCCGCAGGTGCCGCCGCCCACCGTGCAACCGCAGGCGCCTGCCGCCCGTGCCAATTTCGCCGACCGCTCCCGCATGGAGCCCAGCTTCGGCAGCCCCGAGGTGAGTGGCGACGTCGAGCAACTCGCCATGAGCACGCTGAGCTTCCAGGACTATGTGCGCGAGCGCGTGCTGCGCCGCCGCCAGGCCGAGATGACGGGCCAGCCCGATCCCATCGCAACGGCACCGCGGATCGCCCCGCCGCCGACCCAGCCGGCGGCTACCTCCCTGGACGCCGCCCGCCAGCAGCGCGAGCGCCGCGCCGCCGAGGCCATTGCCGCGCTGGCACCCAAGCGCGCCGCTGCACCGGTTCAATCTCAGCCTCAGCCTAAACCTCGCCCGGCGCCGCCCGTGCTGCGCGACGAGATCCGCATCCCGTCAGCCAGTTCGCAACGCGCGGTGCCGCAGCTCAGCGACATCGGTGCCGTGGAGCCCATGCCGCTGCCCGGCCAGCCCAATGCCAGCCAGCGCAACCAGATGGACATGGCTTCCGAGCTGCGCCAGATGCGTGGCCTGATCGAAGAACGTTTTTCGTCGCTGGCCTTCATGGAAAAGCTGCAGCGCCAGCCCGTGCAGGCGCGTCTGACGCAAAAGCTGCTGGAACTGGGCTTCAGCCCGGCCCTGGTTCGCAAGCTGGCCGAGAGCTGCCCGTCCGAGTTCAAGCCCGGCTCGCCCGCCGACCCGGCCGACGAGACCGCCTGGGCCGCCCATGTGCTGTCACGCAACCTGCATACCGATGAGGCCGCCCCGGCCATCGAGGACCGCGGCGGCGTGTTCGCGCTGATCGGCTCCACCGGCGTCGGCAAGACGACGACGACCGCCAAGCTGGCTGCCCACTTCGCCACCAAGTTCGGTGCCAGCCAGCTCGGCCTCATCACACTGGACGCCTACCGCATTGGCGCCCACGAGCAGCTGCGCGCCTACGGCCGCATCCTCGGCGTGCCCGTGCACACCGCCCACGACCGCGCCTCGCTCGATGACCTGCTCGACCTGCTGTCCAGCAAGAAGCTGGTGCTCATCGACACCGCCGGCATGGCCCAGCGCGACAGCCGCACCCAGGAGCTGCTGGAGATGCTGGCCCACCCCAGCATCAAGAAGCTGCTCGTCATCAACGCAGCCCAGCAGGGTGAAACCATTGAAGACGTCGTCAACGCCTGGAAGGGCGCGGCCTGCGAAGGCGTCGTGCTCAGCAAGATCGACGAAGCCGTCAAGCTCGCCCCGGCCCTGGACACCCTGATCCGCCACAAGCTCAAGGTGCTGGGCGTGGCCAATGGCCAGCGCGTGCCGGAAGACTGGCACCGCCTGCCCAGCGTCGGCCTGGTGCAGCGCGCGCTCAAGGGCGCCGCCTCGGGCGCCTGGCGCATGGACAACACCGACGTCAATCTCATCTTTGCCGGTGCGCCGCTGACCGAAGGCATGAGGGCAGTCCACTGATGTCCATCATGCAAGACCAAGCCCACGGCCTGCGGCGGCTGTTCGCCGCCTCCAAGACCCGCTTCGTGCCGGTTGTCAGCAATCCGCGCGTCATGGGGGCCGGCGTGCTGCTGGAAGGCCTGTGCGCGGCCTTTGCCGAGCTGAACCTGAACACCCTGGTCGTCGACGCCGGTGAACACTCGGCCAAGCCCTCGGAGCTGGCCAGCGTCGATCTGTCCAACTGCATCGAGCGCCTGTCGCCCAAGGTGTCCTACCTTGCCGCGCGCGGGCTGCCGCTGCGCCACATCAATGCCCATGGTTCGGCGGCTTCCTTTCTGGAGGCCGTGGCTGACGCCGCACCCGACGCCGACGTCATCCTGCTGCACGCCCCGGCGGCCGAACTCGCCCGCATCGTGGCCCTGCGAGAGGTGCGCCCGCTGTTGCTGGCTGATACCGAGCCCGCCAGCGTCACGGAAGCCTACGCGGGCATGAAATGGCTCACACAACGAGCGGGGCTGATGGTCTACAGTCTGCTGATGGCCTGCCACCCTCAACTGCGCGTGGCCACCCGCATCGCGCAACAGCTTCATTCCTGCGCCGACGGCTTCCTCGGCGCGGTGCTGCGCGATTGGGCCTGCCTGGACCCAAGAGCCTCCCAGCACGCACCACTCACGCCTGAACTGCGCCATCTCGCCCGCGAGCTGCTGCTTGCAGCTCCCCCGGGAGCGGCCGTTGACGCCGCCTCCGACGCGACTCCGCTGCGCCCGGCGCGCAAGGCGTCTTCCCCGTTCATCGCTGCGCATTGATCTCGCCGGAGACCAAACATGATGCCCCCACGCTCACTGCGTTCGCTGCCCCCCGCGGGGGCGCTTCAGCCCCTTCGGGCGGCCGTGCGGAGCTGACCATGTACACACCCAAAGGCCGCCTCGACAACAGCACGCTGATCAAGCAGTACAGCCCGCTGGTCCGACGCCTGGCGCACCAGATGATTGCCAAGCTGCCGGCCAATGTGGAGGTGGATGACCTGATCCAGGTCGGGCTGATCGGCCTGACCGATGCGCTGTCGCGCTTCGACGCCGAGCAGGGCGTGCAGTTCGAGACCTTCGCCACCCAGCGCATCCGCGGCGCCATGCTCGACGAGTTGCGCGGCGGCGACTGGATGAGCCGCGGCACGCGCCGCCAGCAGCGTGAGATCGAAGTCGCGGTGCACAAGGTCGAGCAACGCCTGGGCCGCGCGCCGCGCGAGGACGAGATCGCCGCCGAGATGGGCCTGCCGCTGGCCGAATACCAGGAGCTGCTTGGCAAGGTGCGAGGCACCCAGCTGGTCTATCTGGAAGATATGTCGGGCGCCGACGGTGACAACGACTACCTCGACCGCCATGTGGCCGACGAGGGTGCCAACCCCGTCGCCCAGCTGCAGGACCACCGCATGCGCGAGGCGCTGGTGGCCGCCATCAAGAACCTGCCCGAACGCGAGCAGTTCGTCATGAGCATGTACTACGAGCACGACATGAATCTCAAGGAGATTGCGGCCGTGCTCAAGGTCACGGAGTCCCGCGTGTGCCAGTTGCACAGTCAGTCGATTGCAAGGTTGCGCGTTAAGCTGCGTGACTGGTAATTTACGGGGCCACTTCTTGCCGAGCCCCGGCCAATAAGCGGGGACAAATGCATGTTCAAGTGGCCCAAGGGCGGAGGTTCTTCCCCCGCCATCACTCGGGATGAGCCCGTCCGGCGAGATGACAGTGCGGCGTTGAATGTCGTCAAGCGGCTGGCCCGCTCGATTTCCACGGTCGGCAAGGATGCCGCGGAAGTGCGTGGTGCCCTGGAAGATACCCAGCGCATCGTCCAGGCCCAGAGCCAGGCCATGCAGGCCCTGGCTCAGCAGCTCAACCAGATTGGTCAGGCGCAGACCGCCATCACCACCGCCACCGCCCAGAGCGCTGCCGCAGTGCAGCGGGCCCGCGGCGCGCTCGGCGTCGTCGGTGGCGAGGTCGTTGGCATGGCGTCCACGCTGGCCCAGGTGTCGGGCGCCGCGGCCGAGATCACCAAGATTTCCCTGCAAACCCGCCTGGTCGCCTTCAACGCCGCCGTCGAAGCCAAGCACGCGGGCGATGCCGGGCGAGGTTTCGCTGTCGTTGCCGAGGCCGTCAAGGCGCTGGCCGGCCAGGTCGAGGCCTCGTCCAAGGCCATCGTCAGCGCCATCGCCAGCCTGCAGGAGCGCATCGATCGCTTCAGCGCCGAGCTGACCGAGAACCCGGCCAAGCCCAGCCAGATCCACGCCGCCTTCCACGAGGTCGAGCAGGACGTGCAGCGCATCTCCGCGTCGGCCGGCGAGAGCAGCCAGCAGATGAGCCTGCTCAACGAACGCGCCCATGAGCTGGAGCGCGAGGTGTCCCAGGCCTCGCACGGCCTCAAGGTGGCCTTCGACGGCAGCGACCGCTTCCTGCGCATGTCCGAGGAGCTCGTCGAGCAGATCGCCGAGAGCGGCGTCGAGGTCGACGACATGCCTTTCATCCGCACCGCCCAGCAGGCCGCCGCGGAGATCGGTACCCTGCTCGAAGAGGCGCTACGCGGTGGCCAGATCAGTCAGGCCGATCTGTTCGACGACAAATATCGCCCGATCGAAGGCACGGCGCCGCAGCAGCACACGACGCGCTTTTGCCAGTTGACGGATCGCCTCTTCCCCACCGTGCAGGAGAAGATGCTGGCCTTCAGCGACAAGGTGGTGTTCTGCATCGCGGCCGACCGCAACGGCTATATCGCGACGCACAACCGCAAGTACTGCCAGCCGCAGCGCCCGGGCGACACGGTCTGGAACACGGCCAACAGCCGCTACCGCCGCATCTTCAACGACCGCACCGGCCTGGCCTCGGCACGCAACACGCGGCCCTTCCTGCTGCAGACCTATCGGCGCGACATGGGCGGTGGCCGCTTCGTCATCCTGAAGGAGGCCGCGGCGCCCATCATCGTCGCCGGCAAGCACTGGGGCGGACTCCGCCTGGCTTTCAATTTCTGATCGGGAGCTACTGCACGGTGACGAAGAAGCTCGTGGCATCCTGCCCGGGCGCCACGGTCGCCCCATTGCTGCTGATCGAGCTGAACGCACCGCTGAGGCCACCGGTGGCCTGGATCAGCACGAGCTTCTGCCCCCGGGCGTAGCTGCCGCTGAAGTTCAGCACCAGGCTGCCACCGAGCATGGCAGGCCCGGCAACGCTGACATGGTCGTGGGTGACGCCAGGTGCGATGCCGGCGATAGAGAGCGTGAGCTGGCCGGTCGCGCCCTGCCGGAAGCTGCCCCCCAGCGCCAATTCATGTTGGCCGCTGGCCAGCCCCAGGGCCGCGTTGTTGACGACGTCGCCCGTGCCCATCGCATTGGCGCTGCCGGCCCAGGTGGTGCCCCCATTGAGCAGCGTGGCACCTCTGTAGCTGTTGTTCTGCAGCGTGAGCGCAGCAGCGCCGTTGTGAGCGAGGCTGCCGCTGCCGCTGATGTTGGACAGCGTGATCGCGGTCGTGGTGTTCTGGACGATGAGCTGGCCGTCGTTGACGATGGCATTGCTCGCCACGCCATTGGGCGACTCGGCCGTCAGCAGGCTGGCGTCACCGCTGTAGGTGGCCTGCAGGAAGGTCGATTTGCCCTTGCTCGCATTGACGGTGATGTAGTTCAGCGGCACGGGTGTTCCTGTGCCCAGGCGCAGGATGGCGTTGGCGCCGATGGTCGTGGTGCCGTTGTAGTTCTGCGGTTGGGCGAAGGTCACGTCGTTGCCCGGCGTCGGCATGACCTTGACGTTGCCCGTACCGACCGCGCCATCCCGGTGCGGGCCGCCCCCGCCGCCGGTGATGCCCACGTGCAGAGTCACCGGTCCGTTGTAGTTGAAGGCCAGCGTGCCGCTGCGCAGGTTGATGTAGGCGTTCTTCTTGCCAAGCGTCGGGTAGGGGTCGGCCGGCGACGGCGCCGACGGCAGAAAGAAGTTGGCGTGTGTGCCGTCGCCCCATTGGACGACGCCGGCGCCGCGCTCGATGTTGATGCCGCGGTAGCTGCCGTCGTTGCCGTTGACGTCGTTCGCGCCGCCGCGGTAGATGACCTTGGCGAAGTTCAAGCTGAGGTCGCTCAGGCCCGGGTTGACCAGGTTGGGATGGTTGTGCGGGCTGTTGTCGGTGTGGCTGTAGACGCCCGACATGACGATGGTCGACGGGCCGATGGCGTGGAAGTTGATGTCGTTCCCGTAGGCCGCTTCATAGATGTTCTGCGTCACCGTAACGACGCTGCCTGGCGGGCTCCAGACCAGCCATGAGCCTTCGTTGAGGACCGCCTTGGCATTGGCCAGCGATGCAGCGACATGGTTGCTGCCGAAATCCTGCCCGACGGTAAGAGCGAGCACACCCGAGTAGGTATTGACGCCACCCGATGAGTTGCCGCCCCAGACGTCCGGGGCCTGGACGATGCTGCCGCTGCCACTGATCTGGCCCAGCAGCACGAACTGCGCACTGCTGAGGATGATCGTGCCGTTGTTCAGGATGTTGTTGAGGTTGATCTCCCGGTTGATCAGGCTCGCCTCATTCTTGCTGTCGGACGTCGCGATGATGTTGGGCGAGCTGTCGGCACTGGTGTTGGTGCCGATCTGGAGCGTGGCGCCGGGATCGATGGTCAGCACCGGCGGGTTCAAGCCGGTGCGAGTCAGCGCATAGCCTGCGCCGGGATAGATTGTCTTTTTGACGACCTGGACTTGCTGGGCCGTCGGTAGCGTGAACGTGCTGGTGCGCGTGATGGTCAGCGTGCCCGTGCCGGCGGCGGGCATGAGGCGCAGCGTGCCCTGTCCGCTGATGATGCCGGAATAAGTCGTCGTGCCCGCGGGCAGCTTGATGACGGCGGTACCGTCCAGTGTGATGTCACGATTGGCGAGGACGTCCGCCGTGATGTCCCTGGCAGCCTGGACCGCCAGGGCGGAGGCGTCCGGTGTCGCGCTCGTGCTGGTGGCGTCTCCACCGCCGCCACAGGCCGTCGTGAGGACGGCGCAGCCGGCCAATAAAATTCCGCGCCGGCTGGCGCCAGTAAAGGTCGAACGCAAGGAGGCTCCTGCTGGATGATCTGCGAGCGCCGGTTGCCGCGCCCGCGCGCATCATGCCGGCGAGCCCGCTCCCGGCCGGAGTGCCAATTGCAACTTTCCGTTCACCCCAGGGGAACCGCGTCAAAGTTGGCGTGCAGCCTGCTTTGGGACGCGCCCGTGCAAATCACTCCGCGATACACGCCCGGTTCTTGCCGGTGTGCTTGGCCTCGTACAGGGCCACGTCGGCGCGGTCCAGCGCGGCTTCCAGCGTCTCGCCGGGGCGGTAGAGCGTGACGCCGGCCGAGAAGGTCACGAAGACGTCCTTGCCCTCGTGGTTGAACAGCGCACTGGACAACGAGCGCTGCAGCCGCACGAGCACCTGCTGGGCCTCGTCCAGCGGCGTGTTGGGCAGCATCAGCACGAACTCTTCGCCACCATAGCGCGCCACCATGTCGCCAGGGCGCAGCGAGGCCTGGGTGCGCTCGGCCAGCGACTTCAGCGCGATGTCGCCGGCATGATGGCCGAGGCTGTCGTTGAGCTTCTTGAAGTTGTCGATGTCCAGCAAAGCCAGGGCCACGCGAGTTGACTCCCGCTCGGCCTTGGCCTGCTCGATGCCGAAGGCCTGGATGAGGCCGCGGCGGTTGGCCACTTGCGTGAGCTGGTCGGTGTGGACTTCGTTGGACAGGCGGCGCAGCTCGCCCTCCAGCTCGTCGACACGCTGGTTCAGCGCGGCCGCGCGGTCGTGCTCGAGGGTCAGGCGCGCTTGAGTCTGGGACACCAGGCTCTGCACGCTGCGGCTCTCCTCGACCATCTCGCGCACGGTGCCGGTCAGGCTTTCCAGCGAATCGGCCTGCTCGATGGCCTCGGCATAGCGGCCGACGCTGGTCTGGAAGCGGTCGGTGTGTTGGCCCAGCTCGCCGAGTTCGGCCAGCATGCGCTGGATGAGGCCCTTCAATGAGTCTCGCGCCTTGGAGCGTTCCTCGCGCAGCGCGCGCTGGCGCTCGCGTGTGCCCGACAGCAGTTCGGACACGGTGCGCACGCCGCGGCCCGACAGGCCTTGGGCGAGTGCGTTGCTCATCGCCTCGGCCTGGCCTCGGGCCCAGGAATCGTCCTCGGCCAGATCGACGAGACTGCCGCTCAGCTCGCGGCACAGGCCGCCGAGTTCATCAAAGAGATGGCGGCGGTGGTCCAGCAGATGCCGGGCGCGCAGGCACAGCGCGGCCATCTGCGTGGCGCGGTCGGGGCTGGCGCCATGGGACTTCAATTCGGCCTGGGCGGCGTCGAGCTCGCGCATCAAGGCGTCGGCAGGCGTCGCCTCGGTCTGCGGCGAGCGCAGCGCATGGCGCACCGTGCCGTTCAGTTCGCTGCTGACGTCGGCCCAGTGGGGGCTGGTGTCAACAACCGGCGGCGGCGTGTCGCGCAGGCCGGTGCGGCTGAGTTCACCAAAGCCGGTGCTCTCGCGAAAACGGGACGTTTCGCCAAAGCCCGTCTCGGCAAATGTGCTCTCGGAGAAGAACTGGCTGGGCGTGCCGCCGTCCTCCTCCGTCTCCACGCCGCTGCCATCGCCGTCCTTGTCCCAGCTCGCGACGAGCTGGCCCAGGCGCTTGACGAGCTTGCCGCTGTCGTTGCGGCCCAGCTCCAGCACACGGTTGACGCCGTCCTTCTTGCGCGCCAGCGTCCAGTGCTTGCCGCCGCGCTCCAGGCCGCGCACCAGGCGCTCGATGGCCAGGGCCAGGGCCTCGGCCTGGGCCGCGGGGCCGGCCACGTCGAGCAGCTTGTCGACCTGGCGTTGCAGTTCGTCGAGCTTTTGTTCACGCAAGGCGGTCTGCAGCTCCTGGCGCGTGCTGCCCGAGGGCAGGGCCAGGCTGATCAGCTTGGACATCAGCTGCTGGAGGCGCTCGGAGACGGCGCTGGTGGCGCCACTGGCGGCCTGCGCCGGCTCGCCACCGCTTTCGATGGCGTAGGCGCGGGCGTAGTTCTCGGGTGTGGGTTCCAGCCTGGCCTGGGCGAGGCGCTGCAGCGCGGCCTTGGCCAGTTGGGCCGGCGGTAACTGAGAGCGCATGTCAGCTTTCCATCCGGCAAATGCCGCATATGCGGCACATGAAACATCCGGGCCGAGCGCCGGGCCGCTCCCTAGCCGGCCCGCGTTGGCGATGTGCTTGCCGGTCGAGCCGGCAAGCATCGCCGTCCCCCTGGGGGACCGGCCAAGGTACACCTTGGACGAGGGGCGTCATTTCTTTAACGCTGCCCGCGAGATGTGGCGTCGGTACTGCCGTCGGCCTGCGTGATCCAGGGCGCCTTGCGCGGCAGCACGGTCTGGGCGATCCAGCGCTCCAGCTCATCGGGCGGCAGCGCCTTGCTGAACAGGAAGCCTTGCATCAGCGAGCAGCCCAGGCGGTGCAGCACTTCCATCTGGCGCAGCGTCTCGACACCCTCGGCAATGACGCGCAAGCCCAGGGCCCGCGCCAACGCAATGATGGCCGTGACGACGGCCGAGCTTTGCGGCGTGATGCCGAGGTCGCGCACGAAGGTGCGGTCGATCTTCACTTCCGAGATCGGCAGCGTCGTCAGGTAGGCGAGGGACGAATAGCCGGTGCCGAAGTCGTCGATGGAGATCTCCACACCCACTTCGTTCAGGCGATGCAGAGACGGGATGACGTTCTGCAGGTCCTTCATCAGGTTGTTCTCGGTGATCTCGAGCTGGATCGACCGGTGCGGCACGCCATAGGCGCTGACGCATTGGTGGATGTGCTCGACGAGATCGGTACGCTCGAACAGCCGGCTGGGCAGGTTGACGGCGATGGAATCGCTGAAGCCGAACTGCAGTGACCACAGCTTGGCCTGGCGGGCCGCTTCCTTCAGGGCCCATTCGGACAGCGGCACGATGAGGCCAGTCTCTTCGGCCAGCGGGATGAAATCGGCCGGCGGCACCAGCACATTGCCACGCTGCCAGCGCATCAGCGCCTCGGCGCCCACCATGCGGGCGGCGCGCACGTCGATCTTGGGCTGGTAGTGCAGCACGATCTCATTGCGCTCCAGCGCCTTGTGCAGGGCGCTTTCCAGCTCCAGCTTCTGCTTGCCGTGGCCGGCCAGCTGCGGCGAATAGACGGCCGAGGCATTGCGGCCCTGGCTCTTGACCGCGTACATCGCCACGTCGGAATTGCGCAGCAGGTCGGCCATGGTCTGGCCGTCGCGCGGGTACAGCGCAATGCCGACGCTGGCCGTGACGAAGCACTCCTGGCCGCCGACGAAGATGGGCTCGCGCAGGGCGTCCAGCACGCGCTGGGCGACCCGTTCGGCATCGCGTTCGTCGGCCACCTCGGGCAGCAGGGCGACAAACTCGTCACCGCCCAGGCGGCCCACGGCTTCCAGGCCGCGATGGCTGCGGTTGCCCAGGCCGTCGAGCACGCCTTCCAGGATCTGGTCGGAATGGCGCACGCAACTGCGCAGGCGACGGCCGACCTCGACGAGGAGCTCGTCGCCGGCGGCGTGGCCCAGGGTGTCGTTGATGACCTTGAAGCGGTCCAGGTCGATCAGCAGCAGGCCAACCTCGTGGCCGCCGCGGCGCGCGCTCTCGATGGCGCGCTCGACACGGTAGATCAGCTGGCGACGATTCGGCAGGCCGGTCAGCGCATCGAAGTGCGCCAACTGGCGGATGCGGTCCTCGGCCTGGCGGCGGTCGGTCACGTCCTGCAGGATGCCGGTGTAGCCGTTGACGCCGCCCTGCTCATTGAACTCGGGCTCGGCCTCGATATGGACGACGCGCTGGCGGCCGTCGGGCAGGGTCAGTGGCAGGTCGGTGACCAGCACCGAGGTGTGGGCGATGACGTCGCGCAGCAGGCGCAGGAAGACATGGCGGTCGTCCGCCGGCACCATGCGCATGACGCCGATGAAGTCCAGCCGGTCCTGTGGGCCGCGGCCGAAGACGCGCAGGCCCTCGGCGGAGATGGCGAAGCTGGCGGCTGTGTCGCGCCACCATTCGAAGCTGCCCATGCGGGCCAGATCCTGGGCGCGCGCCAGCTTGGCCTTGCTGCGCTCCAGCTCAAGCCGGGTGCGCGAGCTGCGCAGCAGATAGCGCAGCCGGCCGTCGAGCAGGCTCCATTGCGGCGACTTGACGAAGAAGTCGGTCGCGCCGGCCTGGTAGGCGCGGTTGATGGAGGCTTCATCGTCCAGGCCGGTCAGCATCAGCACGGGCAGGGATTCGAAGCCGGGTGTGGCGCGCAGCAGCGAGCAGGTTTCGAAGCCGTCGAGCTCGGGCATCAGCGCGTCCAGCACGACGACGTCGGGCGTGCGCGTGGACAGCAGGCCCAGGGCCTCGCTGCCACTGGGCGCTTCGGTGACTTCAAAGCCGCGCTCGCGCAGCGCGGCGGCGGTCAACAGCAGATTGACCTCGTCATCGTCCACCAGCAGCACGCGCGGGCGCGGCGGGAGGTCGTCGAGGGCTTGACCGGTAGGCAGCATGCTTCTCTTAGAGCAGCGCGGCCAACGCCGCGCGTACCTGTTGGATGTCTTGGAGCATAGCGTCCAACTGCTCGGAAAGGCCGTCCACGCGGCCATCGCGCACCATGGTTTCGATGTCGGCGCAGCGCGCAGACAGTGCCATGGCGCCCAGGCTCGCCGACGAGGATTTCAGCGTGTGGCTGACATGGCGCACGACGGCGAGGTCAGGTGTAGCGCCTTCACGAGCGCGGGCGAGGTCGGGCAGCAAACGGTCCAGTGAGTTGGAGAACGCCGCCACGACGCGTTCCAGCAGCTTGTTGCCGCCGCTCGGGTCGAGTTCCCGCAGGCGACGAATCGCCTCGGGATCGAGCAGGGCTGCGGGCTGTGAGGCGGTCATGGACTGTTCTGCGGGTCAGGGGACTCGGCACGCCTAAATGTATCTCGGGTGGGAGGGGGGCCAAACGCGAAGGAATGCACACTTTCGGCCGGCTGCGCTGTGGTTATTGACATCGGGCGACGCCGGGCATGCCCAGGCCCTGTTGCTGGGGAAGCGCTGCCTACAATGAAGCGCATGAACAGCCTCAGCGACGACAGCGCGCTCATCTCGCGCCGCCAGGAGCGACGACTGCCGATGCGGCTGCTGATGCTGACCCTGGCCACGGTCTCCATCTTGATGCTGGTACTGGGCGGCCTGGTGGTGCTGGCGTTGATGCGGGTCTGGGGCGGCGAGGTTGGCCTCGTGCACGCGGCCCTGGTGCTGACGGCATTCTTCACCGGCGTCCTGCTGCTGGTTGCGGCTGCGTTGGGCTGGCATGCCGGCGTGCGGCTGACGCGCCAGCGCCTGGCCGAGCCCCTGCGCGAAGTGCGCCAGCAGCTGCTGATGCAGGCCCAGCTGCAGCGTGACTGGCAATGGGCCACCGATGCCGAGCACCGCCTGGTGCGCTGGCAGGCGCCGCAGGGCGCGCCGTCATCGAGCTGGGTGGGTGCGGGCGCCAGCACCCAGCAGCTGTGGGAGCGCTTCGAGGTTGCCGAGCCGGCCGCCCAATTGCGCGAGCGCCTCGGTGCCCACCAGCCCTTTGTCGACTTGCAGCTCGCCGCTGCCGATGGCAGCACCGCCTGGCGGCTGCGCGGCCTGCCCTGTATCGACTCGCACGGCCATTTCGCTGGTTACCTGGGCACGGCCCGCCCCGACGAGCCCGCCGAGGCGACGCCAGCGCCCCAGCCGGCGCAGGCCGCCGACCTGGCCGCCGAGCATGAGTCTTTCAGCTACACGGTCTCCCACGATCTGCGCGCGCCGCTGCGCGTCGTCGAGGGCTTTGCGCGCATCCTCAAGGAAGACTATGGCGCGCGGCTGGATCGCGTCGGCAATGACCACCTCGACCGCGTCATGAGCGCTGCCGCTCGCATGAACAGCATGATCGACGCGCTGCTGTCGCTCTCCCAGCTGTCGACGCGGCCACTGGCGTGCCAGCCTGTCAACCTGTCGCAACAGGCCGGCTATGTGATGGAAGAGATCAAGCGCGGGGCGCCGCAGCGCGAGCTGGTGCTGGACATCGAACCGGGCCTGACGGTGCAGGGCGACCCGACGCTGCTGCGCATGGTGCTGGAGAACCTGCTGGGCAACGCCTGGAAGTACAGCGGCAAGGTCGAGTGCACGCAGATCGGCTTTGGCAGCGTGCAGCAGGGCGGGCGGCGCGTCTTCGTCGTGTCGGACAACGGCGCCGGCTTCGACATGCGCTTTGCCGAGCGCCTGTTCGGCGTCTTCCAGCGCCTGCACAGCGCCAGCGACTTCCAGGGCACCGGTGTCGGCCTGGCCCTGGTGCGGCGCATCGTTCGCCGCCATGGTGGTGACATCTGGGCCGAATCCGCCGTGGGCGAGGGCTCGCGTTTCTATTTCACTTTGGGCTGACGCCCATTGCTTTGCGGGCCGAGCGCCGGGCCGCTCCCTAGCCGGCCCGCCTTAGGCGATGTGCTTGCCGGTCGATCCGGCAAGCATCGCCGTCCCCCTGGGGGACCGGCCAAGGTATTCCTTGGACGAGGGGCTCACTTCTGGCCCGGGCGCGCCAGCAGCTCCAGCGCATCCACGACACGCCGTGCCTGCTCGGGCAGGCTGTGGCCATCGGCGGAGGCCAGGCTCATCAGGCGGGCGAGCGCCTCGTCGCGTGGCAGGGAATAGCGGTGCATCAACACGCCGACTGCCAGGGCCGTCACGTCCATGGACGGCAATTCCGAGGGGGCCTCGAAAGCCTGGGCCATGGCGGCCGGTGCCGCCGGGGCTGAGGTGGCGACGGGGGGCGTCGAACGCGTGGTTGAACGTGCAAAAGCGGCCTCGACGGCGGGCACGATTTGCGAGATGTCCAGCGGCTTGACGAGGTAGGCAACGGCGCCCAGCTCCTTGACCTTGGCCACTGTCGCCTCGTCGGTGAAGGCGGACAGGAACATGAAGGGTGTCTGCAGGAATTCGCGCAGATAGGCGGCCACATCGAAGCCAGTCAGGCCTTCCATGCGGATGTCCAGCAGGGCCAGTTCGGGTCGGTGCTCGCGGGCGAGCAGGATGGCATCGTCGCCGTTGTCGGCGTCGATGACCTCGAAGCCGGCCTGCGTGAGCCCATAGCTCAGCGTCGCCAGTACCAGACGGTCGTCATCGACGACCAGGATCTTGCCCTTGCTCACCGTGCCCCTCTATCCAGAACTTGGTTTTATGGCCGGATTGTGAACCACGCTCGGTGGAATCAGTTCCAGCCGGCAGACGACATCGTCGCCTTGCTGTTCCAGGCTCAGGATGGCGCTGCGCCGCGGCAGCAGGGCGCGCACCAGGCCCAGGCCCGACACGCCGCTCTTGACGTTCTGCAGCGCAAAGCCTTCGGGCAGGCGGCCGGGGTTGGCGATCTCGACGGTGATGCCGGCCATGTCGCAGATGAGCTGGCAGCGCACCTGGGCGCCGTTGCTGTGCCGCAGCGCATTGCCGAGCAGCTCGTTGAGGCTGAGCGCGATCGGGATGGCCTCGGCCTCGGGCAGGCACCAGTCCTCCATCAGCGCGCCGCCCTCGGCGGCCGTGGTGATGACGCGGCCCTGCATGCGCTGCACCGAGCCGACGATGGCGTCGAACACCCGCTTGAGCACCAGCGGCCCGGAGGCGCCGACCTGCAGGCCATAGACCTGGGCGATGGCCTGCACCTGGCCGACGGCCTCCTTCAGCACCCCGGCCACCTCGGGGCGGCGCACGGCGATCTGCTGCAGCAGGCCGGCCACGCCCTGCAGGTTGTTCTTGATGCGGTGGTGCACCTCGCGCACCAACAGCTCACGCTGCGAGATGGCGGCCTGCAGCCTGGCCTGCTCAGCGGCGCGCTGCTCGGTGACGTCGCTGGCCACGAGCAGCAGCAGTTCGGGCGTGTCGTCGCCGCCGACACCGGCCAGGTGCAGCAGCCGCGCGTCCCAGATGCGCGTCGAGTTGCCGGCCGGCACGTGGTATTCCCGCTGCACGACGGTCTGGGATTCCAGGGCCTCGCGCATGTCGGCGACCACCTGCGCCCCCTGCTCGTCGCCGAAGAGCTGCGCCGGCGTGCCGCCCAGCATCGCGGCCTCGGGCCTGCCGGCGAGCGTGGCGGCGGCGTGGTTGAGCTTGACGATGCGCAGGCTCTGCGCCTCATGCAGCGTGATGGCCAGTGGCGCACCTTCGATGATGCGGGCCAGCGATGCCTGGGCCAGCCGGCTCTGGGCCTCGGCCTGGCGGCGGCGGTCGATGTCCAGCAGGGCATAGGTCAGCTGCTGAGTGACTTTGCCGGGGCCATCCTCTCGCTGCGTCTGCACCGCATTGCCGATGACCCAGAACTCGCGCCCGTCGCGGCCGCGCAGCCGGCACTCGAACACATCGGCGCCGGGCTCCGTGTGAAAGGCGTGCTCGTCATCCTCCGGCGCCAGCACGCCCATGGGCTGGCCCTGCACGTCCTCGAGTTCGCAGCCGAACATGCGGCGCGCCGAGCGGTTCATCCACTCGATGCCGTCGGGGCCGACGGTGACGATGCCGACCAGCACGGAGTCCAGCACAGCGCGTTCGCTCTCGGCACGCAGCAGCAGCGCGTTCTCGGCCTGGGCTTGGGCCGTCACGTCGAGCGTGACGACCGAGGTGGAACGCCGCCCGCCGGCCAGCAGGCCCGGCGCGACGCGGGTCAGCAGCCAGCGCCGGCCGAGCTCGGGATGGCGCACGGCATAGCGCACCTCGACGGCGTCACCCTTTTTCAGCGCGCGCTGCAGGCGCTCGAACTCGGGCAGGGAGGCGGGCTCGACGATCTCGCGGCTGATGCCCTGCAGCGAGCCGGCCGTGCCTGTCGTGCCACCTGGCTGTTTGCTGCCGGTCTTGAAGGGTGAGCCTTTGCGGTGGGCCTTGAGCCAGCCGGCTTCGGGCTGGAAGGTGGCCAGGCCCACCGCGGCCGTGTCCATCAGCGCGTCGAGCTGCTGGTGGGCAAGGTCGCGCTCATGCAGCGTGCTGTGGTCCTCCAGCACCGCCAGCAGCTGGGCGCGGCCGGCATGGCGCCACAGGCGCAGCCGCGCCTGCAGCCAGCGGTGCTGGCCCTGCGGGTCGATGTACTCGGCCTCGGTGATCAGCGGCCCGTCCTGCGGGCGCTGCGCCGTCAGTGCCGGCAGCGGCATGCCGCGGTGCCAACCCAGCAGGGCCTGCAGCAGATCGGGCAGGTCGTTCAGGTGGCGGGGGGCGCCGGCGTAGAGGCCCGCAAAAGCGGCGTTGTGGCGCAGCAGCGTGCCGCTGGCGGCATCGGCCAGCAGGGCCGGCAGGGGCAGCAGGGCCAGCCATTCGGCCAGCGGTGGCTCGCCAGGGTCGGCTGCGCTGAGGCGCGCATGCAGCACCCAGTTGGGTCGTTCGCGCAGCAGGTGCAGCGTGGCGCGCTGGCCGTCGGCGAGCTTGAGCGGTGGCGCAAGTGGCGGCGCGCGACCGGCGTCGATGGCATGGGCAGCCTCGCGCAGCCAGCTTTCCAGCCGCGCTCCGGCGGCATGGCGAAGCAGCCGCCAGCCCTCGGCGGCGTCGGCGCCCAGCCATTCGCGCGCCGCTGGATTGGCGCGCAGTGCGGACAGATCCGCCCGTAACGTCAGCACCGGGTCGCCGACGAGGTCGAGCAGGGCAGTGGAGGCGGGCGGGCCGAACATGGCTCAGCCTGGCGAGCCGATGATCCGCAATGGCGCCTTGCTCATTCGAGCTGGGTGGCCTTGTGCAAGGCCCGCAGCACGCAGGCGTTGATCTCGCCGGCGCCGAGCATCAGCGCGTCAGCGCGTTCGCGGTAGTCGAACACGCTCTCGGATTCGATGGCGCGCACCAGCTCCAGATAGGGGTGGAAGGGGCCGCTGTCGTCCACCAGGGCCTGGCGCACACGCTCGGGCACGGGAATGCTTTGCAGCAACTTCTCGAACGGCGCCTTGAGCATGTGGTCCAGCAGCGAGAACAGGCCACAGATGAACATCTCGTCGCGTTGCTCGCGGTCTTCGATGCTGGCGGCAAATTCCTCCATCAGCAGGCCGCGGCGCACGGCGCCGAACATGATGGGGCGCATGCTGTGGTCCTTGCTGGCCGTCGTCAGCAGCAGGGCCAGCCAGCGTTTCAGGCGCGCATAGCCGAGCAGCATGATGGCGTGACGGAAGCTCGACACCTCGACCGGCAGGCCGAAGGCGGCCGAGTTCATGTAGCGCAGCAGCTTGAAGGCCAGGCTGGGGTCGCGCTTCAAGGTCTGCTCCAGGCGCTCGACGTCCTCGCCTTCGTCGACGCGCGAAATGAGCTCCATGATGACCTGCAGGTCGGCCGCGATCTCAGTCTTGGCGGCGCCGGCGGTCGCTTCGTAAGGGCCGTCCATGGGCCAGCCGATGACGATTTCGGCGCCGGCCTTGAAGCTGGCGTCGATGGCGTCGGCGCCACGCACGCCGGCATGCACGACGGCAACGCCGGCCGGCGCGGCCTGGCCGGGCTCCAGCACCACCTGCCTGAAGGCGGCGCCGACGGCGGCCGGCAGCGGTGCATTGGGCAGGCCCTTGAGCAGGCCCCTGTGGCCAGCCGCCTTCAACGCGGCGATGGCGTCGCCGTGCGCGGCATCAGCGGCGATGAAGGCCGGCACCTCGATCTGGGTCGGCTCGGCCGGCGGCTGGGCCAGCAGGGCGGCCAGCAGGGCTTCGCCCTGGGCGCTGATGACGGCGCCGCCCTGGGGCCAGGTCGCGGCCAGCGCGGCCAGCAGCTCGGCGTGATCGGTCCTGGCATCGGCGCGCAGCGGCACCAGCGTCAACCGTGTGCCGGCGATGTTGCGCTGGCGGTCGATGACGGGGGCATAGCCCAGGGCAACACCGGGCAGGATTGCGCGATCGAGAGCGGCGGGAGAGTTGTCGGACATGGCGCGGCGCTGGGCTGGCGGTGAATGCGGCAGTCTGCCACGAGCGCCGCCGCCCTACCGGGACGATTCGTGACCGAATTCATTCGAGGCGATGACACACCAGAGATGGGAGCCGACGGCGCGGTGCCGTCCTGAAGCCACGTGCAGCGGGGCGAGGCTAGCCCTGGATGTACTGGAACAGTGTCATGCGCTGGACCATGGCATAGGTCTTGAGCGCCGTTTCGTAGCCGGTCTGCTGGTTCTGGAAGTCGGAAATGCCTTGCACCATGTCCAGATCCTCGGCTGCGCTCTTTTCCTCGGCGCTGTACTGCTTCAAGGCGGCCAGGCGGCTTTCGGTGCCGTCGAGGTTGTTCAGACGTTCGCCCACCTGGCTGCGCATGCTCTGCATATTGCCCATGACGGCGTCGATGTCGCGGATGCTGGTGGTGTTGGCCTGGGTCACCTGCGTGGGGGTGCGCTGCGTGGTGTTGAGGTCGGCGATGGCCTTGTCGATGACGTCGAAGACCTTGAGGCCGTTCTTGGAGCCGGCGATGGCGAAGGCGTCGCCGTCGACCGGCGTGCCTGAAACGGTGAAGGCCATGCCGTCGCCCGTGATGGCCTGGCCCGGCTTGAAGCTGCCGCTGGAGACGACGCTGCCGAGGTCGGTGTCGGTCAGCGTGTAGGTCTGCGAGGGCGTGGCGCCGGCGATGTCGACACGGTAGTTATGGCCGGTCAGCAGCTTGGGGTCGATGGTGCGGCCGCTGTCGATCCATCCCGAAGCCACGTTGCCGGTGATGCCGTTGACCAGCGGGCCGCCGGTGGCCGGGTCGATCAGCTGCACGACGGACTTGCCGGTCGTGGGGTCGGTGGTCAGCGTGCGCGGCGCCGTCTCGAAGGAGCCATTGCCACTGCCCGCCTGCTCCCAGGAGGCGCGGCCATCGATGGTCAGCTGGAAGTTGTCGAGGTTGCCGGTCTGGATGTTGCCGGGCACGCCGATGTAGCTGACGCCGCCGGCTTGATCCAGGAAGGGTGGGGTGGAGGCGCCCTGGCCGGAGAAGATGTAGCCGCCGGAGCCGTCGGGACGGTTGGCGATGGCCAGCAACTGGTCGCGGATGCCCTTGAGCTTGGTGGCCAGCCCCTGGCGTTCGGCGTCGGAATAGCTGGCATTGCCAGCCGAAACCATGGTTTCACGGGCCTGCTGCAGCAGCTCGTTGGCGTCGCCCAGGGCCGATTCGCCCAGGGTCATGCTGTTGCGGCTGGCCTCCAGTGCACGCTGGTTGGCCTCGACGCGGCCGATGGAGGCCAGAGCCCGCTCGGCGCGCGCAGCGCCGGTGGGGTCGTCGCTGGCCAGGGCGATGCGCTTGCCCGAGGTCAGCTGCTCCTGCTGGGTCTGCATCGCGTTCTGCCGGCGCTGCAGATTGGCGATGGACGCGTCGAAGAGGTTGGCGGTAGCGAGTCTCATGGATTACCTCTGCGCAATTCGCATCAGTTCGTCGAACAGGGTCTGGGCTGTCTGCAGCACCTTGGCGGCGGCCTGGTAGCCCTGCTGGAACTGCATCAGCCGCGAGGCTTCCTCGTCGAGGTTGACGCCGGCCTGGCCGGCGCGGCTGGTCTCGGCATCGCCGGCGACGCTGGTGGACACGTCGGACAGGTAGTTGGCGCTCTGCACGCGCGCGCCGATGTCGCTCATCGCCGCGGCATAGGTGTCGTTGATGGTCGAACCCGGCGTGAAGCCGCCACCAGCCAGCACCTGGCGGCCGACGAAGGTTTCGCTCTGGATGTTGAGGAAGGCCTTGGCGTTGCCGTTGTTCGTGGCGGTGTAGGTCGTCGGGTCGATGGCGATCTTGTCGCCGCTGCGCGGCACGCCGTTGGTGCGCAGCTCGAAGCCGAGGTCGATGCCGGCGGCGGGTTGGTTGCCGATGGGCTGGCCCGAGCTCCAAATGCCGCTGAGCACGCTGCCGTTGGCCAACGTCAGCGTGTACTGCACATTGTTGGCGTTGGCCGGATCGGGCGCACCGAACTGCAGGGTCATGGGCGCCGTGGTCGGGTCGAAGTTCTGGTTGACCGCGTAGATGCTGTCGACGCTGAGGGTGCCGGTGTTGTTGACGTTCGTGGAAGCGGTCAGCGGCGACGCGGCAGCGATGCCCGTGGGGGCGTCCAGCACGCGCTTCATGTTGACGGCGGCGGAACCCACGGGCTCGATGAGGAAGCTCTCACCCGCGGCCGGCGCTGCAGGGGTGAAGACGATCTTGAAGCCATCGATGGTGTCGCCGTCGTTGACGGTGCGCACCAGCCCGTCGGACAGGCGCGTCAGCTCATAGCTGCCGGACGTGCTGGAGCTCAGTTTGTAGCTGCTGGCCTGCAGCTGGCTGGCGTCGACGATGCTGGCCGCGACGCCGTTGGTGAAGCCACCGCCGGGGTTGCGCTGGTTGCTGGCCGCCGGCAGCACGTTCGGGACGGCGACGCTGAAGATGGCTGCGCCCTTGCCGGGCGGATTGGACAGGTCCAGGCCGAGGGCGTTCTGGTCGTTGACGCGCGTGCCGATGGCGGCTGCGAGCTGGCCCAGCAGGTTCTTTGCGTCCTGCAGATCCTTGTTCTGGAAGCTCAGCAGCGCGGTCATCGAGCCGCCGGTCAGCACGCTCTCGTCCAGCGGCCGGCTCTGGCCGCCTTCGTTCAGCGACACCACGGCGCGCAGCGGGTCGTAGGCGTCGGCCGAGACCTGCAGCGACGAGGCCTGGTTGCCGAGCACGAGGCGCTGGCCGCCGCCGATGAAGACGCCGACGGTGTCGTCGTCGGCGGCCAGCGTCGTCACCGCCACATGCTCACCGAGCTGCGAGATCAGCCGTTCGCGCTGGTCCATCAGGTCGTTGGGTGTGTGGCCGCTGCCGCGGGTCTTGGAAATCTGGTCGTTGATGTTGGCGATCTGCTGCGCGAGCTGGTTGACGACGACGACATTGGCCTTGAGGTCGCTGACGACGCCGGCCTGCAGATCGGTGACCTGCTGGCCGGCGTTGGAGAAGCGCACGGCCAGCTCGTTGGCCCGGCCCAGGGCGACCTGGCGCGCCGACGGGTCGTTGGGGCGGCTGGTCACGTCGACCATGGCGTTCAGGAACTGGCTGGCGGCATAGCCCAGGCCCTCGGTGCCGGGCGGAAAGATCTTCTCCATGCGCGCCAGTTGCTCGGCGCGGGTGGAATCGGCCATGGCAGTGGCCTTGGAGGAGGCGGCCTCCTTGGTCAGGAACTCGTTGTGCGAACGCACGACGGTCTGCACGTCCACGCCCTTGCCGAAGAAGCCGGCACCGGTGTATTGGCCGGCCGAGGTTGTCAGCACCACGGACTGGCGCGAATAGCCCGGCGTGTTGGCGTTGGCAATGTTCTGGCCGATGGTCTGCAACGCCGCCTGGTTGGCGAACATCGCGCGGGCGCCGAGAGTGAGCAAGCCGGCCATTTCAGTTCTCCGTTCCGCGCACGCGGCAGTTGCGGTGCATCAGATTTGCGGGCCGAGCGCCGGGCCGCTCCCTAGCCGGCCCGCGCTGGCGATGTGCTTGCCGGTCGAACCGGCAAGCATCGCCGTCCCCGCGGGGGACCGACCAAGATTCTTCTTGGGCGAGGGGCGTCATATCAGGCCATGAGCGTGCTTTGCACGCGCTGGGTGGTTTGGATGGTCTTCGCCAGCTTCTCGGCATAGGCCGGGTCGGTGGCGTAACCCGCTTGCTGCAGGCCGCGGGCAAAGCCGGCGGCATTGCCGTTCTGGGCTTGCGCCACGACCTTGGCATAACGGTCGTTGCCGCTGATCAGCTTGGCGTAGTCCTTGAAAGCCTCGTCGTAGCTGCCGTAGGCGCGGAACTTGGCCGTGACCTTGACGGCCTGGCCATTGATGACCTCGGTCGTCCTCACGTCGACGGTCTTGCCCTTCCAGCCCGGCGTGGCCTTGATGCCAAAGACGTTGTGCGAAGGCGTGCCGTCGGCGCCGGTGATCTCGCGCTTGCCCCAGCCGCTCTCGTGGGCGGCCTGGGCCACCATGAAGCTGGCCGGGATGCCGGTGGCGGTTGACGCGGAGCGGGCCGCGGCATCGTGCTTTTGGATGAAGCCCTGCACGTGGTTGGGGATGCCCTTGGTGGCCAGGGCCGGCAGGGCCTGGGCCAGCGTCGTCTGGCTGTTCTTCTTGATGTTCTCGGGCGACAGGTCCTGGATGCCCATCTGGCGCTGCAGCTGCTTCTGGATCGCCTCCGACAGGCCGCCGGGCAGGCCGCTCATCTTGCCGGCGAACTGCGTGTCCAGCATTTCGGTGCCGAGCTGGGTCGCGTTGTTGTCCAGCATGCCGCTGGACAGGGTGGACGCGCGCATGCTCTTCATGACTTCCTGCATGAAGAGCGACTCAAACTGCTTGGCCGTCTCACGGATGCTCGCCTTGGGGTCGCGCGAGGCCTGGGCCTTCAGCGAATCGAGGCTGCCCAGGCTCTGGCCGGAAATGGACTGGAACGACGACGACATCAGATCACCTCGAGCTCGGCGTTGAGGGCGCCCGCGCTCTTCATGGCCTGCAGGATCGCGAGCAGATCCTGAGGTGTCGCGCCGAGGGAGTTCAGGGCCTTGACCACGTCCGCCAGGCGCGCGCCGGCGGCCAGCTGGATGAGGCTGCCGGGCTCCTGGCGGATGGAGATGTCGGCCTTCTCGGCCACCGTGGTCTGGCCGCCGGACAGTGCGTTGGGCTGGCTGATGATCGGTGTGGAGCTGATGGTCACCGACAGGCTGCCGTGCGCGACGGCGCAGGAAGACAGCGTGACGGCCTGGTTCATGACGATGGAGCCGGTGCGCGCATTGATGACGATGCGGGCCGCGGGCGTCGCCATGTCGATGGAGAGGTTCTCGACGTCGGCCAGGAAGCCGACGCGTTCGTCGGGCGTGGACGGCGCCTTCACGCGCACGACACGGCCGTCCAGCGCCTGGGCGATGCCCGCGCCCTTGGCCTTGTTGATGGCCTGGGCGACGGCGCGCGCGGTGGCGTAGTCGCTGCTGTTCAGGTCGAGCTGGATGCTGTCGCCCTGGGACAGGGGCGTGGGTACCGAGCGCTCGACGAGGGCGCCTGCCGGGATGCGGCCGGCGCTGAGGTGGTTGATCTGCACCTTGGAGCCGCCGGCGGAAGCGCCTGCGCCGCCGACCACGAGGTTGCCCTGGGCGATCGCGTAGATCTGGCCATCGGCGCCGCGCAGGGGCGTGGCGATCAGCGTGCCGCCGCGCAGGCTCTTGGCATTGCCGATGGAAGAGACGTTGATGTCCAGCTGCTGGCCGGGCTGGGCAAAAGGCGGCAGCGAGGCCGTCACCATGACAGCGGCGATATTGCGCGGCTGCATCGTGACGCCCTGGGGCAGCAGCACGCCGAACTGCTGCAGCATCGCCGTCAGGCTCTGGCCGGTGAAGGGCGCCTGCGTCGTCTGGTCGCCCGTGCCGTCCAGACCAACGATCAAGCCGTAGCCGGTCAAAGGGTTGGAACGCACGCCGGCGACCGAGGCGACCTCCTTGATGCGCGCGGCATGGGCAGGGGCAACGGGCGCCAGCACGACGGCCAGGCTGAGGAGGAGGGCTTGCAGGTACTTCACTCGACCGATTCTGCGGATCCTTGAGCCCGCGAAGCCGACGAAAAGGGCGCGGTCAGCCCCGCTTTTCTGAACCATTGGTCGTGGCCGCCATGAGCCGCGGGTATTTTTCACACCCCGCCGAGGCTGTAAGGCCGGCGACCTTCGCCCGACCACTCACCACCTGTGAGCACTGAGGCGCCCAGTCAGCACAGCAACCTCTCTTCCACCGTCCCTTTTGGAGACTGACATGACACGCCTTTCCCTGCTGACCCTCGTGCTGGCCACCTCGCTTGCTGCCTTTTCTGCCCCCAGTCAGGCCCAGGGCCTGACTCGCGAACAGGTCAAGATGGAGCGCGACACCTTCCTGGCCCTGATGCGTTGGGACGAACTCACCGGCATGTGGGTGCTGAAGTCCGGCATGGAGCCGCCCAAGGGTGTCATGTCGCGTGCCGAGGTTCTGGCGATGCGCGACCAGTTCCTGCGCATGAATGTCTACGACGACACCGTCGGCAGCTGGGTGCCGATCAAGGCGCCGCGCGACATGAGCACGCTGACGCGCGAGCAGGTCAACATGGAGACGCTGCGCTTTTTGATGATGTATCGCTACGACGAGCAGCGCAACGAGTGGGTCAGCAAGATGCGCTGAGCCCTGCAGCCCTGTCGGGGCAATCCGGACATGGATGCCCGACCGCTTGGTCGGGCATTTTCCGTTGCCGTCTGCAAGGTCCGGCTAAGCCCTTAGACCTGCGTGCGTGAGATCCTGTCAATCCCGACTTCCGGCCCGCCGTAGATAGACCGAGGCCGCGATGTCTCCGCCGGCTCCCCGGGACTGCTAAACGTTTTCCCGCATTCCCGCCAATTGCGGACGTTTGAGAGCAATTGGGAGCTTAGCGGCACCCGTTTGCGGAGGGGCGGTGACAGGTTTCTGAATGTGTATATCGGTAAAGTTTTGCTTACCGATTCGAGCTGCATTCAGTTGCAAGACCTGCCATGCCCCCGCCCTTCGAACCGTTGACCCTGGTTCATGTCGTGTTTTCATCCCGCATCGCGGGCGGTGAACGGCATTGCATCGACCTCGCCAATGCCCAGGCCACGCTGGGCCATCGTGTCCACGTCATTGGCACAGCCAATTCCGTTGTTGCCGCTGCGTTGGCTCCCGCGGTGCGCTTCCACGGGCTGAAACTGCCGCTGCTGCGCGGCTGGCGAGTGGCCAACCTGGCGCGCCGGCTGGCGGCCGATGTCTGCCATGGCCACCTCGGCCCGGCCTGCAAGGCCGTCGCGCACGCCCGGCCTTCGACCCGCGTCGGCACCCTGCACGTCGGCTACAAGGCTCATCACCATGCACGCATGGACGGCCTCATCTGCGTGAATCGCGCCCAGTACGAGAGCCTGCCTGAGCGTGAAGCGCTGGCCAGCGTCATCTACAACTGGGCGCCGGAGCGCGACGCCGCGGCCGCCGCCCGTCACACCGATCTGCGCGCCGAGCTCGGTCTGGCACCCGGCCAGCTGCTGGTCGGCAGCGTGGGCCGCCTGCACCGCAGCAAGGGCATGGACTTGCTGATCGCCGGCTTCAGGGCTCATGCACCGGCCGATGCCGTGCTGGCCATCCTGGGCGAAGGGCCGGACGAGGCCGCGCTGAAGGAACTGGCTGCGGGCGACTCGCGTGTGCGCCTGCTGGGTTTTCGCAGCGATGTTGATCAGGCATTGAAATCCTTCGATCTCTTCGTGTCACCGTCGCGTGAGGAGGCTTTTCCGCTCGCCATCCTGGAGGCCATGCGCGCCGGGTGCGCCGTGCTGTCCAGCGCCACCCAGGGCCCACGGGAGATGCTGGCCGGGCAGCCCGCCCGGTTGGTGCCGGTGGGTGATGCCCACGCTCTGGGCCATGCGATGGCCGAGGAACTGGTCCGGCTGCGCAGCCTGCTTCCTCAGGAGCGCAGCGTGCGTTACGCGACGGCGGCCTACGATCGCACCAATGCGGTTGCCCGCACGCTGGGCTTTTATCGCGACGTGATGCTCCATCGGGCTGCCCGGGCCAGGGGCTTCGACGCTGAGGATGAAGCTCACGCCGCCTGGCACGTTTGATGTTCAAGCGGCCGCGCACCGACTTCTGGCAGGTCGGCATCGTCCCTGTTCCCATTGAAGACATCGATGCCCGCCGGCTGAGCGCCGCGCGGGAGCGCATCACATGGTTGCCCGATGCCGGCCGCTGGCGCTACCTGGCGGACCCTTTCGGCCTGGTGCGTGGGGACGCCCTGCACGTGTTCGTCGAGGCCTTCGACTACCGCGTCAAGCGTGCCACCATCGAGCGCCACGAGTTCGGCCTCCCTGACCTGGCCTGGCGCCGCCAGTCGACGGTGCTGGACCGGCCCTTCCACCTGTCCTATCCCCAGGTCTTCGAGCACGACGGCGAGACCTGGATGGTGCCGGAGAGCTACCAGGCCGGTGAGATCGCCCTCTACCGCGCCTGCGACAGATCCCTCAATCACTGGGAACGCGAATGCGCCTTGCTGGGCGGCCTGCCCGGGGCGGATGCGTCCATCATCGAGCATGAGGGGCGCTGGTGGATGTTTTACACCCTGGTCGGGCCGGGAGCGCGCGACCAGCGTGAACTGCACATGGCCCATGCGCCGGCATTGTTCGGGCCCTGGGTGCCATTGGCTGCCAACCCGGTGCGCGTGAACCGCGAAGGCGCCCGCCCGGCCGGCCGGCCCTTCATCGGCCGTGACGGCGTGCTGACCCTTCCGGTGCAGGACTGCTCGACCGGCTATGGCGGCGCGACGCGCCTGCTGCGTTTTCCACGCCTGACGCCCGGGCAGGTCGAGATCGAGGCGAGCCTGGAGCGGCTGACCGGCGATCTGGTCAGCGACAGCCACCAGGCCGGCCTGCACACACTGACGGGCTGCGGCGGTTACACGCTCATCGACGTGAAGCGCATCGACCGCTCGCGCGGCAAGCAGTGGTTGGATTTGAAACGTCGCTTTACACGGATAGGGCGCCTGTTGGATCGCTGAGACGCCGCCCGCACACACCCGGGCCGCACAGGTCTACCATGGCTCTTCATGAGCCCCCAGCCTCCTTTTAGCGAGCGCATCGCCGCGCTGACGGCGGCCCTGGAGCCCCAGGTCATCGCCTGGCGGCGTGACCTGCACCAGCACCCCGAGCTCGGCAACCGCGAATTCCGCACCGCGTCCGTCGTCGCCGAGCATCTGCGCAGCCTGGGCTTTGACGAGGTCAAGACGGGCGTCGCCCACACGGGTGTCGTCGGGCTGCTCAAGGGCGGCCTGGCCGGTGGTGTTGTCGCGCTGCGGGCCGACATGGATGGCCTGCCGGTCACCGAAGAAGTGGAGCTGCCGTTCGCATCCAAGGCTCGCGCGGTATGGAACGGTGAGGAGGTCGGCGTCATGCATGCCTGCGGGCATGACTGCCACGTCGCCATCCTGATGGGCGTGGCCAGCATCCTGGCCAGTCTGCGCGCCGACCTTCCCGGCACGATCAAATTCATCTTCCAGCCGGCCGAGGAGATGCCCCCCGAAGGCGAGGAGGGCGGGGCGGCGCTGATGATCAAGGAAGGTGTGCTGGAGAACCCGACGCCCAGCGCCATCTTCGGCCTGCATGTCACCTCGCGCCAGCAGGCGGGCGTGATTGGCTACCGCCCGGGGCCGACGATGGCGAGCAGCGACAAGCTCAAGATCACCGTGCAGGGCAAGCAGACCCATGGCGCCGCGCCCTGGCTGGGCATCGATCCCATCGTCACGTCGGCGCAGATCGTGCTGGGCCTGCAGACCATCGTCAGCCGCACGCTCGACCTGAACAGAGAACCGGCCGTCGTGACCATCGGCGCGATCAAGGGCGGCGTGCGCGAGAACATCATCCCGGACTCCGTCGAGATGCGCGGCACGATCCGCAGCTTCGACGAGGGCATGCGTGAGGCCATCCATGAGCGCGTGACCCAGCTGGCCGAGGGCATTTCGGCTGCGTCACGCGCGACGTGTAAGGTCTGCATCACGCGCAACTACCCGGTCACGCGCAACGACCCTGTGCTGACCGAGCAGATGGTGCCGACGCTGACCCGCGTCGCCAGCACCGGCCCAAGGCCCATGGGCATTGAGGTCGTGCCCAAGGCAACGGGCGCAGAGGACTTCTCCTTTTTCCAGCGCCTGATCCCTGGCCTCTTCTTCTTTGTCGGCGTGACGCCGCCGGAGATCGAGCCGACCAAGGCCTACTCCAACCACTCGCCGCGCTTCATCGTCGATGAGCGCGGGCTCGAGGTGGGCGTGCGCGCACTGGCCAGTCTGGCCGTGGACTACCTCGAGTCCGTCAGGGCTTGACGGCGCTCGCCGCCCAGGCCGTGCTACGCAGCCTGGCGGACTCGCCGCTGGCCTCCATCTGCTGCAACGCCTTGGTCAGCTGTGGCAGCAATGCCCGGTGGCGGCCGTTCAGCAGCGCGTAGAGCGGCGTCGAGTGCAGTGCGGCGGGCAGCCTGACGAGGCCGTCGGTCTGGTCGGTGTCGATGTCGGGCTCGCCGGCCGTCGACGCAAACAAGGCCAGATCGATGGTGCCAAGGCGCAAGAGGCGCAGCAGATCTTGCCGGGTGGTGGCGTCGACACGGCGTGGCGCGTCGGCCAGCAGCTTCTCGAGCGCAATGACGCCACGCGGATAGCCGACCCGCCAGGCCGTCAGCGAATTCAGGTCGGTCGGCATGGCTTCGCCGCGCCGCACATAGCCCCGCACCTCCATCGTGGCCAGTGGCACCGGCACGAGCAGCAGCGTGGGATGTTCTTCGGCGACGGCGCGGATGCGCATGGTTTCGCCATCCAGCAGGCCTTGCTCGGTCATGACCAGCGAGCGGCGCAGAGGCAGTGGTTCGAACTGCACCTCATGGCCCAGCGAAGCCAAGGCGTGCCTCAGCAGTGTGCGGACGGCTGGCGACAGGCCACTCTGATCATTGGCATCGGTGGCAAAGCGCAGGGGCGGCGCGGCCGCCGCTGCCAGCGGCAGCCAGGCCAGAACTGCCAGGCCGGCTTCACGACGCCGCCACAACTCCATGTCCCTCACCCCGCCGCGCGCTTTTTCTTCTCCCTTTGCGCCGATGTTAGGCGCAAGGGACGGGCGGCGGTGTGAGTCAGCTCGGCGCGAGGTTCAGGAAGAAGCGCGACAGCCAGCCCACGGCGTGGGCATCCGCCGCCGCGCCGCGGCCGCGCTGCTCGATGCGCACGTTGGCGACCGAGGTCGACGGCACCGCATTGCCCTGGGCAATCATGCGCGGATCGACCTGACCGGAGAAGCGCAGCACGTCGACATTGCGGTTCACGCCGATCTGCTTTTCGCCGCTGATCATCAGATGGCCGTTGGGCAGCACGCCGGTGACGACGGCCGTGATGGCGCCGGTGAACTCGTTGGTGTTCTGGTTGCTGCCCTTGCCCTTGTTGTCATTGGCCGATGTGGCCTCGGCGCTGGCCCTGCCGAATGCCTTGGGCGAGATGCCCGGCACCGCGGTGATGCCGGCCGACAGGCTGCCCGTCTTGCTCAGCTCGCTGGTGCTCGTCTGCGAAGCCGAGACGCGTTCGGTGATGTTGACCGTCAGCGTGTCGCCGACGAGGCGGGCGCGGTGGTCCTCGAACAGCGGGCGGTAGGCAGCGGCCTGGTAAATGGAGCCATTGGTGGGCGCCATGGCCTGCACCGGCGGCAGGTTGACGACCGGCGTGTGGGCCAGCTCGACCTGGGGCTCGGGGTAGGGCGTGGCGCAGCCGGCGAGCAGGGCGGTGGCGACCAGGAGTCCAGTGAGTGCAACGATTTTCATGACAACTTGTCCATTCATAAGGCCGCGGAGCAGGCCGCTCATCCAGCGGCGCCGCGGAACCGGCTTTGCCGGGCCGCTGGCGCGCGCCCTGGGGGAGCGCGCGAGCGCTACGGGGGGTGCTAGATCTGGGCGAGCTTCTGCAGCATCTGGTCGGAGGTCTGCACGGCCTTGGAATTGAGTTCGTAGGCGCGCTGGGTCTGGATCATCTGCACCAGTTCCTCGACGACGTTGACGTTGGAGGTCTCGACGAAGCCCTGTTGCACCGCGCCAATGCCGTTGTTGTTGGGCGAGCCGGTGTTGGGCGTGCCGCTAGCGGCCGTCTCGGTGAACAGGTTCTGGCCCTTGGGGTCCAGGCCGGCCGGATTGACGAAGGTGGCGAGCTGCAACTGGCCGACGGTCTGCGCCGCGGCCTGGCCGGGCAGGGTGACGCTGACAGTGCCGTCGTTGCCGATGGTCAAGCTCTGCGCGTTGGCGGGAATGGTGATGCCGGGTAGCAGCGTGTAGCCGTTGTTGGTGACCATCTGACCATTGGCATTGAGCTGGAACGAGCCGTCGCGTGTGTAGGCGGTCGTGCCATCGGGCTGCTGGATCTGGAAGAAGCCGTCGCCCTTGATGGCCAGGTCCAGGTTGTTGCTGGTCTGCTGCAGATTGCCCTGCGTATAGATGCGTGCCGTGGCCACCGGGCGCACGCCCAGGCCGACCTGCAGGCCAGTGGGCAGCGTGGTCTGGTCGGTGCTGTTGGAACCGGCCTGGCGCATGTTCTGGTAGATCAGGTCCTCGAAGACGGCGTGCGAGCGCTTGTAGCCATTGGTGGCGACGTTGGCGAGGTTGTGCGAGATGTTGTCCAGCTGGGTTTGCTGGGCTTCCATGCCGGTCTTGGCGATCCAGAGTGAGCGCATCATGGTCAGGTACTCCCTAAAAGTTTGGCGGACTGCTGACCCTGGGTCTGCGCGATCTGCAAGAGCTTCATCTGCTGCTCGAACTGGCGGCCCGCGGCGATCATGGCGACCATGGTCTCGACCGGGCTGACGTTGGAGCCTTCCAGCGCTCCGTCCTGCAGGCGAGCGGCCTGGTTGGCAGGCAGGTCGCCCTCTAGAGCGCGGAACAAGCCGTCGTCCCCGCGCGTGAGTTGGTTGGCCGCTTCGGGCGTGACGAGCTTGAGCCGGCCCACCGTGGTCGGTTTCTGGTTCGGTGCCTTGGCGCTGACGGTGCCGTCACTGCCGATGGCCACCTCGCTGTTGGCTGGCACGTTGATCGGCCCGCCGTCGCCCAGCACCGGCATGCCGTTGCGCATGACGAGGATGCCTTCGGCGTTCACGTCCAGCGAGCCGGCGCGGGTGTAGGCCTCGGTGCCGTCATTGGCCTGCACGGCCAGCCAGGCATTGCCCTGCATGGCAACGTCGAGGTTGCGGCCAGTCGGCGTCAGCGGCCCCTGGGCATCGTTGTAGCCGATGGTGGTTTCCAGCGCGAAGGCGCGCGTGGAGGCGCCGTCGCCGCGCACCGGCACGGCGCGAAAGGCCTGCAGTTCCGCCCGAAAACCATTCGTGGTGACGTTGGCAAGATTGTGCGAGAGCACGTCCTGCCGTTGCATGGCCGCCTTCGCGCCCGCCATCGAGAGGTAGATCATGCGGTCCATGTGCGCTCCTTTGCTTGGTGCGCGCGCCAGCGCCGCACCTCCTCAAGCGGCCGCCGTGGAACCGGCTTTGCCGGGCCACGGGCGGCGCCCCCTTGAGGGGGAGCGCCGAAGGCGCTTCGGGGGTGGGTCATCCCTTGCGAGAGCACGTCCTGCCGTTGCATGGCCGCCTTCGCGCCCGCCATCGAGAGGTAGATCATGCGGTCCATCGCGCGTCCTCAGCCGTCGTGATCAGCGCAGGTTGACGATGGTCTGCAGGACCTGGTCCTGCGTCTTGATCGTCTGTGCATTGGCCTGATAGGCCCGCTGGGCCGTCACCATGTTGACGAGCTCGGCGGTCAGGTCGACGTTGCTTTCCTCCAGCGCGCCGGACTGCAGCGCGCCCATGTTGCCGTCACCCGGCACGCCGACGACCGCGTCACCGGAGGCGACGGTGCGGATCCAGACGTTACCGCCCATGGTCTGCAGGCCTTGCGGGTTGCGGAAGCTGGCGAGCTCGACTTGGCCGGCCGGCTTGCTCTGGCCGTTGGAATAGCGGGCCTGGACGATGCCGTCGTTGGCGACCTGGATGCCGGTCAGCTGGCCCGGCGCGTAGCCGTCCTGGGTCAGGTTGGTCACCGCGAAGCTGCTGCCGTTCTCGGTTGCGCCGGTCAGGTCGAGCTGGATGCCGGAAATCGCCAGCGTCGGGTTGCCTCGCGTGCTGGTGCCGGCCGGCACGGTCATGGAGATCGTGCCGGGCGGTGTCGTCGCGCTGCCGGCTATTGCCGAAGGCGCGCCGCCGGTGGGCGGGAAGGTGACGGTGGTGTAGGGGATCGTCGGGTTGCCGTTGGCATCCAGCGGGATGGCGTTGCCGGAAGCGTCGGTATCGAAGGGCGTGCCGTTGGCTGTCGCGTAGACGTTCCAGACGTCGTTGGGCGGCACGGCGCCACTGGGGTCGGTCGCGCGCTGGAAGTAGAAGGTCACGGCGACGTCCTGGCCCTTGGCGTCATAGGCCGTCATGGACGTCGCGTTGTTGTAGGTCGCGCTGTCCTTCAGGTCCATGCCGGTGCCCGTGCCGCCACCGGGGGCGGTGGCCTTCAGGCGGGAGTCGAGGTTGAGCTCCATGCTGACCTTGGTCGTCACGGCGGGCGGGATGCCGCCGGTGGGCAGCTGCAGCGGTTGGGCCGTGCCAGGCTGGATGACACCGGCGCCGTTGGCCGGATAGCCCATCAGCTTGAGGCCGTCGTTGTTGACGATGAAGCCATCCTTGCTGACCTTGAACTGGCCGTTGCGGGTGTAGCGCGTCGGGTTCACGCCGTCGCTGACCTGGAAGAAGCCGCCGCCGTTGATGGCGAGGTCCATCGGGTTTTCGGTCGTCGTGATATTGCCCTGGGTGAACTGCTGGGCGACGGACTGCAGGCTGGTGCCGATGCCGACCTGGTTGGCACCAGCGCCGTTCAGCGCCGCGGCGTAGACGTCGGAGAACTCGGCCCGTGAACCCTTGGCGCCAAAGGTGCCGGAGTTGGCGATGTTGTTGCCGATGACGTCCAGGTTCTTGGAGGCGGCATTGAGCCCGGAAAGGCCTTGCTGGAAGCTCATGGGGAGTCCTTGCTTGCGGGAGAGGTGATCAGTTGACCGAGGAGACGGCCGTGTAGTCCACGGGGCCGAGGCGTTCGAGATTGAGCTTGAGGCTGCCGTTCTCGCTGTAGACGGCGTCCACCTTGTCGTGGGCGTAGAGCGTGGACGTGACGGCCTTGGCGCCGTTGGCTGCGGTGATGCGGTACTTGACTTCGGTGCCCTCAGGCACTTTGGTGCCGGCGGGCCAGGAGAAGGTCTGGCGGCCCGAGCCCTGGGCACCGAGCTGCACGGTGTCGATGACATTGCCGGCCCCGCCGAGGATCTCCAGCTTCACGGTCTGGGCCGCGCCGTCGAGCTCGTAGCTGCCGTCGGCAGCACCGTTCTCGACTTGGATCTTGTCGCTGGGCACGCTGACCTCGCGGCCCACCAGCGAGATGGACTGCAGGGCCTGCATCTGGCCGAGCTGGCCGCCCAGGCTCTTGATGCTGGTGTCCAGCGTGGACAGGCTCGTCACCTGCTGGATCTGCGCCATCTGGCTCGTCACCTGCGCGTTGTCCATGGGGTTGAGCGGGTCCTGGTTGTTCATCTGCGCGACGAGCAGCTTCAGGAAGCGGTCCTGGGTTTCGGCGGCGTTCTTGGCGGAAACGGTGGGCGTGCCCGTCGTGCTGCCGTTGAGTGCGGTGATGTCCATGGCGGGCTTTCAGCGGTCAGGACTGGCCGAGTTGCAAGGTCTTGAGCAGCAGGTTCTTGGCCGTGCTCATCACCTCGATGTTGTTCTGGTAGGAGCGCGACGCCGAGATCATGTTGACCATCTCTTCCACCGGGTTCACGTTGGAATAGGTCACATAGCCGTCGGCATCGGCCTGCGGATGCTTGGGGTCGTGCACGCGGCGGCCGGGGGTCTGGTCCTCGGTGACGCTGGTCACGCGCACGCCGGCGCTGCCGCTGTCGTTGCCGGCGCCCATCAATTGGGTCTGGAAGACCACCTGGCGCGCCTTGTAGGCCTGGCCGTCCGGGCCGGCCACGGTATCGGCGTTGGCCAGGTTGCTGGCCACGACGTTGAGGCGCTGGCTCTGGGCGCTGACCGCGCTGCCGGCGACGTGAAAGATCTGGAACATGGACATGGTTCAGCTCTCCTCAGCTCTGGTTGTGCGACTTCATCGCATCCAGCGTCGTGCGTACGGCGCCGTTGATGAAGCGCAGCGTCGCCTCGTACTTCACCGAGTTGTCCGCGAAGCTGGCACGCTCGCGGTCCATGTCGACACCGTTGCTGTCCAGGCTGGTCTGGGACTGCAGCGCGTATTCCTTGCCGCTCTCGCCGCGCGCACCGGCCAGCGGTGCGATGTGGCCGCGCTGCGTTGCGGCAAGAGCGCCGGGCGTGCCGATCTCGCCGGTGGCTTCACGCAGGGCCTTGGCGAAGTCCATGTCGCGAGCCTGATAGCCTGGCGTGTCGGCGTTGGCGATGTTGCTGGCGAGCTGGCGCTGACGCTCCGCCCGCAGCGTGAGCGCCTGGGTCTGGAAGTTCAGCGTGTCTGTCAATCGGTTCAACATCTGGGGGCCTCTTTCGAGGTTGCTTTCGAGCTGAAGGGCCGGGATGGCTCTTCTCGCAAATTGTCTGGAGCAGCTCCGAAAACATGAGCGGGATAAACGGGGGCAAAGCCGTTCAATTCCGACCTAGGGACTGCCGGCCCCTCTCTAGAGTGGCGGCCATGCTTCGTGCCACCCTGCTCCTTGTCTGCATGCTGCTCTCGGCCGATCCCGGCCTGGCGCAGACCGTGCCTGCGTCGGTGCTTGATCCGGCGCTGGTGGAGCGGGTGCGCGTGCTGGCCGAGGCGGCCGCGCGCGCCGCGGCACCCCCCAATACTCGTGTGGCCGTTGAGATCGGCGTACTTGACGCCCGGCTGCGCCTGGCGCCCTGCCAGCAGATCCAGCCTTATCTGCCGCCCGGCATGGCCGTCTGGGGCAAAAGCCGCATCGGCCTGCGCTGCACCGATGGCGTGGCGCGCTGGAATGTCACGCTGCCAATACGCGTTGCCGTCTTTGGCCGCGCCGTTGTCGCCAGCGGCCCGCTGCCGGCTGGTGTGAATTTGTCTCAAGAACAGCTGGCCGTGGCCGATATCGACATCGCTGCCGAGCCCGGCGCCGTCTTCACGGATCCGGCCCTGCTGATCGGCCGCACGCTGGCTCGCCCGCTGGGCGCCGCCGAGGCGGTGCGCGCGCCGGCGCTGAAGTCGCGCCAATGGTTTGCCGCCGGAGAGACCGTGCAGGTCCGGGTTGCGGGTGAGGGATTTGCCGTCGCCTCCGAGGCGCAGGCTCTGTCGGCGGGCATCGAGGGCCAGGAGGTCAGGGTGAGGTTTGAGAGTGGTCGCGTCGCCAGCGGCCGAGCAGTCGGCGAACGCCGCGTGGATGTGTTGCTATGAGCAAACTGCCACGAATCTTGAGAACTGGCCGGAAAAACCGGCCAATTCCCGCTCAAGTTCCTAGGCCCGGGGCCGATACAGGAGGAAACTCCCCTGCAATGCCCTCTGCGGGGCCCGCCCCGCACCCTGGAGAAGCTCATGAAGATCGGTAACAGCCCTGACGGCACCGCCAGCCCGCCCAAGGCCGAGCGCCCCGCCTCGCGCAAGCCCGAGGCTGCCGGCACGGCCGATGTCGTCCGTCAGACCGCCCAAGCCGCGACCTCTGCGCCCAGCGCCCAGGTCGCCATTTCCAACACCGCCAAGCTGGCTGCCAGTGGCAGCGCCGACGACGGCAGCTTTGACGCCGCCAAGGTCGCACGCATCTCCAAGGCCATCAGTGAGGGTAAGTTCACGGTCAACGCGAACGCCATCGCCGACAAGCTGGTCTCAAATGCGCAAGAATTGCTGGACAGCCGCGTCAATAAGCACTGAACCATGACCGCCATCGCTCCGTCCACCCTCGGCACCGAACTCGAACAGCCTCTGCTGGCTGTCGAGGCTGCGCTGAACCAGCTCGGTGATGCGCTGGCCCGCCGCGACGCGACGGCCATCGAACAGCATGCCGCCGAGCTGCACCAGCACCTGGCCCGCGCCGTGCAGAACTTCAGCGAAGCCGCCCGCACCGGCAGCGTGCCCAGCGCCCTGCGCAACCGCCTTGTGCGTGCCGGCGGCCTGCTGGCCGCCCAGCGCGAAGCCCTGGCCCGCGGCAATGCTTCACTGGATCGTGCGCTGGACGTGCTGATCCCGAGCGAGCCCACCGGCCTGTATGGCGCTGGCGGCAAGGCCGAGCGCCGCAGCGTCGGCGGCGGCAGCTACCAGGCCTGATCGGTCGCTGAATACAGGAAGCCACCTGCGGGTGGCTTTTTTGTGCCTTGTCGCTCCACAAGCGCCAAAAAAGAAGAGCGGCCCCGGAGGGCCGCTCGTCATGGTGCAGGGCTCCGCTTACTTGGCTGCCAGGGCAGTGGCGCGGCGCACGACCGGGGCCGGGAAATCGCCCAGCTCGCGAGCGGCGTTCTCGCCATGGTCGGCGGCCAGCGCTGCGGTCTGCTCGACCTGCAGGTCGGTCGCTCTGACCGTCAGGATGGCCTGACGGGGCAGCTTGACGGCCGCGACGGCGGCAGCCTTGGCGGTGGCCGGCGTCGTCGCTTCGACACCCTTCTCACCTTGGAGGGCAGCCAGTTCGCCGCTGTTGCGGGCGGCCACGAGGTCGGCGATGACGGATTCGCGGGTTGTTTGTGCGGAGGCGGCGCCGGCAGCGATCAGCAGGGCGGCGGCAAAGACGGTAGACAGCTTGTTCATGATGATTTCCTTCAAGTTCCGTGGCGGGTAGTTCCGCCTGGTTTGCTTGGGCATCGCGACCGCGGTGTCCATGGGCTGAACTCTAGGCAGTGCGACTCGGTAGAAACACCAGGGTCGCAGCAACGCGTCGTTCAGAAAAGGAAAACAATCAACGACCTGAATAAGCTGTTGTGCCCAAAAAAATATCGAATTTATTCCGATGCTGACCGGGCTCAGCGGGTAGCCGCCTGGCGCACCTTGTCCAGATAGGCGTGCCCATCCGGCGGCAAGCCGCTTCGCTGGGACGCCCACACCATTTCCCCCAGGGCTTCCATGGCGACATGGTGGGCCTCGTGGCGGGAATTGCGCTTGGCAGCCAGCAGGTCGATGGCCTGGCGGATGCCCGAGGGCTGGTCGATGGCGTGTTGCTCGGTGATGGTCAGATGCATGGACAGATGCAGGAAGGGGTTGGCGCGCCCTTCCTCCACCGTGTAGACCTTCTCCAGCGCTGCGGCTTCGTCGGCGAGATCGGCGTGGTACTCCGGATGCTCGGCGATCCAGTCCGCTGCAAGGGCTTCCATCGGGATCAACGGCGCGCCGTCGCGCCACTTGCGGTAGGTGGCGCAGAAGAAGCGCCGGACTTCGAGCTGGGATGGGGCGAACATGACTCGATTGTCGCCGCGCACCTTCAAACCCTGCCCTCAAAGAGGCGGTGCGGCGTCCTGCCTGTCCCAGCCGCCACGCTGGGCCTTGCGGTGCGCGTCCTCGGCCTCGCGCTCGGCGGCGATCAACTGCTCGAACTGCTGGCGGCCCAGCCGGGCAGCGGCGATCAGCGCGCCCTCGTCACCCTGCAGCGGCACCATGGTGTTGAGCACGTCGATGTTGTGGCGCCGGAAGCGCATGGCCTGGCGGCGTGCGGCGTGCGGCTCCATGCCGGTCAGCTCCAGCACGCTGCGCGCGCTCATCAGCGCGGCGTCGAAGGTCTCGCGCTCGATGTGACGCACGCCGGCCTCGTGCAATTGGTAGTAGTGCTGCACATTGCGTGCGCGGGCCACGACGGTGAGCTGCGGGAAATGCTCGCGCGCCAGCTCGGCGATCTCGACGCTCTGCGCGATGTCGTCGATGGCGATGACGAGGATGCGCCCCGTCGCTGCGCCCGCGGTCTTGAGCATGTCCAGCCGTGTCGCGTCGCCGTAGTAGACCGTCCAGTCGAAGCGACGCAGGCTCTCGATGGCCTCGGAGTCGTGGTCCAGAACGGTGGCTTCCAGGCCGTTGGCGCGCAGCATGCGGGCGACGACCTGACCGTAGCGGCCACTGCCGGCAATGATGATGGGCGAGGGCGGTGGCGGCGTAGCTTCGGCGCGCTTCTTGAGGCCGCGGCGGGCAAGCTTCTGCGACATCAGCCGGTCGCCACCGGTCAGCAGCAGCGGGGTCAGCGCCAGCGACAGCGCCACGGCCGCCACCAGGGCCGAGTTCTGCGCCGCGCTGATCATGCCCTCGCTCTGGGCGAGCTGGAAGACGACGAAGCCGAACTCGCCGCCCTGGGCCAGCAGGATGACGAAGGCCGGCCGCTCCACCAGCGGGATCTTCATCGCCTTGGCCATGGCACCGAGCACGAGGATCTTGCAGGCGAGCAGGGCCAGCACGAGCAGCGCCACGAAGCCCGGCTGGGCGGCGACGGCCTTGAGGTCCAGCCCCATGCCGACGGCGATGAAGAACAAGCCCAGCAGCAGTCCCTTGAAGGGCTCCAGGTCGGTCTCCAGCTCGCGGCGGTATTCGCTTTCGGCCAGCAGCACGCCGGCCAGGAAGGCGCCCAGCGCCATGGACAGGCCGACGAGTTGCATCAGCGCCGCCGTTCCCAGCACCAGCAGCAGGGCCGCGGCGGTGAAGATCTCGGGCGTCTTGCTGTGAGCAATCCAACGCAGGGCCGGGCGCAGCAACAGGCGCCCGCCGAAGACGATGGTGATGATGGCGCCCAGGGCCTTGGCGGCCGCCAGCCATGTCTTGCCGTCACCGTCATCCGCCGCGCCGCTGAGCGCCAGCACCGGCACCAGGGCCAGCACGGGGATGGCGGCGATGTCCTGCAGCAGCGCGACGGACAGGATGCTCTCGCCCGCCGTCGTGCGGCCGAGGTTGCGCTCGGCCAGCACCGCCAGCGCCACGGCCGTGGACGACATCGCCAGGCCCAGGCTGACGACGACGGCGAGCCGCCACGGGTAACCCAGCGCGAGGCCGACAAAGGTCAGCACCGCCGCGCAGCCCAGCAACTGCACGCTGCCCCAGCCGAAGATGGGCCGGCGCATGGCCCACAGCCGCTTGGGCTCCAGCTCCAGGCCGACGAGGAAAAGCATCAGCACGACGCCGAGCTCGGCGACCTCGGGAATGGCCGTGGATTCGGGAATCAGCCCCAGCACGGCCGGGCCGATCAGCAGGCCGGCGACAAGGTAGCCGAGGATGGAGCCCAAGCGCAGCCAGCGTGCCAGCGGCACGGCGAGCACGGCGGCGGCGAGGAAGACGAGGGGCAGTTGCAGCCAATTGCCGTGGCTCATTCGTCGCTCCCGGCGTCCAACGTAGAGAACAACGGTGGCCTCTCATCCAGAGCAACGGCCTCCTCGTCGCCGATGGCTGGCTCGGCGAGGTGCTCGCACCACTCGGGGTAATGCGCCAGCCGCTTCACGAACAGCTCGGCATGGGCGGTGATCTCGGCGTCCGTCACGCGGTGGGCGCCTTGCAGGATCTGCGGCGGCAGGTAGTTCATGCCGCAGGTGTGGGCCGACTGCCGGTAGGGCAACAGGAAGTCGGCTATGGGGTGGTGGTTGTGGCCGCCCGGTGCATAGGCCTCGGCGCCGCCGCCGGTGGAGGCGACCAGCCAGAAGTCCTTGCCGTGCAGGGCCGTGCCGCCGGGCCCATAGGCCCAGCCCAGGCGCGGCACCTCGTCCAGCCAGAGCTTCTGCAGTGCCGGCATGCTGTACCAGTAGATGGGATGCAACATGACGACCAGCTTGGCGGCTTCGAGGGCGCGCTGCTCGGCGTCGATGTGGATGTGGAAGTCCGGATAGAGGCGGTAGAGGTCACGCAGCTCGACGCGGTCGGCTGCAGGCGAGGCACGCAGCGCATCGAGCAGCGTGCGGGTCGCATGGGAGCGGGCCAGGTCGGGGTGGGCGGCGAGGACGAGGATGTCGCGGGCGGTACTGTCAGGCATGGCCCGCGAGATTAACTTGCCCGCCCGACTAGAACTTGAAGGCCAGACCCACCTCGGCCTTCTGCTGCGTGAAGCGGTCGCCGTCGCTGCGGCGCGAACCGTAGCGGTTGTATTCGACGGTGGCGGACACCTGCGGTGCGAGCTTCCACTCCAGGCCGCTGCCGAACATGGGCCGCACGAAGGACTCGCGATCGGTGTGGCCCAGCGAGTCGCTGGCCTTGAGCCGGTTCACGGCCAGGCCGACCTTGCCGAAGAGCGCGAAGGAATCGCCGAGCGATGTGGTGGCCCGTGCGGCCAGGTAGGCGACGCTGGTGGACATCTTCAGCTGGTAGGGGGAACCTGGCGTGGGGTCGGCCGCGTGGTAGGTGCCGAAGGCGCCGTAGCCCAGCTCGGCCGCCCAGGTGGGCGTGAACTGCAGCCCGGCGTACAGCTTCATCGCATGCGGCTTGTTGTCGTTGGCCACGTCATGGCCGTTGATGCTGAAGTTCGCCTCGCCGGGAGTAGTGAGGTTGAAGCCGACGTAGGGGTCGGCGGCATGCGCGGGCAGAGCGGCCAGCGCGGCAACGGTGAGGAACAGCACAGCTTTCAAACAAGGCTCCGGTCGGTGGTGGAAAGGACCGGGCCATTGTTGAAAGCCGTGGCTTAAGGAATGCCCAAGACGATGGCCGGCAACCGAAGTTCGAAGCGCGCACCGCAACCACTGCCGTCGGGCCACGTGAGGCCGTCGCCCAGCGTGACCTGGCCACCCAGTCGGTCGGCAGCCCGCGCCACGATGGCCAGGCCCAGCCCGCTGCCCTGCACGTCATGCCCGGCGCCGCGCCAGAAGCGCTCGAAGGCCTGAGGGCGGTCGGCGGGCGCAATGCCCGGGCCGTCATCGGCAACAGCCAGCCGCAGGCCGTCGGGCGTGACGTCGAGACTGACCTCGATGCGGCGGCCGCGGCCCACGTAGCGCAATGCGTTGTCGAGCAGGTTCTGCAGCAAGGACTGCAAGGCCACGGTGTCCAGGCGTACCGGCAGCTGGTCCGGCGCGTCCAGCGCCAGCGCAATGCCGCGCTCGCGTGCGGCGCCCGCCTGCTCGGCCAGTCGCTGTGCGCAGAAATGCGCGAGGTCGAGGGCGACCGGCGCGGCGGGCTGCTCGTTGTCGAGGCTGGCCAGGTCCAGCAGCTGGCGCGACAGGTGGGCGCTGCGTGCGATGGCGTGTTGCAGCCCGGCGGCAGCAGTGGCGCGCGCGTCGGCATCAGCTGCGTGCACGAGGGCGTGGGTCTGCGTGGCGACGACGGCCAGCGGCGTGCGCAGCTCGTGCGCCGCCTCGTGCACAAAGGCGCGTTCACGCGCGCGGCGCCTGCGCAGGCGGCTCAGCAGTGCGTCGAAGGCCTGACCCAGCGGGCGCAGCTCACGGTAGCGCAGGTCCACGTCCAGCGGTGCCAGGTCCTGCCGCAGGTCCAGGCTGTTCAGCCGGCGAGCAAAGCGGCGCAGCGGTGCCAGGCCCGTGTAGACGGCGATCCACAGCGGCAGCAGCATCAAAGGGAAGCCCACCAGCAGCTGCATGCCCAGCGCGCCGCTGGCAAAGCCGAGCAACTGGGCGCGCGACAACGCCGGCTCGGCCAGCCTCAGCGACCAGCGCGGCCCGTCCTGGCGGTAGGTCCAGTGCGTCCGGCCGGCGATGGTCTGCTCGCCGACGCCTGGCTTGGTAATGGCATCGCCGGGTGCCGACGCGTAGACCTGTCGGCCTTGACGGTCCAGCAACTGCATCAGCAGCGGGCCTGTCGTCATGGTCTGCCCCATGCGCAGCCCGTTGATGTAGCGCGTGTGGCCATCGAGCACCCGGGTAGCCAGCGCGGGATCGTCGATCTCTTCCAGCCCCGCGGCGAGCTGCCGGCCCAGCTGGCGCACACCCGGGTCGGTGGCCAACTGGTGCTGGACATCGAGCTGGTCGTCCACCAGCAGCAGCACCGAGCACAGCGTGAAGGCGAGCAACAGCGCGAGGATGAGCCGGCGCGTCAGCGTGGGTTGCAGCCATTCGAACTTCATGCGCATTCGAGCCAGTAGCCCACGCCGCGCAGCGTGCCGATGCGGGCCGCGCCCACCTTGCGGCGCAGGTTGGCCAGGTGCACCTCCAGCGTGCCGAACTCCATCGGCTCGCCCAGCGGCGCCAGGCGTTGCGCGAGCTGGTGCTTGGCGACCACACCGCCGCGTTCGCGTGCCAGTTCCAGCAGCAGCTGATATTCGCGCGGCGACAGCGCCAGCTCAGCGCCCTCCAGAAGCACCCGCTGGCGGCGCGGCTCGACCGTCAGGCCGCCCAGCGTCCACTCGTCGCTGGCCTGCTGGGCGCAGCGCCGCAGCACCGAGCGCAGGCGCGCCATCAGTTCGGGCATCTCGAAGGGCTTGACCACATAGTCGTCGGCGCCGCCGTCGAAGCCGGCGAGGCGGTCCTCCAGCGTGGTGCGTGCGGTGATGACGATGACTGGCACTGCGCTGCCCTGGCGGCGCCAGCGTGTCAGCAAGGCGCGGCCGTCGCCGTCGGGCAGGGTCTGGTCCAGCAGCACGGCGTCCTGCGCGGCGGGGTCGAGCTGCCGGGGCGCGTCGTTGGCGCGCCGCAGCCAGGTGCTGCTGTGCCCTTCGGTGTGCAGCGCGGCCTGCAGCGCAGGCCCCAAGCCGAGGTCGTCCTCGATCAACAGAATGTGCATGGAACGGCGGTGTCGCGTGGGCTACGGTCGATCAGGGCGCGCGAGGTTAACGTAGTGGCACACCCGCCACCTTGCGTCACCCTGCATGCGCCACTTCGACACCCTTGCCGATCTCGAATCCCTGATCGGCCAACCCCTGGGCCACAGCGATTGGATCACCGTCGACCAGGCGCGCGTGAACGCGTTTGCCGAGGCGACTGAGGACAGGCAGTGGATCCACGTCGACCCCGAACGCGCCAAGGCGGGGCCTTTCGGCGGACCGATTGCGCATGGCTTCCTGACGCTGTCGCTGATCCCGTATTTTTTTGAGACCGGCTTCTCGGTGCGCGAATCGCGCATGGTGCTGAACTACGGCCTCAACAAGGTGCGCTTCACGAAGCCGGTGCCGGTGGGCAGCCGGCTGCGCGCCGGCTTCAAACTTCTGGCCATGGACCCGGTGGCCGGTGGCGCGGTGCAGTTGACGGTGGAGGTAGCCATCGAGGCCGAGGGTGCGGCCAAGCCGGTGTGCGTCGCGGAGAGCCTGGCGCGCCATTACCGCTGAGAAGCGGTTAGGCCGGATAGCATGGCGGCCCGTTCAACGACCGCCTTCGTGCTGCCCCATGGCCTCCAGCCTGCTCGTCCTGCTCGACGACATCGCCACCATCCTTGACGACGTGGCGACCATGACCAAGGTCGCCGCCACAAAGACCGCCGGGGTGCTGGGCGACGACTTGGCGCTCAACGCTCAGCAGGTCACCGGCGTCAATGCCGACCGCGAATTGCCGGTGGTGTGGGCGGTGGCCAAGGGCTCGCTGCTGAACAAGGCCATCCTGGTGCCGGCGGCCCTGGCCATCTCGGCCTTTGCCCCGTGGGCCATCACCCCCTTGCTGATGGTGGGCGGCGCCTATCTGTGCTTCGAGGGCTTTGAGAAGCTGGCGCACAAATTCCTGCATAGCGCGGAGGAAGACCAGGCTCACCACGACGAGCTGGTCAAGGCGATTGCCGACCCCAAGGTCGACATGGCCACCTTCGAGCGCGACAAGGTCAAGGGGGCCATCCGCACCGACTTCATCCTGTCCGCCGAAATCATCGTCATCGCCCTGGGTACGGTGGCCAGCGCGCCGCTGCAGACCCAACTGGCCGTCCTGGTGGCCGTGTCGATCGCGATGACGTTGGGCGTCTATGGCTTTGTGGCCGGCATCGTCAAGATGGACGACGCCGGGCTCTGGCTGTCACGCAAGGCAGGCGCAGCGGCGCAGGCTTTCGGTCGCTTCCTGCTGGCCGCTGCGCCGCAGTTGATGAAGCTGCTGACGGTGCTGGGCACGGCGGCGATGTTCCTCGTCGGCGGCGGCATCCTCGTGCATGGCATTGCGCCGCTGCATCACGCCATTGCCCATCTTGCAGAGGGCCAGGCGTGGCTGGTGTCAGCGGTGCTGGAGAACGGCGCCAATGCGTTGGTCGGCGTGGTCGCCGGGGCGCTGGTGCTGGCCGGCGTGATGGCGGTGCAGAAGCTGCGCGGGCGCTGATCAATTGGCGCTGTACGCCAGCCTCACATAGATCGGCGCGAACGCCTCGGCCTGCGTGATCTCCAGCAGGCGCTCCTTGGCCAGCTCCAGCATCGCGATGAAGGTGACGACGATGACGGCCTGGCCGCGCGTGACGTCGAACAGGGCCTCGAACTCGACGAAGCGCTGGCCCTGCAGGCGGCGCAGCACGATGCTCATGTGCTCGCGCACCGACAGCTGCTCGCGGCTGATCTTGTGGTGCTGGTTGAGCTTGGCACGCTTGAGGATGTCCAGCCAGGCTTCGCGCAGGTCATCGGTGTTGACGTCGGGGAAGTGGGGCGTCAGCGACTGCTCGATGTGGACCTGGGCGCGCAGGAAGTCGCGACCCAACTGCGGCAGGCGGTCCAGCCGCGCGGCGGCGAGCTTCATCTGCTCGTACTCCAGCAGGCGCCGCACCAGCTCGGCACGCGGATCCTCGGCTTCCTTGCCATCCTCGCTCTTCTTGGGCGGCAGCAGCATGCGCGACTTGATCTCGATCAGCATCGCGGCCATCAAGAGGTATTCGCTGGCCAGCTCGAGGTTGTGCTTGCGGATCTGCTCGACATAGCTCAGGTACTGGCGGGTCACGTCGGCCAGCGGGATGTCGAGGATGTTGAAGTTCTGCTTGCGGATGAGGTACAGCAGCAGGTCCAGCGGGCCCTGGAAGGCCTCCAGGAAGACCTCCAACGCATCCGGCGGGATGTAGAGGTCCAGCGGCATCTGGAACAGCGGCTCGCCGTACAGGCGCGCCACTGCGACCGCGTCTACGACCTCGGGAAGGTCAGACGCGGCTTGGCTGGATTCCTCAGCCATGGCCGTCAAGGCTTACTTGCCGGACGTTTGATAGACGTAGGGCTGCTGCGGTACGCGGGCGTCGTCGAAACCGGCCTGGGCGTTGCGGTCCTGCTCCTTGTCCCACAGCAGGGCACGGCCGGCGCGCTGTTCGGCCTCCAGCGTGGGGCGCTGGGCCTTGAGTTGCTCAATGAAGTTCGTGACTTCGGACTTGTAGGGCTTCCAGAACAGCGGCATGGGGGTCTCTTTGACTAAGGGGCTGATTTTAGATCGGCGATGCTGGGCACGATGGCGGCGTCGCCCAATTCGGCGGCCAGACCGGAGCGGCGCAGCAGATCCAGGGGCTGGGCGTTGATGTTCGCGAGCACCAGGGCGACGCTGCGCTTGGCCAGCGTGCGGTGCAGTTCGCGCAGGGCCTCCACGCCCGAGGTGTCCATGACGATGAGGCGGTGCATCTCGAAGACGACGGCCCGCGTGCCAGCGGGCAGCTGCTCGGCCAGCGCCTCGATCTTGCCGACCGCGCCAAAGAACAGGGCGCCATAGAGCTCGTAGGCCACCACGCCCTCGGGCAGGACGCCGGCGTCGAAGCGGCTGATCGTGAACAGCTGGCCCATGCGCCAGACGAAAAACACGCAGGACGCGATCAGGCCCACCTCCACCGCCACGGTCAGGTCGGTCACGACGGTCAGCGTGAAAGTGCCGACGAGCAGCGTGCGGTAGGTGAAGTTGAATCGCCGCAGGCGTGCGAACTCGTGCCAGTCGCCCATGTTCCAGGCGACGACGAGCAGGATGCCGGCCAAGGCCGCGAGGGGCACATGCACGGCCAGCGGCGCGGCCACGAGCAGGATGATCAGCAGGCTCAGCGCATGCACGATGCCGGCGACCGGGCTGGTCGCGCCGGCACGGATATTGGTCACCGTGCGGGCGATGGTGCCGGTGGCCGGCATGCCGCCGAACAGCGGCGCCACCAGGTTGGCGATACCCTGCGCCATCAGCTCCTGGTTGGGGTCATGGCGGGGCAGGTCAGGCGTGAGCTTGTCGGCCACGCGGGCGCAGAGCAGTGACTCGATGGCGCCGAGCAGCGCCAAAGTCAATGTCGGGATGACGAGCTGGCGCAGGCCCTCCCAGCTCGCGTCCGGCCAGGCCAGCGCTGGCAGGCTGCGCGGAATGCCACCGAAACGGCTGCCGATGGTTTCCAGCGGCAGGTCCAGCAGCGCGGTGGCCAGCGTCGCGCCCACGAGCGCGATGACGGTGCTGGGCAGCAGCGCCATCCAGCGCCGCACGCCGCTCAGGGCCTGCTGCCCGATGTTCTTGGGCCAGAGCAGCAGCACGGTCACGGCCGCGGCAGTCGTCGCAACGGCCCAGGGATTGAAGCCTGCCGCGTGCGCGCTCAGCACGCCAATCTGGCCGAAGAAGTCGGCCGGCATGGGCACGCGCGACAGGCCCAGTGCGTCCTTCAGCTGAGCGAGCGCGATCAGCACCGCGATGCCGTTGGTGAAGCCGGTGACGATGGCCACCGGGATGTAGCGCACCAGCACGCCGAGCCTGAGGGCGCCCATCGCGAACAGCAGCACACCGGCGCCCATGGTGGCGAGCAGCAGATTGGCCAGGCCGTAGCGCTGCAGGATGCCGTAGACGACGACGATGAAGGCGCCGGCCGGCCCGCCGATCTGCACGCTGGAGCCGCCGAAGAGGGAGATCAGCAAGCCGGCGACGATGGCCGTGGCCAGGCCCTGTTCGGGGCGCAGACCGGAGGCGATGGCGAAGGCCAGCGCCAGCGGCAGCGCGACGATGCCGACCGTCAGGCCGGCGCCGAGATCAGCGAGGAAGCGCTGCCGCGAGTAACCCGCCCGCAGCGCGAGCATGCGGGGGCGGAAAGGGTGCAGCTGGGGCAGTGGCATGGAACCTCCGGGGTGGCGACGACGCGAGGAGCGAGGTCGCGGCCGGAGGCCCGCAGTGGTAGTGCTCGGCGATGAAACGCCGGCGCCGCGACGGGCCAAGAGGCAGTCGCGGCGAGTTCATGGCTGCTCAGCGCACCCGCATGCCCGGCAGAGCGCCGGGGAAAGGCTCGAGCACGAAGATGCCCGGGTGGGCCTTCTCGTCGGCGTGGCTGGCGGCCAGCACCATGCCCTCGCTGATGCCGAACTTCATCTTGCGCGGTGCGAGGTTGGCGACAAGCACGGTCAGCTTGCCTTCCAGGGCCTCGGGCTTGTAGGCGCTTTTGATGCCACTGAAGACATTGCGCAGGCGGCCCTCGCCAGCGTCCAGCGTCAGGCGCAGCAGCTTGTCCGAGCCCTCGACGTGCTCGGCCTTGACGATCTTCGCGATGCGCAGGTCAACCTTGGCGAAGTCGTCGATCTTGATCTCTTCCGCGAGGTCTTCGCCACCGGGCACCACCTTCGGCGCCGGCGGGGCTTCGAACAGCTGCTCCACCTTGGCCAGGTCGACGCGCTGCATCAGGTGCTGGTAGACGCCGATCTGATGGGCGCCCAGGGCGCGGGCGCTGTCGCTCCACTGCAGCGGCGCGATCTTCAGGAAGGACTCGACCTGACCGGCCAATGCCGGCAGTACCGGCTTGAGGTAGAGGGTCAGCAGGCGGAAGGCCTCGATGCAGACGCTGCAGACGTCGTGCAGGGCGGCGTCCATGCCTTCCTGCTTGGCCAGCTCCCAGGGCTTGTGCTGGTCGACGAACTCGTTGACCTTGTCGGCCAGCAGCATGATCTCGCGGATGGCCTTGCCGAATTCGCGGTCCTCGTAGAGCTGGGCGATCGAATCGCTTGGGGCGCGCAGTGCGTCCAGCAGCATGCGGCCTTCGACGCCGAGGTCGCCGCTGAGATGGCCGTCGAAACGCTTGGTCAGGAAGCCAGCGGCGCGCGACGCGATGTTGATGAACTTGCCGACCAGGTCGCTGTTGACGCGGGCCGCGAAGTCCTCGGGGTTGAAGTCGATGTCCTCGACCTTGGCATTGAGCTTGGCGGCGATGTAGTAGCGCAGCCACTCGGCGTTCAGGCCGAGAGCGAGGTACTTCAGCGGGTCCAGGCCGGTGCCGCGGCTCTTGCTCATCTTCTCGCCTCCGTTGACGGTCATGAAGCCGTGCACGAAGACGTGGTTGGGGGTCTTCCGCGGCACGTAGGTGCCGTCGGCCAGATGCTTGCCGCTGAAATGCAGCATTGCCGGCCAGAACAGCGTGTGGAAGTAGGTGATGTCCTTGCCGATGAAGTGGATCTGCTCCACCGACGGATCCGCCATGAAGGCGTCGTAGTCCCTGCCAGTCTTGCCGAAGTAGTTCTTCAGCGAGGCCAGGTAGCCGATGGGCGCGTCCAGCCAGACGTAGAAGTACTTGCCCGGCGCATCGGGGATCTCGATGCCGAAATAAGGCGCGTCGCGGCTGATGTCCCAGTCGCTGAGCTTGTTGTTGCCGTCCTCGTCGGTCTCGAACCACTCGCGGATCTTGTTCAGCACCTCGGGCTGCAGCCGGCCGGCCTCCTGGGTCCATTGCGTCAGGAAGTCGACGCAGCGTGGGTCGCTCAGCTTGAAGAAGTAGTGCTCGCTGGTCTTGAGCACCGGCGTCGCGCCGGACAGCACCGAGTAAGGGTTCTTCAGCTCGGTGGGCGCATAGACGGCGCCGCAGACCTCGCAGGAGTCGCCGTACTGGTCCTTCGCGCCGCATTTGGGGCATTCGCCCTTGATGAAGCGGTCCGGCAGAAACATCGACTTGGCCGGGTCGAAGAATTGCTCGATGGTCTTGGTCGAGATCAGCTCGTTGTGGCGCAGCGCGAGATAGACGGCCTTGGACAGCTCGTGGTTCTCTGGTCCGTCGGTCGAATGCCAGTTGTCGAAGCTGATGTGAAAGCCGTCGAGGTATTGCTTGCGGCCGGCGGCAATGCCAGCGACGAAGTCCTGCGGCGTCTTTCCGGCCTTCTCGGCCGAAATCATGATCGGCGCGCCGTGGGCGTCGTCCGCACAGACGAAGTGCACTTCGTGGCCCGCCATGCGCTGGAAGCGCACCCAGGTGTCGGCCTGGGTGTACTCCATGATGTGGCCGATGTGGAAACCGGCGTTCGCATAGGGTAGGGCGGTGGTGACGAAGAGCTGGCGGGGCATGGGCGCTGGGAACGGAGCTGGCGGGCGGAACTGCGGATTCTAGGTTTGCGGGTCAACGGGGGCGGCCGGGTCGGCTGCGGCCTCGCCATCGGCCTGAGGCTCATCGGGGGCGTCGGGTTCGTCGGGCTTGCCGCTGATCTTGCGCTGGCGCTTTTCCTCGGCCTTGCGCTTCTTGGCCAGCTCGCGCTGGCGTTTTTCATAGCTGTAGTTCGGGGTAGCCAAAATGGACTCTCCTTGAGGTGGTCGGCCCAATGTAGCTTGCGATGGCGCGTTGAGCGCTTCCAAGTTGCAGCCGAAAGCTCCACAGCGCCTCAAGGACCTCGCTTAAGTCACTGATTTGTAACGCTTCTGAAAGCTATCCACCGAGTCTGTGGAAAACTTTGTGGAGAACCCGCCGCCATCGCAGCCAAGCCCTTATGGAATGCGGGTCCGCTTAGGTTGCTCAATTTCTAGGCACCCTCGGTTCGCTTATATGAATCAATAACTTAGCGGAATGGCGGGGCGAGCTCACGGGCCAGGGGGCATGAGGGCTGGCGGGGCTTGACGCCTTCCAGATTTGGGGATAAGTCAAGGCACCAAGTGCGGATGTCACGGTTTGGAAGGACATTTCGACGCGCTTTGTCCCCGTCTGCTGTGGACAAGTCTGTGGGCCGGCTGACGACAGCGGTGCTAAGTGCTTGATCGGCCAGCCGGCCGCCCGCAATGCCCGTTTTTGAGGCGCCATCGCGAGTGCCGCCTGGGGGCAGCCCCAACAGGCAAGGCGGGGGTGGCGGCTAAACTCGCGCCCTTTTGAACGGGCGGCAGCGGCGCAATGGCGGATTTGACGAGGGAAAGTGGCGGACGCGGCAAGAGCGCAGCGCGCGCCGGCACTTTCGAATTGAAGTCGCGCCGCTTCAGCCTGCTGGGCCTGGTGCTGCACAGCGCCGACATGGCCGAGCTGGCCGCCGACTGGGCCCAGCGCGCGGGCGCCGGCGGCTTCGAGCATGAGCCCGTTGTCATCGACTTGAGCCAGCTGGCGCGTGCGCCGGCCACCGTGGCCGCGCCGGTCGAAGGCCAGGCACCGTTGGCCCTGGACGGGCCGGCACCGGTTGATTTGCGGGCGATCGTCGAGCTGCTGCGCAACAGCCAGCTGCAGCCAGTGGCCGTGGCCGGTGCGACGGCCGAGGAGCTGGCCGCGGCGCATGAGCTGGGCCTGGCCGACGCGGCCGACGAGCCGATGGGTGAACGCAGTGCCGCGCCGGCCGAGACAGTGCGTGAGGTGGTTCGTGAGATCACCGTCGAAAAGATCATCGAGAAGCCCGCCGCACCTGCGCCGACCCTGGTCATCGACAAGCCGCTGCGCTCCGGCCAGCGCATCTATGCCAAGGGCGGCGACCTCGTCGTGCTGGCGCTGGTGAACCACGGCGCCGAAGTCATCGCCGATGGCAGCGTGCATGTCTACGCACCGCTGCGCGGCAAGGCCATCGCCGGCGCGCGCGGCGACACGTCGGCCCGCATCTATGCCCACAGCCTGGAGGCGGAGCTGCTGTCGATTGCCGGCATCTACCGCACGACCGAGAACCCGCTGCCGGCCGACGTGGCGGGCAAGCCGGCCCAGGTCCTGCTCGATGGCGAGAAGCTGCTGATGCTGCCACTCGCCCTCTGAAGTGCTCTGAACCCGATTGAACTGAACGAACAGGAAAGCTCCAGATGACCAAGATCGTCGTCGTCACCTCCGGCAAGGGCGGGGTCGGCAAGACCACCACCAGCGCGAGCTTCGCCACCGGCCTCGCGATGCGCGGCCACAAGACCTGCGTCATCGACTTCGATGTTGGCCTGCGCAACCTTGACCTCATCATGGGCGTCGAGCGCCGTGTGGTGTATGACCTCATCAACGTCGTCAACGAAGAGATCAAACTGACGCAGGCCCTCATCAAGGACAAGCAGCTCGACAAGCTCTACATCCTGGCCGCCTCGCAGACGCGCGACAAGGACGCGCTGAAGCAGGAAGGCGTCGAGCGCGTGCTCAACGAGCTCAAGGCGATGGAGTTCGATTTCATCGTCTGCGACTCGCCGGCCGGCATCGAGACCGGCGCGCTGATGGCCATGCACTACGCCGACGAGGCACTGGTCGTGACCAATCCCGAGGTCTCGTCGGTGCGCGACAGCGACCGCATCCTGGGCATGCTGAGCAGCAAGACCAAGCGCGCCATCGAAGGCGGCGACCCGGTCAAGGAGCATCTGCTCATCACGCGCTACAACCCGAACCGTGTCGAGGGCGGCCAGATGCTGAGCCTGGACGACATCCATGAGATCCTGCGCACGCCGCTGATCGGCGTCATCCCCGAGAGCGAGAGCGTGCTGCAGGCCTCCAACCAGGGCACGCCGGCTATCCACCTGGCCGAGACCGACGTGGCCGAGGCCTACAAAGACGTCGTCGCGCGCTTCCTCGGCGAGGACAAGCCCATGCGCTTCACCGAAGCCGTGAAGCCCAGCTGGTTCAAGCGCGTCTTCGGCGCCAAGTGATGGGAGCCGCGCAATGGGATTCCTGAACTTTTTCCTCGGCGAGAAGAAGAGCTCGGCCAGCGTCGCCAAGGAGCGGCTGCAGCTCATCCTCGCGCACGAGCGCAACGGCCGCAGCTCCAGCCCCGACTATCTGCCGCAGTTGCAGCGCGAGCTGGTGGCCGTCATCAGCAAATACGTGTCGATCAACCCTGAAGACATCAAGGTGCACATGGAGCGCCAGGGGGATCTGGAAGTACTCGAAGTCAAGATCGAACTCCCGGAGCCTGGCGGCCGCTAAACCTACGGTCGAGCGGCGCGCGCCTGCTCGCGCCGCATGAAAAGATAGAGGCTCTCGACCTTGGCGCGCGCCCACGGCGTCTTGCGCAGGAACTTCAGGCTCGACGCCACGCTGGGGTCGATCTGGAAGCACTTGATCGCAATGCGCTGGCCGAGTTCGGCCCAGCCGAAATGCTCCACCAATGCGGTCACGATGGCCTCAAGGGTGAGGCCATGCAGCGGGTCCTTGGACGTGGTCGTCGTATTCATTCGTGCGTGAACTGGTCTGAGTTCTTGCCCTTGTACTGGGCGTAATAGCGCTTGATCTCGGCCATGTCGGCGTCGACATCGCCGGTCGGCCGGAACAGCGGGCCGAGGCCAACGAGCTTGCGCGGGTAGTCCATGTGCGCCATGACGATGGGCAGTTTCGCCGTGACGGCGATCCAGTAGAAGCCGGTCTTCCAGTAGATGGTCTTGCTGCGCGTGCCCTCGGGGGGCACGATGAGCTGCACCGGGCCGTCGGCGGCCTGCAGGGCCTCGGCTGAGGCGGCGACAAGATTGCTGGACTTGTCGCGATCCACCGGGATGCCGCCCAGCCAGCGCATCAGCCCACCAAACGGGAAGCGGAAGATGGAAGCCTTGCCCATCCAGTAGGGCGTCAGGCGCAGCGCGAAGGACGCGAAGAGCGTGTAGGGCAGGTCCCAGTTGCTGGTGTGCGGGGCGGCGATGAAGACGCTCTTGCGCGCCTCGGGCTGCAGCTCGCCCTGAACGGTCCAGCCTGCCAGCTTGAGCCAGGCCACGGACAAACCCCGCAGCAGGGTGCTCAGCCCCGGGGTTGTGAAGATGGTGCGATGCATGGCGGCGATTGTCCCGTGCGCCGGTCTGCCTCAATCTGAGGCAGCGCAAGGAAAGCGCTGTTGTGCCAAGGACTTGGGCTTGCAGCCCGCAGGCTGTGCACGGTGTTGTCCACAGGAGCTGTGGATGGCCGCTGCGGCTCATGCCTTCTTTCGTGCCGTTCATCGCATGCCGGCTTGCCGGGCCGCGCGCCAAACGCCATGCTGCGCGGCGTCTCACCACCTGCCCACCGCCATGCGACAACACGCCACGCCCGCCTTCGCTCTGTCTGTTTTGCTGGTCGGCACGGCCCACGCCGGCCAACCCGCCACGCCCGCGGCCATGACGGCCTATGCCGACCAGTTGCTCGACGCGCAGAAGCTCAAGCGCGACGGCCCCGGCGTCACGGTGCTGGTCGCGCGCGGTGACCAGCTCCTCTACAAGGGCGCCCGCGGCATGGCCAGCATCGAGCTCGGCGTGCCCCTGCAGCCCGACCAGCTGATGCGCATCGGCTCCGTCACCAAGCAGTTCGCCGCCGCGATGCTGCTCAAGCAGATCGACGAAGGCAAGGCCAGGTTCGATGACCCGCTGTCCAAATTCCTGCCCGACTATCCCAATGGCAGCCAGATCACGCTGCTGCAGCTGCTCAACCACACCTCGGGCGTCAAGAGCTACACCGGCATCCCGGGCTATATGGGCAACCCCGTGCGCCGCGACCTCAGCACGGCCGAGCTGATCAAGGAATTCAAGGACCTGCCGGCGGACTTCCAGCCCGGCGAGAAGTGGGCCTACAACAACTCCGGCTATGTGCTGCTCGGCGCCGTCGTCGAGGCCATCTCGGGCAAGAGCTGGTACCAGTCCGTCGACGATCTTTTGCTCAAGCCCGCGCAGATCACCAGCGTGCACTACCAGGCCGGCGACAGGCTCTTCAAGGGCATGGCCCAGGGCTATACGCTGAATGCCCAGCGCGAGGTGGCGCCGGCCGGCTTCCTCAGCATGACCCAGCCCCATGCCGCCGGCGCGCTGATCGGCAATACCGAAGGCCTGTGGCGCTGGAACCAGGCGCTGCATGGCGGCAAGCTCATCAGCAAAGCCAGCTACGAGCGGATGACGACGCCCGAAGGCCCGGCCAAGCCCTCGCACTATGGCTTTGGCATCACCACCGCCACGCTGCGCGGCCAGCCGATGCTGATGCATGGCGGCGGCATCCATGGTTTCGTGTCGACGCTGAACTACCTGCCGCAGAGCCAGACGACGATCGTCATCCTGCGCAACAGCGATGGGCCCGGCTTCTCCATGGATCTGGTGGCCCGCAAGCTGGCCGCCTTCGCCGTCGGCGAGCCCTTTGCCGAGCCCAAGGCCGTGGCCGTGGCCGCCGAGCAGCTCAAGTCCGCCGAGGGCGTGTTTGTTCGCGAGGACAAGCAGACCCGCATGTTGCGCGTGAAGGACGGCGTGCTGCACAGCCAGCGCAGCGGCGGCGGCAGCACCGCGCTGATTGCGCTGGGCAATGACCGGTTCGCCCTTCCCGACTCACTGACCGAGCTGCAGATCGAGCGTGGTGCCGATGGCAAGGCCGTGGCGGCGCGTGTCTTCAACAATGGCGAGAGCGCCGACGTCGAGCGCTGGACGCGCAGCGGCGAGCTGCCGAGCGAGATCGCCTTCATGGCGCTCACGCCGGCCCAGATGCAGGCCCTGGTGGGCGACTACAGCTCGCCGCAATTCGCGGTCAAGGTCTTCATCGACGACCAGGGCCGTCTGCAAGGCCAGGCACCTGGCCAGCCGGCGTTCGAGCTGAAGGCCAGCACGCCGCGCCGCGTGCATGTGCCCCAGGTCGACGCCCAGCTCGACTTCGGCGCCGAGGAGGGCCAGGCCGCTTCGGTGACGCTGATCCAGGGCGGCAACAAGCTCGTCATGCCCAGAAAGTAGTCGTCACACCCACTGCAGCACGACGTCGCTGCGTGGGCAGGCCACGCAGGGCAGCACCCAGCCTTCGGCCTTCTCTTCAGCGGAGAGGCCGGGCCAGGGAATGTTGTGCTCGATGCGGCCTTGCAGCAGCTGCGAGATGCAGGTGCGGCAGGTGCCGTTGCGGCAGGACCAGGGCAGCGCGACGCCTGCGGCCAGGCCGGCCAGCATCAGGGGCTGGTCGGCGGCGCAGTCGAAGCTCTCGCCACCGGGCAGCAAGGTCACGCGAAATAGGGCTGTCTCGGACATGACCGCCATCATGCCGTCAGCAACGCTAGCATCCGTGTGCCGGCTCGCAAGGCCGGCAGCGTTCTCAGGGCGGGGCGAAATTCCCCACCGGCGGTATGTGCGCAAGCACGAGCCCGCGAGCGCCTTCGCCGCTTCGGCGGCAAAGGGTCAGCAGACCTGGTGCGATGCCAGGGCCGACGGTCACAGTCCGGATGAAAGAGATCGCGGAGCGTCGGCGTGCTTGCTTGAGCGGGCACGCCGCTGCTGCGTGCGCTTGCCCTGATTCTGGAAAAACCGTCTTTCAAGAGGACACCATGAATCAGACCCTCAATCCCACCTTCAATCTGACCCGCCTGCCGCGCGTGGCCATCGTGGCCGCCAGCTGGCACAAGGACATCGTCGGCGTCGCCGTGTCGGCCATCCGGCATGAATTCGACCGATGTCGAATACCGGCCGAACAGGTCACGGTCATCGACGTGCCGGGCGCCTTCGAGATCCCGTTGCATGCCAAACGCCTCGCGCGCACGGGCCGTTTTGATGCCGTCATTGCCTGCGGCCTGGTCGTCGACGGCGGCATCTACCGGCATGACTTTGTCGCCCAGACCGTCATCAGCGCGCTGATGCAGGTGCAGCTGGAAACCGACGTGCCGGTGTTCTCCGCGGTGCTGACGCCGCACCACTTCCACGAGCATGGCGAGCACAAGCGCTTCTTTGCCGAGCATTTCTCCACCAAGGGCCAGGAGGTGGCACGCGCCTGCCTCGCGACAATAGCGAGCCTGGACCAGCTGAACGCGCTGGTCGCCTGACCTCGCTACCCGCGCGGCGCACTCGACGCGCCGCGCCTTGAATCCCGACTGCATGCTTGCCGCCCGCTACCTCGCTGGCTACCCGCCCGAACTCATTGCCCAGGCCGAACAGCTGCGGCTGGACGGCCGCCTGGCCGACCATCTCGCCCGCCGCCTGCCTGAGCGCCACGAGGTGCGCAGCGATGGCGCCCTGTTCGACTACGTGCAGGCGCTCAAGGCCCGCCACCTGCGCAATGCCGAGCCGCTGAATTTCGTCGGCTATGACGCCAAGCTGCGCGTGCTGCAGCAGGCGCTGGGCACGCACACCCGCCGCACCCAGGTGCAAGGCTCAAAGCTGAAGATGCGCCGCGAGATCCGCGTGGCCACGCTGTTCAAGGAGGCGCCGGCCGCGCTGCTGCGCATGATCGTCGTGCACGAGCTGGCGCATCTTCGGGAGCTGGAGCACAACAAGCCCTTCTACAAGCTCTGCCAGCACATGGAGCCGGACTACTTCCAACTCGAGTTCGACCTGCGGCTCTATTTGATGAACCAAGAGGAGTCGAAATGATCCTCTTGGCGCCCATGGAAGGGCTGTTGGATCACATCCTGCGCGACGTGCTCACGCGCGTGGGCGGCGTGGACCGCTGCGTGTCCGAGTTCATCCGCGTGACCGACCAGTTGCTGCCCGGCCGCGTGTTCACGCGCATCGTGCCGGAGCTGAGGAACGGTGGGCGCACGGCAGCCGGCGTGCCGGTGCATCCGCAGTTGCTGGGCTCCGACGTGACCTGCCTGGCCGAGAACGCCGGGCGACTTGCCGAGCTCAAGCCCGAGGGCATCGACCTGAACTTCGGCTGCCCGGCCAAGTGCGTCAACCGCCACCGTGGCGGCGCCGTGTTGCTGGACGAGCCCGAGCTGATCCACGAGATCGTCTCGGCCGTGCGCCGTGCGGTGCCGATGGACGTGATGGTGTCCGCCAAGATGCGCCTGGGCTATATGGATGACAGCCGCACGCTCGACGTGGCCCGCGCGATTCACGACGCGGGCGCCCAGGAGATCGTCGTGCATGCCCGCACCAAGGCCGATGGCTACAAGCCGCCGGCCTACTGGGAGCGCATCGCCGCCGTGCGCGAGGCGGTGCCCATCACCATCATTGCCAACGGCGAGATCTGGACCGTCGAGCATGCCGAGCTGGCCCGCGAGCGCAGCGGCTGCGAACACCTGATGCTGGGCCGCGGCATGGTGGCCGACCCGGGCCTGGCGCTGCGCGTGGCGGGCAGGCGCGCCGAGCCGGTGCCGTGGGCCGAGCTGCTGCCGCTGATGCAGGTCTTCTTCGACCAGGTGCGTGCCACTGTCGCTGCGAAGCACCAGGGCGGTCGACTCAAGCAGTGGCTGCACTACCTGAAGCGCGCCTACCCCGAAGCCGATGCGGCCTATGCCGAGCTGCGCACCGTGAACTCGGCCGACGATTTGGCGACGCGCCTGTTCGCTGCCTGAGTCACAGCTCGAAGGCCGCGCGCATCGCGTCGGACAGCTTCATGCGCCGACCTTCCTGCGCGAGCCGTTCCACGTCCTCCGTGCTGAACCGCTCCGCCAGCCCTGCCGCGAGCGTCGCGCGGTCGGCGGCCTCGTTGGGCTGGCGCTGCATCTGGCCATGAACCTCGAACTCGCGGTCCGCCGCGCCGGCCAGTTGCGCGGCCAGCGCCGTGCGGCCGGCTTGCAGATGCAGCAGCGCCAGCGCGTCCAGCGACACCCACAGTTGGTCATCCACCGCCAGCCGACCCAGGCGAGCTGGGGCTTGCCGCGCCACCTCGCGGGCGCGCTCGAAGCGCCCCTGCGCAATCAGCGCGCCGATCAGGTTGCCCATGATGGTGGCCAGGCAGGCCAGGTCGCCGGCATCGCCCGGCTCGGCCAGCAGCGCCTCGCCCAGCTGCACGGCCAGGTCCAGCTCGCCAGCGGCGCGGGCCTGGTCGGCCAGGTTCAGCCGGGCGCGCATCACGCCGGCGTCGAAGCCACCACGCTCGCACAACGCCAGCGCCGCTTGATAGCAGCGCCGGGCTTCGTCGTGCCGGCCGGAAGTCAGGTGCAGCACGGCTTCGGTCGTCAGGCCGCGCTCCAGCACGGCTGCCGGCCAGCCGGGGCTTTCCAGCATGCGCGCGGCGGCCAGTGCGGCGCGGGCTTCGGGGCCGTCGACGCGCCAGTTGAAGGCGTGTTCCACCAGCGACAGGTATTCGCCTCGCTCGTCGCCCAGCTCGCGGTACAGCCGGGCGGCGCGCTCGGCGGCGTCGCGCGCCAGGCCCGGGTGGATGGCGCTGTGACAGCGCGCGCAGGCCGACCAGAAACGGGCCAGCTCCGGCTTTGCAATGGTGGTGTCGTCCGCCAGCCGCGCGGCCAGCGCCAGTGCATGCGGGCGGGCCTGCGTGGCGCGCGGCATCCACAGCGGCGCGGCGGCGCCGAACAGAGCCACGGCGCTGGCGAGGTCGTGCTCGCCGGCCCAGGCGAGTGCAGCCCACAGCCCGGGCAACTCGGGTTCATAACGAGATTTCCAGGCGGCATGCGGCAGCCGCCAGGATTCCTCATAGGCGTCGTCCAGCAGCCAGCGCAGCCCCGCGCAGTGGCGGGCCTGGGCCAACGCCGTCTCGCCGGCGGCGGCGAGCTTGTCCAGCGCGAAAAGGCGCATGGTTTCCAGCAAGCGCAAGCGCCGCTGCGCCGTGCCGCGGTCGATGCTGACGAGGGACCGCTCGACCAGGCTGAGCACTGCGGCCACCGCGGCTGCGGCGGGCAGCTTGTCGTCGGCCAGCACCAGGGCTGCGCCTTCCAGCGAGAAGCTGCCCGGGAACACGGCCAGGCGGCGCAGCACGAGGCGTTCGCGCTCGGTCAGCAATTCGTGCGACCAGCTCAGCGCCTCGGCCAGCGCGTTGCGGCGCGACGGGCTGCGCGCATCGCTGGGAGCCAGCAGCGTCAGCCGCTGGTGCAGCCGCGCGGCCAGGCCGTCCAGCCCCAGCACATCCAGGCGCGAAGCGGCCAGCTCGATGGCCAGCGGGTTGCAGTCCAGCGCCTCGCAGATCTCCTCGGCCCGGTGGCTGACGCCCGCTTCGGTCGCGCCGGTGCGCGCGGCCAGCAGGCGCACGGCGTCGGGCAGGGGCAGCGGCTCCAGGCGGTAGACGCGTTCGCCCTGGGCCTGCAGCGGCAGCTGGCTGGTGATGAGCAGGCTGACCCGCTCGGTGTCGCGCACCAGCGTCGAGACGAGCTCGGCGACATCCGCGGCGCGGTGCTCGGCGTTGTCCAGCACGATCAGCAGCGCCAGCGCCGACAGCTTGGCCGCCAGCGTCGCGAGCGGGTCCGGGCCGGGTGGCAGGCCCAGCGCGCGGGCCACGGCGGCCGCGACGGGCTCGTCCTCGCGCAGCAGCGTCAGGTCCACCCACCAGGCCCCGTCGGCGTGGTCGCCGCGCAGGCTCAGCGCGAGCTCCTGCGCAAGCCGCGTCTTGCCGACGCCAGGGCCGCCGCACAGCGTGACGGCCGGCTGGTCGCGCAGCAGGGCCTGCAGCTCGCCCAGCTCAGTCTCGCGGCCGATCAGCGGCGGCAGACGCACCGGCAGACGGCCGCGGGCACCCAGGCCAGGCTCGCCGGGCGCGGCCTCGGCCACATCCAGCACCGGCAGCGCGAAGCGGTAGCCAAAGCCGGGGATGGTCGTGATGGCCTCGGCGCCGAGCAGCTTGCGCAACACGCCGACTTGCACGGCGAGGTTGTTCTCCTCGACGACCACACCGGCCCAGACCCGTTTCATCAGGTCGTCCTTGGCCACCAGCTGCCCGGCGCGCTCGACGAAGGCCACCAGCAGCTCGAAGGCACGCGCCGTCAGGGCTACCTCGCTGCCGCGGCGAAAGAGCAGGCGCTCGGCCGGCAGCAGCTTGTAGTCGCCGAAGCGGTAATGGGGCGTCGCCATGACCGCGAATTTAGCCAGATTTCAGACCGCCTAAAGGACGCGGCCCACCCCGAGGTCGGAGCATGACGCCAGGCCAGTCGAAGTCCGGCAGGCCAGGTTCAACAGGAGTTCCCCATGCCCAAGTTCGTCATCGAAAGAAACATCCCCGGCGCCGGCCAGCTCACGGCCGAGCAGTTGCAAGGCATCTCCGCCACGTCCTGCGGCGTGCTGCGCGACCTGGGCCCCAGCATCCAGTGGGTGCACAGCTACGTGACCGACGACAAGATCTACTGTGTCTACAACGCACCCGACGAGGCCAAGGTGCGCGAGCACGCGCGCCTGGGCGGCTTCCCGGCCGACCAGGTGAGCCAGGTGCGGCGCATCATCGACCCGGTGACAGCCGAGGTTTAGTACTGCAGCTTGGGATACCAGTCGGTCCCGCGCCCGTCGGGCGTCAGGTCCAAGATGGACCACAGCGAGGCGATGTCCGGCGCATCGCGCGGGTCCTGGCCGGGGTCGCCCATGGCCTTGGTCATCTCGCTGGCCCAGAACAACCTGACCTGCTCGCCGTCGCGCCTGAACACCACGAGGGCCGGGTACTCGCTGCCGTCGGGCTGCAGGATGCCAAGATCCTTGGCGTAGTCGTCGCCGACGGTCTGCACGAAGTTGAGGTCGCGCCAGCCGCGCTCCTGGGCGAAGGCGTATTGCCGCTCGACCGGCGAGCGGCCGAGGATCTTCAGCGCCACGCGCTGCTTGATGTCGGCGGCATTGCCGTTGACGGCGCCCAGCCAGTTGGTGCACATCGGGCAGGGGCGCTCGCGCTGCGGGCCGTACATCCAGAAGTAGGTTACCAGCGTGTCCTTGTCGCCGAACAGCTCGAGCAGGCTGACGTCGAAGGCCTGCTCGTCCTTGAACTTGTAGGGTTTGGCGATGACCGGCCCGGGTGGCAGCGCGCGCCGCTGCTCGGTCAGGCGCGTCATGTGGCGGCGGAACTCGATCTCCTCGGCGAGCAAGGCCTTGCGGGCCTGCTCGTAATCGGCAGAGGCGCCGGGAAAGGGTGTCTTGGCCCGGGAGGCCAGTTCGGTGGCGGAGGTCAGGTCAGGCATGCGGTGTCTCCTGCAACTGTGCAACAGGCTGATGTTGTCCGGCCCGCTCCGCCGGCGACATCGGTCTCGGCCATGCGCCTGTGCAGGCCTGCACCTACAGCGGCACAGGTCCTGGTTGCGGGCGTGCGCCGCCTCATCGACCCGGCCATGACGGCGGTCTGACGCAACGGCGCAGGCCAGGCCGCCCGCTGTCCACCGAGTTGGGGACGGCACGGGCGGCCTGCCGACCGCAAACTGCGGCGCATGACTGCGATGTCCCTCGACGAGCTGCGCACGCTGAGCCAACTGCTGGACGAGGGCCTGGAACTGGCGCCCGCGGCGCGCCCGGCCTGGCTGGCGGCGCTGCCCCTGGGGACGCTGCGCGAGCGTTTGGCGCAGATGTTGGATCGCCATGACGCCGGGGAGCACGAGGGCTTCCTCGCCGCGCTGCCAGGCCTGGCAGAACCGCTCGCTCTGCGGGCGGGCGAGCGTGTCGGGCCCTATCGGCTGCTGCGCCCGCTGGGCCGCGGCGGCATGGGCGAGGTGTGGCTGGCCGATCGGGCTGACGGCCTGTTCGAGCGCCAGGTGGCGCTGAAATTGCCTCGCGGGCACTGGGCTGACGGCGAGGCCTTTGCCCGGGAGACCGGTCTCGTCGCCCGTCTGGAGCACCCGCGCATCGCGCGTTTGTACGACGCCGGCCTGGAGCCCGGCCCCGACGGCCAGCCGCGGCCGTATCTGGCCATTGCCTACGTCGAGGGGCGGCCGTTGGACGAGGCGGCCGCCGGACTGGCGCTGCCGGCGCGGCTGCGCCTGTTCGTGACGATCGCCCGCACGCTGGCGTATGCCCACGGCCGCCTGGTGCTGCATCGTGATCTGAAGCCGGCCAATGTGCTGGTCGATGCCGAGGGCCGGCCGCATCTGCTGGACTTCGGTATCGCCGCCGTGCTGGGCGTTGTCGGCCCGGGCGCGCCGCCGCCGGCCTGCACGCCGCGTTACGCGGCGCCCGAGTTGCTGCTGGGCGGTGAGCTGAGCGTGCAAGTCGACGTCTATGCACTGGGCGTCATGCTGGACGAGTTGGTGGCAGAGGCGGGCGATGCCGACCTGGCCGCTGTCGTCGCCCGCGCATGCGCGACGGAGCCGGGCCGGCGCTACGCCAGCGCCGACGCGCTTGCCGACGAGGTCGAGCGTTGGCTGCGTCAGGAGCCGGTGCAGGCGCGCCCGGCGGCGCCGCTGCGGCGGTTGGGCCTGTTGCTGCGTCGTCGCCGTCGTGCCGCGATGCTGGCTGGCAGCGTGCTGGTTGTGGTCGGCGCCCTGGCCGTGCAATTGGCCGGCCAGCGCCAGCGCGCTGCTCAGGCCGCCGAGCGCGAGAACGTGGCCACGACGTTCGTCGCCGAGATGTTCCGCTTTGGCGCCGAGCCGCAGGCCCGTCATCCTCACGGTGACGGCGAAGTGCCGCTGCTGGAGCGCGGCGCTCAGCTGATTGAGCAGCGCTTTGCCGGCGATCCCGCCCAGCGGGCCCGGCTCTACCGCGTGCTGGGCGATGCCTACGAAACAATGGGGGCCGCGCCACTGGCCGTCAACCTGCGGGAGCGTGAACTGGCCTCGCTGCGTGCCCAGGCTGCGCCGGCCGACGAGACACGTGCGGCTGCGCAGCGCCTGGGGCGTGCGCGGCTTGATGCCGGGCGGCCGGACGAGGTGCTCGCGACCCTGCCCGACACGCCCGGCGACGTGGACACCGGCCTGTTGAAGGCGCGTGCCCTCGTCGATCTGGGTCGCATGGACGAGGCCGAGACGTTGCTGGCACGCCTGCCCGCGCCAGCCGATGCCGCTGGGCAGGCGTGGCGCCACTTGCTGCGCGGCGAGCTGCTGAACCGCCGTGGCCATGAGCCCGAGGCCCTGGTTGAGTTCCGCGCCGCCGCTGCAGGCGAGGACGCGCTGGCTGCCGCTGAGGCCGGCCTGCGTGGCGCGCGTTGGGCCGCCCAGCAGGGTCGGCACGACGACGCCCTGGCCCTGCTCGCGCCGGCTCTGGCCACGCTGCGCGAGCGCGGTGGCCTGTACGCGGTGCGCGCGGAGGTCGGCGCGGCCAACGTCTGGTCGGCCATGTATGCGACGACGCTGTCGCTGCCTTTCGAGCGCGTGCGCGCCGAGCTGGAGGCCTGCCTGCAAAGGCTGCGCGCCCTGGGCGACGGTGTGCCGCCGCTGCTGCTCGCCCAGGTGCAGGGGCATCTGGGCAACCTGCTGTTGAGCTGGGGCGATGTGGCGCAGGGCGCGCCGCTGGTGGAGGCCGACTACACGCAGCGCCTGCGGCTGCTGCACCGCCCGGTCGAACTGACCATTGCGCACGGCCGTGCCGGCGATGCAGCCATGGAGCGCGGGCAGCACGAGTTGGCGGCCCAGCGCTTTGCGCTGCGCCGCCAGGCCCGTGTAGTGGCCGGCAAGGGCCTGCATCCGCTGCTGGCCGGAGATATCCGCAAGCAGGCGCTGAACGCCAGCATGGCGGGTGAGATGGCCGGCGCGCTGCGTTTTCTTGACGAAGCGCCGGCGCCCGAAGCGCTGCGCGGCGCCGGGCACGACCCGGCCTGGTACGAAGAGGTGCTGCGCGAGGCCCGCGCCCGCGTCCTTGTCGACAGCGGCGACGCGGCGCTGGCGCGCCAGGCGCTGGCGCTGGCGTCGCGCCACGAGGTCAAGCCGCAGGACGCCATGCTGACGGCCGGCTTCGCCACCGGGCCTGAGCTGCTGCGCGCTGAAGGCCAGTGCCTGCAGCCGGACGCCCGCGCTGGCCTGGCCCGCATGCGCGCCTTCGTCGCCGCGTTGAGCCTGCCGCACCACCCGGCCGCGCCGCAGATCGCGCGCCTGCACGGCGTGGCCGCGCTGTGCGCCTGGCGCGCTGGCGACCGCGACCAGGCCGCGCGCTGGGCCGCGCTGGCCCGCACGGCGCTGGCCACCCAACCGGGTGTCAGCCCCTACTACAGCGCGCCGCTGCACCGCCTGGAAGCCCAGGCGTGCGGGTCTCAGGTGGGCTGTTTGGTGATGCGCAGATAGGGCTTGGGCGCCTTCCAGCCGGCCGGGAACAGCGTCTTGGCGTCTTCATCGCTCACCGAGCCGGCAATGATGACGTCGTCGCCCTGCTTCCAGTTCACCGGCGTGGCCACCTTGTGCTTGGCGGTCAGCTGCATGCTGTCCAGCACGCGCAGGATCTCGTCGAAGTTGCGGCCCGTGGTCATCGGGTAGGTCAGCATCAGCTTGATGCGCTTGTCCGGGCCGACGATGAAGACGGAGCGCACGGTGGCGTTGGTCGCCGCCGTGCGGCCCTCGGACGTGCCTTCGGTATCGGCCGGCAGCATGTTGTAGAGCTTGGCCACGGCCAGGTCACTGTCGCCGATCATGGGGTACTTGGGCAGATGGCCCTGGGTCTCCTCGATGTCGGCGGCCCAGCGGTGGTGGTTGTCCACCGGGTCGACCGACAGGCCGATCAGCTTGGCATTGCGCTTGGTGAATTCGGGCTCGATCTTGGCCATATAGCCCAGCTCGGTCGTGCACACCGGCGTGAAGTCCTTGGGGTGGGAGAACAGCACGGCCCACTTGTCGCCGATCCAGTCGTGGAACTTGATCTCGCCTTGCGTGGTCTGGGCGGTGAAGTCGGGGGCGATGTCGTTGATGCGCAGGGACATGGTGGTCTCCGTTGGGGGCTTGGGTGGGGGTGGGGCCTGCTAGCACTGCGGCAATTCGCGGCCCATTGCCGCAGTGTTAGCAGGCCCCATGATAGGAAGGAAGCAAGTGCCTGTTCCGCATGAGCTTGATCGAAACAGGTCTATGGAAATCAGGCGGCCAGGCTCGGGACTTCGGCCAGCACGCCCGCCCAGACCTCGGGCGGGATCGCGCGGCGGGCGATCGGGCCGTAGCGCGCCCACTGCTCGGGTGTGCAGACGGTCTTGAGCGAATGCACGAACACGCGTGTCGCGCCGATGGGCGAGTTCTTGGTGCTGCCGAAAGCGGCCAGTGAAGCGACGCCGTGGGCCACGAGGTGGTCGAAGCCGCCTTGGGCGATGCCGGCCGACACGCACCACTGGGCGAAGAGGGCGGCCTTGCCTTCCTTGGGCAGGCGGTTGACGAGGGGCATCATGATGTCCTCCTCGTGCAGCAGGTGGGCCTCGGCGCAGCCCCGGTAGGCGGCGAAGGCATCCCGCAGCGCGCCGACACCCAGCGGGATGGCACGCGTCACGGCGGCCTGCAGCTCGTGCTCGTCGTCATGCTCGGCGCGGAACATCGCGGCGTTTGCAGCGCCGTCGAAATGCAGGTCCAGCATGGACGTGATGCCGCCGCCCGCGCCCTCGACGCCGTCCTCCATGGCCGCATGCACGGCGATGGCGTCGACATATGCGGCCCAGGCCGGCGCGAAACCGGCCAGGTCGCCGCGCTCGGCCAGCGGCGCCAGCACCTTGGCCAGGTCGTTGCGCAGCACCTCGTGGTAGTTGCGCATGATGGCGGGAACGGAGACTTCGGGTTCGGTCATTGCGGCTCCTGGGTGGCGTGTTGCTGTGGGACGAATGCTCGCGGCAGGCGCGGTTCGATGGTTGTTCAACGTTGTTAAACCGGCGGCTTTACAGTGCCCGGCGCAATCACCGGAGCCGCCTTGCCTGCCACCGAACCCGCCCACCCGCCGACCCAGCTGCTGCGCTTCGGCCCGGGCGGCCGCTTCGAACTGCGCCGGGCCGAGTACCGGCTGCTGGTGGACGGCGAGCCCTCGGCCCTGGGCGGCCGCGCGCTGGACCTGCTGCTTACGTTGGCCGCCCGCCCCGCCGAGCTGTTCACCAAGGCCGAGCTGATCGAGCGCGTCTGGCCCGGGCTGGTGGTGGAAGAGGGCAACCTGCGCGTGCAGGTCAACGCGCTGCGCCGCCTGCTGGGCGAGGACGCCATCGCCACCGTGCCCGGGCGCGGCTACCGCTTCACCGCCGCGCTTCACGACGACGCCCAGGCCCCGGCCGCGCCGCCGCCCGCGCCCGACACGACCACGCTGTTCGGCCGCGACGCCGACCTGGCCCGCCTGCGCCAGGCGCTGGCCGCCCCCGGCTGCGTGAGCGTCGTCGGCAGCCCCGGCGTGGGCAAGAGCAGCCTGTCGCGCGAGGCGCTGGCGCGCTGGCCGGGCCGCGCTTCCTGGGTCGACCTGGCGCCGCTGACGCTGCCCGCACAACTGCCCGACGGCATCGCCCGTGCCTTCGGCGGCCAGCTGAGCCCGGGCGAGGCGCTGCCCCAGCTGCTCAACCTGATCCCGGCCGACGTCGACCTGCTGCTGGTGCTGGACAACGCCGAGCACCTCGCCACGGCCTGCGCCGAGTGGGCCGCGCACCTGGCCACGCTGCCCCGGCTGCGCCTGCTCGTCACCAGCCAGCTGCCGCTGGGCGTGGCCGGCGAACGCCTGCTGCGCCTGGAGCCGCTGCCCGTGGCCGAGGGCGTCGACGGCCCCGACCCCCGCGAGGGCGCGCTGGCGCTGCTGGTGGCCCGCATCCGCGCGGTGGACGCGCGCTTCGATGTGTCCGCCAGGTCGCTTCCGCTGCTGGCCGCGCTGTGCCGGCAGCTTGACGGCCTGCCGCTGGCGCTGGAGCTGGCCGCCGCCCGCGTGCCGCTGATGGGCCTGCAGGCCGTGCACGACGCGCTGGCCGAGCGCTTCGCGCTGCTGTCCCGCGGCCGGCGCGATTCGTCCGCCCGCCACCGCACCCTGCTCGACGCGCTGGACTGGAGCCACGGCCTGCTGGAGCCCGCCGAGCAGCGCCTCTATCGCGCGCTGGGCGTGTTCGCCGGCGGCTTCACGCTGGACCTGGCCGTCACGCTCAGCAGCGACGAGCACACCAGCCGCTGGGATGTCGTCGACGGCCTGGCCACGCTGGTGGAGCGCTCGCTGGTCAGCCTCGACAACCAGGACCCGCCGCGCTACCGCCTGCTGGAGACGATGCGAGCCCATGCGCTGGCCCGGCTCGGCGACGCCGACGGCCATTCCGCACGCCGCCGGCATGCCGTGGCCGTGCTGGCGCTGATTGCACCCAGCGACGATGCGGCGCTGTGGCTGGCCGACATGCAGAACGTCCGCGAGGCCTTCCTGTGGGCGCGCGAGCACGACCTCGCTACCGCCGCGCAGATCGGCGCCCGCGCCGCGCGGGTGATGGTGTTCACCGTCTGGCGCCACGAGGTGACGGAGTGGATGCTGTCTCTGCAGCCGGCGATGGAGGCCCGCGGCGAGGCGGTGCCACCGCAGGTGCAGGCGCTGTGGTGGTCCATGCTCGGCTACCTGCTGCTCATCCGCAGCGACCCGCGCGCCGTGCCGGTCTCGCGCAAGGCCGTCGACCTCTGGCGGCCGCTCGGCAACCCCGCCGAACTGCTCATCGCCGCGGCCCACTGGGTGCGCGCCTTCACCGAGGACGAGCCCGAGCTGGACGAGGCCTGCACGCTGCTGCGCGAGCTGGCCGCGGGTGACGACTCGGCCCCGACGCGGCTGCGCCTGAACGGCGCGTTGGCCGTGGTGGCCCGCCTGCGCCGCGACACCACCGAACTGCTCGCCTGCATGGAGCGCGAGCAGCTCGCCGCCCGCGAGCTCGGCCAGTCACAGCGCGTGCAGGTGGCCGAGAACAACATCTGCCTGACGCTGGTGCGCCTGGGCCGCTTCGAGGAAGGCGCCACACGCACCCGCGCACTGTTGGAGGTGCTGGACGCCGACGGCAGCGGCAGCAACGGCAGCCTGCCCTGGGTGCTGAACGCCCTCGTCGAGGCGCTTGTCGGCCTGGGCCGCCTGGACGAAGCGCAGGCCCTGCTGCCGCGGTCCCTGGCCGCGCAGCGGCGCTTCGGCACGACGGTGGCCTGGCTCGGCATCCTGCCGCTGCTGGTGGCCCAGGGCCGCATCGAAGCCGCCTGCCGCCTCGCCGGCCATGTGCGCAGCCGCTGGACGGCGAACGACACCACGCTGGATGCGCTGGAGCTGCGTGCATTGGACGGCGCGCTGAACGCCGGCCGGGCCTTGCTGGGCAGCGACATCACCGCGGCGCTGGAGGCGGAGGGGAGGGCGTTGGGGGATGAGGCGGCGCAGGTTTTGGTGTCGCGGCGGTAGGGGCGGGGCTCGCTTCGGCGTTGCAGGGACCGTTTGCAGTGAGAGCCGTCTTCCGTTTCTCTGTGTGGCAGCGCGAACCGCGAGGATGCCGCCGCCGCGTTGGAAAGGCAGATTAATTCTGTTCAACAGCCGTACGCAGCTCACACACGCTCGTTCTTGCGCTGCAGGCGCGTCATGGCAAGAGCTTCAATTGCATTCGCTGGAAGACTGGCTGGGTGAGGTCGGCTCATTGCCCCTTTGCCACTTCGCGTACCTTCGGTTCCAGCGTCAGCGTATCGAAGAGATCGGTCGCGGTCCGGCGCACCAACACGTCATATGGGTAGTGAGGGCTCGAGATTTTCATCCCAATCGCCGCAACACCTCTCGCACCCGCGGTGCTGTCTTCGTCGATTGCCTCCGCGAGGATCGAGTTCCTCAAGTCCTTGTCGTCGGTAAGGTAAGGGTAGCCCACAATGATGTAGCGGCGTCGCTCGGGCCCCGACTCCCAGCGTATCCAGTTGTGGGGTTTGCTGGCCGTGCCTGCCATAACCTGTTTCGCCAGCTTGCCGAAAGCGGCCTCGAATTTCTCTTGATCCTCCTTCGTCGTGTTGAGCAGGATGAAGCCAGTCTCAAGCCAACCTTCGAATTGCCTTTCACTGATCCGGTTCAGGATTTCATCCCACCATTTCGTCATAGCGAGGCGAGGCTTGCACACCGGCTTCCCCTCGCGTGAGCCGACGAAGTACGGGTCCAGTTCTTTGGACTTCATGATCATGCTGAAAACGGAATCCTGGGCGTACTCCGTGTCGCCAATATTGAAGCCGTTGTCCAGGTAGAAGCCAAGCAGGTCGAGCTCGTCTCCTTCGTACTCCACGTGTGCTTCAAACTCGCGCCGGCGTGCCAGGTAGTGCACCTTCTCAACCTCGCGCTCAAGTAGTTCAAACACCGATTCGAGGTCGGTGATGCTGACGGACGGCGCGAGCTCTTCGAGCTTCTTCTCGACGATGCCTGCGGCGATGAGCTTCTTTAGATTGCTAGCTATGAAGCCCAAGTGAGAGAGCGTCACGCCCATCGGGATGTAGTGCTTGACAGACCGCGTATCTATTTTGTTCGTAACACCTCTCTTGGTCTTGAACTCTTGAATCGCCGGCGTACTTTTGAGGCGTTCGATGAACCGAAGCGCTTGTTCCGACGGCGCTTCGATCAGTTCCCTCAACGTATCCGCCAATCGATCTGGCGCCCCCCGCCGCGCCGGGTCGCTGACGGAGGCCGATTTCGCCTCAAAGACAATTGCGAACGTGTCAATGACAACGACCAGATCGTTCTCGTACAAGACGCCTCCGTCATCGTGCCAAGTGCTCCCTTTGAACACCTGTCCGTTGGGGAAGCCGGCTCGAACGATGCGATCGAGCTCGTCCTCTAAGTACGCCGCCTTCGCCTTCGTGTATCGATCGCGTAGAGGCACGTTCTTCCACACAAGGTCTTCCAGGATGTCCAGCTGCATGTGTGGCAGCACGCCCCACACGGCGGAGAAGTAGGTTCCGTTCCCCAGGCTGATGAAGGGCCGCTCGAGAACAGGATTGCTGAGGATGAAGTGCTCGCGGTTTGCGCCGGCCAAGTCACCAAAACAGAGGGAGATTTTTTCGAGCAGGGCGTGTAGCGCCGCCTTGTCCGTGTCTGCGCCTATCAGTTCATGTGCTCGGTCAAGGGTAAAAGAGTAGATGCTCTCGAGTTTGAGATCGGCATGGGTCATGAGCATCGAGAGCAAGCTCGTCCTCTTTTTGCCGGCCCTCAACCAAAGCTCGTCGAAGTGCTCATCGCTGATGGGCACGTTTTCAGGGAATGCGGCGTTGTAAGCCTTGAGAATCGCTCGGTGGTCTCGAGCAGCGATGCACCCACGCAGCTTTTCAATGTGAGCATTCAGCCGATCTTGCGCTTCTTGAGAGGCCAGCATCAGCATGGAAAAGAAGCGCGTTGGGTCCACTCCATAGGCAGCATCGAACGCTGAGGCCACCGCCTGGGACAGGTCGAGCAAAACCTTTCTCATCTGGTGCGGATAGGCCCAGTTCCTGATTGCAGTGGTCTGCAACATCATGTCGGTGCGCAATCGGTAGGCGCTGATCTCACGCTCAGAAGTCAGACGCTCTGGAATGTCAAAGTGGCGCATCGACATATGGTGACCCATCTCCGCCATGTGCTCCTTGAGGGCCGAGACCCCATCAAGCAACGGCCTGACAGTGACATTCCGCGGCTGACACAAAGCGAACGCTTGCAGGAGTTCCAGGTAGTGGTGAGGGAACTCAAGGGAGCCGGTCGCCTCCCGATCAGTCCCTTCTGGTTGCGAAATCAGATAGAAGGCGCAGACGGAAAGCACATAGACGGGGTCGTAGTCGGTCACCCACTTTTCAACCTGTGGGTATAGGGTTCCGAACTTGTTTCGGGCATCCTTGCCCAGGGCTCGGATCAGTTCAAGTCGCTTTTCAAAGGGAACATCCTCCTTGAGCAGCTGCGGAAGCTTGAAGAGCTTCATCTTTGGCGCAGCCCAAGGCGCTAGACGTTCTCCACGCGTCGCCGCACGTCGCTGCTGATGCCTTACGTCTTTGGCTTTGCGTCGTTGGCGCCGTTGTTCCTTGCTGATCTTTGTCATCGCTTGTCCCCCCGAACAGCGGATCCTGCGTCAGGGAAGTCGGCCTCGCCTAGCAGGCTTCTCGAGCGTGCTGCCCGCCATAGCGCAAAGTGGTTGCTCTCTTGCAGCGCCTGGGACCTTTGGCACGCCGAGTTCCGATTCCATGCCGCAGTTCCGTCGCCTGACGTCTTCGCCAGCCTCAGCCTGAAGCGGTCCCCCACGCACGCCAGCTTGCAGACTGACCGGACTACCTCGCCACCCCAAAACTGCTCCGATAAGCCCTCGGCGCGAGCCCCAGCCGGGCCTGGAAGTGATGCCGCAGCGCCTGCACACTGCCAAAGCCGGCCTCGGCCGCGACGCTCTCGACGGGCAGGCTGCTGGCCTCCAGCAGCCGCTGCGCCTCGGCCACGCGCTCGGCGATCAGCCAGTCGCCGGGGGACTGGCCGGTGGCCTCGGTGAAGCGCCGCAGCAGCGTGCGCGGGCTCATGGCGCTGGCTACGGCCATGCGCTCCAGCGTCCATGGCGCGCGCAGGTCGGCGCGCACCTGGTCCATCAGGCTGGACAGCCGGTTCGTGCGGTCACGCGGCACTGGCCGCTCGATGAACTGCGCCTGCCCGCCGCCGCGGTGCGCGGGCATCACCAGCCGGCGTGCGACGCTGTTGGTCGCCTCCACGCCGAAGTCGCTGCGCACGAGGTGCAGCATCAGGTCGATGCCCGCCGCGCTGCCGGCCGACGTGAAGACGCGGTCCTCCTCGGCGTAGAGCACGCCGGCATCGACGTCGATGGCCGGGTGGCGCTCGCGCAGCTTGTCGGCATAGCGCCAATGCGTGGCCGCCCGGCGGCCGTCCAGCAGGCCGGTCGCGGCCAGCACGAAGGCGCCCGAGCAGATCGATGCCAGCCGCGCGCCGCGCTGCCAGGCTTGGCGCAGCCGCTTGGCCAGCGCGTCAGGCACCGGCACGTCGGCACCTTTCCAGCCGGCCATGACGATGAGGTCGGCCCGGTCCAGCAGCTCGATGCCGCCGTCGCTCGTCACGCTCAAGCCGCCGTGGGCGCGCAGCGGCCCGGGCTCGATGGCGGCACTGGCGAAGCGATACCAGCCCAGGCCCATCTCCGGCCGCGCCAGGCCGAAGACCTCGGCGGCAATGGCGAACTCGAAGGTGCACAGGCCGTCGTAGACCGGCGCGACGACAAGCGGCCCCGTCGTCGTTGGCGAAATCTTGTCGATGCTTGTCATGTGCGCCAATTGTGGCGCAGCGCCCCGCTGGGCACGATGACGACACCATCAACCAGGAGCCGAAATGCCCAGCCAAGTCACCGCCATTCCCGCCGCGCCCGCCCATCTGGCCGAGGCCCACTTCGCCGCTGAGTTCACCTTCGAGGCCGACTGCTGGGACGTGCACGATGCGCTGGCCCAAGGCGCCGATTTCGTACTGCTGGACGTGCGCTCCGCCGAGCTGTTCGCCCGCGGTCATGTGCCAGGCGCCATCCACTTTCCGCACGGCAAGCTTGTCGAGAGCAAGCTGGCTGCCTGGTCCAAGGACACCCTCTTCGTGACCTACTGCGCCGGCCCGCACTGCAACGGCGCAGCCCGCGGCGCGCTGCGCCTGGCGCGGTTGGGCCGGCCGGTGAAGATCATGGCCGGCGGCATCACCGGCTGGCTGGACGAGGGCTTCGAGCTGGCGACCGCGGCCGTGCCTGCCTGAGCCCTGGACCGAGGCGCGGCTAGCATGTCGTGATGAAGATCCTCATGACCCTGCTGGCCGCCCTCTGCGTCACAAGCGCGGCCTCGGCCCAGACCCTGACCCTCGAACGCCTCACCGCTGACCCGCCGCTCGCCGGCCGCCTGCCGCGCCAGGCCGAGATCTCGCCCGGCGGGCAATGGGTCAGCTTCCTGCGCCCGTCGGCGGCGGACAGCGAGGTGCTGGAGCTGTGGGCCCAGCCCGCGGCCGGCGGCGAGCCGCGCAAGCTCGTCAGCGCAGCCGACCTGCTCGGCGGCGCCGCGCAGAAGCTCAGCGAGGCCGAGAAGATGGCGCTGGAGCGCCAGCGCATCAGCCAGCGCGGCATCACCGGCTACCAGTGGTGCGGCAGCGACGACAGCGCGTTGCTCTTTCCGCTGTCGGGTGACCTCTATCTGGTCAAGTTGAGCGCCGGGGGCCCTGAGGCGCAGCGCCTGACGAACACGCCCGACGCACCCAAGCAGGACCCGCGCTGCGCCCCCGACGGCAGGACCCTGGCCTATGTGCAGGGCGGCGAGTTGATGGTGCTGCCCCTGCAGGCCGGCGCCCAACCGCGCCCGCTGTTCGGTGCGCGCATGAATCCCCGTGTGACCTGGGGCTTGGCCGAGTTCATTGCCGGGGAGGAACTGGGCCGGCATCGCGGCTTCTGGTGGAGCCCCGATGGGCGTCAGCTGCTGGCGCTGCGCGTCGACGAACAGCGCGTGGGCTTGAAGACGCGGGCGCAGATCTTTGCGGACCGCACCGAGATGACGGAGCAACGCTATCCGGCTGCCGGTGAAGCGAATGCCCAGGTCTCCGCCTTTGTCATCGGCGTTGCCACCGCTGAGGCGCATGCGCTGCAGTTGCCGACCGGCGCCGAGTACATCTCCCGCGCCGGCTGGTTTGCCGACGGCACGCCTTGGCTGCAATGGTTCAACCGCGACCAGACGCGATTGACGCTGACCGAGTTCAAACCCAATGCCGCGCCACACGACATCACCGTCGAGACCGATGCGGCCTGGGTCGAAGTCCATGACGATCTCATCGAGACGCCGCGCGGCCTGCTCTGGTCCAGCGAGGCAACGGGCCGCCGCCAGCTGCTGCTGGTCAACCGCGCGACCGGACAGCGCACGCCGCTGACGCAGCAGGCCGAAGCGGTGGCGCATGCGGTGTGCGTGGGTGAGCGAGGTGTCGTCTTCGCCGCCGCCGGCGACCGCGGCAAGACCAGGGAGCTTTACCTGCAGCCGCTGGCCGGCGGCAGGGCCCAGGCCCTGCCGGGCACGGCCGAACGCCAGTGGCGCGATGCCAAGGCCGACAGAGCCTGCGCCCGCCTGCTCGTCACCCGCTCGGCCTGGGGCCAGCCACCGCGGCTGGAACTGCGCAGCCTGGGCCGCGACAGTGCCATCGCCCTGGCCGGTGACGCGCCCGACCCGGCGCTGGAGGCCTTCGCCAACGTCCCGCTGGCACTGGACCTGACGGCGGCCGATGGCGGCACGCCGTTGAACGCCTTCTTCTTCGCACCCGCCAGCCGTCCCGGCCAGGGCAAGCACCCCGCCATCGTGCTGGCCTATGGCGGCCCGGGCTCCGCGACGGTCAACTGGGGCTGGGGCCGCGACATGCCATTGATCGCCTACTGGCAGCAGCGCGGCTACGGCGTGCTGATGCTGGACGTGCGAGGCATGGAGCACCGTGACCGCGCCTTCACGCGCGCCCATTTCCGCAGCTTCGGCCAGCATGAGGTGGCCGACCTCTTTGCCGCCGTGCGTCAGCTGCCTGCGCGCGTGAACAGCGTGGACCCGGCGCGCATCGGCTTCTTCGGCTGGAGCTATGGCGGCTTCCTCGGTGCGCGCGCGATGCTGGATGCCGACACGCCGTTCGCGGCTGCCGTCGCCGTTGCGCCGGTGACTGACTGGACGCTCTACGACACGGCCTACACCGAGCGCTATCTCGGCATGCCGGAGGGCGGCAAAGCGGCGACGTACGCCAGCGCCAATCTGCCCGCTCGCGCAGCGCTGCTGAGCAAACCGCTGCTGCTGGTGCACGGCACGGCCGACGACAACGTGCTGTTCGAGCACACGCTGCGCCTGGTCGAGGCCCTGCAGACCGCCGGCAAGACCTTCGACCTGCAGATCTACCCCGGCAAGGCCCACGGCATTGCCGGCCGCGCGGCGCGGTTGCACCTTTACCGCACGATGGACGCCTTCTTGGAGCGGCACCTGAAGCCATGACGCTGGTCTACTCGACGGACGTCGGCCGGGTCTGCCCCGGCTGCGGTCAGCCCATCGCGCAATGCGTCTGCAAGGCCAAGCAGCGGCCGGCCGGCGACGGCATCGTGCGCGTCAGCCGCGAGACGGCGGGCCGCAAAGGCAAGGGCGTGACCGTCATCAAGGGCCTGCCGCTGGACGATGCGGCGCTGACGGTCCTGGGCAAACAGCTAAAGGCGCTGTGCGGCAGCGGCGGCACGGTCAAGGACGGCGTCGTCGAGATCCAGGGCGACCATTTGGACAAGGTCATGGCCTGGCTGAAGGCGCGGCCCGAGGGCTGGACGGTCAAGCGCGCGGGCGGTTGATTGATTCCAGCTGCCCGCCATCGGGGCTGCGGTGCTGGTAAATGGGGCTTGCCCACGCTTGGCCCTCGTCAGAATCGTGGATGTACCGCCAATGAAGACCCTCTAGCCTGATGACACCGGCGTCAGCGCGCCGTCCGCAAGTGTTAATGGAGGATCTGCTATGGCGACTTCAAAGCGTTGGACATCAGTGCCCTTGCTCGCGATTGCGTGGGTGGCGTTGGCTGGGTGCCGGCCTTCGGAGTCGGCGCCTGCCGCGGCGCGCGTGTCGCCCGAGGTCGAGGTGTGCGCCGGCGTCCACGCCATGATCGGCAAGGAGATCACGACGACATACGACATTTCGACGTCCAAGGGCATTGCGCTCAAGATTTCCGCGGCTGCCGAGGCGGATGTCGCCCGCTTGAAGGTCATCAAGGAAGCCAAGGGCGATGCCGGTGCCGGGGCGCAACTGGGCTCAGAGATCAGGGCTGTCGTTCAGACCAAGTCCCAGGTGACGACAGACTTCTTTCAGCAGGATCAGAGCTTCGCCCAGGCGGCCTGTTTCATCGGCTCGCTGCTCAATCGCGCGGACCTGTCGGCTGCCGACCAGCAGTTCTTCGAGCAGCAGCGTCGTGCGTTGGCAGTGAACAGGGTCGCCTACCTTGATGTGCTGACGGGTCTAAAAAAAAAGTAGCCCGGATCGTCATTGAAGGTGCGCTGCTCGCTTCGTACACCGCTTCAGACGACATGTCGAAATGGCTGGGCGATGCCGACGCCTACGTCAGTCAGACGCAGAGCGGCACGAGACGATTGATAGAAGCCCTGCAGATGATTCAGGCCGACCCGATGTATGTCGGGCATGTTTCCGACCGCCTGGTTCGCATGACGCCCTGGAGCGTCGAAAGGTTGAAGCATTACCTTGCCGACCCGGCCCTTCATCGGGAGCGACTCAACTACCACGTGTGCGCCATTTCATCTTCGATGGGAGAGCTGCTGATCCAATTGACTGAACCTCCGGCCTCGCTGAGCTGCCAGGGTCAGGATGTTCGCAGCCAAGCCTGCAGGGCGCTGATCGCCGCGGAACTGCAGAAGTTCGATTCGAAGGCCGGCGACATGCTCCAGACGGCTTGCAGGTGGGGGTAGCGATGCAAAGCTTGCGCTCTGCCCTCTCAAAGGCCAGCAAATCTGAGGATGCCTTCGCCGTCCAGGGTGCCGACCATGGCTGCATGCCAACACGTCGAATTGCCCTTTCAACTGCGGTACTGCCGTTCATGGCGTCATGCGGCGGTTCGCCCGGTCCAGGCCCGCAAAGCGAGCGCAGCCTCCATGACCGCCAACTGCAGGACCTGCAGCAGGCGACGGCCGTCGTGGATGCCGGGACGACTTCGCTGCGCGCCTGGGCCCAGGAGGTGACGCTGGCAGCGGGATCGGCGCCCTCCATGCAAATCGATCCCGTCACCGGGCAGCCGCGTTTCGATACGCCTTCCACCGGCGCATCGATCAAGGTTTGGCTTGTCGGTGCCGCAGTTGTTGGCGGGGATGGCAAGCCGTTGCTGACGGCCTGGCAACCGCGAACGATCTGGGTGCTCAGGGGCAGCGACTACGTGTCTTCGCAGGACTTGACGTCGCCGCGGGAGGCTGTCTTCACGGCCGGATTCCCGCAGCCGCCGTTCTCGCGAGATGGTGCCCTGGTCGTCGTCGAGTTCGTCCAGGGCACGACGACGCGGCTGTCGGCGGTGTTGCCCACGTGGCTCGGCTAGCGAGGCGCCGAGGACGTTGTAGGTGCAACCGCGACAATCGGGCCGATGACCGATACCGCTTTCGACCGCCTGCCTCTCAGCCCCGCCATGCTGGCCAACCTCGGCCAGCTCGGCTATGCGCAGATGACGCCCATCCAGGCGGGCAGCCTGCCGCTGGCCCTGGCGGGCCGCGATGTCATCGGCGAGGCGCAGACGGGCTCGGGCAAGACCGCCGCCTTCGCCATCGCGCTGCTGCACCGGCTCAAAGCCGACCTGCCGCGCGTGCAGGCGCTGGTACTGTGCCCGACGCGCGAGCTGGCCGACCAGGTCACGCAGGAAATCCGCCGCCTGGCCCGCGCGGCCGACAACATCAAGGTGCTGAGCCTGTGCGGCGGCAACCCCATGAAGCCGCAGATCGAGAGCCTGTCCTTCGGCGCCCACATCGTCGTCGGCACGCCGGGCCGCCTTATCGACCACCTGGAGCGCGACACGCTGGACCTGTCGGCGCTGAACACGCTGGTGCTGGACGAGGCCGACCGCATGCTGGACATGGGCTTCCTCGACGACATCAAGGCGATTGCCAAGCGAGCGCCCGCCAACCGGCAGACGCTGCTGTTCTCGGCCACCTTCCCCGAAGGCGTGACCGAGATCGCCGCCAAGTTCATGCGCGAGCCGCAGACGGTCAAGGTCGCGGGTTCAACGAGTGCCGCCGCGTCCACCATCCGCCAGATCGCCTTCGAGGTGGGGGAGGGCGAGCGCCTGGACGCCGTGCCGCGCCTGCTGCGCGCCTTCCGGCCTGAATCGACGATCGCCTTCTGCAACACCAAGCAGCAATGCCGCGACCTGGAGGCGGTGCTCGCCGCCCAGGGCTTCATCGCCCTGGCCCTGCACGGCGACCTGGAGCAGCGCGATCGCGACCAGGTGCTGATCCAGTTCGCCAACCGCAGCGCCTCGGTGCTGGTGGCCACCGACGTGGCCGCGCGTGGTCTGGACATCGCCAACCTGGCCTGCGTCATCAATGTCGACATCAGTGCCGATGTGGAGCAACACGTGCATCGCATCGGCCGCACCGGCCGCGCGGGCGCGGAAGGCCTGGCGCTGAGCCTGGCCAGCCTGGACGAGATGGGCCGCATCGGCCGCATCGAGCAGCTGCAAGGCCAGGAATTCAAGTGGGAGCCGCTGGATGCCCTGAAGGACGCCCCCGGCGGCCCGCTGCTGCCGGCCATGGACACGCTGCAGATCCTGGGCGGCCGCAAGGAAAAAATCCGCCCTGGCGACATCCTGGGTGCGCTCACGGGTGAGGCCGGTTTTGCCGGCACGCAGATCGGCAAGATCAACGTGACCGACTTCCACAGCTATGTGGCCGTCGAGCGCGGCATTGCCAAGGAGGCGGTGCGCCGGCTGTCGCTCGGCAAGCTCAAGGGGCGCAAGGTCAAGGTCCGCCGGATGGCCGACCTGGAATAGGGCCTGTTAGCGCCACGGCAATGGGTCGCGAAGGCCCGCCGCAAGGGGCCAATCTAGACGCAGCGCGCTGCCCGCACTCGCGTGCGGGCCAGGGCTGCAACAACGAGTGGCCCCTTGCGGCGGGCCTTCCCGAAGGGTTGCGGCCAGAAAGACCGCATGCTGTGTTGCAGATCCTCGCTGGGCATGAGCCCAGCTTACGGTCTGCTGTCGTGCCTGCGGCCTTTCTGGCCACAACGCGGCCCATTGCCGTGGCGCTAACAGGCCCTCTAATTCAGCCCCTGCTTGGCCCGTTCGCGGGCCATGTAGTTGGCTTGGTCGCGATCACGATCTCGCTGCACGCGGGCCTCGCGCGTCTCCCAGTCGCCGCAGCTGAAATAGGAGCCGCCGAACAGCCAGCCCAGCAGGCTGGAGTCGTCGACCGCTTTCCCTTCACCGCCGGTGCAGACCATCGCCGCCTTGGAGCTGCTCTGCTCGGTCAGTGCTTCCTGCACGAGCATGGAGCGCGACATCAGCACCGAGGCCGGCATGGCCACGGCCAGCAGCACGCCGCCGATGACAACGCCCTTGGCCCAGCGTGGCAGCGCGCCGCTGGCAGGCGCGGGTGCCGCCGCCGCACGCGCGGTTGCCGGTTGGGGCCGGTTGAAGGGAATCGTGGCGGCGAAGGACGTCGCCTCGGTCGCCGTGATGGTGCCCGAGCGGCCGCCCGCGCCACTCAGCAGCCGCGGCTGGGCAGGTTGTTGGGGCGGATTGGTTGTGGCGGCCGGCATGGGGTTCGAGGGCCCCCGAAAGAGAGCCGAACGCGATGCTAGGGAGGCCGTTGCGGGCGGATTGTGAGCAATTGCAAGGGCGCGGCGCTGAGGGTGGAAATGCGTGGAGGAAGTCACGATCGCCAGTTGCGCCATAACGTGCCCGTTCAGGGGTGGCCACCATTCCCGGGCCTGGCTGGCAGAGCTACATTCGGCCCGTGTCCAGCATCCTCGACCTGCTCAGACGCCGCCTGTTGAAGGGCCTGCCAGCGCTGCTCGCGGTGGCAGCCGGAGTGGCCCATGCGCAGGAACTGACGCTGACGCTGCGCGCGCCTGACAGCGAGGCCGACCTGCGCAACGCCTACATCCGCGATGCGGTGCAGTTGGCGCTGGACAAGACGCGCGCGATCGACGGCGCTTACCGCCTGCAGCTGTCAGCGCCCATGAACAAGCGGCGCGCGCTGCTGGAAGCCGCCCAGCAGGCCGCACCGAACTTCCTCGTCGTCACCGGGCCGGACGCCGGCCGGGCCGCGGGCCTGGTGCCGGTGCTCTTTCCCATTCATCTGGGCGTGAATCGCTACCGCGTCTGCTTCGTGCACACGCCCCAACGCGCCGTCGTGCGCGAGGCCGATACCTTGAGCGCGGTGGCGCGGCTGCGCCACGTGCAGGGCCGCGGCTGGGCCGATGCGGACATCCTGCGTGCCAACGGCTTCACGGTCGCCGAGGCCAACGGCTACGAGGCGCTGTTCCAGATGGTGGCCATCGGCCGGGCTGACCTGTTCTGCCGCAGCGTGCTTGAGGTCGGCCAGGAAGTGCAGGCCCACACCGGCCTCAAGGGTCTGGCGCTGGACGACAGCCTGCTGCTGTCCTACGACCTGCCGCAATACATCTATACCCATCCCGGCAACCAGCAAGCCATCGAGCGCATTGCGCGCGGCCTGCGCCAGGCCTTTGCTGACGGCTCGCTGCAGGCTCTGATGCGCCAGCACCTGCAGCCTTCGCTGGCGCTGCTCAACCTGCCTCAGCGCCGGTTGATGACGCTGAACGTGCCCAGCCCGGCCCTCATCGAGATGAACGACCGGCCCTTCCAGATCGACGTGCTGCGCGGGCCGCTGCGTTAGGACATGCTACGGGCGTGACATCTTGGCGCCCGGACAGTCAAGTGCGGGGGGCAGCAAGTTCAGCTGCGACCTTTTCACGCGCAAGGGCCCCATGCGGCGCCTAGTCTGCAAGCAAGACGAGGTGCCCCATGAACTCACGCCCCATGCCCCTGATGAGCGACAACTACGAGTTGCGTTTCGAGTCCCTGTTCCAGGCCGGCCGCGGACTGGCCTTTCCCTGTGATGCGCAGGGTGGCGTGCGGCTGGATTCCCTGAGCGACCGGGCGCGGCAGAACTATCTGTTCGCCCGCGCCGTCGTCGGCCGCGAATACGCCGTGCCCATCGTGCTGCGTTGCGGGGGCGCGCGCGACTGAGGGCTATTTGGAGAAGCTGTCCTTCAGCCCGGTGATCTTGTTGAAAACAGGTTTGTCGGCGCTGTGGTCGACGCGGTCCGTGACGAAGTAGCCGTGGCGCTCGAACTGCCAGCGCGCATCTGACGGCGCATCCGCGAGCGAGGGCTCGACAAAGGCCTGCACGACGCGCAGCGAATTGGGGTTCAGGAACTCGATGAAGTCGCGGCCACCAGCATCGGGCTGGGGCTCTGCAAACAGGCGCTCGTACAGACGCACTTCAGCCGCGACGGCCTCGTGTGCCCCAACCCAGCCAATCGTGCCCTTGACCTTGACGGCATCCGCGCCCGGCGTGCCGCTCTTGGTGTCGGGAATGACCGCCGCCAGCGCCGCGGTGATGTTGCCCGCGGCGTCCTTCTCGGCGCCGGTGCATTCGATGATGTAGCCGGCCTTCAGGCGCACCTTGTTGCCGGGGAACAGACGGAAATAGCCCTTGGGCGGCGTCTCCATGAAGTCCTCGGCCTCGATCCACAGTTCGGGGCCGAGCGAGAACTTGCGCTGACCCAGCTCCGGCTTGTGCGGGTGGGCAGCGGTCTCGCAGGGCTCGCGGTGATCGTTGGAACCGAAGACTTCGGCGTAGTTCGTCAGCTTGAGCTTGAGCGGCTGCAGCACGGCAAAGGCGCGCGGCGCCTGCGGCTCGAGGTCGGCGCGCAGGGCCTGGTCGAGCACGGTGTCGTCGATCCAGGCGTTCTGCTTGCTGGCACCAGTGGCCTCGACCATGGCGCGCACGCTCGCCGGCGTGAAGCCGCGGCGGCGCAGGCCCACCAGCGTCGGCATGCGCGGGTCGTCCCAGCCGCTGACGTGCTTTTCTTCCACCAGCTGGCGCAGCTTGCGCTTGCTGGTGACGACGTAGTTCAGGTTCAGGCGGCCGAACTCGATCTGCTGCGGCAGCGGGCGGGCCAGCATGCCGAGGTCGGCCAGGTGCTCCAGCAGCCAGTCGTAGAAGGGGCGCTGGTCTTCGAACTCCAGCGTGCAGATGCTGTGGGTGATGCGCTCCAGTGCGTCCTCGATCGGGTGGGCGAAGGTGTACATCGGGTAGATGCACCACTTGTCACCGGTGGCGTGGTGCTCCGCATGCTTGATGCGGTACAGCGTCGGGTCGCGCAGGTTGATGTTGGGCGAGGCCATGTCGATCTTGGCGCGCAGCACCATGGCGCCGTCGGCATGCTGACCATCGCGCATTTCACGCAGGCGGGCCAGGTTCTCTGCCGGCGTGCGATCGCGGAAGGGGCTGTTGACGCCCGGGCGGCCGAAGTCGCCGCGGTTGGCGCGCATGTCCTCGGCGCTCTGCTCGTCCACATAGGCATGGCCGGCGTTGACCAGCGCCTCGGCGGCGGCGTACATGAAGTCGAAATAGCTGCTGGCCTCGAACAGGTTGTCGCCCCAGGACCAGCCCAGCCACTGCACCATCTCCTTGATGGCGTTGACGTACTCCAGCTCCTCCTTCTCGGGGTTGGTGTCGTCGAAGCGCAGATGGCAGGCGCCGCCGTAGTCGCGCGCCAGGCCGAAGTTCAGGCAGATGGCCTTGGCGTGGCCGATGTGCAGATAGCCGTTGGGCTCGGGCGGGAAGCGGGTGCGGATGCGCGCCTCGTCCAGCGGGCCGGCATTGTGGTGGGCGGCGTCGCCCGGCGTGCCGGCGAAGTGGCGGCCGGCGAACGCGCCGGTCTCGAGGTCGTTCTCGATGCGCTGGCGCAGGAAGTTCGTCGCAGGTGCAGCGGGTGCAGCGGGGTTGCTCATCGTCGGCTCTGGAAATGGAAGCGGGCCGTGTTCCAGGCCCGCAGTGCGCCGATTCTAAGGACGTGGCTGCTGTACCCGCAGCGGCAGCCGCACATGGGCCAGCCCAATGCTGATCCAGACGGCCACGCTGAAGTACAGCGTCATCCAGACGACCTCGCTGCGCCAATGCGCCCAGTCGTGCGAGACCGTCCAGCGGCTGCTGGCGTCGGCCACACCCGCCACGAGGCTGGGGTAGGCCCGGCCGGCGGCTTCGTCGGCCAGCCAGCGTGCCCAGTACATGGGCACATCCACCGCGAACATATAGGCCGCGTAGATCGCACCTGCGACGATGGCCAGGCCCAGCCAGCGCCGCGCCGCTCGCGTGGCGTGCGGCCACATGGCCAGCAGCGCCAGCACGCTGAGCAGGGCGACCGTGCCCCACAGGGTCTCTTCGACGACATGGCCAATATTGCGCGTCGTCAGCACGGCATACCAGGAATTGACCTCGGCGATGGCGATCAGCGGCAGCACGGCGCCCGCTACCCGGAGGCTGAAGCGGTGCCCGGTTGCCAGCGCCGCGCCGCGCAGCAGCAGTGCCCATTGGGCGGCAAAGCTCAGCTCGGCGATGGTGGCGACGGTGCGGCCGACCAGCACGCTGGACGCCCAGGAATCCACCATGACGAGGCGCGGCACGTCAAAGACCGGCAGCAAGGAGCGGTAGCCGCAGCCCAGCACGTAAAGCGCCGACAGCAGCAGCTGCAGGCGCTGATGGGGCCAGGTGGTGCCGTCGGGGCGGTTGCGGTGCAGCCAGGCGGTCGAGGCCGTCCAGGCGATGAGATTGAGGCCGGCGATGGCGCAGAGCAGATGCCACCAGTAGGTTGCGTCGAGCATGGTGTTCTCCTCAGCCCGCCTTCGGTGGCCGTCCGGTCTTGACCGGCGCCAGCCGGTCCAGCGCCGCGGCCAGCGCCTTGGCGTCGAGCTGGGCCAGGGCCTGCAAGCCCGCGCGCAGCAGCTCGCTCTTCTTGGCTTCACGCTTCACGTCGTGCAGGCGCAGCTTGAGTTCCTTCAGCAGCGCGTAGTCGGCTTCGGGCATGGTGAAGCCGTCGCGCACGAGCTTGGCGCGTTCGGGAGGGGTGGGTTTGCGGGCGTGGCTCATAAAGATGGAAACCGTTTATACGGTTTTCATCGGAACCCCGCTATCGCGCGGCTACAGGGCTTTGAAACGATTTGCGTGCACGCGGCTGACGGTCAGCTTTTCGGGGCGCAGGCGCAGTTCCAGCAGCACCGTGCCGTTTTCCTGGCGCAGGGCGCGCGCCACGGCGTCGATGTTGACGACGGTGGAGCGGTGCACCTGCCAGAAGCGCTCGGCGTCCAGCTGCGGCAGCAGTTCGCGCAGCGACACGCGCACCCAGTAGTCGCGCTCGGCGGTCACGGCGCGCACGTATTTGTCGGCCGCCTCCAGGTAGACGATGTCGTCCAGCGGCACCAGCTCGATGGCGTCGCCGACGGCCGCCTGCAGATGACGCAACCTCGGTGCTGGCACCCTCACCTGGGTCAGCAACTGGCGCAGCGAGGCCAGCGTCGCTTCGCCTTGTGCCACTTGCTCGGGCTCGGCCAGGCGGGCCTGCAGCCGCGCCACGCACTGGGCCAGGCGTTCGGGCGTGACGGGCTTGAGCAGATAGTCCGCCGCGGCGGTCTCGAAGGCCTGCAGCGCGTACTGGTCATAGGCCGTCACGAAGACGAACAGCGGCAGGGCGCCGGCATCGTCGGGCCAGTCTTCGGTGATGGCCTGGGCGGCCTCCAGCCCCGTCATGCCAGGCATGCGGATGTCGAGGAAGCAGACCTGGGGGCGGTGCTGCAGCGCCAGCTCGACGGCGGCCGTACCGCTGCCGGCCTGGGCGACGATGTCCAGCGCTGGCCACGCGGCGGCCAGTTCGGCGCGCAGGTTCTCGGCGAGCAGGGGCTCGTCTTCGGCGATCAGGGCGGTGGTCATGTCGGAATCTCGATGCGGGCGACGCTGCCGCCGCCGGTTTGAGGTGTCAGCGCGAAGCTGGCGGTATCGCCATAGCGCTGCGCGAGGCGCTCCTTCACCTGCGCGAGGCCGAATCCCGTCCCGACGCCAGTCAACTCGCCGAGCGTGGCCAGACCGGCGCCGCTGTCGGCCACTTCAAGGATGAGGCGCTTGTCATCGCGCGCCGCCGTCACGCGCAGCTCGCCGCCCTCCACATGCGGCTCCAGCCCATGCTTGATGGCGTTCTCCACCAGCGGCTGCAGCAGCAGCGGCGGGATGGGAAGGCCCCCCAGTTCGGCCGGCAGAACCAGCTTCACGCGCAGCCGTTCGCCCATGCGCAGCTGCATCAACGCGAGGTAGTCCGACAGGCGCTCGAACTCCTCGTTCAGCGGGTGCTCGGTGGCGCGGCTGGCCTGCAGCGTGGCGCGTAGATAGGCAATGAGCTGATCCAGCATGCGCTGGGCCTCGTCGGGCCGCAGCTTGATCAGCACGCGCAGATGGGCCAGCGTGTTGAACAGCATGTGGGGTTCGAGCTGGCTCTGCAGCAGCGTCAGCCGCGCCTCGGCCGCCTGGCGCTGGGCCTGGGCCTGCTCCAGCCGCAACGCGTTCAGCCGGAACAGCGAGAAGAAGAAAAAGGTGCCCAGCACCGACACCAGCAGCACGAAGCTCACCGACACCGCCGCGCGGCCGCCGGGCATGTCCCAGGGCCGGCTGGCGTGCCGGCCGCTGAGGAGGTCGCCCAGCCACAGCCCGCCCGCGTAGCCGGCCAGCGCGCCCAGCAGCACGCAGGGGGCCACCCAGCCCCAGCCAACCCAGCCGTGGCGCAGTTGGGGCGAGTCGCCGCCTCGGCGGCGCAGCAGCAGGGCCACGCCGGCCATCAGCAGCGAGATGTAGAGCGAGATCTGCGCGCCGACGGTGAAGGAATACAGCATCGCAATGCCGAAGCTGCCGCCCTGCAGCAGAAAGTTCAGCAGGCCGACGACGACGCAGATGAGGGCGGTGCCGCCCACATGCGTCGTCCAGTCGTGGTTGCGGTCGGTGGAGGTCATGCGGCCAGCATCATGTGGCCTGCGCACTGGTGCAAGTGGTCTGCGACGAGCGGGGCCGACGCGGCGCGAGGCGCACGGCGTTCAGCGCCGGCGGCTGCCGCTTCCGCCCAGGATGCTGCCCAGCACGCCGCGGATGATCTCGCGGCCGACGGCCGAGCCGATGCTGCGCACGGCCGACTTGGCTGCGGTCTCGGCCAGGCCGGCGTGATGGGCGCCGCGCGGGCCGGTGGTGCCGAAGAGCACGTCCTTGAGCCCGCCGAGCATGCCGCCGCCTTCGTCGGCGGGCGCCGGTGCAGCAGGGCCGCCCTTGAACACCTGGCCGCCTTCCGCCGTGATGCCGCCGCCGCCTTGCGCCGCTGCGGGCTTGCCAGCGAGCTTCTCGTAGGCGGATTCGCGGTCCAGATGCTTCTCGTAGACGCCGGCGACCAGCGAGCTGGCGATGAGCTGCTGGCGCTGGGCCGGCGTGATCGGGCCGATCTGGCTGCCGGGCGGCAGCACGAAGACGCGCTCGGTGATGCTCGGCCGGCCTTTCTCGTCGAGCAGGCTGACGAGCGCCTCGCCGACGGCCAGCTCCATGATGGCGGTGGCAATGTCCAGACCCGGCTTGGCGCGCATGGTGTCGGCGGCGCTCTTGACGGCTTTCTGGTCACGCGGCGTGAAGGCGCGCAGCGCGTGCTGTACGCGGTTGCCGAGCTGGCCCAGCACCGCGTCGGGAATGTCCAGCGGGTTCTGCGTCACGAAGTACACGCCGACGCCCTTGGAGCGCACCAGGCGCACGACCAGCTCGATGCGCTCGACCAGGGCGTCGGGCGCATCCTTGAACAGCAGATGGGCCTCGTCGAAGAAGAACACTAGCTTGGGTCTCTCCAGGTCGCCGACCTCGGGCAGGGTCTCGAAAAGCTCGCTGAGCATCCACAGCAGGAAGGTCGCGTACAGCCGCGGCGCGTTCATCAGCTTGTCGGCGGCCAGCACATTGATGACGCCCAACCCCGATTCCGTCTGCATGAAGTCGGCGATGTTCAACATCGGTTCGCCGAAGAACTTGTCGCCGCCCTGGGCCTCGATCTGCAGCAGGCCGCGCTGGATCGCGCCGACGCTGGCGGCCGAGACATTGCCGTACTGCGTCGTGAACTGACTCGCGTTGTCACCCACATGCTGCAGCATGGCGCGCAGGTCCTTCAGGTCCAGCAGCAGCAGGCCGTTGTCGTCGGCGATCTTGAACACCATCTGCAGCACGCCGGCCTGCGTCTCGTTGAGCGCCAGCATGCGGCTCAAGAGCAGCGGGCCCATGTCGGACACGGTGGCGCGCACCGGGTGGCCCTGTTCGCCGAAGACGTCCCAAAGCGTGGTGGGGCAGGCGAGCTTCTCGGGCGCCTCCAGGCCGCGCTCCTTGAGCACGCCGAGCAGCTTCTCGCTCGGGTTGCCGGCCTGGCTGATGCCGGTCAGGTCACCCTTCACGTCGGCCATGAAGACCGGCACGCCCAGTTTGGAAAAGCTCTCGGCGAGTTTCTGCAGGCTGATGGTCTTGCCGGTGCCGGTGGCGCCGGTGATGAGGCCGTGGCGGTTGGCCAGCGCGGGCAGCAGCAGGCACTCGGTCTGCTCATGGCGGGCCAGCAGGATGGGGTCGGCGGGCATGGGGGGTCTCCGGATCAGGGGCAGGTAGGCTGCGGCGAGTCTAGCGGTCCGCTTTGACCACTTCGACTCGCCGCAGCCGCTGTCCGGAGGCTGTGACGCGCCCGCTGGCGCTCAGCTGGCGCGGCGCTTGGCCAGGCCCAGCAGCACCGAGCCGCCCAGCAGCAGGAGCAGGCCTGACGCCGGCTCGGGCACCGGCGCCAGGTGCACGTCGGCGACGGCCAGCGCCGAGGCGCCGAGCGCGTCGAAGCCGTCGAACACGCCCAGGCTGACGCTGTGTGCCCCGGCGGTCAGCGGCGCGCTGGTAAAGGTCAGGTAGGCCGTCTCGTCGAACAGCGGCGAGGCCGAGCCGCCCAGGAAGGTGGCGCTGTTGACGCTGGTCAGCTTGATGACGGTCGTCTTGTCGAGCACGACGTAGGCGGTGTCGTCGGCCGGGGTGCCCGGTGGGTCGTTGCTCATGAACTTCCACTGGAAGATCAGCCGCTCGCCGGCGGCGGCCGTGAAGTCCGCGCTCAGCCCGGAGCCGACGACGGCACCCATGCCGCTGAGCGAGGCGGCCCCGAGCCCGGCGAAGGATTCCAGCGAGGCTGCGGCCACCGCGCTGCCGCCGAACAGGAAGCCGGACGTGTCGGCCGTGCCGAGCACGGCCTGGGCGGTGAACCCGGCAGGTGGCGCGCCGAACTGGCTGGTGGTGTCCACGGCGACGTTGCCGGCCTTGGTCCAGCCGGCCAGGCCGCCGGCGAAGTCGCCATTGGTGACGCCCGCGGCCATCGCCGTCGATGCCGCCAGGCTCAGTGCGGCCAATGTGAATTTGAGTTGCTTCATCAGGGTCTCCAGACAACAGGGTAGGAAAGGGTGGCCGGCGCCTTCAGCGCACGGTGCCGATTTGCGTGATCTGCAGCGTGCTCTGCTGCTCGACGCCGAGGCCGGCCTTCACGCAGTCGAGCGCATTGGTGCTGACTTCGGGCTTGAACGACACGGACTGGCGCGAGCGCAGGTTGGTGCAGGTGACCTTGGCGATGTCCATGCCGCCGACCTGCACGGCCGGCAGCTGCGTGTTGACCAGGCCTACCTGCGAGACCTGCACCCGCTCCCCGTGCAGGGAGACGAGACCGGCCTTTTCGCAATCGAAGCTGCCATCGGTATTGGCTTGTACGCTGACCGACTGGCGGGTGTTCAGGTTGGCGCAGACCACCTTGCCGCGCAGCAGGCCGATCAGGATGCCGTCCACCGGCTTGGCACGCTTGCCGGCCACCTGCAGGAAGACGTGGGTGACCAGGTCCTTGGTGACGAAGGTCTTCTTGTCGGCGTCCCACTGCAGCGCATTGGGCTCAACCAGGTCGCCTTCGAGGAAGACCGAGGCGCCGGGGAAGGGGTCCGTCGCCAGCGCGCCCTTCACGTCGGGGTTGACTTCCTGTGCGCCGGCCGTCGCGTCCGTGACCTGGCCACGGAACTTGATGCGCACGTTGTGCCCGTCCTTGAGCAGGTTGCCGAGCACGAAGCGGGCTTCGCCGGGCTTGTCGGTCGAGCCGGCGGGCAGTTCCATGGCCGTCGGCAACTGCAGCTGGCGCCATGGCGTGATCGGCTCCTGCTGGTTGTCGAACAGCTTCACGCCACCCGTGGGGTCGAACAACATGCTGTCGATGTGTGCGGGCCGCGGCAGCACGAAGCCCCGCCAGTTGCGCAGCACCAGATTGGCCGCTGCGAGGTTGGCCAGGCCCAGAATGAAGTTGCCGTCCGCCGACAGGGTGCCGGTGTCGAAGGTGGGCACGCGTGGGTGCAGGGGCAGCGCCGACCCGCCGGCATCCAGCAGGGTCGCGTCGGCGATGACCACCTGGGTCGTGGTGTTGAGGATGTTCTCTTCCGCGAAATGCGTGCCGACGTGGAACTGCTCGGCGCCGCGCACCTGGCCGGCGATGCTGCCGGGCTGGTTGGGGCTGGCCCAGCCCTTGGCGGACTGCCAGGTTACGAAGTAGCGGTGGTAGSTGGTGCCCTTGAAGGTCCGCGTGCCGGACGCCACCACGCTGGGCGGGTTCCAGGGACTCAGCGAGCCGGTATAGGTGGACACCGGCGTGAGCGTGGTGCTGAGGCTGAGCACCTCCATGCGCAGCCGCGACGCGGTGGCGGAATTGGGGTTGACGAAGTCCCAGTTGGCCAGAGATTGCAGGGTCAGGCCGACGTTGTTGGCCAGGATGCCGAAGTCCTGATCGCTGAAGTGGCGGCGTTCGCCGACGCGATTCGTGCAGGGCATGGAAGGCCCGGCGGGCATGATGTGGTGGATGAAGGCGTCCTCCCCGGTGTGCACCACCGCGCTGTGCGAGAGGCCGTAGTTGTGCCCGGCCTCGTGCGCGGCCGTGCCGCCGATGCCCAGGGCCCAGCGGTCCAGCGTGTTGTTGGCGCCGGAAAGCTCGGCGCTGCAGAACACGCCATAGGAGCCGCCGAAGACGCGGGCGTGGTCGATGACGTCGGCGTCGCCGGTGTCCACCGCCTCGGCGATGCCGAACAGTGAGGGGTCGGTGTCCGCGCCGATGGCGACCATGTTGCGCCGCGCCGGCGGCGCGCCCAGCGCGTCCGGGTTGGTCGTCGTGGGCGGCAGCACCTGGACGTTGAACTCGCAGTAGTCGGTGGCCACCACATCGAAGATGCGGTCGCGCAGCTGGGTGGTGGTGCCGGCAGGCGCGCCCGGCAGCGAGCCGATGGCGAAGGTGCGCGCGGGCGAGACGTTGGTCGCGTAGGCGGGAAACGTGGCGTCGTTGGCCGTCGGGTAGTAGAGGAAGAGCTTGTTCGGCTTCATCGCGTCGATGGCGCCGTAGTTGTGATAGCAGACCGGGGCGGCCTGGACGGATGTGGACAGCAGCGCTGCACCTAAGCAGCCAGTCCATCGGAAATGAGCGGACAAACGGGTCATGAAAATCTCCTGAGAGCGGACCCTGGCGGGCAGGGACGACTCAAAGTTAGGCGCCGGCCTGCAGGGCTTCACCCACCCCTCACCCTTCAACGTGAGGAAGACTGCAGCTCTTAGGGGGACGCCCTTAGGAGGAGATTTCTAGGGGGAAGGTCCCAGCGGGCCGGGAGCTCCGCATGCCGCACACCCCCGCAGTTAGGCCAGTCCGGGCTGCGAATGCATGATGAAGTTCCGGACGCGTTGGCGCTGGCGAGGCCGCGGGAAGATGGACGCCCGCGAGCAGGCGGTGGGGTCGGGGGCAGGAGGCGGCCTCGTAGAATCGAGGGTTGCATGGCATCTGCGCCGTGCTGCCAAAGGAGCTAGAGCCACATGGCCGGACATTCCAAATGGGCCAACATCCAGCATCGCAAAGGCCGTCAGGACGAGAAGCGCGGCAAGATCTGGACCCGCATCATTCGTGAGATCAGCGTTGCCGCGCGCCAGGGCGGCCCCGACATCAAGGACAACCCGCGCCTGCGTCTGGCGGTGGACAAGGCCAAGGCCGCCAACATGCCGGCCGACCGCATCAAGTACAACATCGACAAGGCCAGCGGCAATATCGATGGCCTGACCTACGAGGAAATCCGCTACGAAGGCTATGGCATCGGTGGCGCGGCCATCATGATCGACACGATGACGGACAACCGCGTCCGCACCGTGGCCGAAGTGCGCCATGCTTTCAGCAAGTACGGCGGCAATATGGGCACGGACGGCTCGGTGGCCTTCCAGTTCAAGCATTGCGGCCAGTTGCTGTTCGCGCCGGGCACGCCGGAAGACAAGCTGATGGAAGTGGCGCTGGATGCCGGCGCCGAGGATGTCATCACCGGCGACGACGGCGCCATCGAGGTGCTGACCTCGCCCGCGGATTACGAGATCGTCAAGGCGGCGCTTGAGGCTGCCGGCCTGGTGCCGGAGCTGGCCGAAGTGACGATGCGGGCCGAGAACACGATCGAGTTGACCGGCGAAGACGCCGAACGCATGCAAAAGCTGCTTGACGTCATCGAAGACCTCGACGACACGCAAGCGGTCTATCACAACGCAGAATTGAACTGATGCGAGTCCTAGTCATTGGCAATGGTGGCCGCGAGCACGCGCTGGCCTGGAAGCTCGCCCAGGGCGAGCGAGTCAGCCAGGTTTACGTCGCCCCCGGCAACGGCGGCACGGCGCGTGACGAGCGGATCGAGACCGTGCCCATCGGCATGACCGACGCGCGCGCGCTGGCCGACTTCGCCGTCGAACAGAAGATGACGCTGACCGTCGTCGGCCCCGAGGTGGCGTTGGCGGCTGGCGTCGTCGACGAGTTCCGCGCGCGTGGCCTGCGCATCTTCGGGCCCACCAAGGCCGCGGCCCAGCTCGAGAGCTCCAAGGCCTTCGCCAAGGACTTCATGAAGCGCCATGGCATTCCGACGGCAGCCTACGAGACCTTCTCGGACGCCGCGGCCGCTCACGCCTATGTAGACGGCCGTGGCGCGCCCATCGTCATCAAGGCCGACGGCCTGGCAGCAGGCAAGGGCGTCGTCGTCGCGATGACGCTGGCCGAGGCCCACGAGGCGATCTCGTGGATCCTGGAGGACAACAAGCTGGGCGTGACGCACAACGCCGGCGGTGCGCGCGTCGTCATCGAGGACTTCCTCGAAGGCGAGGAGGCCAGCTTCATCGTCGTCTGCGACGGCAAGCATGTCGTGTCGCTGGCCACCAGCCAGGACCACAAGCGCCTGCTGGACGGCGACGCCGGCCCCAACACCGGCGGCATGGGCGCCTACTCGCCTGCGCCGGTCGTGACGCCGAATGTGCATGCCAAGGTCATGCACGAGATCATCCAGCCGACCATCACCGGCATGGCGCGTGACGGCCATCCGTTCACTGGCTTCCTGTATGCCGGCCTGATGATCGACGAGCATGGCCAGCCGCGCACGGTCGAGTTCAACACCCGCATGGGCGACCCCGAGACCCAGCCCATCATGATGCGGCTCAAGAGCGATCTCTTCGAGCTGATGATGCATGCCACCGACGGCACGTTGGACGAGGTCGAGCTGCAGTGGGACCGTCGCGTGGCGCTCGGCGTCGTGCTGGCGGCCGAGGGCTACCCGCTCAACCCGCGCAAGGGCGACGCCATCAGCGGCCTGCCGGAGGACGACGACGAGGCCATGGTCTTTCACGCCGGCACGGCGATGGTCGATGGACAGCTCGTCACCAGCGGTGGCCGCGTGCTTTGCGTGACGGCCCTGGGTGAATCCGTGCGCACCGCCGCGCAGAGCGCCTATGAGCTGGCCACGGGCATCCAGTTCGCGGGCCGCCAGTACCGCAGCGACATCGGCCATCGGGCCATCAAGCGTTGAACCCGACTTTCCCCATTCAGCCCATTGTCCTGACCGGGCCCCTGCGCCCGCATGGCCCGTCCAGCGCCCTGGCGCGCTGGCTGCTGGGGCTGTTCGGCTGGACGGTGGATGCACCCGGCGTGCCGGCGGAGCAGGGTGTCATCCTGGTCTATCCGCACACCTCCAACTGGGACTTCGTCATCGGTCTGCTGGCCAAGTGGGCCGTCGGCATCCAGCTGCGCTTCTGGGGCAAGGACAGTCTGTTCAAGACGCCCTTGCTCAGCCACTGGATGCGCTGGATCGGCGGTGTCGGCGTGGATCGCAGCAGCTCGCATGGCATCGTCGCTGACACGGTGCGCCAGATGCAGGCCGCCGCGGCGCGTGGCGAGCGCTTCTGGCTGGCCGCCGCGCCCGAGGGCACGCGTTCGCTGAAGAGCGGTTGGCGCACCGGCGCTTACCAGGTGGCCGTGCAGGCCGGCGTGCCGGTGGGGCTGTGCTATTTCGATTTCGAGCAGCGCGTCGTCTCGGTGACGCGCTTCGTCATGCTGACCGGCGATGTGCAGGCCGACTTCGCGCTCTTTGCCGCCTATTTCGGCACGCGCGTCGGCAAGCGCCCCGAACTGGCCAGTCCGATTCAGCCTCGCTCATCGAACACCGGCCCGCGCACATGAACACCCAAGCCGTCCGCGACTATCTGCTCGAGTTGCAACAGCGCATCGTCACGGCGCTGGAAGGGGTCGACGGCAATGCCTTCGCGTCCGACGGCTGGACACGCGAGCCCGGTGGCCGGCTCGAAGGCGATGGCCTGTCGCGGCTCATCGAGGGCGGCCCGGTCTTCGAGCGCGGTGGCGTCAACTTCTCGCATGTGAAGGGCCGCGTGCTGCCGCCGTCGGCGACGCAGCATCGCCCCGAACTCGCCGGAGCGCCCTTCGAGGCCTTGGGCGTGTCGCTGGTGCTGCACCCGCACAACCCCTTTGTGCCGACGGTGCACATGAATGTGCGTGCCTTCATCGCCTTGCCGCCTGGGCTGCCTGCCGTGACCTGGTTCGGCGGCGGCATGGACCTGACACCCTACTACGGCTACGAGCGCGACGCGCAGCATTTCCATCGCGTCTGCCGCGACGCGCTGCAACCGCATGGCACCGAGCTGTACCCGAAGTTCAAGGCCTGGTGCGACGACTACTTCTTCCTGAAGCACCGCCAGGAGCCGCGCGGCATTGGCGGCATCTTCTTCGACGACTTTGCCGAAGGTGGTTTCGACACGGGCTTTGCGCTGATGCGCTCCGTCGGCGATGCCTTCCTGGCTGCCTATCTGCCCATCGTCGAGCGCCGCCAGGGGTATGCCTATGGCGAACGTGAGCGCGACTTCCAGGCCTATCGCCGTGGTCGCTATGTCGAGTTCAATCTTGTCTGGGACCGCGGCACCCTGTTCGGCCTACAGTCGGGCGGCCGCACCGAATCCATCCTCATGTCCATGCCCCCACAAGTGAAGTGGCGCTACGACTGGGCGCCCGAGCCGGGCACGCCCGAGGCGAAGCTGTACAGCGACTTCCTGCGCCCACGCGATTGGGCCGGCGAAACACCCACCGCACTGTGGCTGTGAAACTGGCAATCTTCGGCGGCAGTTTTGACCCGCCCCATCTCGGCCACCTGGCCTTCGCCCGCTTTGCGCTGGACGCGCTGGCGCCGGACCGCATGGTCTGGCTGCCCGCCGGCCGGCAGTGGCAGAAGCCCGACCAGATCATGGCCGCTGCCGTGCACCGTGCAGGCATGATCAAGCGCCTCATCGCCGGAGAGCCGCGCTTCGTGGTTGATGAGCGCGAACTGCACCGCCGCGGCCCCAGCTTCACGGCCGATACCCTGCGTGAGTTCGCCAGCCAGAACGCTGGCACGGAGTTGATGTTCCTGATCGGCCAGGACCAGTACGCCCGCCTGCCGAGCTGGTACCAAGTTGAAACCATCACCACGCTGGCGACGCTGGTCGTCGTGCCGCGTGCCGGCGAGGCCGTCGTGACCCCGCCAGGCCTGCCGGCACACCGCCTGCAGGTGCTGGCCCTGCCCGAAATTCCCCTTTCGTCCACCGCCGTGCGCGACGCCGTCGCGCGCGGCGAGGACATCAGCCCCATGGTGGGCGCCGAGGTGGCGAGCTATATTGCCTCGCACCGCCTCTACGAGAAGAAGCACTGAATGGACATTCGCAAGCTGCAACGAGCCATCGTCGATGGTCTCGAAGACGTCAAGGCCCAGAACATCGTTGTGTTCAACACCGAGCATCTGTCGCCTCTGTTCGAGCGCGTCATCATCGCCTCGGGCACGAGCAACCGGCAGACCAAGGCCCTCGCGTCCAGCGTGCGTGAAACGGTCAAGGGGCGCGGCATGCAGGTCATGCGCACCGAGGGCGAGGACAACGGCGAATGGATCATCGTCGACTGCGGCGCCGCCGTCGTCCACGTGATGCAGCCCGCCATCCGCGACTACTACCACCTCGAAGAGATCTGGGGCGACAAGCCCGTCAAGCTCAAGCTCGGTAGCACCGAGACCAGGCTGGTCAAGGCCTCCGAGGAGCCCGCTGCCGCACCGGTCAAGACGGCGCGCAAGGCGACGGCGTCCAAGCCCATCACGACCAGGGCTGCGCCCAAACCCGCCGCGAAACCTGCAGCCAAGGCGGGTGCCAACAAGGCGGTGCCGTCGGCGGCCGCCAAGAAGGCGGTTGCCAAGAAGGCCGCAGCGGGCACCCAGGCGCCCAAGAAGGGCGTGACCCGCAGCGTGGGCGTGAAGACGGCAGCACCCGTCAAGACCGTGAAGGTCGGCGCCGGCCAGGGTGTCGGCAAGGCGGCTACGGCCAAGCGGGTCGCGCCTGCGGCCAAGCCAGCCGCCAAGGCAGCACCCCGCGCGCCTGCCAAGCCTGCCGGCCGCGCGGCGCCGAAAAAGGGCTGATGCGCCTTTTCCTCGTCGCCGTGGGCCAGCGCCAGCCGGCCTGGGCCGACACCGCCTACGAGGACTTCGCCAAGCGCTTTCCGCCCGAGCTCAAGCTGGAGTTGAAGGCTGTCAAGGCCGAGACGCGCGGCAGCAAGACGGCGGAGCAGTTGATGGCGGCCGAGGCCGCACGCATCGAGGCAGCGTTGCCCAAGGGCGTGCGCCGCATCATCCTGGACGAGCGTGGCGAGCGCCGCACCTCAGTGCAGTTGGCTGAGCGGCTGAAGCTGTGGATGGGTGAGGGCCGCGATGCCGCCCTCATCATCGGCGGGCCCGACGGCCTGCATCCCGATCTCAAGGCCACGGCCGACGAGACCTTGCGGCTGTCGGACCTCACCTTGCCCCATGCCTTCGCCCGCGTACTGCTGGCCGAAGGCCTGTACCGCGCCTGGACCGTGACGACCGGCCACCCGTATCACCGCGAATGAATATGACCCCCAAGACGACTTCGTCGTCGGCCCCCCATGGGGGCGCGACCGGCTTGGGACGGCCCGGCGCCGGTCCCCGCTCCATCTACCTCGCCTCGCAAAGCCCGCGCCGCCGCCAGTTGCTGGAGCAACTCGGCGTCAGGCATGAGTTGCTGCTGCCCGGTGCCGACGAAGATGCGGAAGCGCTGGAGGCGGTCCAAGCCGACGAGGTGCCCGAGACCTATTGCGCCCGCGTCACCGCGGCCAAGCTGGATGCGGCGTTGGCCCGTCTGGCCGCGCGTGGGCTGCCGTCGGCGCCCATCCTGTGTGCGGACACGACTGTGGCTGTCGACGGCCTCATCCTCGGCAAACCCGCCGACGATGCCGACGCGGCACGCATGCTGGCCTTGATGTCGGGTCGCACGCACCGCGTCATCACCGCCGTTGCGGTGGCCGATGCGGCGCATCGCGCGGCGGCGCTGAATGTCTCTCACGTGGAATTCGCGCCGCTGTCGGCCGCGCAGATCGACCGCTACGTCGCCAGCCGCGAGCCGTTCGGCAAAGCTGGCGCCTATGCCATCCAGAGCCAGGCAGCCGCCTGGATCGTGAAGATTGCCGGTAGCTACTCGGGCATCATGGGGTTGCCCCTCTTTGAGACGGCGCAGCTGTTGGACAAATTCGGCTTTGAGTTCTGACCCTGAGTTTTGATGCGTGCCGCCTCCACCGGCGGCACGCATCAGCATTCAAAGGCAAGAGATGGAAGACATCCTGATCAACTGGTCACCGCAGGAGACGCGGGTGGCCGTGGTCGAGAACGGCGCGGTGCAGGAGCTGCACATCGAGCGCACGTTGGAGCGGGGCCTGGTGGGCAACGTCTACCTCGGCAAGGTGGTGCGCGTGCTGCCTGGCATGCAGAGCGCCTTCATCGATATCGGCCTGGAGCGCGCCGCCTTTCTGCACGTTGCCGACCTGCACAGTGCCTCGCAGTTCGGACATGGCCGGCACCAGAACGGCCATGGCGTCGAGGTGCCTCCCACGCCCATCGAGCGCCTCATCTTCGAAGGCCAACCGCTGACGGTGCAGGTCATCAAGGACCCCATCGGCACCAAGGGCGCACGGCTGTCCAGCCAGATCAGCATCGCCGGCCGCATGCTGGTCTATCTGCCGCAGGACGAGCACATCGGCGTCAGCCAGAAGATCGGCTCGCCCGAGGCGCGCGAGGCCTTGCGCGCGCGCATGGTCGCACTGGTGGGGACAAAGGAGCAGGGCGGTGGCGGCGGCTTCATCCTGCGCACGAACGCAGAGGACGCCAGCGACGAGGAGCTCGGTGCCGACATCGCCTATCTGCGCAAGACCTGGCAGCAGATCCGCGCGGGTGCGCTGACAACGCCGCCGGCCAGCCTGTTGCACCAGGACTTGAGCCTCGTCGAGCGCGTGCTGCGCGACCTGACGAGCGAACGCACGGGCTCCATCCGCATCGACTCCAAGATGCAGTACGACGTGTTGCGCGGCTTCGGCGAGACCTTCATGCCGGCCGCCACGGCCAAGCTGGAGCATTACCGCGGTGAACGGCCCATCTTCGACCTGTGCAATGTCGACGCCGAGATCGCCCGCGCGCTGGCGCGCAAGGTGGAGCTGAAGTCTGGCGGCTCGCTGGTGTTCGACCAGACCGAGGCGATGACGACCATCGACGTCAACACCGGCGGTTTCGTCGGTGCCAAGAACTTCGACGACACCATCTTCAAGACCAACCTCGAAGCGGCGGGCTCCATCGCCCGCCAGTTGAGGCTGCGCAATCTGGGCGGCATCATCATCGTCGACTTCATCGACATGACGCGTGAGGAGCACAGGACGGCGGTGCTGGCCGAGTTCCGCAAGCAGCTGGGCCGGGACCGCACCAAGGTGACCGTCGGCGGCTTCACGCAGCTGGGCCTGGTCGAGATGACGCGAAAGCGCACGCGCGAGTCGCTGGCGCGCATGCTCTGCGAGCCCTGCCCGACCTGCGAGGGCCGTGGCCAGGTGAAGACGGCGCGCTCGGTCTGCTACGACATCCTGCGCGAGATCCTGCGCGAGGCACGCCAGTTCTCCCCCCGCGAGTTCCGCGTCGTGGCCGCCGCCAACGTCGTCGAGATGATGCTCGACGAAGAGAGCGCCCACCTGGCTGGCCTGTCGGACTTCATCGGCAAGCCCATCTCGCTGACCGCCGAGCCGACCAACCAGACGGAACATTACGACATCGTCCTACTCTGAAGTGGCGCGGCACTGCGGCAGAATTCCGGACCGCACTGCAAAGTCCACTGCATGATCTCTCGCCGTCTCAGCCTTGCCGCGCTTGCGGCCTTTCCTGCCGCCTCGGCCCTGGCCCAGGTGCGCATCGACATCGCCGGCACGGGCGGCACCCGCATCCCGGTGGCCATCGTCGATTTCCGCGATGACGCCAAGGCCTCGGCCCAGCCGATCGCCGCCATCGTGCGCGCCGACCTGGAACGCAGCGGCCTGTTTCGCAGCGTCGATGCACCCACCGGGCTGAACGAGACGAGCAGCCCGGCCTGGCCCGACTGGAAGGCCCGCCAGGCCGATGCGCTTGCGGCGGGTTCGATCACCCGCCTGGCCGACGGACGGCTGGATATCCGCTTCAAGCTCTGGGACGTCGTCAACCGCACCGAGCTCCTCGGCGAAGCGCATGCCGTGCATCCCGATGATGCCCGCCTTGCCGCGCATCGCATCGCCGACACCATCTACCAGAAGCTCACCGGCGAGCGCGGCGTGTTCGCCACCCGCATGGCCTATGTGACCAAGGCCGGCCCGCGCTACAGCCTGGTCGTTGCCGACGCAGACGGCGAGGGCGCCAAGGTCGCATTGACCAGCCCCGATCCCATCATCTCGCCAGCCTGGGCGCCCAATGGCCGCGAACTCGCCTACGTGACCTTCGAAAGCCGCAAGGCCACGGTGCGCGTCCAGGACGTGCAGACTGGCGGCCGCCGCGTGCTGGCCGACTTCAAGGGCACCAACAGCGCGCCGGCCTGGTCGCCCGATGGCTCGCAGCTCGTGCTCAGCCTGTCGCGCGACGGGGGGACCCAGCTCTTCGTCATCAACCGTGACGGCTCGGGCCTGCGTCGCCTCACGCAAAGCGGCGCCATCGACACCGAGGCCTGCTACTCGCCCGATGGCAGCAAGATCTTTTTCGTTAGCGACCGTGGCGGCGGCCCGCAGATCTACCGCATTCCGGCCAGTGGTGGCGCGGCCGAGCGTGTGACCTTCAACGGCAACTACAACATCAGCCCGGCGGTCAGCCCTGACGGCCGCACGCTGGCCTACATCACCCGCATCAGTGGTGCCTTCCGCCTGTCGGTGATGGATCTCGGCACCGGCCAGTCACAGCAGATCAGCGAAGCCAACGACGACGAAAGCCCGGCGTTCGCGCCCAATGGCAAGCTCATCGTGTACGCGAGCCGTGCCGGTGGCAAGGAAGTGCTGATGACGACGACGCTGGACGGCAAGATGAAGACGCCGCTGCTCGTCACTTTGGTAGAGGTTCGTGAACCCACGTGGGGTCCTTTTACACGCCAGTAACTTGACAGTTCGCACCGTGTTGGACAATGGCGCGCCCGCGCCGCCGATGGCGCTGCGCCCCCCCATCCCCCGCCCCCTGTCTGTTGTGGAGACTATTCGAATGAAACTGACCCGCTATGCGCTCACTTTGATTGCCGCCGCCGCCTTGGCCGGCTGCAGCTCCGCCGTCAAGTTGGACGAGCCCGCGCCGGTCGAGACGCGCCAGCCCACACCGCCCCCGGCGACCCCTGAGCAGCAGCCGACAACCGCGCAGACCGCTGTCCCGACGGTTGACCTGTTCAGCCAGTACACCCAGGAAGTCAACAAGGGCGCCAATCGCGTCGTCTACTTCGACTACGACAGCGACGTCGTCAAGGAAGAGTACCGCCCGCTGGTCGACCTGCATGCCAAGCGCCTGAACGCCAACAAGCGCGCCGCGCTGAACCTCGAAGGCCACACCGACGAGCGTGGCGGCCGCGAGTACAACCTGGCCCTCGGCCAGCGCCGTGCCGAAGCCGTTGCCAAGTCGCTGACGCTGCTGGGCGTCGGTGCGGCCCAGGTCGAAGCCGTCAGCTACGGCAAAGAGCGCCCCGCCGCGCAAGGCAGCGGCGAAGAAGTCTGGGCCAAGAATCGTCGCGTCGAGCTCAAGGACAAGTGAAAGTGATGCGCGCTCTGCGACTGTCGCTGATGACGCTGGCCGCGAGCGCGGCTTTCATGCAGCCCGCAAAGGCGGGCCTGTTCGAGGATGATGAAGCCCGCAAGGCCATCCTCGAGCTGCGTGGCACGGTGAAGGCCAACGAGGACGCTGCCAAGCAGCGTGCCGAACAGCTCAACACGCTGGTCCAGGATCAGCTGCAGCCGCTGCGCCGCAGCATGCTGGACCTGAATGGCCAGATCGATGCGCTGCGCAGCGAGATCGCCAAGCTGCGCGGCGCCAACGAGCAACTCGCTCGCGACCTGGCCGACACCCAGCGCAAGCTGACCGATCAGTCGCAGTCCGTCGAAGCGCGCTTCAAGCCGCTGGAGCCGCAGAAGGTCAGCCTCGATGGCCGCGAATTCCAGGTGAACCCGGACGAGCGCAACCAGTACGAAGCCGCCATCGGCCTCGTGCGCCGTGGCGACTTCGCCGAGGCTGTCGCCGCGCTCAATGCCTTCCTGAAGCGCTACCCCGCCAGCGGCTATACCGACTCGGTGCGCTTCTGGCTCGGCAACGCCCAGTACGGCAAGCGCGACTACAAGGACGCCGTTGCGACCTTCAAAGCTTTCATCGCCGGCAATCCTGACCATCCGCGCGCGGCCGAAGCCCTGCTCGCGCTGGCCAATTGCCAGATCGAGCTGAAGGACAACAAGGCCGCCCGGCGCAGCCTCGACGACCTCATCAAGGCCTATCCCGGCACCGAGGCCGCCCAGGCCGCCAAGGAACGGTTGGCGGCACTGCGTTGATGTCCGCTGATCAGCTGGACGCTGATCTGGAGCGCCGCTTCGGCGGCCTGCGCCGTCTGCACGGCGACGTCGCCTACCAGCGCCTGCGCGCCGCGCGCTTCGCGGTCGTCGGCCTGGGCGGCGTCGGTTCCTGGGCCGTCGAGGCCCTGGCGCGCAGTGGCGCGGCGGAGCTGACGCTGATCGACCTGGACCAGGTTTCCGAATCCAACATCAACCGCCAGATCCAGGCTCTCGGGTCGACCGTCGGTATGGCCAAGGCTGAGGCGCTGAGGCAGCGTATTGCCGACATCCACCCCGGCTGCGCGGTGCGCGTCGTCGAGGAATTTGTCGAACCCGAGAATTGGCCCGCGCTGATCGGCGATGCGGAGTTCGACGGGCTCATCGACTGTTGCGACCAGGTCCGCGCCAAGGCCGTGCTGGCTGCCTGGGCCCGTGAGCTTGAGCTGCCTTTCGTCACCGTCGGCGCCGCCGGCGGCAAGCGCGAGCCGCATCGCGTGGAGCTCGACGACCTCAGCGCCACGACTCACGATCCGCTGCTGGCGTCGCTGCGCCAGCGCCTGCGCAAGCACCACGGTGCGGCGCGTGCCGGGAAGATGGGTGTCGCCTGCGTGTACTCACGTGAGCCGGTGCATCTGCCGCAGCAAGGTGAGGGCGAAGCCTGTGATGTTGACGGCAGCCTGAACTGCCATGGTTACGGCTCCAGCGTCACCGTCACGGCGACCTTTGGCCTGTGCGCGGCAGCCGAGTTGCAGCGCCTGCATCTGAGTCGAAAACCGGGCTGACGGCAATTCAAGGATTTCTTGCGGAGCCTCTAAAAACCTGCCTATAATGGCGGGCTCTGCTTGACACGGGACGTTAGCTCAGTCGGTAGAGCAGCGGACTTTTAATCCGTTGGTCGCAGGTTCGAATCCTGCACGTCCCACCAGAATTTAGAGCGATGATTCGACGGAATCAACGCTACAATCTTTGGCTTAGCTTCGGTCCCCCGAAGTTGAATCAGGGCTCTTAGCTCAGTTGGTAGAGCAGCGGACTCTTAATCCGTAGGTCGAGTGTTCGAGTCACTCAGGGCCCACCAAAATTTAAGAAGCAAAAAGGCACTTGGCGAACCGCCAAGTGCCTTTTTTGCGTTTGGGCGTGGCGTCGGGAGACGTCGCAGCAGCGCGAGGTTCAGAGCCCCAGCAGGGCCTTGGCGCGCGCCAGATGCTCCAGGCGATCGTCCAGTCCGTTGTAGCCGCCATTGATCCGCTTGGTGACAGCCTTGGCGTCGTCGGCTTCGGCGAGCGGGCCGATGCCACGCGTCTTCCAGAACCAGCAGGCCACGTCGACGCAGGCGAACGGGTCCAGGGCCAGCTGCGTGGGGTCGCCGATGTAGTCGTTGCCTGTGAACTTGCTGTAGTCCCGGTAGTTGTTGCGACCGGTGAGCTGGATCAGCCCGCGGCCCTTGAAGCGTGGGCCGTCGCCGGGCTCCGTGTTGCCGAGATCGGTGCGGCCGTCATAGGCGTTGCCGCTGGCCAGTTCCTCGGAATAAAGCAGTGAGCCGGACTCGTGTGCGAGCTGGGCGATGAAGTGAGCGATCTGCCGCGGCGTGTCGATGCCATAGCGTGTCATGCCCTTCACCAGCGGCTCGAAGTAGAGGTCGATGCGCTTTTGCATGGCCCGTGGCATCACGATGCCGAGCTTCTCCTTGGTCGCGCCGGGAGGCAGGCCCGCCAGCAACCGCGTCATCGTGGCGTCGCCCGGTGTCACCAGGCCATCCGACTCCGGCAGGCCCATGGCCTGGGTCTCGAAGGCACGGATCGCGTCGATGGTGTTGGGGCCGATCTGCCCGTCCACCCCCAACTGCTTGAGCGCTGCGCCGCTCCAGGCCTCGCTGTTCATGTTGAGCAGGACCTGGACGATGCGGACATCGGCGACATCGTTGCGGGCACCCAGCCCGACGCTCTTGGCAATGCACATGGCAACGGCTCCCATCAGGAAGAAGAGGTGTCGACCTTATGCGCCCGCCGCCGCCAGCGAATCCCCAATCAGGATGAGACAGCGATGGCCCGCAACTGCCGGTCCCACCAGGGCGTGTCGCCGATCTCCGCGCGCAGGTGGTCGATGAAGAGCCTGGTTTTGGTGGCGTGGCTGCAGCCGGGCAGGCGCACCGCGTGGATGCGCCAGGCGGGCAAGGGTTGGCAGTGGCTGCCGCTGGACTACAGCAGCCAGGTGCGCTGAATCAGGGCAAAGGCCGGATGCTGACGCCCAGGCTGCCGGCCGGGTGGGCCTCGTTGAAGAGCTGCCACACGCGCCCGTTGCGTGCCATCTGGCCGAAAGCCTGGCGCAGCAGGCGCCGGTCGGCTTCGACGAGGCCGCGGCGTGACAGATACAGGCCGCTGGCGTGCCAGCCCAGTTCCTCCAGCGGCTCGACACGCAGGCGCTTCAGCAACGGCGTCAGCTCGGGCTCATTGACCAGCGTGCCGACCAGGATGGACGCCGTCATGACGCTGGCCTGGGCCAGGCCCTGGCGCAGTGCGCGGGCGACGCCGGTGGGGTCGGCCTCCTCGACGAGGCGCTGGCGCTGGCGCAGCGTTGCGATGGCACCGTCATAGGCCGGACCGAAAGAGAAGCCGCGCACGACGACGAGCTTGTAGTCCGGCTGGGCCAGCAGCTCGGCCAGCGAGCGCGGTACGGGCGTGTCGGCGTCCAGGGTCAGCAGGCTGGCCCGCACCTGGATCAGTGGCACGAACTCGCCCACGGCATCACGTGCGGGATTTGATGAGGCCGGCATGAGGATGTCGGCCTGACCAGCGTCGAACATCGTTTGCAGCCGCGCCCGTGGCACCTTGTGGATATTGAACTGGCAGGGCGCGCTGGCCGCCACTTCGCGCAGCAGCGTCGGATAGATGCCCTGGGCGCGCCCGTCCTCGAAGTTGACGCTCAGGCCGATAGGGGCCATGGGTACGTTGAGGGGGCGCGAGCAGCCGGCCTCGGCGGTCATTGCCACCAGCCAGCCCAATAGCCACAAGCCCGATCGCACCCTTGCGTTCATGCCCCTCGATCCCGAGATTCTTGTGGCCCATTGTGCGCGACCCGGCGTTCCAGCGCATCAAACAGCAGTTGCACGATGACGGCCAGGGCCGCGGCGGGCAGGGCGCCGGCCAACATCAGCTTGCTGTCGTTGACGGCCAGGCCCGCGACGATGCGCTCGCCCAGGCCGCCCGCGCCGACGAAGGCCGCGACGGTGGCCGTGCCGACGTTGGTGACCGCTGCCGTCTTCACCCCTGCCATCAGCGTGGGCAGGGCCAGTGGCAGCTCAATGGCGCGCAGCGTCTGGCGGCGGGTCAGGCCCAGCGCCAAGGCGGCATGGGTCAGCCCGCCGGACACGGCCTGCAGCCCGGCATGGGTGTTGCGCACGATGGGCAGCAGCGCATAGACGAACAGCGCCAGCAGGGCCGGCACGAAGCCGATGCGGCCAACCAGGGCGATCAAGAAGGCCAGCAGGGCGAGCGAAGGCAGGGTCTGCAGCAGGCCCGTCACGGCCATGACGGGCGCCGCCAGCCGCGGCAGGCGATGCGCCGCAATGCCCAGGGGCACGGCCACGGCCACGGCCAGCGCGAGCGAGGCCAGCACCAGGGCCAGATGCTGGGCGAGCAGCTTGGGCAGATCGGGTGCAAACAGTCGGTCCATCAAGCCCTGGTGTCCCGTGCCGCCCGAGTCTGACCGCAGGAAGCCGTGCGCCACGTCGGCAAAGGGCCGGCCGTCCAGCTCGGCGGCGGCGTTCAGGCGGGTCATTTCGGCTTCGGGCAGGCGGCCGGCCAGGCCCTGCAACGGCTTGTCGTCGACCGCCGTCCGCATCAGCAGCACCGCGTCGTAGCGCGGGAAGAAGCCGCGGTCATCGCGCAGCACCCGCACGGGCTGGCGGGCGAGCTGGGCGTCGGTGGTGTAGACGTCGATGAGGTCGACCTGGCCATTGGCGAGGGCTTGATACGCCAGACCATGGTCCAGGCCGGCGCCGGGTTGCAGCTTCAGGCCGTAGGCGCGCTGCAGCGCCGGCCAGCCGTCGGCGCGGGCCAGGAACTCGTGCGACAGGCCAGCCTTGAGTGCCGGCGGTGCCTTGGCGGCAAGCTCGGAGATCGTCGTGATGCCCAGCCGCGCCGCGTCGGCCTCGCGCAGGGCCAGGGCATAGCTGTTGTTGAAGCCCAGTGGCACGCCGGCCTTCAGGCCCAGCGGCTTCAGCCACGCGTTGATCTGCGCCAGCGGTGCCTGCGCATCCGCAGATGACTCGCGCTTGAGCAACTCGCGCACGATGGTGCCGGTGTACTCCGGGTAGAGATCGATCTGGCCTTGCTGCAGGGCCGCGGCCAGGATGGCGGTATTGCCCAGGCCCTGGCGGTGTTCAGCGGCGACACCCTGACCGACCAAGGTCTGCGTGACGATCTCGCCCAGCAGATAACTCTCGGTGAAGCGCTTGGAGCCGACTTGCAGCGCCGCTGGCGCGGCCTGCGCCATGCCGGCAAACCACGCGGTTAGCAGGGTCAACAACCAAAGTGCTTGCCGGCTGGTGCTCATTGCCGCATGGTGCCTCATGGCATGCGTCGCAATGTCAGACAAGGCCTACACGCGGGCCCCTTCGTGTCCGAATGCAACGAAGCCAGGTTCTCTCTACAGTTGAAGGCATCGTTTTCAGAGGAGGTCATCCATGTCTCGCGCCACCGATCATCTGCTGCGTCAGCACCTGGACAGCCTGGGCGTTCACCTGCGCCAGTGCCGCACGCTGTCAGACCGCAAGCAGCGCATGCTGTGCTCGCTGGAATTCCTGGACAGCGCCATCGGCGACCGGCTGTTCACGACCGTCGTCTTGGGTAGCGTCCTCATGGCTGTGGTGTTGAGCTTGGTCGTCTGATCCTCCCCTGATTCGCTACGGCGGCCCCTTTCGGGGCCGCTTGCTTTTTGGGGCTTCAAAACGCTGCCGCCGGTTCCGGCCTGCGGGCCGGCAGGGCATCGGTGACTGGCACCCAAAGCTGCAGGTCGCCTTCGACCTCCCCGAGCGCCAGCGTCGATCCTGGCACCAGGGTGCGGTAGCCGGCGGGCGGCGCGGTGCCGGCGCCCGTCGGGGCACGCTGCAGCAGCAAGTCGATACGCCGACCCTGGTGCACCAGGCGCAGCCGCGCCTCGGGCCAATGGGGCGGCAGGCAGGGCTGCACGCGCAGCAGGCCATCGGCCAGCTTGACGCCGCACAGCGATTCGACCGCCGCGCGCAGCAGCCAGCCGGCGGCGCCCGTGTACCAGCTCCAGCCACCGCGGCCGGCGTGCGGCGCGGCGGCTTCGATATCACCGGCCACGGCGAAGGGCTCCAGCCCATAGGCCGCGCCGTGCGCGCCGCGGTGGGCCGGGCTGATGGCCGTGAAGGCCGCCCAGGCGCGCTCGGCCTGACCGAGCTTGGCGCTGGCCATCAGGGCCCAGGTGGCGGCGTGGTTGTACTGGCCGCCGTTCTCGCGCACGCCGCCGGGGTAGGCCTGGATGTAGCCCGCCGGTGGCTGGTGATGCTGCAGCGGCGGCCACAGCAGGCGCAGCAGGTGGGCATCGCGGTCATGCAGCTCGCGCCAGGCGCTGTCCAGGGCCAGGCGGGCGCGGTCGGCCTCGGTGACGCCGGTCAGCACGGCCCAGGCCTGCACGATGAGGTCGATGCGGCATTCGCTGTCGTCATGGGTGCCGAGGACGCTGCCGTCATCGAACCAGCCGCGGCGGTACCAGCGGCCGTCCCAGGCCTCGGCGTCCAGGGCCTTGGCCAGCTTGTCGCGTGCCTGGCGCCAGCGCGCCGCGCGGGCCTGCTCGCCGCGGGCGATGGCCAGCGGGTGCAGGGCGTCGATGACGGCGCACAGGAAGAAGCCCATCCACACCGACTCGCCCTTGCCCTCGGCGCCGACGCGGTTCATGCCGTCGTTCCAGTCGCCGGTACCGAACAGCGGCAGGCCATGGACGCCGACGGGCAGGCTGACATCGATGGAGCGCGCGGCGTGCTCGTAGATGCTGGCCTGCTCGTCGCTGATGGCCGGCACCTCGTAGATGTCCTCGGCGCCCTCGGGCACGGGGCGTCCCTGCAGGAAGGGCAGCATCTCGTCGGCCAGCGACGTATCGGCGGTGCGCTCGACGTACAAGGCCAGCGCCAGCGCCAGCCACAGCCGGTCGTCCGCGAAATGCGTGCGCACGCCGGCACCGGCCGGCTCATGCCACCAGTGCTGCACGTCGCCGGGCGGGAACTGGTGGGCTGCGTGGCGGCGGATCTGCGCGGCCAGGCGCTCGGGTGCATGCTGCACCAGGGACATGGCGTCCTGCAGCTGGTCGCGGAAGCCGAAGGCACCGCCGGCCTGGTAGAAGCCGGCGCGCGCCCAGATGCGGCAGCCCAGCACCTGGGCCGGCAGCCAATGGTTCACCAGCGCGTCGAAGGCGGGGTCGGGCGTGGCCACCTGAACGGGCGCGCTCAAGGCCCGCCAGACCTCGCGCTGGGCGGCCAGCCGGTGCAATGGGTCGGCCGCCCAGGCGTTGGCGGCCTGCTCGCGGGCGGCGGGCAGGCTCTGCGCATGGCCGAGCAGCACCGTGCCATGCCAGGCGTGGCCGGGCTCCAGGCGGATCGGCACCGCCAGCAGGGCAGCCGGGTCGGTGGCAGCACCGGCCTGGCCATCCAGTGCGTGCGGCATGACGAGGCGGCCCTCGTCGTCGAACAGCAGGCGGCGGTCGCCGCTGGCCTCAATGGCGGCCGTCCACGGGTGCGGCCGGTTCAGGTCGGGCGTGAAGCCGGCGTCCGCGGGCCAGGGCCACAGGGCCTGATCGCTGGCCAGGCTGTTGATCTGGTCGGCCGTCGCATCGCCCTCGCGGGTCGGGCGCAGTGCCATCCAGGCCGTGTGGCCGCCGAAGCCATTGAGCCCATCGGCCTGCGTGGCCAGGGCCAGCAGCGGACCGTCACCCTGGGGCGGTTCCAGTCGCGTCACGACACTGCGGCGCGCACCACTGTCCATGCCCAGCTGCCACTGCGCGGCGGCCAGCAGCCGCAGCAGGCGCGGCGGGCGGCCGGGCGCCGCGTGCAACTCCACCTGGCATTGCTTGACGGCGGTTGTTGCGTCCACCGTCCAGCGCAGGCGCACCACCATGCCTGGCAGCTGGAAAGCCATGGCCGTAGCCCCTGGCAGGTGGGACACGTTCTGGTGCGGGCTGGCGCGGCCGAGCAGCCAGGCCTTGCCGCTGGACAGGCAGTGCAGGATCAGCCATTCGCCGGGCGAGTCCAGCAGCGCATCGTTGGACCAGGGCGTGATCTGGTGCAGCCGGCTGTTGCCGGCCCAGGCCATGCCGGCACCGCGCTCGGACACCTGGCAGCCGAAGTTCTCGTTGGCGATGACGTTGATCCACGGCCGCGCCGGCTGGCTTTGCTCGGTCAGCTCGAAGCGGCAGGCACCGCTGTCGGCCTCGAAGTCGCTGTCTGGCGCCTCGGCGCCGGGCGGGGCGGCGAGGGCGGACACCAGCGTCGCGCCGGCGCCGCGCCGGGCCTTGGCGGCTTGCTCGTGGCTCTGGCCCAGGCGCTCGAGCTGCTGGGCCAGCGGCCGGCCATCGGCAAACCAGCGCACGCGCGCCAGCATGTTGAGGGCAAAGCGCGTGTCCGGGCCCACGGTCTCGTCCGACAGCACATGCACGCGGCAGCGCCCATGGGTCTGCTGCTCGGCGAGAGACCGCAATGCGCGCGACACCGGCGCCAGATAGGACGGCGGCTCGGCGTCCAACACGACGACGTCCACTGGCAGCGGGCTGCCCTGGGCCTGCAGCAGCGCGCACAGCTCGCGCACCATGATGACGCCGGTGGGATCGGCCACGCGCATCAGGATGATGGGGTCGTCCCCCGAGATGCCATGGCGCCACAGCGCATCGCGCTCGTAGCCGGTCTCGGGCAGAGGCAGGTTCTCGCGGGCGGCCTGCGAGGTCAGCAGGGTCTGCAGCGTGAGGCCGGCCCGCCAGGCGCCCGGCGCGAGGCTGGCGCCTTGGGTGCGCACGCCGGCCATGGTGTGGGCCAGCGTCAGCGCACGCTCGACGAGGGCCGGCTGACGCAGCTTGTCCAGCAAGTGGCTGAGCGTCTGCGGCTCGCGAGCGGCGGCGGTGGCCAGCGTCAGCGTCACGCTGGCACCGGGCGGCAGCTGCAGCACCAGGTGCAGCAGCGAGATCGGGTCGTTGCCGGTGTCCAGCATGCCAGACGCGGTGTTGAGGCCGGTCACATCGGTGCCCAGCAGCGCTTGCACGCCGGCATGCGCAATGACGCCGCCGGGCTGGCCGGGCATGCCGCCGCGGGCCAGCCAATGGGCACGGTCGGCACCGGCGCGCACACGGTCCAGCCGCGCGCCGCCCTCGAGCTCCACGCCCACCAGCGCATGCACCGCGTGCAGGGGCGCCTCGTTGGGGCTGCGCGGCAGGCGCTGCCAGTTCAGGGCCTGCTGGCCGGGCTCCCAGCGCGCCTGCAGGAAGAGCTTGCCGAAAGCCGGGTGGGCCAGGTCGGCCTTGGCCGGCGCCAGCACGGGCTCGAAGCTGGATACCAGCGCCAGGCGGCGCGGCCGATGGGCGAGGTTGCGCAGCGTGATGCGGCGCAGCTCGACGTCGTCCTCGACGGCCACCCAGGCCTCGGTGTGGGCGTGCAACTCCTCGCCCTCGGCCGTGAACTGCGCGCTGGCGGGGTGCAGGCGGCAGCCATAGCGCCATTGCGGGCCGGGCGTGGGCCGCAGCGTGAGCGATCGCCAGGGGCTGGACTCGGGCGCGCCGTTCCAGTGCAGGTCCAGGTCGCGCAGATGCAGGTGGTGGCCGAGCAGGTCCTGCGGCAGATCGTCGCGCCAGCGGCTCACCAACACCAGTGAACCCGGCTCGCCCCAGACCAGCGTGCCGCCGCCATGCTCGCGCACCATCGCGCTGAGGCGCCCATGGCCCAGCCAGGCGGTGGCGGGCAGGGCGCGGCCATGCAGCTCGGGCACGACCAGCGAGATGCGGGCGCGGCGCGGTGCGCTGCGAGTCGGCTGTGGCGGCGGTTCGCGCAACGGCGCCACCTTGTGCGGCGCGCGCTCGTGCAGCAGCCAGCGCACGGCGCACAAGCGCGGCTCGGCGTCAGCCCAGCGCTGCGGCGCGCCGCCGCACAGCACCTCGGTCAGCGCGACGAGTGACATGCCGTGGTGGTGGGCCATCGTCGTGCCGATGCGCTGGAAGCGACGCCCCGTCTGCGTTGCGTCGCTGGTGGCTTCAGGCTGGCGGCCGACGGTGTAGTCCAGCGCTTCCATGAAGCCGCCCTCATGGCGAGCCCCCAGGGCCTGCAGCGCGCGCAGATTGGCGACGGCCGCGCGCGGCATCACCATGGTCGCCATCAGGCTGGCATACGGTGCGATGACGATCTCTTCCACCGGCGTGTCGCGCAGTGCCAGGCTGGCCACGCCCTGCGGGCCGTACTGGTAGGCCAGGCTCCGGTCGCGCTTGGCATAGGCGCTCTCGGACACGCCCCAGGGCAGGCCGGCCGCACGCCCGGCGCGGATCTGCTCCATGACGGCCGCGCGAGCGGCTTCCGCCAGCGCGCTACCGGTGGGCTCGTCCAGCACCAGCGAGGGCATCAGCATCTCGAACATCGAGCCCGACCAGCTCTTCAGCCCAGTGACGCGACCGCGCGAGAAGAAAGGGCGGCCCAGCGCACCCCAGTGCGCCGGCGGGATGTCGCCCTTGGCGATGGCCACCAGGCTGGCCAGCCGAGCTTCGGAGGCGAGCAGGTCGTAGTGGTTCTGGTCCAGCCGCTCGGTGCCGGGCTCGGAGCCTTGCGCCGCGACGGCGCCGATGTGCAGCAGGTGGCGCTGCGGGTCGTAGAGCCAGCTGAAGTCGTGGGCCAGCGCAAGGGCGCGCGCCCGCATGGCGACGGCGTTCAGCGCCTCGGCCACGGCCGGCGGCGGCGGCATGCCCTCGCCCCCGCGCGCAAAGCCCTCGCAGGCCGCCGCGACCACCAGCAGATGGGCGCAGAGGTTGCCGCTGTCCACGCTGGAGATGTAGGGCGGCTCCAGCACGCCCAGGCGCTGGGTGTCGATCCAGTTGTAGAAGTGGCCGCGGTGGCGGGGCAGCTTGTCCAGCGTGTCCAGCGTGCGGCCGATGCGCTCGGCCAGGCCGACGTCATGCAGCCAGCCGAACTCGCGCGCGCAGCAGGCCGACAGCAGGTACAGGCCGATATTGGTGGGCGAGGTGCGGTGGGCGACGGCGATGTCGGGGTCGAACTGCACGTTGTCGGGCGGCAGATCGTTGTCGTCCTTGGTGACCCAGCGTTCGAACCAGCGCCAGGTGTCGCGGGCGACGCTGAGCAGGTACTGGCGCTCGTCGTCGGTGATGGCCTCGCGGCGCGGCCGGGCGCGTGGCCGGCTGGCCAGGCCTATCCACAGCGGCGTCAGTGCCCAGGCCAGCAGCAGCGGCAGGGCCTGGTCCCAGTCGACGGGGCGGCCGATCAGGGCCGGCGTCATCAGCAGCAAGGCCAGCGCGCCGGTGGCAAAGGTCACATGCTTGTGCTGGCGCCACAGCGAGCGCCAGTCGGTGCGCGCCGCGGCTTCCGCCGCGTCGGCGGTGGTCCATTCCAGCAGATGCTGGTGGCTGACACGCTGGCGCCACAGCGCGCGCACGATGGCGTCGATGCTGAGCCAGCTTGCCGCCGGAAGCAGTGCGATGTGCCAGACGACGCCGCCGATGGCGCGCCCGAGTTCAATGGCCGCCTGCCGGTAAAAGCGCGGCAGCGAGATGCGGTCGCCCGAGGGCGCGCAGGCCGCCAGGGCGCCCATCAACGGCCCGGCGCCGAAGGTGGCAGCCACCAGCCCCAGTGCCCACGCCGGCGCCAGGCCCAGGCCCATCCACGACGCGACCAGCAGCAGCAGGGCGGCCGGGGCGACGAGGGAGCGGCGCAGGTTGTCCAGCATCTTCCAGATGTGGATGCCGTGCAGGCCCCAGCGGCGTGGGTGGCCGAGGAAGGGCAGCAGCTGCCAGTCGCCGCGCGTCCAGCGGTGGATGCGCGAGGCCGCCACGTCGGCATGCATGGGGGCGGGCTCCACCAGCACCACGTCGCTGACGCCGGCGCAGCGCATCAGCGAGCCTTCCAGCAGGTCGTGGCTGAGCACCTGGCCCTCGGGCAGGCGGTGGGCCAGCACCTGCGCTGCGGCCTGCACGTCGATCAGTCCCTTGCCGGCGGCGCTGCCTTCGTCGAACAGGTCCTGGTAGACCTCGGAGCTGGCGGCGCTGTAGGGGTCCAGCCCCGGCTGGCCGGCGAACAGGCTGTGGAACCAGGTGCCATGCACCGTGGAGCTGCCGGCGGCGGTGGCCAGCGGCGTGGCCACGCGCGGCTGCAGCATGCCGTGGCCGCGCACGACGGTGACGGCGCCGCTGGATGTGCGGCTCAACCGTGGGCGGTTCAGCGGGTGGGCGGCGATGGCGACCAGCTCGCGCAGCGCGCCGGGGGGCAGGGCGTTGTCGGCATCCAGCGTGACGATGTGGCGGATGTCCGGTGCGGGCGTGGACAGCTCGCCCAGGTCGACAAAGCGGTCAGGCAGCAGCTCGGGCGGCTGACCGGCCAGCAGGGCGGCCAATGCCTCGGTCTTGCCGCGCTTGCGCTCCCAGCCGATCCAGCGCTGCTCGGTCTCGCTCCAGCGCCGCTCGCGGTGCAGCAGCAGGAAACGCGGCCGGCCCTCGCAGGCCGTGCCGTGGCGCTGGTTCAACGCCTCGATGCCGGCGCGCGCCTGGGCGAGCAGGCCCGCGTCCTGGGGCTGGTGCTCGGCCTTGGCATCGGTCCAGTCGCTGAGCAGCGCGAACTGCGCCTCGTCTTCCAGGTTGGCCAGGTGGTGGCGCTCCAGCTGGGCGAGCAGGGTCGCGATGCCTTTGGACCGCGTCAGCATGCAGGGAATGACAACCAGGCTGCGCGCCCCGGCCGGAATGCCGTGATGCCAGGTCAGGCGCGGCAGCTGCGCCGGCGCTGCGGACTCGCTGATGAGGCGGTTGGCCAGCGCGACCACGGCCTCGCTGGCCGGCAGCAGCGACAGCAGCACGGCGGCCACCACCATGGGCCAGCCGGCGCCCGGGGGCAGGCCCAGCAGCAGCAACGTCAGCTCGGCCAGGATCAGCAACCCTGCCAGGCTGGTCAGATAGAGGGCGACACCGTGGCGGCGCAGCCCGGCGGCAAAGCGCTCGCCGGCGGTAGGCTTGAGGCGAAGTTCGCTCAGCAGGCGTTCGCGGCCAGGGCCGGACAGCCAGTACAGCGGGGCGCGCTCTTCTGCGTCCTCGGCCCAGGCGGGGTCGTTGCAAAGCAGGCGCAGCACCTGGGCCACGTCGGCCTCGGGTACGTTGTGGCGCTCGGTCAGAGCCTCGATCGCGTGCATGGCCATGTCGCGCGTGGCCTCGTGCTCCTGGCGGTAGACGGCAATGTGGCCCAGGGCGCGCAGCGTCGGGTGCACGGCCTCGAACAGTCCGGCCCAGTTGGCCGCGCCGAGGTTGCGCAGGCTGCTGATGGCGTTGCGAATGCTCTGGTGGTCGGCCGCGCTCTCGGCCTGCTCGCTGGCCTGCGCAGCGGCTGGGTCGGGCAGCGCCTCGGCCAGCCAGGCGTGCACGGCCGCCCAGGACGAGTCATCGGAGTCACGCTGCTCGGCTTGGCCCAGGGCGCGGTCGGTCAGCCGCTCGTGCAGGCGCAGGGCCAGGGCCGTGATGGCAGGGTCGCGCGGCCAGGCCGATTGCCATTGCTGCAGCTGGTTGCGCACCGCTGCCGCGTCCAGCTGCGGCAGCGCCTCGAACAGGTGCTGGGCGGCGCGGCGCGCCAGATGACGCCAGGCGGCGCGCTCGGCCAGGCGGCGCAGGTTCTCCACCAGCACGACGCGCAGCGTGGACGGCAGGGCCCACAGCTCGCGCAATGTCAGCGCCTCGGCCTCGTGGTGGCCGGCCAGGAAGTGGTGCAGCAGGGCCAGGTCCAGCGAGCTGTCCGCGTGGGCCACCCAGGCCCAGGCGACGCCATAGATGCGCGGCAGGCCCTGCAGCGGTTCGTCGGCCAGCCGGGGCAGGCGCTGGAAGTAGCTGCGCGGCAGGTCGTGCAGCACCTCGTCGAGCTGCTGCTGCACGATGCGGGCGTTGTCCAGCAGCCAGGCGTGGGCGGGGTCGATGTCGGCCTGCAGGCCTTCCTCGGACAGCACGCTCAGGGCGGCGGCCCAGACCTGCAGATTGCTGCGCAGCCGCGGCGAGAAGGGGCGGGGCTGCTGCCGCGGGTCGTCCACGCGCTGGGCCGCGGCCAGGCTGCGGCCATGTTCGGCAAAGCGGTCGGCACCGAACTGCACCGCTCGTACCGGGGCAGCGGCCGCTTCGGCGCCGCCGGCGAGGCGCAGGAAGGCTTGTGCAGCGCCGGTGGGCGTCAGGTCACGCGGCGGGTGTTGCGGCGGTGCGGACATGCTCCGACTTTGGGTGCCGGCGCGCCGCCGGCACAGCAGCATGCGTCGCGTGTCTCTGTCAGCGCAGTCCTACATCTCCCCCATGAAAAACGTGGGTTCTGCCGCATCGTGGAAAGGCAGCAGCTTTTGTCAGCTCGGACAGGCCGTTTTGCGCGGCCTTGACCCTGGCCGGCTCAGGCTTCGCTGCGCAGGCGCGAGGCCAGCTCGACGTAGGCCGGTTCGACGGGCGTGGGCCTCGCGTCCGCCAGGTGCGCCCGCAGCACGCGCCTGAGCGTCTCGGGCTGCGGCGTCAACGGCCCGGCGAAGCGGATGTGCTCGCCGTCGGCGATGAGCAGCGTCGGGAAGGTCTCGATGTCCAGGTCGCCGATGAGTTCGGCTTCGTCCTCGATGTCGATCCAGCGCACATGCAGGCCGGCCTGGGGCAGTTCGGCGCAGGCGGCTTCGAAAATTTCTTGGTAGGACTCGCAGGTGCGGCACCAGGCGGCGCAGAGGCAGGCGATGTGCAGGGGCATGGGCCAATATGGTGCCATGGCGGGACAACGGGCTGTCGTCGTGCTGGAATTCGACAGACTATGCTGCCCTCAACCCATGGAGAGACCAGATGCACAACAACACGCTCCAACCCGCATTCCTGAGTTCGCTGATGACAGCCGGAGCGAACCTCGAGCTTATCTACAACGACCTGGCGCCTCATGCCAACGACAGGATGACGGCGGCGTTGGCACTGGCCAAGCACGCCAAGGAAACTCAAAGACAGCTCAGGTTCATCGGCATCAGTGCCGGTACGTCGGGCATCAAGCATCTGGCCGAGGAGGGTGAGGGCTACGTCACCTTCTCTCTCGTGTACTGATCGTCAATCGAGCGCCGCCAGTGCCGGCTCTGGGCCATTGCCCATTGCGCGAAGGCTTGCAGCTCGGACGAGCCTTCCCGGTCGGCCCATTGGCAGAGGTAGAAGCCGCGCCCCCGATGACAAAAAGCCGCTGAAGGCGCGACGAGCCGCCCGGCGGCCAACTCCATTTCTTCGCTCGGGATGTTCGGCACCGCACGGAGATCGCGTTAGACAGGGCGTACGGTGAGCTGCATTGCGTCGACTTGCCCGCCGGGCTGGATGACGCATGGCGAGGGAGCCGAACTTGATGAATATCTTGACCGTGAGGCACCGCATCCTCGCCAGCTTCGCCGCCGTGCTGGTGTTGATGATCGTCATGGGCGCCGTCATCTATTCCCGCCTCGCTCGCGTGGCGCAGGACGCGACCGTCATCCAGAAGGAGGCCTTGCCCGGCATGCTGTACAGCAGCCAGCTGCTGGCCGCCTGGCAAGAGAACTTCGCGTTGACCCAGGAGCAGGTGTTCGAGAAGGATGAAACCGAGGCGCGCAAGATCGAGTCGCAGTTGCAGGTCAACCGGGCTCGGCTGGAGACCCTGGCCAAGAGCTACGAGAGCACCATCTTCTCGGCCGAGGATCGCGAGAACTACGAGGCGTTCAAGAACCTCCACGTTGCCAATCCTTACCTGCGCACGCAGGACGACATCCTGAAGCTGAGCGCGGCCAGCAAGCGCGACGAGGCCCGGGCGCTGCTGCACAGCCAGCTTGACCCGCAGTACAACAAGCTGCGCGCCGCCGTGCAGTCCGTCGTCGACTACAACATGGCCGATGCCGAGGCGGCAGGCCGGCAGATCATGAGCGCGGTCGCAACGGCCAACATGGCCATCCTGGTCAGTCTCGCCGCGGCACTGTTGCTGGCGCTTGCGCTCGGCTATGTCCTGCTGCAATCGATCACCCGGCCGTTGCACCGGTTGCTCACCGCCACCGACGCGATCAGCACCGGTGACTTGACGCAGCGGATGAACCTGGAGCGGCGCGACGAGTTCGGCACGCTGGCGCAGGGGTTCAACCGGATGACGGAGAAGCTGACGGAGCTGTTCGGCCAGGTCCAGCAGTCCGGCATCCAGGTCAACACCTCGGCGACCGAGATCGCCGCCACATCCAAGGAGCAGCAGGCCACCGCCAGCGAAATCGCTGCGACGACCACCGAGATCGGCGCCACCTCCAAGGAAATTTCCGCCACGTCGCGCGCGCTCGTGAAGACGATGAGCGAGGTGTCGCAGGTCGCCGAGGAGACCGCCTTGCTGGCCGGCGGCGGGCAGGAAGGCTTGCAGCGCATGACCGAGACCATGCACAACGTGATGGAGGCGGTCGGCTCGATCAACGCCAAGCTCGCCGTGTTGAGCGACAAGGCCGGCAACATCAACCAGGTCGTCACCACCATCACCAAGGTGGCCGACCAGACCAACCTGCTGTCGCTGAACGCGGCCATCGAGGCCGAGAAAGCCGGCGAATACGGGCGCGGCTTTGGCGTGGTTGCCACGGAGATCCGCCGGCTCGCCGACCAGACCGCAGTCGCCACCTACGACATCGAACAGACGGTCAAGGAGATGCAGTCCGCGGTGTCGGCCGGCGTGATGGGCATGGACAAGTTTTCCGAGGAGGTGCGCCGCGGCATGCAGGAGGTGCAGCAGGTCGGCGCGCAGCTGTCGCAGATCATCTCGCAGGTGCAGGCCCTGGCGCCGCGTTTCGAGGCCGTCAGCGAAAGCGTGCAGACGCAGGCGACCGGCGCCGAGCAGATCAGCCAGGCACTGACACAGTTGACCGAAGCCGCCCAGCAGACCGTCGACTCGCTGCGCCAGTCGGGCCAGGCGATCGACGGCTTGCACCAGGCGGCTGGCGGGCTGCGCAGCGGCGTCTCGCGCTTCAAACTGGCGCAGGCCTGAGGCCCGAGGGCCGGCCGGATGCTGTTCATCCTCTTTCAGATCGGCAGTGAACGCTACGCCCTCGACGCGGGCCAGGTCGTCGCCGTCCTGCCGCGGCTTGGCGTGAAGGCAATCGCGCTCGCGCCGTCGACGGTGGCCGGCCTGTGCGACTACCGAGGTGTGCCGGTGCCGGTCATCGACCTCAGCGAACTCGCGCTCGGCCGCCCGTCAGCGAACCGCCTGAGCACGCGCATCGTGCTCGTGACTTTCCCCGATCCCGCAGCCGGCCCGCACCTGCTCGGCCTGTTGGTCGAAAGGGCGACGCAGACGCTGCGCCGCGAGCCGGCGGAGTTCGTTGCGGCCGGCGTCAACGTCGACGCAGCGCCCTGGCTCGGCCCGGTGACGACCGACGCGCAGGGGCTGATCCAGCGCGTCGAGGTGCAGGGTCTGCTTCCGGCGTCGCTGCGCGCGATGTTGTTCGACGAGGCCGGGGCAGCGTGATGGACATGACCCGTTTCGAGCAATTGCTCAAGCAGACGATGGGCCTGGATGCGGCCTCGATCGGATCGGCGTCCGTCGAGCGTGCGGTGCAGGAGCGGCTGTCGGCCTGCGGGCTGGCGGACGCGCAGGCCTACTGGGAACGGCTCTGCGGCTCGAGCGTCGAGTTGCAGGAACTCATCGAGGCGGTGGTCGTGCCCGAGACCTGGTTCTTCCGCGACCCGGCGGCCTTCGTGGCGCTGGCGCGCCTGGCCAGCGAGGAAGCGCCTGCTCAGGCGCAGGGCGTGCTGCGCTTGCTGAGCGTGCCGTGCGCGACCGGCGAGGAGCCCTATTCGATGGCCATGGCATTGCTCGACGCCGGCTTTCCGGCCAATGCGCTGCGCATCGATGCCGTCGACATCAGCCTGCGTGCGCTGGCGCGGGCGCAGGTTGCGGTCTACGGCCGAAATTCGTTTCGCGGCAGCGACCTGGCGTTCCGTGATCGCCACTTCATCGCGACGGCGGGCGGCCACAGCCCGACGGAGGCGGTGCGCGGGCTCGTGCAATTTCGACCGGGCAACCTGCTGGACGGCCTCGTGGCCGGGACGGGGCTCTACGACGTCATCTTCTGCCGCAACGTGCTGATCTACTTCGACCGCGTCACGCAGGATCGCGCCATCGCGGTGCTGGGCCGGCTGCTCGCGCCGCGCGGCTGGCTGTTCGTCGGCCCGTCGGAGACGGCCCTGCTGTCGGATCACGGCTTTGTCTCTGCAAAGCTTCCGCTTGCGTTCGCCTTTCGCAAGGGGCCGTTACCCGGCAGTGTCATCAAGGCCCGTGCAGCCCCCGCGCCAGGCTGGGTCGCGCATGCTCCGGCCCCGGTGGCCGCGGCCCCGCGGCCCGCCCGGTTTCGGGCGCCGACGCCGGCTGCCGCGCCGCGAGTGGCTGCGCAGGCCGAAGCGGCGACCGGCATGGCTCGCGCACGGCGCCTCGCCGACGAAGGCCACCTCGCCGAGGCCGCATCGCACTGTGAAGCGCATCTGCGCGAGCACGGGCCCACGGCCGATGCGTTCAATCTGCTCGGCCTGGTGCGCGACGCAAGCGGCAACACGGGCGATGCGGCCGACCAGTACCGCAAGGCGCTCTATCTGAACCCGAATCACCACGAGGCGTTGATCCACCTTGCCCTGCTGCTGCAAAAGCAGGGCGACGCGGCCGGCGCGCGGCGCTTGCAGCAGCGCGCGAGCCGGCTGCAACCAGGCGGGGCTTGACATGAACATGCAAGTGGCCCTGGACGACTGCTGGAACCGCATCGGCATTCGCGGCGATGGTTCCTGCCCGGAACTGAAGCAGCACGTGCACTGCAGCCACTGTCCAACCCACGCCGCCGCCGCGCTGGCCTTACTGGACCGGCAGGCGCCGCCCGGCTACCTCGCCGACTGCACCCGCCACATGGCGCAGGCTCACGAGGCTGGGCTGGCCGAGGTGGGCTCGGCGGTCATCTTTCGCATCGGTGCCGAATGGCTGGCCCTGCCGACGCCGGTGTTCCAGGAAGTCGCCGCCTTGCCGGCGATCCATTCGCTGCCGAGCCGGCGCGGCGGCGTCGTGCAGGGTGTGGCCAACGTGCGGGGCGAGTTGCTGGTCTGCGTATCGCTGGGCAGCGTCCTCGGCCTGGCGCACGTCGCCGAGACGGGGCACGCACGGCAACGCCTGACACTGCGGCGCCTGGTGGTGATCGGCCTGGACGGCCAGCGCCTGGGCTTCGCGGTCGACGAAATGCACGGCATTCAGCGCTTCGATCCGGCCACGCTGAAGCCAGTGCCTGCCACCGTCGCGCGTGCCACGGCGACCTACTCCAAGGCGATCCTGGCCTGGCACGAACCCGCCACCCGGCCGCCCGAACGCGGGCGAACCCCTCGAGAAGCGCCAGGGGGCAGCAATGAGCGCGCGGTCGGCCTGCTCGACGAGCAACTGCTGCTCTACACCATTCAACGGGGCCTCGCATGAGCCCCGCCCGGCCGCCCGAAGGGGCTCATTCCCGCTTGGCGGGATGGCGCGCAGCGCCTAGGGAGCCCCAATGAGCAGCGTCGATCTCAGCGACCTGTCGATGCTGGACCTGTTTCGCATCGAAGTGGAGAACCACGCCCCGTTGCTGACGCAGGGACTGCTGGCCCTGGAGCGCAGTCCGGACGCCGCCGACCAGCTCGAGTCCTGCATGCGCGCCGCCCATTCGCTCAAGGGTGCCGCCAGCATCGTCGGCATTGGCGCCGCGGTGGAAGTGGCGCATGCGATGGAAGACTGCTTCGTCGCCGCTCAAACGGGCCGGTTGCGGCTGCGCCAACGTCAGATCGACCCGTTGCTCGCGGGTGTGGACCTGCTCGCGCGCCTGGGCCGGACCGCCGGGACGGACCCTGGCGACGCGCTGCAGGTGAAGGCCTTCGTCGACGCCCTGAAGACCGCGATGCTGGCCGGCGACGAAGACGACCCGGCGCCCGACGCGGCAGCGCCGGTGCTGCAGGCAGCGGTGGCGCCGCCCGCGGCGGCACCAGCGCGCGACGCCTCGGACCGCGTCGTGCGCGTCACCGCCGACAACCTGAATCGGCTGCTCGGGCTGGCCGGCGAATCATTGGTGGCCGCAAGGTGGCTCACGCCTTTCGCCAACTCACTGCTGCGGCTCAAGCGGCTTCAGCATGAGGTTGCGCAAGAGCGGGCCGCACCGCCCGAGGTCAGGCGCCGCATGCTGGAGTGCGAGCAGCTGTTGGCTCAGGGGTTGGTCGATCTGGAAACTTTCGAGCGGCGCTCGGCCGACCTGTCGCGCCGGTTGTACGACGAGGCGGTGGCCTGTCGGATGCGGCCATTCGCGGACGGTGTTCAAACCATGCCCCGCATGCTGCGCGACCTGGGGCGCTCGCTGGGCAAGCAGGTCAGGCTCGAAATCGTCGGTGCCGCGACGCCGGTGGACCGCGACGTGCTCGAGAAGCTGGATGCGCCGCTGGGCCACCTGCTGCGTAATGCGCTGGACCATGGCATCGAATTGCCTGGACAGCGACACGCCGTGGGCAAACCCGCGGAAGGCGTCGTGCGGCTCGAGGCGCGCCACAGTGCCGGGGCGTTACAGATCACCGTGTCCGATGACGGCGGCGGCATCGCCCTGGACGCACTGCGCAGCGCCGTCGTCGAGCGCCGCCACGCCAAACCCGAGGTCGCGGCCGAGCTCTCGGAGTCCGAGCTGCTGGAGTTCCTGTTCCTGCCGGGTTTCACGCTCAGCCGGCGGGTGACCGAGGTCTCCGGGCGGGGCGTCGGGCTCGACGTCGTGCAGGACATGGTCAAACAGGTGCGCGGCAGCGTTCGCGTGTCGACGCAGCCGGGCCTGGGCACGCGCTTCCAGCTGCAATTGCCGCTCACGCTGTCGGTAGTGCGCACGCTGCTCGTGCACATCGGCGGCGAGCCGTACGCCTTCCCGCTGGCGCGCATTTTCCGCGCCCTGAAAATCGCGCCACAGCGGGTCGAGTTGCTCGAGGGGCGGCAGCACGTCGAAGTCGACGGACGACGCGTCGGCCTGGTCACTGCGCACCAGTTGCTGCAGGTGGACGCGCCCCAGGCCTTGGCGGGCGACTTGTCGGTCCTCGTCGTCGGCGACCACGAGGACATCTACGGCTTGGTGGTGGACCGTTTCCTCGGCGAATGCGAGCTGGTGGTGCAGGCGCTCGACCCGCGCCTGGGCAAGGTCAAGGACGTCAGCGCCGGCGCGCTGATGGAGGACGGATCGCCGGTGCTCATCATCGACATCGAGGACATGATCCGCTCGGTTCAGAAGCTGATCGCGTCCGGCCAGCTGAGCCAGGTGCGGCCAGGCACCGGCGCCGCCGGGGCGAGCAAGCGCAAGCGCGTGCTGGTGGTCGACGACTCGCTGACGGTGCGTGAACTCGAACGCAAGCTGCTGGCCCAGCACGGCTTCGACGTCGAGGTGGCCGTCGACGGCATGGATGGCTGGAATGCGGTGCGCACCGGCCACTTCGACCTGCTGGTGACCGACATCGACATGCCGCGCATGGACGGCATCGAGCTGGTCACGCTGGTCAGGAAGGATCCGAACCTGAAGTCGCTGCCGGTGATGATCATGTCGTACAAGGATCGCGACGAGGATCGCCGGCGCGGGTTGGAAGCCGGGGCCAACCACTACCTGACCAAGGGCAGCTTCCACGACGAGACGCTGCTGCAGGCGGCCGTGGACCTGATCGGAGAGGCGGTCGTCACATGAAGATCGCCATCGTCAACGACCTGCCGCTGGCCGTGGAGGCCTTGCGGCGCGTGCTGGCGCTGAGGCCGGAACACCGCGTCATCTGGGTGGCCGAGAACGGCGCGCAGGCGGTGCAGCGCTGCGCGGAACAGCGGCCCGACCTCGTGCTGATGGACCTGCTGATGCCGGTGGTCGACGGGGTCGAAGCGACACGGCGCATCATGGCGCAGACGCCGTGCGCCATCCTGCTTGTCACCTCCAACATGGGTGCCAACACCGCCCGCGTCTTCGACGCGATGGGCCACGGCGCGCTCGACGTCGTCGACACGCCGACGCTGGCCGGCACCGACCCGCACGCAGGCGCCGCACCGCTGCTGGCGAAGATCGAGATCATCGGCAAGCTGATCGGCGACAGCGCCCCGGCCCGGGTCGACGCCGCCCGGTCCGCTGCGAGGTCGCGCAAGAGCTGCCCGCAACCCTTGATCGCCATCGGCGCCTCGGCGGGTGGCCCGGCGGCGCTGGCCACCTTGCTACACGGCCTGCCGGCAGATTTCCCGGGTGCCGTCGTCATCGTGCAGCATGTGGACGAGCAGTTCGCCGCCGGCATGGCGCAGTGGCTCGGGCAGCATTCGACGCTGCCGGTGCGGGTGGCCGCGGAAGGCGACCGGCCCGCCGCGGGCGTGGTGTTGCTCGCCGCCACCAACGACCATCTGCGGCTTGTGGCGGGCGGGTGCCTGGCGTACACGCCGATCCCGCGGGAGTACGTCTACCGTCCCTCGGTCGACGTGTTCTTCCACAGCGCCTGTGCGCTGTGGCGGGGCGGCGTCGTCGGCGTGCTGTTGACCGGCATGGGACGCGACGGCGCACTCGGTTTGAAGGCGCTGCGCGACCAGGGGCACCACACCATCGCGCAGGACCAGGCGAGTTGCGCCGTCTACGGCATGCCGAGGGCCGCCGTGGCGCTGGACGCTGCGGTGGACGTCCTGCCCATCGACGCGATCGCACCGCGGCTGCGCGCTGCGCTTTGCATGCAACCAGAACCAGGAGGCCATGATGATCGACCTTGATATGAAGAGCCTCGACGTCCCGAAGCCATCGGCGGCCAGGCGCCGTCCCGTCATGGTGCTGCTGGTCGACGACCAGGCGATGATCGGCGAGGCCGTGCGCCGCGCGCTGCTGAGCCACGCGGACATCGATTTCCACTACTGCGCCGATCCCGCGAAGGCGATCGCCTTGGCCGAGCAGATCGGGCCGACGGTGATCCTGCAGGACCTGGTCATGCCCGGCATCGACGGCCTGACGCTGGTTCGCCGCTACCGCGCCAACGCGGCCACCATGGACATCCCGATCGTGGTGCTGTCGACCACCGAGGACCCGGCGGTGAAAAGCGAAGCGTTCGAGGCCGGTGCCAACGACTATCTCGTCAAGCTGCCGAGCCAGGTCGAGCTGGTGGCGCGCATCCGCTACCACTCCAGGGGGTATTCGATCCAGCTGCAGCGCGACGAGGCGTACCGGGCCCTGCGCGAGAGCCAGCAGCAGCTGACGGAGTTGAACATCGAGCTGCAGCGGTTGACCTACGTGGACGGGCTCACCGAGATCAGCAACCGGCGCCGGTTCAACGAGCACATCCAGATGGAATGGAGCCGGGCGCTGCGCGACCAGAGCACGCTCTCCGTGCTGATGGTCGATATCGATGATTTCAAGCAGTACAACGATACGTACGGCCACCCGGCCGGCGACGAGGCCTTGCAGAAGGTGGCGGGCACCTTGCACCTGAATGCCAACCGCTCGACCGATCTCGTGGCGCGCTACGGTGGCGAGGAGTTCGCGCTGGTCATGACGACCACGCCGGCGGCCGGGGCCAGTTTCATGGCCGAAAAACTTCGCCTGGCCGTGCAGGACCTTGAACTGGCGCAGGGTGATTCGGCGCCGGCCCGGCACCTCACGGTGTGCATCGGCGGCGCCTCGATGATCCCGCAGCGCGGTGGCTCATCCCTTGAACTCATCGAAGCCGCGGACAAGGCGCTCTACGAGGCCAAGCGAGGCGGGAAGAACCGCGCCGTGATGCAGGAGCGCAGTCATTGATGGACCGCCGCGGGACGAGGGTTACGTCACCTTCTCGCTCGTGTTGACCGTCAGTCGAGCGCGGCCAGGGCCTCGCGCCGCCAGCGCCGGCTCTCGGCCACCGCCCATTGCGCGAATGCATGGAGCTCGGACGAACCTTCTTGGTCGGCCCGCCGGCAGAGGTAGAAGCCGCGCCCCGACGACACCCAGCCGCTGAACGGCACGACGAGCTGCCCAGCGGCCAGCTCCCTTTCGATGAGGCAGAGCTGCACGACCGCGATGCCCATGTCGGCAACGACGGCCTCGATCAGTGCAGCGGCCAGGTCGAAGCCCGAGGCCAGTTGGGGCTGGCTCGCCTGCACGCCCTGGGCCTTGAGCCAGAGCGCCCAGTCGGCGGGATGGGCGCTGTGGTGCAGCAGCGGGTGCTGCAGCACGTCTTGCGGCCGGGTCAGCCGGGCAGCGCGCGCCGGGCGGCACACGGGGACCAGTTCGCGCCCGAGCAGGTATTGCGCGACGACGCCTTCGGGCCAGCGGCTGTGCGCGCTTGGCTTGGGGTTGATCCAGCAGTCGACGTCGTCGCGCTCGAAGCGGTCGTCGTGGCGCCAGCGGCGGAACTCGAGCTTGAGCTGCGGATGTTGCGCTTGCAACGCCGGCAGCCGCGGCACCAGCCAGCGCGCGTACAGCGACGGCACGGGCGCCATGCGCAGTGACGGGCCGGCAGGCGCCGCGTGCAAGGGAACGGCCCGTTCCAGCATGTCCAGGGCGGGCCTGATGCGGGCAAGGTAGCTGGCGCCCTCGGGCGTCGGGGTGACCTGGGCGCCGCCGCGCGCCAACAGCGCCAGGCCCAGCTCCGACTCGAGCCGCTGCACCGCCCGGCTGACTGCGCCCTGGGTGACGGACAACAGCTGCGAGGCGGCGGAGAAGCTGCCCAGCTCGGCCACGGCGACGAAGGCATGGAGTTCGGCCAGCGACGGCGAGCGAAAGCGCATGGGAGGGCCTGTTCGCACTACGGCAATGGGTCGCGAAGGCCCGTCGCCAGTGGCCAATCAAGGCGCAGCGCGCCGCCCGCACTCGCGTGCGGGCCAGCGATGCAACGCCGAGTGGCCCCTGGCGACGGACCTTCCCGAAGGGTTGTGACCAGAAAGGCCGGATGCTGTGTCGCAAATCCTCGCCGGGTAATGACCCGGCTTGCGGTTTGCGACTTGCCTGCAGCCTTTCTGGTCACAACGCGACCCATTGCCGTAGCGCGAATAGGCCCTATTACATCACTGCATAGGGTGGGGAAAACTTGTCGATGGGCGTTGTGAAAGGTCGCTGGCACAGTCCGCTCGGTCCCAGCTCCACGTCCTCGACATGCAACTTCGTACATTGATCGCCGCCGCCGCGTTGCTGGCGGCTTCGCTGGCCCAGGCGGCACCCACGTCCCAGCAACTGCAGGACCTGGCGAAGCAGGAGCAGCCCGCGCTGCTGGAGACCTTGCGGGCGCTGGTCGAGATCGAGTCCGGCAGCAAGGACCTGGACGGCCTGGCCTCGGTGGCCGGGCTGATCGCCGGCAAGCTCAAGGCCCTGGGCGGCGAGGTGTCGATGATCGAGCCCACGGAGGTGTACCGCATGGAGGACACGCCGGAGCGCCAGGGCCAGATGGTGAAGGCACAGTTCAAGGGGCGGGGCAGCAAGAAGCTGCTGCTCATCGCCCACATGGACACCGTCTACCTGAAGGGCATGCTGAAAGACCAGCCCTTTCGCATCGAGGGCGAACGCGCCTACGGCCTGGCCATCGCGGACGACAAGCAGGGCGTGGCCACCATCCTGCATGTGATCGCGCTGTTGCAGAAGGCGGGCATTGACGACTACGGCACGCTGACCGTATTGATCAACGGCGACGAGGAGATCAGCTCACCGGGCTCGCGCGCAACCATCACGCGCACCGCGGCCGACCAGGACATGACGCTGTCCTTCGAGGGTGCCGGCGCGCAGGGCGGTGTGCGCCTGGCGACCAGCGGCATCGGCTCGGCCTATCTGAGCGTGGAAGGCCGCTCCTCGCACGCCGGCGCAAGGCCGGAGGGTGGCGTCAACGCGTTGACGGAACTGGCTCATCAACTGCTGCAGATGCAGGACTTGTCAGAGCCGGCCACGGGCCTGAAGCTGAACTGGACGATGGCCCAGGCCGGCACCAACCGCAACGTGATCCCGGCCCAGGCCACGGCCCAGGCCGATGCGCGCGCCTTGCGTGTGGCGGACTTCGACCGCCTGGAGAAGGAGCTGCAGCGCCGCGTGCAGCAGCGGCGCCTGGCTGACGCCAAGGTTCAGCTCAAGTTCGAGGTGCGCCGCCCGCCGCTGGAGGCCACCGACGCGTCACGTGCGCTGGCCAAGCGTGCCCAGGCCATCTACGCGGAGCTGGGCCTGGCGATGCAGGTGGCGGAGGTTGCCACGGGCGGCGGCACGGACGCTTCCTTCGCGGCGATGCAGGCCCGAGGACCGGTGATCGAAGGCCTGGGTCTCACGGGCTTTGGCGCCCATTCCAACGATGCCGAGTACGTCGACATCCGCTCCATCGCCCCGCGGCTCTATCTCGTGACCCGACTGATCATGGAGATGTCGGGCGCGAACCCTTGAGGCAACCTGATGGGGGTCGTGCGCATTTGGGTGAAGATCCGCACCGAGTCCGGCAATGTGCGCGCCGCTCGACGTGGCCGCCTCCAGGTCAGGCCTCGGCCACCAACGGCTATTTCTCAGAGGAAACGTTCGGCAAGGTCATGACCACCTGGGGACGGATCGGTAGAGCGCTCGCCGCTGTTTGGGTCTGGCCTTCCTTCAATGCCGCGCTGTCGGAAAGGATACTGACAGCCTCGTCAAGAAGCGCATCGTTGATGGTCTTCCGGGTTTTTTCAGCGGCGAGATCCTTGTCCAGCTGGCGTTCGTTGAACTGCAAGCCGTCGTCGACCAGCGTGCCGCTCGCGCCCCTTCCCGCTTCACCCAGCTGGGCAGCCAGGCGCTTCTCCGAGGCAGCACGTTCTTTGCGTCGAACTGATTCACTGAGCGAAATCACGTTGTTCTTGCGACGCTCCTGTGCCTTGGCCACATCCTGCAGCAGGTTCTGGAAGTCAAGGGCGTGCTCGACGCGGGCTGCGTGCCAAGCCAACAGGCGGGGCAACTGCGTTTTGACGTCACCCACAGGCGAGTAGTCCACGGCTCGAATGTTGGTCCACGGCAGGGCATTGACGTAGCTCGACTCTCCGAACTCGGTGTCGTCGCTGGTTTGCGGAAAGAGGATGTCTGGCGTCACGCCACGGAGTTGGGTCGTCCCGCCATTCACCCGAAAAAACTGAGCGATGGTGAACTTCAGTTCACCGTACGTCGGCGCTGCGTTCTTGGCGATCTGGTCGAGGTTGGCGAGGGTCTGGACGGTGCCCTTGCCGAAGCTGCCCTCGCCGATGATCACGCCGCGACCGTAATCTTGGATCGCCGCGGCGAAGATTTCTGACGCCGAAGCCGAGCCCCTGTTGATCAGGACGCCCAGCGGCCCGCTCCATGCCAAACCAGCCTCGGCGTTCTTCTCGACAGTGATGTTGCCTCTTGCATCTCGGGTCTGAACGACCGGCAACTTGCCAACGAACATGCCCGTCAGGTTCACCGCCTGGCGCAGCGACCCGCCGCCGTCATTGCGCAAGTCGATCAACACGCCATCTACTTTCTGGGCCTTCATGTCGAACAGCAGCTTGCCCACGTCGTTCGCTGCGCCGCGGTAGTCCTTGTCGCCCTTTCTGAGTGCGTCGGTATCCTCGTAGAACGAAGGCAGGGTGATTACGCCGACCAGGCGCTTGCCTGCGCCCGTCGTGACGGAATAGATCTTGGCCTTGGCGGCGCTGTCCTGCACTGTGATGGTGTTGCGGACCAGTACGACGGTCCTGTTCGGCGCATCGGGCCCGCTGTCGGCCGGCAGGACGTCCAGCCGAACCGTCGAACCCTTCATGCCCCGGATCAACGCCACCGTGTCGTCAAGGCGCCTGCCGACGACATCCTCCATGGCGCCGGTCGCGCCTTGCGCGACGCCCACGATACGGTCGCCGACCTTCAACTGGCCCGACAGGCTCGCGGGCCCTCCTGGCACCAGCTCCCGGACGGTGGCGTAGTCGTCGATCTGCGTCAGAAGCGCGCCGATGCCCACCAGGGACAGTCGCATGGAGATGCCGAAGTTTTCCGCGGCGCGCGGTCCCAGGTAGTTCGTGTGTGGGTCGATCGCCATCGTGTAGGCATTCATGAAGGCCTGGAAGGCGTCGGCGCTTGTGATCTTGCCCAGGTTCTTCGATGCGCTGTCGTAGCGCTTGTCGAGAATCTTCACGATGGCCGGGTCGTCCCTGCCGGCAAGCTTGAGCCGCAACCACTCGTTCTTGACGCGCTTGCGCCAGAGGTCTTGGGACTCTGCTTCGGTCGCAGGCCAAGGCTGATCCTTGCGCTCGACCGTCAAAGATTCGTCTTGCCCGAAATCGAACCCCTTCTTGAGCAAGGTGCGGCCATAGGTCAGCCGCTCAGCCACCCGGCGTTCGTACAGGTTGAAGACCTCGAACGGCACCCGCAGGTCCTCAGCCAGGATCGCGTCGTCGAGCAAGATGCGGTTGCCTGACAGGCGATCGATGTCGGACTGCAGGAAGTACAGTTTTTCCGGATCGAGCGCCTTTAAATACTGGTCGAAGATCCTGGCCGACAACGCGTCGTCGAGCGAGAGGGGGCGGTAGTGGTAGCGAGACAGCAGGTCCGCAGCCAGATGGGCCGACTTGGCCTGCTGTGCCTCCGGCTTCAGCATCTGCGGGAAAGCCGCCGCGGAGCCTTCGGCAACAACTTGGGTTGCAGCCGTCAGCACGAGCACGAATGAAATCAGCGCTTGCTTCAATGTCACTTAATCCATTTGAACCAAAACATAGTCACAGGCCAGGCTTGACCAGCAACGATCGACGTCCGACCCGCCGGTCAGCGGCGGCTCTCATCCAAATCATTTGATGGACGTCCCCACGTTGACCTGCCCGGCCTCGATGGTGCCATGTTGCCTGGTCCGAGCACCGGGCGCGACGGAGACGGTCGTGCCGGCATGCGATTGCCGCCGCTCAGCCCGAGCGCGAGAAAGGGCTACGGCCGTTCTTGCAAGCCATTCAACTCAATCGTTCGCGGCGGTGGGCAAAACGGCCGGAGGCGAAGCGTCGATCCTCCCCACGTAGAAGCTGCCGTCGTAACCGAGCCGATCTTTCGGTGGCCGCAACGAAATTGAATACCGCGCGCCTCGCTGCGTCGGCATGGATAGCACTACATGCGGCTCACACTGGCTGGCGGCGCAGTTCCAGGCCGTCCCTTGGTCGTACTCCGCCACGAGGGAAATCGGGCGGAGGTCACGTAGCAGAAAGCCCATGGGCTCCATGGCCGGATCGAACATGTTGCCTTTGACCAAACTGGTGTGGAGGTCTCCCGTCAGCACGACGACGTGAGAGAAAAGCCCCGTAGCGGTCAGCGCACGGACGTTGCGGCTCATCGTCAGGTCGTCCCCGTCGATCGCGCGGACAGTGATCTTGCGAGTCGGCGTGGCTTTGTTGTGCTGCCGCACCTCATCGAGCAGCACAAGCATGGCCATGCTGGTACGCCCATCCTGTTCATGCGCGGGCTTTGACCAATCGCGGGAACCGAACAACGCCTTGCGTGCACCGCCCCGGCCATCGCTATCAAGGAAAGCGTCGATTGCCGCTTGGTTTTCCTCTGGCCATTCGAGCGCGAGCGCCACGCTTCTCGCCTGAGCAGCCAAGTTGCAGACATAGGCGCTTACGAAATCCGGTATCTGGCGCGTGCCGTGCAGTTCGCCCAATAGGAGCAGAGAGCTGTCACGCAGGCGCTGGGGAATATCGACAGTCGTCTTGCATGGCGCACCATGCGCAATTCCGGTGAACGCTGCGGCGCTCAACAGAACGAGAAGTGTTTGGCGAGAGAACATTCAGGCTCCAGAGCTATGAACCGACGAAGGTAGGAACGCGCACTTGCGACCTCTCCAAAATCGTAGAGCGCGAACCGTTTGTCTCCGTTGGCTCTTTTCACCTTCCGCGGACAGTCTGGCTACGGCTCGTGACGGCAAGGTCAACAGCATGGCTCGCGGATGGATCGGACACTGGCCACAATCCCGACATGCTAGGCGTGGCGTCTTCAAAGCAGTTGTTTCTACCCTTCGCAGGCCGCTTGTCCGGTTCGCTGTCTGGTGTACGCAGCTCAGCGATGCTGCTGGCCGCGCTGGTCGCACCTCTTTACTGCATCGCGGCGCCCGGCGATGACGCCGCTGGCGCCGGCCCGGCACCCTTAAACCTCAAGCTGCCCCGCTCTCCTGCTCGGGCGTTCGCGACCACCAAACCAAGCGACGCCCCAGCAGCATCCGAACATCAGCGCCGCGGACTACGTCTTGAGCCGCGAAAATCCATAGTCGAGCGGGGCGTCGAAGGCAGTCGTGATGCGCTGATCGCCTGTCAGAACGGCGCCTATCCCGGCGCGACTGTTGCGGCCCATGGTGTGCAGGTCAATGGTGGCGACTCTCAGCCGGGGCACTGCTACCGGTTCTGACGTTTGGAATCGGTTCATCTGCGTCTTTCGCTTTGAGTCGCTCCATCTGCCGGTTGGCAAGCTTTGCGGCGAACGGCGGCAATCAGCGGCGGTCGGTGCTGCAGCGGTTGCCGTCGCTCGCGTCAAAGGGCCAGGTTCAGGGTGCGCGGCACGAAGCAGTCATCGACTCATCGGACTTCGCCGCTCCTTCGATGCCCGATGTAGGGCGCGCAGCAGTCATCCAGCCTCGCGGGCAGCGGTTCACGTCGTCAATTGGCAGTGGTTCCAGGCATCGGCCTACACGTGCGGCGCGGTGACCTCGGTACGGTGCGGTGAATCGACCCACCTCGTGAGCCCGCCATGCCGACCTTGTCACTTTCACCGCTGAAGATGGCCGCCGCGCTGCTGTGTTGCGCCTGCGTCGCGTCGCCGGGCGTTGCCGCCACGCACCGCGCCCGCGCCACCTCGTCGGCGGCACCGCAGACGCTGGAGGCGTTCAACGCTGCGTCGCTGGTGCCTGGACACGGTCACGCGGTGGGTGCCCACGCGGTTGCCCGCGCCCAGGTGCTTCTGGATCGGGCGTGGTTCTCGCCGGGCGAGATCGATGGCCGCCAGGGGCGCAACCTGCAACGCGCGCTGACCGCGTTTCAGCGAGCCAGGGGCCTGAAGGTCAGCGGCCGGCTCGACGCGGCCACCGCAAAGGCGCTGGAACAGGGCGATACGGGCGGTGCGTTCGCGACCTACACCATCACCGACAAGGACGTGGCCGGCCCCTACACCCGCACACCCGCCGACATGGCCGAGCGCGCCAAGCTGAAGTCGCTGGACTACGAAACCGTCGGCGAGGCGCTGGCGGAGCGCTTCCATCTCAGCGAGTCGATGCTTGCGTCGCTCAATCGTGGCCGGGCGAAGGATTTCAAGGCAGGCGACGAGTTGATCGTGCCCGACGTCTCCGCGCGTCCACCGGTCGGCGGCGCGGCGGTCAGGATCGAGATCGAGAAGAGGGCCAAGACCCTGTGGGTGCTCGGCGCCGATCGCAAGGTGCTGGGGGCGTTCCCGATCAGCATCGGCGGGCCGCAGGACCCGTTGCCGCTGGGCGTGCTGAAGATCGTCAGCGAGGTGCCGAACCCGACCTTCACGTACAACCCGGCGCTGCTGAAAAACGCCCCCAAGGACGCGCAGAAGGCCGAGGTCGCGCCCGGCCCCAACAATCCCGTCGGTAACACGTGGCTGGGGCTGAGCAAGCCGCACTGGGGCATTCACGGCACGCCCAACCCCGCGCAGTTGGGCCGTGAGGAAACCAACGGCTGCATCCACATGACGAACTGGGACGCGCAACGTCTGGCCAAGCTCGTGAAACCGGGCTTCGAGGTCGACATTCGGCCCTGACTTCGGCTGCAAGGCAGGTTGCACGCAATGACACTCCTACCGCCTCGCCACAGCGTGTCCCACGCGGCAATGGCCTTGCTGCTGGCCTGCGCCAGCGCTTGCAGCGAGCGCCGCGCGTCAGTGCCGCCGCCAGTCCAACCTCAGGTGACCGCGCCGGCGGTGCGGGTCGAGACGCCCGCTGTGCCTTCGTCCTGGCCTGCAACGGCGGTCACACCCGCGTCAGGCCCGGTGGACGTCGCCGTCACGCCTGCCGACATCGCCGACCTGCAGGGCCGCGATTTGTCCATTCCGCTACCCGGCGTGTGGGCTGCCACCCTGACGGATACCTTCGGCGACGGCCGCACGAAAGGTGCCCATGAGGCGCTGGACATCCCGGCCCCGATGCGCACGCCGGTGCTGGCGGTGGAAGACGGCGTGGTGGCCAAGCTGTTCACCAGCCAGCGCGGCGGCCTCACGGTTTACCAGTTCGACCCCGCGTCGCGCTACGCCTACTACTACGCCCACCTCGACGGCTACGCGCCGGGCTTGGTGGAAGGCCAGTCGCTGCGCCGTTGCCAGTTGGTCGGCTACGTGGGCCTGACCGGCAATTCGCCGGCCGGTGCACCGCACCTGCACCTGGCGATCTTCAAGCTCGAGCCGAAGCCACGCTGGTGGCGCGGTGCGCCGGTGAATCCGTACAACGTGCTGCGCGGCTCGCGGCCTTGCTCTGCGGGCGGCTAAGCCAGCACCACTCGCTCAGTCCCTGACAGCTAAGCCAAGGCCGGGTTGCCGACGATCTGCCGCAGCACTCGCTCCTCCAGCTCCGCAAACCCCGCCGCCGTGCGCGAGCGTGGGCGAGGCAGCGAGACCGTCGCATCCAGCGCGATGCCGCCGCGGTCGATCAGCAGCACGCGGTCGGCCAGGGCCACGGCCTCGGCGACATCGTGGGTGACGAGCAGGGCCGTGAAGCCGTGATGGCGCCAGAGCTGCTCGATGAGGCGGTGCATCTCCAGCCGGGTCAGCGCATCCAGCGCGCCCAACGGCTCGTCAAGCAGCAGCAGGCGAGGGCGGTGCACGAGAGCGCGGGCGAGTGCCACGCGCTGGCGCTGGCCGCCTGACAGCGTCGCCGGCCAGTCGCTGCCGCGGCCGGCGAGGCCAACCTGGGACAGTGCCTCCATCGCGCGGTCCCTGGCATCGGGGCCGGCGAGGCCGAGCGCGACGTTGTCGACAACGCGCTTCCAGGGCAGCAGGCGGGCGTCCTGGAACATCAGCCGGCGCTCGCCCGCCGTCCCCGCTTCGACAAGGCCGGCGCTCGGCGAGTCCAGCCCGGCGATGAGCCGCAGCAGCGTGCTCTTGCCGCAGCCGCTGCGGCCCACCAGCGCGACGAACTCGCCCGGCGCGACGGTCAGGTCCAGGTCCTGCAGCACATGGCGTGTGCCGAAGGATTTGGCAACGCCGCGCAGTTGCAGCGCCAGGCCCTGCGAGGTGCTGCGCGCCGGCGTATCGGCAACCACGGGCTCACGCGGCAGCACGGGCGTGTCGAATTCAGTGAGCCACATGGTCAGTTCCCCTCGGCGGCATAGCCGCGGTGCCAGGGCAGCCAGGCCTTCTCCAGCCCGCGCGCGACGACGTCGGCCAGCTTGCCGAGCACGGCGTAGAGCAGGATGCCGACCAGCACGATGTCGGTCTGCAGGAATTCGCGCGCATTCATCGTCAGGTAGCCGATGCCGGCCTGGGCCGACAGCGTCTCGGCGACGATCAGCAGCACCCACATCAGCCCGAGCGAGAAGCGCAGGCCGACGAGGATGGACGGCAAGGCGCCGGGCAGGATGACCTGCCGGTACAGCTGGAAGCCCGACAGGCCGTAGCTGCGCGCCATCTCGATGAGGTCGCGGTCGACGTTGCGGATGCCGTGGAAGGTGTTGAGGTAGACCGGGAAGAACACACCCACGGCGACCAGCACCAGCTTGGCGGCTTCGTCGATGCCGAACCACAGGATGACCAGGGGGATCAGCGCCAGCGCGGGGATGTTGCGCACCATCTGCAGCGTCGTGTCCAGCAGCGTCTCGGCCGCGCGCCAGGTGCCGGTCAGCAGGCCCAGCAACAGGCCGAGGCCGCCGCCGATGGCCAGCGCCGAGAAGGCCCGCGCCGTGCTGACGGCGACATGATGTGCCAGCTCTCCCGAGCGCAGCAGCTGCCAGAAGGCGGCCAGCACCGCGGCGGGCTCGGGCAGGATGCGCGCAGACAGCACCCCGCTGCGCGAGGCGATCTCCCAGGCGACGAGGAGAGCTGCGGGCAGCAGCCAGGGGATGAGGCGGCGCAACATCGGTTCAGCTCGCGGAAACGGCCTTGGGCACGTAGCTGTTGGCCACGACTTCGCCGAACGGGCCGGTCAGCACGGGCGCGGTGAGCTTCTCGCGCACGCCCAGCGGCAGCAGCGGGAACACCAGTTCCGCAAAGCGGTGGGCCTCGTCCAGATGCGGATAGCCGCTGAGGATGAAGTACTCCAGGCCGATGTCCGAGTATTCCTTGATGCGGTCCGCCACCTGCTGCGGGCTGCCCACCAGGGCCGTGCCCGCGCCACCGCGCACCAGGCCCACGCCGGCCCACAGATTCGGCGCGATCTCCAGCCCCTGGCGCACATCGGCCTTGTTGAACTGGCCACCATGCAGCTCGGCCATGCGGCGCTGGCCGACCGAGTCCATGCTCTTGAAGCGCGCCTGGGCCGCGGCCACGGTGGCTTCGTCCAGCTCGGACAGCAGCTCGCCGGCGGCGCGCCAGGCTTCATCTTCGGTCTCGCGCACGATGACATGCAGGCGGATGCCGTAGTGCAGGCGGCGGCCTCGTGCCGCAGCGCGCTCGCGCACATCGGCGAGTTTTTTCTCGACCTCGGCCGGCGGTTCGCCCCAGGTCAGGTACGTGTCGACCTGCTCCGCAGCCAGGTCGTGCGCCGGGCCTGAGGAGCCGCCGAAGAACACCGGCGGGTAGGGCTTGTTGATGGGCGGGTAGAGCACCTTGCCGCCCTTGACGCTGAGATGCTCACCATCCAGGTCCAGCGGCTCGCCGGTGTGCGAGCGGGCCAGCAGTTCGCGCCAGATGCGGATGAACTCGGCGCTCTGCTCGTAGCGCGCCGCGTGATCGAGGAACTGCCCGTCGCCGGCCAGCTCGTCGGGGTCGCCGCCGGTGACAAGGTTGACGAGCAGGCGGCCGCCCGAGAGGCGGTCCAGCGTGGCGGCCATGCGGGCGCTCTGCGACGGCGCGACGAGGCCGGGCCGCAGCGCGACAAGGAACTTCAGGTGCTTGGTGGCGTCAATGAGGCTGGCCGCGACGATCCACGAGTCTTCGCAGCTGCGGCCGGTGGGCAGCAGCACACCCTCGTAGCCGAGGCTGTCGGCGGCAATGGCGATCTGCTTGAAGTAGGCATGGTCGGCCACGCGGGCGCCGCGCGAGCTGCCGAGATAGCGGCTGTCGCCGTGGGTGGGGATGAACCAGAAGATCTTCATGCTTTCACCTGTGCAATGGCATCGGCAACGCGGATGGGGCGGGGGATCAGCGCGAGCTCGGCGAAGGCGTCGGCCACCTGCTGCTGCTCGCGGACCAGGTCGGGCGTCAGCGGTCCGACGGGCGCGGCACCGCGGCGCTCGACCATGCGCTGCACGATGGCCACGGGCAGGCCGGCGAATTCGGCATAGCGCTGCACCGCGTCCTTGCGATCGGTGCGCACGCGCGTGTCGGTGTCGGTCAGGGCCTGGAACAGCGCCTTCACCAGGGCCGGCTGCTGGCTCAGCGCGCGCGACGCCAGATAGAAGGTGTTGTTGCTCGTCAGGCCGCGGCTGGTGGCCAGCGCGCGCAGCTCGCCGCTGATCTCGGCGGCGGCGTAGTAGGGGTCCCACACCGCCCACGCATCCACCGAGCCGCGCTCGAAGGCAGCGCGAGCGTCGGCCGGCGGCAGGTAGATGGGCTGGATGTCGGCCCAGGCCAGGCCAGCCTTCTTCACAGCCTGCACGGTCAGGAAGTGGGCGCTGCTGCCCTTCTGCAGCGCCACGCGTCGGCCCTTCAGGTCGGCCAGCGTCTTCAGCGGCGAGTCGGGCTTGACGAGCACGGCCGAGCTGTCCGGCTTGGGCGGCTCGGCGCCCACGTAGACAACGTCTTTGCCCGCGGCCTGCGCGAACACCGGTGGCGCGTCGCCGGTGGCGCCGAGGTCGACGCTGCCCAATGCCAGTGCCTCCAGCAACTGCGGGCCGGCGGGGAACTCGGTCCACTGGATGCGGGTGCCGGGCAGGCGCTGCTCCAGCAGGCCGTAGCTCTTCAGCAGGGCGAGGTTGAGCGAGCCCTTCTGGAAGCCGATCCGAAGTTGCTGGGGAGCCTCGGCCTTGGCGCGCGTCCAGACCGCGGCCGTCGTGGCCAGGATGGCGATGGCCGCACGGCGCGTGGCGTGGGCGCTCATCGCGCGGCCTCCGCAACGGTGGTGGCGGGCAGCGCGTCGGCGACGCGGATGGGCTTGGGAATCAGGCCGAGGGCGTGGAAGGCATCGGCGATCTTTTGCTGCTCGGCGGCGACGGCCGGGGTCAGCGGCTTCACGCCGAACTGGTAGCGCGTCAGGCTCTTCTCGACGACCTCGGGCTCCAGTCCCTGCAGCGGCGCGATGACAGCCGCTGCGGCCTTGACGTTGGCCTTTACATAGGCGGCCTGGGCCTGGTTGTCGTCAAACAGCGCCTGGATGACCTGCGGGTGCTGCTGTGCGAAGCCGCGCTCGGCCAGGTAATAGGCGTAGTTGTTGACCAGGCCGCGGCCGTCCTGCAGCAGCCGCGCGCCGCTCTGCTTCTCGACGGCGGCGAGGAAGGGGTCCCAGATCACCCAGGCATCCACCGCGCCGCGCTCGAAGGCGGCGCGTGCATCGGCCGGCGGCAGGTAGACGGGCTGCACGTCGCTGTACTTCAGGCCCTGCTTCTCCAGCGCCTTCACGAGCAGGTAGTGCACGTTGCTGCCTTTGTTCAGCGCGATCTTCTTGCCCTTCAGGTCGGCCAGCGTCCTGATGGCGGAATCCTTGGGCACGACGATGGCTTCGGCTTCGGGCGCGGCGGGATCAAAGCCGATGTAGACGAAGCGCGCGCCGGCGGCCTGCGCAAAGATGGGCGGCGCCTCGCCAACAAAGCCCACGTCGACGGCACCGACGTTCAGGCCCTCGAGCAGCTGCGGGCCGGCCGGGAACTCCACCCACTTCACGGCGACACCGAGGGAGCTGAGCTTCTTCTCGAGCGAGCCCGAGGACTTCTGTAGCGTCAACAGGCTGGCGGATTTCTGGAAGCCGATGCGCAGCGTTGTCTGGGCAGAAGCGTGCAGGCTGGTGGCCGCGATCAGCAGCGGCGCGGTCCAGCGAAGGACATGTCGAAGAGAGCGGAAAAGCATGAAGAGCGTCCTGTGCAAAAAGATCCCGGCGCTCGGGCGCACCCGATCAGCGCCCGAGCGCCGGGATGAAGTCGCCGGTCCCGTGCGGGAGGCGAGGAGACAAGCGGTGGTGAAGCTGGCCTTGCGGCGTCGACAGCTGAGTGGGCTCTGGCGAGTTCCGCATTCGTGGCGTCAGCGGAGCGAGGGCACGGTCCAGCCGTGCAATCAGATCGGGCTCCGGCACGAAGCCGCCGGCCTCATGACGGCGCAATTGAGCGTCAGTGGCGAACACGCCGTCCAGCACGTGGCGGGCGCCCAGGGCCGACAGCACGGGCTTGAGGGCGTAGTCCAGTGCCAGGAAATGAGCCGCGCTGCCACCCGTGGCCAGCGGCAGCACGACCTTGCCTCGCAGCGCATCGGGCGGGAGCAGATCGAGGAAGACCTTGAGCAGGCCGCTGTAGGCCGCCTTGTAGATGGGAGTGCCGACGACGACCAGGTCGGCCTGCTCGACGGCCTGCACGGCGGCGGCTATGGCCCGGTCCTGCAGGTCCGCCGTCAGCAGCGCTGCGGCGGGCAGCTCGCGCACGAGGATGTCGTCGTGATGCGTGGCGCGGCCTTCCAGGCGCGTCAGCGCGAACTGCGTGAGCCAGGCGGAGCGCGAGCGTTCGCTGGGGCTGGCTGAGAGGCTGGTGATGTGCATGGCGGCCGATATCGGTTGATGCCTTGCACGATAGGGAACCCGCCTTCCTCGCGGAACGAAGGAAAGCGGGGATGCTTATTCGCAGAGCGTTGGCGCGTGTTTGGCTGGCGGCCCGTGCACGACGGTTGCGCCACAGCACCGCGGGCCTAGCCGCCGCCGCGTTCAACAGGCGCGCAAGCCCCCTCGAGGGTGTCGATCAGCTTCGCGAGCTGCACCTGTCTGGCCCGTTCATCGCGCGCCGTCAGCAGCTTCAGGATCCATGCGTACTGGCGCGTGCGGCCGAGCGACTCGAACGCCGCGCTGGCGAGCGGGTGGCTCGCCAGCGCGACGGCCAGGTCGTGCGGAATGCCGGCGGTGCGCTGCGGCGCATAGGCGGCGGCCCAGCGGCCGTCGGCCCGGGCAGCATCGATCTCGGCCTGGCCCGTGGCCCGCATGCGGCCCGCGGCGGCCAGCACCGCCACCTTGTCCACATTGATCTGCGACCAGCGGCTGCCCGGGCGGCGAGGCACGTACTTCTGCAGGTAGTGGCGCTCGTCCAGCGCCCTGCGTTGGCCGGAGATCCAGCCGAAGCAAAGGCCCACGTCGACCGCCTCGTCGCTCGTCAGTGAGGGCAGGCCCGACCCCTTCCTGGCGATCTTGAGCCAGACGCCTCCCTGGAGATCGACATGCGCCTCCAGCCAGGCCTCGAATTCGGCGGCGTCGCGAAAAGCGATCACCGGTGCTTCAGCCATGGCCGTCGTCCGGCGCCTGCCGCCAGGCGAGCACGATGAGCAGGGTGAACGCAATGCCTGCCGCAATCGTGCAGGCGGCATGGGCGATCCCCTGGGCACGCGCCGCGCGCAGCGCCTGCGCGGCCACCCCGCCGCTGGCGTGGTTAGCAATCAACACCAGCACCGCGAGGCCGACGGCCGCACCGATGCCCGAGGCGGTGGAGACGATGCCCGAGGCCACGCCTTGCCGGTCGTCTTGGACACCCTGGGCAGCCGCGATGAACATGGCCGTGAACATGGCGCCATCGCCGAGGCTGACGACCACCATGCCAGGCAGCAGGTCCAGGTAGCCGGCGTCGGGCCGGGCGGCCAGGCCGATCATGAGCGCGCCGGCGGCGCCCACGAGCAGCGCGCCTGCCATCGTGCGGCGCAGGCCGAAGCGGGTGGCCAGCCGACCGGCTGCCGCCGACGCCCCGGTCACGACGGCCGTGGGCACCAGGAAGGCCAGGCCGGCGTGCAGGGCGTCGTAGCCGAGCACATCCTGAAAGAAGAGGGACAGGAAGTAGAGCAGCGTGCCGAAGGTGGCCATGAACAGTGCGGCGGTGACCGCGGCGAGTGCAAGCCAGCCGTTTCGCAACAGGGCCAGCGGCAGGATCGGGTCGGCGCTGCGCCGCTCGACGGCGACGAAGGCCCCGGCCAGCGCGAGCCCGGCGAGCAGGGCTGCGAGGATCCATGGCGATGTCCAGCCCAGCTCGGGCCCCTGGACCAGGGCCAGGACGATGAGCGTGACGCAGGCCGTGGCGCTGATTGCGCCGGGAAGGTCGAACGGCCGCGACAGGTCGAGCGGACCGTCGTGCGCGATCAGCGCGAAGGTGGCCGCCAGCGCCGCGCCGGCAAGGGGCACGTTGACGAGGAAGACGGCCCGCCACCCGAAGCCGCTGGTCAGCGCCCCGCCCGCCAGCACGCCGACCACCAGCCCAGCCGCGCCCGCGCCGGCCCAGAAGCCGAGTGCCTGGTTGCGGGCCGGGCCTTGTTTGAACAGCACGTTGATCAGCGCCAGGGTACTGGGGAACACGAGGGCGCCGCCGAGGCCCTGGAAGGCACGGGCCACCAGTTGTTGCGCCGTGCCGGTCGCCAGGCCTCCGGCCAGGGACGCCAGGCAGTACAGCAACAGGCCCACCGCCAGAACCCTGCGCCGGCCCAGCAGGTCCGACGCGCGGCCGCCGAGCAGCAGGAAACCGCTCGACGCAATCGCGTAGGCACTGATGACCGATTGCAGTGTCTGGGACGAGTAGCCCAGGTCCCGGCCGATGTCCGGCAGCGCAACCACCACGATGTACTGGTCGAGCGAGACGATGAACATGGCCAGCGACAGCAGCAGCAGGACGGCGCGTGTTCGCCGGCGTTCGTCGTGGCTGCTCACAGCCGCTCCCGCAGCACCAGCACGACGCTGCGTGGCTCGGTGCCGCGCCGCATGCCCAGCGTGATGCGATCGCCATCCGCCCGGGTGCGCAGCAGCGCCCGTGTCGCGGACAGCTCATCGGCCCGCGCCGCCCGGCCATCGAGGGTGAGGAGCCGGTCACCGACGGCAACCCCTGCTGCCTCCGCCGGGCCGCCGGGAGAGACGTGGGCCACGACGAAGTCCTCGTCGGCCGCGTTGAGCCACATGCCCGAGCGATCGAAGCGGCCCGCGTCGACAGGCGGCGGCACGATGGGCTTGAGGTACATGCGCTGGCGCGAGTAGTCGAAGCTGGTCACGAAGCGCTTGAGCAGCCCGCTGCCGATGTTGCCGTCGAAGTTGGCGTCGCTGAAGGAGCCGGCCCTGGCGCCTGACAGCGCCGCCACCGGCGCGGTGATGGTGACCGGCCCGAGCGACAGCGACGGCAGCCGCACGACCTCCGACATCGAGGGGCCGCCGACGCCCCAGCCGGTCATGGTGGAGACGGCGCCGGGGAAGCGTTCGCGCAAGCGGCGAGCGGCGACGAAGGGGCTCGTGAGGTCCACCTCGCTGCGCGAGCCGGTGTCGATGTCGAACAGCGCCGGGATGTCGCCCACGCGGCCTTCGACCTGCGGCAGGTGGTCGTAGAACTTGAAGGGGATGGCCGTGCCCGCGTCGCCGGCATCGAAGGCGTCAAAGCGGCTGAACGTCAACGTGCTGTGCTGGTAGTCGATGCGCAGCGCCAGGCGGCGCAGCAGCTCGAAGCCGACCATGCCGTCGACCCGGATGCCTTCGACAGCCGGGTCGTAGATGTCCATGGTGATCGCCGTCTGGTCTTGCATGCGGACCGGGCCGAGCGCGATCTCGCGCACCTTCGCATAGCCGCTGGTCGTCGTCTTCTCGCCGGCGCCCGCCGACGGTGAGGCGCCCTGGGCGTTCAGGCCCGCCTCGGCTACCACGCGGGACGAAAGGATGGTGTGGCCGCCCGTGTCGACGATGAAGGTGTAGGGGCCGTGGCCGTTGACGTGCGCCTCGACGTAGATGTGGTTGTTCAGCAGCCGGAACGGCACGCTGGCCCGGCGGGCGCCGTCGGCCAGGGTGACGCCCTGCGGCGGGTCGGGCGGCATGGCGTAGGCGGTGCGGGGCCGCCGCGGTGGCGAGCTGACGTCGAGCAGCCGCATCGTCGCCAGGCCGGACTCGCCGGTGCCGCCGTCGACGATGACGCGGCCAGCCACCTGCGCGCCGCCCTGGCGGACGTAGTCCTCGTAGGTCGTGCGGGTGTCGAAGAACATCTGGCGCTCGGCGATGCGGGCGAGCAGCCCGCTGCCGGCGTCGAACCAGGCGTCAAAACGCAAGCCGCCGCGAGGCGTCACGGCGAGATGCTCCAGGGCGCGGCCGTCCAGCGTCTCGCGGCCCAGCGCCTCGATGCGGGCGCCGCCGCGATCCCGGCGCCACCACAGGTTGGCCAGGCGGTAGGCTTCGTTGATCGCCAGGCGCACGCGGTCGCCGCCCTGCTGGGGCGTGCAGGCGCCCGAGATGTCGCGCATCCACGGCAGGCGGCCGTCGAAGCCGTTCGCCACCGTGATCGGGCCGAGTTCACTGTCCGTGACGAAGGCGCCGCTGGCGGTGTCGAACCGCGTGACGACGGTGCCAACCAGCCCCTGGCCCGAATAGGCGTAGCGCAAGGCCAGGCTGCCTGCCTTGGCGGGTTCACCTGTCGCCGCCCGGTGCGCGGCCAGCACGTGCTGTGCGGTGGCCGCACCCGACGCGCATGGCAGGGCCAGCAGGGCGGCGGCCGTCCACCAGGCGCGCAAACTCGAAAACATGGTCATGCAGGCATCCCTCAGAATGAGGCCAGTTTGTGGCCGATTGCATAGCCTGTCTTGAACCGAATTCACCTGCCAAAGGGAGCACCTGGCGGACCCGGCGCGCCCGGCGCCTGCCGCCCGCTGACCGCCGGGCCGATGCGCCATCCGCCGCGCGAGCGGCTGGGCCGGCACCGGCATGACGAAGCCTTCGTCGCCCTGGTGCTCGCCGGCGGCTATGTCGAGGCGGGCGACACGGGGCGGCACCACTTGCGGGCGGGGGATGTACTCGCCCACCGCCGCTGGGAGTACCACCTGGACGAAGTGGCCGGCAGTGGCGCCCAGGTGCTGATCCTGCCCTTGCCCACCGCCTGGGAAGCTGCCACCCATGCCGCCGCCAGCGATCCGGACGCGGTGGTTCGGCTGGCGGAACGGGACCTGCATGCGGCGCTGGACCTGCTGACCGCCAGCCTGACGGAGTTGCCGATTCCCGCTTCGGACTGGCCCGACCTGCTGGCGGCACGGCTGCGCCAGGATCCCGATGCACCGGTGGCTTCGTGGGCGCGCGAACTCGGCCTGCACCCGGGCAGCCTTGCGCGCGGCTTCCGCCAGGTCTTCGGCGTGACGCCGGCGGCTTACCGCCTGTTCCAGCGCACCCATCGCGCGCTCGGCCACATCGCCCGGGGCGACGCCGGCCTGGCCGCCGTGGCCGCCCAGTGCGGCTTCGCCGACCAGGCGCACTTGAGCCGCGCCATCCGCCGCATGACCGGGCTGGCGCCCTCCCAACTGCGCGGCACCCTTAGTGGTGGGGGCGACCGGCCGACGGGATGATGTCTTGCTGGCTCAGCGCACGCCCTGCAGCGCGGCGCCGCGAGCCCGCACGACGGGCCAGTTCGCGACGATCTTGGTGGGAGTCAGCTGGACCTCGCCCTTTTCCTCGGCAGCCAGCACGGCCTCCTCGGATTTGAGTGTGTGCGGCGTGACGTCGGGCTTCCAGCGCACCATGACCAGCACCCACAGCGGGCTGTAGGTCGCGTCGGCATTGGCGCCGCCCACGGGCCTCGGGATCGAGGGCAGCACGGTGGCCTGCTCGTCGCCCGGGAACTTGTAGGCCTTCTCGACGGGCATGCCGGGCTTGAGCGTCTGGGCCAGGGCGGGCACGTAGTTGATGCCCTGCTTCTTGGCGATGCCGGGGTCGGAGATGTCCGTGCTGACGTAATGCACGATCTCGCCCTCGAACCACGCTTCCTTCAGGGGCAGGGTGACTTCGTCGGCTGCCCAGCTGGTGGCTGTGCCCAGCAGCAGGGCAGCACTCAGTGCACGGATGACGGGTTTAGGCATTGCGGTTCCTCGTAGAAGGCGAGACGCGATTCTTGCGCACTGGCGGCAGCTCTGATCGAGCGCCTGGACCTCAAGATTGCCGGACGATCTCAACACCCACGTTGACGAGGATCAGTTGCCCACCCATCAAGCGGCGGATTTCGCATTGAGCCGCCTGTCATCGATGCCCGGCGGCCCGGGCAGCCAGCTGTGTCTGCAGCTGCGTTGATACAGCCGAGTGAACTCGCGCCCCTTCTGTGCCTTTGCAACAGCGTGGGCGGTGCCTATCGTGATTCATCGCTTTCGAGCCTCACGAAGGAGCACCCATGCAACGTACCGCCACCTTGTTCCAAAAATCTGCCGTCACCGGCTCGACGTCGCGCTTGGGCGCATGGCTGCTGAACCTGAGGGACGCGTTCACACGGGATGACGACGAGCGCTTTCTTAGCGAAGCCCGGGATCTCGCCGATCTGGAAAGACGGCTGCGACGCCTGGAACAGGGCCGCTCAGAGCGCTTTGGCCCGCTTCCTGGCGTTTTGTGAGGCCGCATCGATGCTTCGTGGTCCCTCCGACAGGAATCGAACCTGTATCTGCCGCTTAGGAGGCGGCCGTTCTATCCATTGAACTACGGAGAGCACCGTTGGCGCCGTGAAGGCGCCGGTCAGGCGGCGCGCATTCTCGCATGGGGTCTCGCGGGCTTTCTGGCAGCATCCGCCTACTCAAGGAGACACGCGACATGACGCACCAAGGAAGCTGCCACTGCGGCCACATCAAGTTCGAGGTCGAGGGCGAGATCGGCTCCGCCTTGTCCTGCAACTGTTCGATCTGCCAGCGCAAGGGATCGCTGCTGTGGTTCGTGCCGCGCAGCGCATTGAAACTGCTGACGCCGGAGCAGAACGCCAGCAGCTACACCTTCAACAAGCATGTCATCCAGCATCGCTTCTGCCCGACCTGTGGCATGCATCCCTATGGCGAAGGCAAGGGGCCGGACGGCTCGGCGATGGCAGCCATCAACATCCGCTGCCTGGAGGACATCGATCTGAAGGCCGTGCCCGTCACGGAGTTTGACGGGCGCTCGAAATAGGCCTTTAGAACTGCGCGACCAGATGGGGCTGGCCGGCCACCCGCGTCAGCACGCGGCGGGGCTGGTGCAGGGTGCCGCCACGCGTCGCGCGGGCCACGGCGGCTTGGACGGCGTCCAGCAGGGCGGTGAGAAGCGGGCGCTCGCCATTGCAACGCGAGCGGGGAATGACCAGGGCGAGGTCCATGGCCTCGCTGCCTTGCAGTTCCAGGCTGGCGTGAACGACCAGCGTGGACGGGGTACTGAGGGAGACGTCGAGATCGGCATCGACAAGATCGGCGGCGACCGGCAGATGGGGCAGGGTCTGCGCAGAAAGTGAGTCTGTGAACATGGCCGGAATCCTCGCGGAGGGTCTTGGCGCCCGCTGTCGGGCAGACCAGGGTGGGGCTGTAGGACGGCGCCTGATTGCTCAGGAATGCATCACCGGCAGGGCCTGCTTGACGGTCGGTTTGTCGAACAGTCGGCCGATCAGTGCCCGCGCAAAAAAGTAGTCGTTGCGCAGCTTGTCGCCGAGGGCATCAAGGCCGACGCGGCCCTGGCGGTCGCAGGGAATGTCCAGGCCGGCGCCCTGGTAGGTCAGCGGCTCGAAGTGCAGCAGATGGGTGAGCTCTGGCTCAGCCCGCAGGGTTTCGGCGATGGTCGCCTTGTGCGCGGACTGAGGAAGCGGCAGCGAAGCGGGTGCTGTTGGCGTAGTGAGCTGGACCTGGGTCATGGTGAACCTCCATCGGAATCAACAGGGGTTGATGAAACAACTTTGGTCTCAACGGGGTTTCAGATGTGTAGGCAGGCCGGGATGGCGCAGGGGTGCGCCATCGCGTCGCCTTGTAGGAGGCCGCTGGCTCTCAGCAGATACAAAGCCGGCCCGGATGCGGCTTTGTCTGACAGGCTGGAGCTCGTGGCGCATGGGCTGCGGGCCGAGCGCCGGGCCGCTCCCAAGCCGGCCCGCGGGCGATGTCCTTGCGGCTCAATGCCGCAAGCATCGCCGTCCCCTAGGGGGCTGAGGCCGGACACAGCGGACCCGGTGGGTCCGCTGTGCCTGCCGAAGAGCTGCGTCATTGACGCAGCGCGGTCTGCAAGACCGGTCAGGCTTGAACGCGTTCAGCGGCAAGACTGGACGAGGGGCTCCAAATCAATCCCATTTCCACTGCCAGATGAGATCGAGCGCGTTGTCGTCCCCACCTTGGGCCCGCAGCGTGAAGCGCTGGGCGATGCGGTAGATGAGCTGCCAGGAGCCCGTGGTGGCATTCAGGCCGCGTTCATAGCCGACATACCAGCGCCGCGAGATCTGCTTGCCCAGGCGCACGATGGTGGCCTTGGTGTCATCGTCGCTCTGCGACAGCGAGAGCTCATCCAGCCCCAGGTTGCGCAGCACCTTGCCTGTCGGGCCTTCGCCTTCGCCGCTGAGCAGGGCCAGGGCGGCGCGCTGCAGCAGGGCCGTGTCGGTGCGGCCCAGGCCATCGGGGCCGCGGCCGAGCAGCAGCCAGGAGAGCTTGTCGGTGTCGCTCATCTCGGGCGAGGAGTACAGGCTCACGCGCGGCGCCAGCGCCGTGCCGCCCACGTAGACGCCGACGCGCACATCGAGGTTGGGCCGCACGGCCAGCAGGTCCAGCGACGGGTTGTCGTAGGCGCCGGTGAAGCTGATGTCGCCGCGCTCGATGTCCAGCTTCTGGCCATAGGCCGCGTACTGGCCGCCATCGGCGTCGAGCTTGCCCGTGACGCGCAGCGGGCCGTTGTTCTGGCTGACCTGCAACTGGCCGCGCAGCGTCGTCGCCAGGCCCCGGCCGCGTACCTTGAAGTCGCGGCCGAAGTCCAGCGCGACGTTGACGACGCTGTTGCGCGCGGCCTTGGGTGCGGGCGGCGCGGTGGGTGCCGCGTCGCGCGGGCCGCGCAGCACGGTCACATCGTCGGCCAGCGCGGGCGCGTCGCCGCGGCTGAAGTCGAACAGGCCTTCGTCGGCGCGCAGCTTGCCTTCCAGCTTGAGCCCCTTGGCGTCGAGGTCCAGCGCCGCCTGGCCGCTGGCGACGAGGCGGCGGTCCACGCGCGACAGCACGCGCAGCTTGTCGGCCGTCATCTCGATGTGGGCCTTGGGCTGGGCACCCAACTCGGCCGTGCCGCTGGCGCGCAGCCAGCCATCGCCGCCGCGCGCTTCGAGCTTGGAGAGCTCGGCATGCTGGCCCTTCAAGTCGAGCGTGAAGCGGCCCTCGGTCACATCCACGCCGAACAGCAGATGGCGCAGCGCCAGGTTCTCGCCTTCGGCGCGGCCATTGAGGTCGGGGGCGCCCAGACGGCCGGAAAGCTGCACGGTGGCCGCCGCGCGGCCGCCCAGGCGCCAGCCGGCCGGCACCCAGCTGCCCCAGGTGGCGAGGTTGGCGATATTGGCCTGCAGCACGCCTTGCACGGGCGTCTGCGCGTCAGGCCAGAGCTTGGCCGGGCGCAGCGTCACCGCGCCGCCCAGGCTGCCAAGTTCGCTGCCGGCCACACCCTGCGCGAACTGCCACAGGCCGTCGCGCACATTCACCGCCAGGCGCAGGTCGGTCAGTCCCAGCGCACGCTGGCCAAACTCGTCGGTCACGCGCAGGTCGCCGCTCTGGCGTTCGATGAGCAGTTCGGCGGTGAGCCGATCATTCAGCAGCAGCGAGGCATGGCCCGTCACGCGCAGGTCGCCGCCCCAGCCGAAGTCGGGTTGCCAGCGCGCCATCAATGGCGCGGCGGCCACGTCCTCGAGCTGCAGTTCGGCGCGGGCCTCGGGGCGTTCGCCGCCGGTCCAGCTCAGGGCCTGCCAGCGCACGAAGGCGCCGCCCACCTCGGCGCGGCCGGGCTCGGCCTGCAGGCGTGGGCCGTCGCTGGCCCAGCGCAGGCCGATGTCCTTGGCCGCCAGCAGTGGCGGCGTGTTGGGGCGCAGCGGGCCGATGGCTATGCGCGCAACGCGGCCGCTCCAGGCCTGCCCATCCCAGCGGCCGCGGGCCTGGAGCTGGGCGTTCAGCGTCAGGTCTTGCGAGTCGCGCGCCGATGCATCTCGAATGATCTTGCCGCTGACCTCGGCCTTCACATCGTGGGCACTGCGCCGGCCTTGCAGGTCGAGCTTGGCGCTGGTCAGCTGGGCGAGCGGGTCGCGCAACTGGCTGATGTCCAGGACCAGCGCAACCGGGCCATCGCCGTCGGCGCCGGGCAGGGGCAGCTCCCAGCGCGCCTTCAGGGCGGCGATGCTGGTGCCCAACGCCTTGGCGGAGGCCAGCGACAGCTTGCCGCTGCCGCCGACCTGCCAGCCTTTGATGCCGCGCACCAGTTGGAAGCTGCCATCACCCTCGCCCTGGCCGGCGATCGGCTGCTGGTCAAACAGCGCCAGCAGCGGGTTCAGCTCGGCCAGCGCGCCGGCCTTCAGTGCGGCAGTGCCGGTGATGGCTTCGGCCCGAGCCTGGCCGCTGGTCTGCACGCGGTTGTTGCCCAGGCGCCCGTCGATGTCGAAGGCCGCCGGGTCGGCGGCGCGTTCGCGCTGCAGCTTGATCCGGCCTTCGAGGGGCAGGCCGGCGAACTGGCTGGGCAGCAAGCGGGCGTAGACGTTGCCACTGAGCGTGGCGAGGGTCTTGCCGCGCACGTCCACATCGGCCTCGGCACTGAGTCGTGTCGGGCCGGGCAGGCGAGCCCAGGCCGAACCGGGTGCGCCGCGCCACAGCAGATGCGGGTCGAACTGGCGTAGCTGAACCTTGAGTTGCGCGGCACCGGCGGTGTCGACGCGACCGCTGGCCTGCAGCGTGGCGTCGCCGCTGGCCAGTTGGGCGTCCTCGATCTGCCACTTCGTGCCCTCGCCCCGGGCTTTGGCCTTCACGCGCAGCGGGCGGTTCTGCACCGTGCCGGCGAGGTCAAGCCTGGCGCTCAAGGGGCCGGCCTTGCCGCCCGCGAGCGTGAGCGGCCCATCCAGGCGCGCCGGCGTGGCTCGCGCGTCCAGCGCTTCGGGGCGCAGGCCCTGCACGCGGGCGTCGAGCTGCCATCGGCCATCGGCCTCACGCGCTCCCTTGCCTTGCACTCGACCACCGCCGGGCAGTTCGGCGTCCAGCGCGGTCAGGCGCAGGCTGGTGGGCTGGTCAGGCCGGCCGGCGAGCGCGATGACCAGGCGGTTGACGGGCAGGGCGCCCTGGTCCCATCGGCCGGCAGCGGCGTTGTGCAGGTCGGCCTGCAGCGTGGCTTCGGCGTCGCGGGCGGGCGCCTTCAGCTGGGCGTCGCCGCTCAGCGCCGTGCGTGGCAGGCCAGGCATGAGGGCCGCCAGGTCGAGCTTGTCGGCCTTCAGTTGCAGCGCGTTGACGGGCCAGGGCGCAAAGGGCTGGACCTCGCCGTCGGCCTTCAGCGTCTGGTGGGCGGCTTCCAGTTCGGCTTTGGCCTTGAGCCTGGCCAATGGGCCGGTGACTGCAGCGACGGCTGACCACGGCAGGTCGGTCGCTTCGGCCTGCTGCACGCGCAGCGTCGCGTCGGTCTGCAGCGGCGCGGCACTCTCGATGCGGGCCTTGCCGGCCAGCGTCAGGTGTTGCCAGCGAGCAGCCTTGAGCTCGATGCGATGGGTGCCGCGGCGGGGCAGGTCCAGCTGGGCGTCAAGGCCGAGCAACGGTGCCTGATCGGGCGCCCAGCTCAGCTTGGCGATGCGCAGACTGGCGATCTGCACGCCTAGTGGCAGTGTGAGGTCCGGCGGAAGGACGATGGGCTTGTCGCTGGCCTGGCTGCGGATGACGACCTCGTCCACGGCCAGCTCGCGCGCCAGCAGCAGGCCGGCGCTGGGGCTGACGCCCAGGCCCTTCCAGCGCAGTCCGAGCAATTCGGCCGAGCCACCGGCCCAGGTGAGGATGAGGCGACGCGCGCTGAACTCGCCCATCAGTGAGCCCTCGGGGGCCTCGATCTGCACACCGGGCAGATGGGCCAGCAGCCAGGCGCCACCCGCAGGGCGTTGCAGCAGCCAGGCGACGAAGCCGGCGATCAGCACCAGCACCAGCGCCAGCGCGATCAGGGCGGCACGCAGGATGCGCAAGGATCGCCTCACAGCGTGATCCCCACGCTGTTCGACAAAGTCGCAGCGTCTAGCTTCACAGCGTGATCCCCACACTAAAGTGCAACCGCCACTTGCCGGTTTCCTGCGCACGCGCCAGGTCCACGCGCAGCGGGCCGACGGGGCTGCGCCAGCGCACGCCGGCGCCATAGCCGACGACGGCGCGGTAGTCCTGCCAGCGCGAGGCAGCATTGCCGGCATCGACGAAGACGGCGCCCCACAGGCTGGGGAAGCTCGGCATGATGGGGTGCGCGATTTCCAGGCTGCCGGTGGCCAGCACGCGGCCGCCGACGGTCAGGCCGTTCTTCTGCGGGCCCAGGCTGCGGTAGGCATAGCCGCGCACCGACTCGTCGCCGCCCGCCAGGAAGAGCAGCTTCTCGGGCACGCCGACCTGTTCCTTCGATACCACCTGCGCCACCTCGGCGCGCGCCGACGCGAACCAGCCACCGAAGGGCTTGTAGACGCCCAGCTTGAACTGCATGCGGCCGAAGGGACCGCTGTCGTCGGTGCCGCCGCCCTTCGCATAGCCGAAGCCGACAAGGGCCAGGGCCTGGTGGCCGTCGGTGGGCAGCAGGGTGCTGTCCAGGCGGCGGCGTATCCACTGCTGGTTGATGGAAAGGGCCAGGTTGGTGTTGACCTCGCTGCCGGCGGTCTCGCGCGCGCGCAGCAGCTCGACATAGCTCAGGCGCTCGTCGCGCGTCGACTCGTAGAGGCGGCCCAGGCGCACGCCCAGGTTGGTGGCGATGGTGTCGCCGGTGCGGTCCTGCTCGTACTGCAGTGAGGCGAGGTTGCGTTTCAGGTCGGGTTGGGGGTGGGAGCTCAGTTCCAGCTCGGCGCCGCGCAGGTCGCGGCTGAATTGCAGCTTGGTGCGGGCGCGCACGGGCAGGTCGAAGGGGCGACGGTGCAGATGCTCGACGCTGATGCTCTGGCCGGTGTTGCTGTGATAGCCCACCGCCACCGTGGCCTGTTGCAGGGCCGACTCGGTCAGCGTGACTTGCACGGGCGTGGTGCCGTCGGCGTTCGGGGCCTCGGGCAGCAGTTGCACGCGCACGGCGTCGAAGAGCTGGGTCTTGGCCAGGCGCTCCTGGAACTCGGCGAGCTTCTGCTCGGTGTAGTCATCACCGGTGTCGAAGCCGGCGAGGCGCTCGACGGCATTGCGGCTCTGGCGCTTGAGCCCTTCGATGCGCAGCGCACCGAGCTTGGCACGGTTGCCGCTGGCCAGCACGAGGTGGAGCTCGGCGGTCTGCGTGTCGGGATCGACGCGGGCGGCCGTCTCGGCCCAGCGCGCCAGCGGATAGCCGCCATTGCGCGCGCGCAGCAGCAGATCGCTCTTGGCCGAGGCCCATTGCGACTGCGTGAAGGCGGCGCCGTTCTTCAGCGTCCAGGCGCTGCGCAGGACTTCCCGCAGGGCCTGGGCCTGCTCGTCGGCCAGGCCTTCGGTGAACTCGAGCTCGAGCTTGTCGACCCTTGCCACCGGCCCCGGCTTGACGGTGAGCAACAGCCGCGTCTCGTCTGCCGGGTCGCGGTCCACGTCGGCCTTGGCGTTGAAGTAGCCCTCGGTTTCCAGCAGCGTCTCGGCCTGCGCGGGCGCCGCAGCGGCCAGGCGGGCCAGCTCCACCCGGCTCAGCGCCGCCTCGCTGGCGCGGTAGCGGGCAAGGTCGAGGTTCTGGGCCAGCAGCGTGCGCAGGCGCGCGGCCTCGCGGCTTTCGCCGTCGATGCGGATGTCGACGCTGTAGACGGCCGGCGCGTCGGCCGGGATGTCCGGCGCCGGTGGGGCGGGTGCCTGCGGGGGAGCCTGCGTGGCACAGGCATTCAGCAGCACTGCGACGAGCAGTGCAAAGAGACGCTTCATTTGCTGAGCAGCCGCATCGCGCCTTCGAGTCCGGAAAGGGTCAGCGGGAACATGCGCTGCTGCATCAGCTGCTGGATCAGCGCGATGCTCTGCCGGTACTGCCAGACGCCTTGCGGCTCGGGGTTGATCCACGCGTACTTGGGGAAGGCGTGGGTGAGCCGCTGGATCCATTCGGCGCCGGGCTCGTCGTTGTTGTATTCGACGCTGCCGCCGGCCTGCAGGATCTCGTAGGGGCTCATGGTCGCGTCGCCGACGAAGATGAGCTTGTAGTCGCGGTTGTATTTGCGGATCAGGTCGAAGGTGTTGAGCTTCTCGGCGAAGCGCCGCCGGTTGTTCTTCCAGACGAAGTCGTAGACGCAGTTGTGGAAGTAATAGAACTCCAGGTGCTTGAACTCGGTCTTGGCGGCGCTGAAGAGTTCTTCCACGCGGCTCACGTGTTCGTCCATCGTGCCGCCCACGTCCATCAGCAACAGCACCTTGACCTTGTTGTGGCGCTCGGGCTGCATGCGGATGTCCAGCATGCCGGCATTGGCGGCGGTGCCGTGGATGGTGCCGTCCAGGTCCAGCTCCAGCTCCGACCCTTCGCGCGCAAAGCGGCGCAGGCGGCGCAGCGCCACCTTGATGTTGCGCGTGCCGAGTTCCAGCGTGTCGTCGTAGTCGCGGTAGGCGCGCTGCTCCCAGACCTTGACGGCGCTCTTGTTGCCCCCAGAGCCGCCGATCCGGATGCCTTGCGGGTTGTAGCCGCTGTTGCCAAAGGGACTGGTGCCGCCGGTGCCGATCCAGCGGTTGCCGCCCTCGTGGCGCTCCTTCTGCTCCTCGAAGCGTTTCTTGAGCGTTTCCATCAGCTCGTTCCAGCCCATCTTCTCGATGGCAGCCTTCTGCTCGGGCGAGAGTTGGATCTCAAGCTGTTTGCGCAACCACTCCAGCGGCACGTCGGCCGTGAAGTCGGTCAGCATCTCCACGCCCTTGAAGTAGGCAGCGAAGGCGCGGTCGAACTTGTCGAACTGGGTTTCGTCCTTGACCAGGGACGTGCGGGCCAGGTGATAGAAGTCGTCGATGCTCGCCACGCCGCCGTTGTCGGGGCCGCCGATGACGCCGGCCTGCAGGGCTTCCAGCAGCGTCAGGTACTCGGGTACCGTCACCTTGAGCTTGGCGGCGCGCAGCGTGTAGAAGAACTGGATCAGCATCGGTGCGGACTCGGGGACTGCAGGTCGAAAACGATTATGCAGCGCGAGTCTCGCCGGAGTTAGGGATGCCGTCTTTCGGGCCGAGCGCCGGGCCGCTCCCTAGCCGGCCCGCGCTGGCGATGTGCTTGCGGCTCAATGCCGCAAGCATCGCCGTCCCCTCGGGGACCGGTCAGACGCGCCGCGTTCAGCGGGGTGCGGCTGGACGAGGGGTATCAGTTACAGGGCACCACGCGGAACTCGACACGCCGGTCCAGGGCATCCACCGCGTTGTCGCTGCCGCTGCCGACCAGGTTCTCGCGCCAGCCCATGCCGCTGGCCTTGACGCGCTGGGCCAGGGGCGAGGCTTCGGCCGCCAGGCGCTGCTGGATGAAAGTGGCACGTTGCAGCGAGAGCGCGTCGTTGGTCTGCTCCGAGCCGGTGTGGCTGGTGTGGCCGACGATGACCATGCAGACGCGGGCGCCGGCGCCCTCCTTGGCGATCTGCCTCAGCCACATCGGATAGGCGCCGCTGACCTTGGGGTCGGACCAGAACTCCGTGCTGCCGGGGTTGAAGAGGAACTTCACGTCCAGCTTGTTGGAGCGCAGCCCGTAGGCCACGATCTGGCCAAAGGCCCACTCGGCCTCGGCGGTGCGCCCGAGCTTGACGTTGTTGAGATAGATGCCGTTGAGCGTGCGCAGTTGTTCGCCCCCAGCCTGGGTGCGGGCCTCCTGGTACTTGGCCAGCGATTCCTGATAGCGCTCGGTGTTATAGAGGGAGCCGGCCTCGTTGATGACGCTGGCCACCGCGACGCGCTCCATGTACACGCCATTGGCCGCGCTGCCCGGCGCCGTCGACGACGTGCTGATGTAGCCGTCGATCACCCGGTCTTTCACCAGCACCGGGCTGTCCTGGTAGATCGCCAGCGGCGTGTGGTTGAGGCCGTCATCGCGGGCCAGTGCCGAGGCTTGCGCCACCACCTGGCCCGTCTTGATCTCCACCAATGCCAGGTTGATGTTCAACGGCCGCTTGATCGCGGTGCCCGGCTGCCGGGTCAGCGTACCGGTCAGCAGGTATTGCACCTTGGACAGGTTCTCGGTCTTGAAGGGCAGCAGGTCAAAGCCACCTTCCTTGCGCGCGGCCAGGCGCTCGCCAATGCGGCGCTCGAGCAGTTGCGTGGTCTGGGTCTGCTGGCCGCTGGCCGCGTCGATCATGGGGTCGACCACGACGTTCTTCCTGACGATCTTGGACTCCATCTTCGCCAGGAAGGCGGGCAGCTTCTGAGTCTGGTTCACCAGGCCATCGGTCGCGACGACGACAGCCTCGCTGAAGGAGAGCTCGTTGGTCGATACCGTGGGCTGTGTCGGCGCCGTCGCCAGGCAGCCGGCCAGCAGGGCCATGCAGCCCAGCATCGCGGCACGCCCCAGTTGCACTGAAAAATTGATGCGATTCGTGTGGCCAGCGCTACTCATCGACATTCCTTTTTCAGGTAAGCGGTCTCACTCGCCGTCAGCGGTTCCAGTGAGGCTTTTTGCAGAATATCACTGCACTTTGCGCCCTTCGCCTCGGAGGGCGCAGGAGCGGTCACGGCAGGGCGCGGCTTGGGTGCCGCCGGCGCCACGGCGATGGGCGTCGGCGCTGAGGCTGTGGGTGCCGGCACGGGAGCCGGTGGCACGGGGGCGGTGGAGGCGGGCGTGTCCGGTGCAGAGGCCGCCGAGGCAGCCTGGACTGGGCTGGAAGCGATCGGCGCTGGAGCTGGAGCCGCAGCGGCGGCCGACGCCGGCGCGGGTGGCGGCGCCAGCTCGGCGGGCGCCGGTGCCCAGAGCAAGGCATATCCGCCCCAGGCGGCCGCGGCCAGGCCCACCACGCCCGCCGCGCTCAGGAGGAGAGCGCGGCGCGGCGGGGCCGGCACGGACGCCTGTGCAGGCACGGCGCTGGACGCTGGAAGAGCTGTCGGCGGGGGCGGGGCAGGCAGCACCGGGGGCGGCGCCGCCGCAGGCAGCTGCGTGCGAGCCACGGCGGGCGGCGGCGGTGGTTCGGGGCGTGTCGGCTCCCGCGGCGCGAGCAACGGGCTGATCGATGCGACCTGAGTCGGGTCGAAATCCGGCAACAGCACCGTTTCGTCGCCGGTCGGGAGGCCCAAAGCCTGCAGCTCAAGCAGATCGATGACCTGCGTGTCGCCGGCAGTGAGCAGGGTCCGGAACTCGGCAATGGATTGCGGGCGGTCCTTGGGGTGGATGGCCAGCGCACGGTCGACGGCCGCGAGGAAGGCGTTGCCACAGCGACCCGCCGCCACGGTGGCCAGCGGTTGCAGCTGGTCGTTGAGCAGCCGCTCGACGGAAGCCACCGTGCGGCGGCCGCTGATGGCTGCGTAGAGCACGCTGGCCAGCGCGAAGATGTCGGTCCATGGGCCCTGGGTGACGCCAGGCATGTCCCCGTATTGCTCGATGGGCGCAAAGCCCGGCTTGAGCATGGCGGTCAGCGCATGCGTGAGATCGCCGATGACGCGGCGTGCGGCGCCGAAGTCCAGCAGCAGCGGCCCGTGGTCGGTGAGCAGGATGTTGTCCGGCGCGATGTCGCGGTGGTAGCAGTGCTCGTTGTGCAGCACTTCCAGCGCATCCAGCAGCGGCATCAGCCAGGCGCGCACCTCGGTTTCGGTCGACGGCCGGCCGAGCCTGGCCAACGCCTCCTTCAGCGTCTGCCCCTGGTAGTAGGGCATGGCCATGTAGGCGGTGCCGTTGCCCTCCCAGAACTGATGCACCTTGAGCAGCGCCGGGTGGTCGAAGCGGGCCAGCAGCTTGGCCTCGTTGACAAAACTCCTCAGCCCGATCGCAAAGGTCTCTGCATGGTTGGGCGACTTGACCAGCACTGTCAGCGAATTGCCGGCGCGTGCTGCCATCGACGAGGGCAGGTATTCCTTGATGGCGACCTGCCGCTCCAGGGCGACGTCGGTGGCGAGATAGACGATGCCGAAACCGCCTTCTCCCAGCACCCGGTCAATGCGGTAGTCGTGGATGCGCGTGCCGGGCGGCAGGGTGTGGCCCGGCGTCAGCTGGACCTCCACGGCGATGGTGGGCTCTACCGGGTCTTCTGGGGTTTTGCGCCCGGGTGGACCGCCAGCCGCTTCGCTCATTGCTGCGGGCGACCGGACGGCGGCGCTTCATGCAAGGCAGGCAGCGTGCAGCAGAACTGGATCAGCATGGAGCACAGCATGGAGCAGGGCCGGGATCGAAGTTCTGCGGATTATGCAGAGCCGACACCGTCTCGCCCGCCTGCTGGACGTCGGGCTTGTCCTAGGCGGTGTAGCGGGCCAGCCAGTTGAAGAACTCGCCGTACCAGAGCCGGCTGTTGCGCGGTTTGAGCACCCAGTGGTTCTCGTCCGGGAACCAGACCAGCCTCGAAGGCACTCCCAGCGATTTCAGTGTGTTGTAGTAGGCCAGGCCCTGGGCATCGGGCACGCGGTAGTCCAACTGGCCGTGCATGACGAGGGTCGGCGTCTTGAAATGCTTGGCAAAGGCATGCGGGCTTTGTGCCGCGACGCGGGCCGGATCATCCCAATAGGCCGCACCCAGCTCCTTGCGATGCCAGCTGTAGGCGTCGTCGGCGTACATGGCCTGCCAGTCGTAGCAGCCGGCGTGGCAGACGTAGGCCTGGTATCGCCCGGCCTTCACGTGGCCGTTCATCCAGGCCACCATGTAGCCGCCATAGCTGCCGCCAGCGGCGACGACGCGCTTGCGGTCGACCCATGACTTCTTCAGCAGCCAGTCAGTGCCGGCCTCGACATCCTGCAACTCGTACTCGCCCCAGTGGCCAGTGATGCTGTCCAGGAACTCGTGGCCGAAGCTGGATGAGCCGTGGTAATTCACGCAGGCGACGACATAGCCCTGGCTGGCGAACACCTGGTGGTTCCAGCGCCAGTGCCAGCTGTCACCGAAAGCAGTGTGCGGGCCGCCGTGGATGACGTGCATGACCGGCCACTTCTTCTTCGGATCGAAGCCCGGCGGGTAGGTCAGCCACATCTGCACGTCGTCGCCGCGCGCACCCTGGATCGTGACCTCCTCGTGGCGGCCGAAGTTGTGGGCCGCGAGGCGCTCGTCGTTCAGCGACTCGATGCGGCGCAGGCCATCGTCGGCCAGCACCGACAGCCGCGGCGGGAACTGCATGCCGTCGTGGTTGACGACGAGGAAGCCGGCCGACAGCGCGAAGCTGCCGACATGGCCTCCCTCGAAAACCCGTTCGGCGGTGCGGTCGCCCAGCGCGAACTGCCAGAGGTGGCGACGGCCACGCTCCTCGGCGGCGAAGTACACCGCCTGGTCGTCCTCGGCCCAGCGCAGCGGTGCGCTGACCTCATGGTCCCAATCCTCGCTGAAGACGGCCCAGCGGCCCTGCTGGTCCAGCACGGCGAGCTGGTTCGGATGGTTGTGGCCCAGGGCCTGGTGGCTGGCCAGGAAGGCGAGGTGAGCGCCGCCATGGCTGTAGCGCGGCGCGGCGAAGTCCCAGTCGCCGTCCTGCAGCAGCGTCTGGCCCTGGCGCGTTCTCACGTCGATCTCGGCCAGCGCAAAGCGGCCGTCCAGCTTCTTCTCGGCGGTGGGGTCGAACGCGAAGGCGATGCGCCGGCCATCGGGCGACACGTCGAAGCAATTCACATCCGGCTCGGCGCGGCTCAGCTCCCAGGCCGTGCCCTCGAACAGGTCGCGCACCTTGCCCGTCTCGACATCCATCACATGCAGGTGCGGCACACGGTCCATCGGCAGGTGGTGGTCCCAGAAGCGGTAGAAGGCCTCGTCGGTGACGTAGGCGCTTTCCTTGCGGCTCTTGAAGTCGCGCAGCCGCGCAGCCTGGGCTGCGCCCTTCAGATCGGGCCAGACCCAGGACACGAAGGCGATGCGCCGGCCGTCGGGGAACCACTTGAAGGACTCGACGCCCGTGGGCACTTGGCCGACGCGGCGCGCCTCGCCGCCGTCCGGCGGGATCACATAAAGCTGCGTCTCCTCGTCTCTCACGCCGGCCTGTTCGCGCTTGGCGGTGAAGGCGATCAGGTCGCCACGCGGGCTCCATTGCGGGTTGCCGTCCTTCTCGCCCGCTTCGGTCAGGCGGCGCGGCTCGCCGCCCAGTGTCGAGAACAACCACAGGCTGCTCTGCGCGCGATTGGCCTCCATCGAGTAGCGCGTGACGCCGGCGGCGGCCTGGGCACCATCGGGGCTGAGGCTGGGTTCGCCGATGCGATCCAGGGCCCAGAGTGCATCGACGTCAAAGGCCTTGGATTGTCTTTTCATGTTCGCTGTCGAGTCAGTTGCCAGTTCAGGTGCGCCTTGACCTCGGGCCATTCGCCCACGGTCAGGCTGTACATGACGGTGTCGCGCACCGTGCCGTCGCGGCGCAGCGCATGGTGGCGGATCACGCCGTCGCGCCTGGCGCCCAGGCGCTCGATGGCGCGCTGCGAGGCGTGGTTGAAGTTGTCGGTGCGCCAGCCCACGAGCTTGGCGCCCAGGGTTTCGAAGGCGTGGGTCAGCAGCAGCAGCTTGGCGGTCGTGTTGACGGCGCTGCGCTGCATACGCTGGGCATACCAGGTGTAGCCGATCTCGACGCGCTCGATGGCCGGCACGATGTCGTGATAGCTCGTTGACCCCAGCACCTCGCCGGTGGCGGCATCCAGCACGGCGAAGGGCAGGCGGTGGCCGGCGGCCTGCCCGGCCAGGGCCGCTTCGACGTAAGTGACGGCCTCGTCGGGCGCAGGCACGCTGGTGAAGCGCAAGTTCCACAGTTCGCCGTCCGCGGCCGCGGCCTGCAGGCCGGGCACATGGTCCAGCGTCAGCGGCACGAGGTGGATGGGGCCGGCGGCCAGCGTCACGGGCAGGACGGGTTTCATGGCTTGTCCTTCAGCATCAGCCGCCGCGCCAGTAAGCGGCCGCCGCCGCAGCCGGCGACGATGAGCAGCAGGCCGACGAGCTGCTGCGCATTCCAGTCGGTGCTGGCGATGAAGTCGATGCCGAACTGCCGGCCCAGCCACCAGCCGGCCAGCGCGCCAAGCACAAAGCCGACGGCATCCGCCAGCCCTTCGCGCATCGCGCGGTCGAAGTCTTGAGCCATCAGCGGCGCTCGGCCGTCCGGAGCCGCTGGGCGCCCCCTCGGGGGGCAGCGGGCGTAAGCACGCGTGGGGGCTGCATCATCTGTTATTGCGCTGCATGAAGACGAGCTTCTCGAAGAGCGTCAGATCCTGCTCGTTCTTCAGGAGCGCCCCCACCAGCGGCGGGATGCTGACCTTCTCGTCCTTGGCTTGCAGCGCGTCCACCGGGATGTCTTCGGCCAGCAGCAGCTTGAGCCAGTCGATCAGCTCCGATGTGCTGGGCTTCTTCTTCAGGCCGGGCAGGTTGCGCACGTCGTAGAAGTTCTTCAGCGCGGCGGCCAGCAGGTCCTTCTTCAAGGTCGGGAAGTGCACATCGACGATCTTCTTCATCGTCTCGGCGTCGGGGAACTTGATGTAGTGGAAGAAGCAGCGGCGCAGGAATGCGTCGGGCAGTTCCTTCTCGTTGTTGGACGTGATGAAGACCAGGGGCCGGTGTTTCGCCTTGATGAGTTGCCGGGTCTCGTAGACATAGAACTCCATGCGGTCGATCTCGCGCAACAGATCGTTGGGGAACTCGATGTCCGCCTTGTCGATCTCGTCGATGAGCAGCACGACCGGCTCGTCGGCCTCGAAGGCCTGCCACAGCACGCCTTTGACGATGTAGTTCTCGATGTTGCGAACGCGCTCGCTGCCCTCGATGCCGGCGAGCTGGCTGTCGCGCAACCGGCTGACGGCGTCGTACTCGTACAGGCCCTGCTGGGCCTTGGTGGTGCTCTTGATATGCCACTGCAGCAGCGGCATGCCTAAAGCGCCGGCCACTTCCTCGGCCAGCATGGTCTTGCCGGTGCCGGGCTCGCCCTTGATGAGCAGCGGCCGCTGCAGCGTCGCCGCGGCATTGACCGCGAGCATCAGGTCGGCCGTGGCGACGTACTGGTCGGAACCTTGGAATTTCATTGGGAAAACCGGGGCAAAACCCGAACTGAAGAGGGGCCGGACCAGTATAGGAGGCCTCCTATAATCGCCGCCGCTCCGGAACACGACACCAACCCGAACCTCTTGGGACCATGAAAAAACTGCTGCAGATCTCGCTCGCCCTGGCCACCGCCTTTGCTGCCCTCGCAGCCCAGGCCCAGGACGTGAAGGCCGGTGAGACCAAGGTCGCGATGTGTATCGGCTGCCATGGCATCGTCGGCTACCAGGCCAGCTTCCCCGAGATCCACAAGGTGCCGATGATCGCGGGCCAGAACGCCAAGTACATCGTCTCGGCCCTGCAGGCCTATGCCAAGGGCGACCGCAAGCACCCGACGATGCGCGGCATTGCCGGTTCGCTGAGCGAGCAGGACATGAACGACGTGGCCGCTTTCTACGAGCAGCAGGCCAAGCTGCCGGCGGTGGCCGACAGCATTCCGGCCGCGCCTGCCAATGTGGCCGAGCTGCTGACCAAGGGCGCTTGCGTGTCCTGCCACGGCGCCAACTTCAGCAAGCCCATCGACCCGAGCTACCCCAAGCTGGCTGGCCAGCACGCCGACTACCTGACCGTCGCGCTGAAGTCCTACAAGACCGAGAAGAACCCCGGGGTGGGCCGCAGCAACGGCGTCATGGCCGGCCAGGTCAAGCAGTTCAGCAACGCCGAACTGAAGGCCATCGCCAGCTACATCAGCACGCTGCCGACCGAACTGGCCACCGTGCCGCAGGGCAAGTTCCGCTGATCCGGCGCGACCGCCGCCCGACCGAGCCGCCTTCAAGGCGGCTTTTTGTTGCCCGCGGCAAAAGCGTGCAGGGCTGCACGATCGTTGCAAGGCCTTGCCTGCGTCACGCACGGATACTGGTGCGCATAGACGACGCTGTCATGTTGAAGAAGATCTCGACCTCCGACGTGAGGCTGGGCATGTATCTCCAGGCGATGGAGGGGGCCTGGCTCTCTCATCCGTTCTGGAAGACCAAGTTCGTGCTGACCGATGCCGCCGACCTTGCCGCCCTGCAGGCCAGCGGCGTGTCGGCCGTCTGGATCGACGTCAGCAAGGGCGGGGATGTGGCTGCGCCTGCGCCAATCGCCGCCGTGACCGTCGCTTCCCCGCCCACGCCGCCCGCCACAGCCGCCCCTCAGCCGCGCGTCAGCATGGAGTCCGAGCTCGACCGCGCCACCCAGGTGCTGGGCCGGGCCAAGGTGGCCGTCATGGCGCTGTTCAACGAGGCGCGGCTGGGCAAGGCCATCGACACCGAGGTCTGCCTGCCCATCGTCGACGAGGTCACGTCCTCGCTGGCGCGCAACCCGTCGGCCTTCCTCAGCCTCGCGCGGCTCAAGGACAAGGACACCTACACCTATATGCACTCGGTCGCCGTCTGCGGCCTGATGGTGTCTCTGGGCCGGCAGATGGGGCTGTCCGATGCCGAAGTGCGTGAAGCTGGCCTGGCCGGGCTGCTGCACGACGTCGGCAAGATGCAGATGCCCATGGAGGTGCTGAACAAGCCCGGTGCGCTGACCGACGCCGAATTCGACGTCATGCGCGGCCACCCCGAGCGCGGCTTCGACCTGCTCAAGGACGGCGCCAAGGTGCCGGCTTCCGCCCTGGACGTCTGCCTGCACCACCACGAGAAGATGGACGGCAGCGGTTACCCGCACAAGCTGGCCGGCGACCAGATCAGCCTGCTGGCGCGCATGGGCGCGGTCTGCGATGTCTACGACGCCATCACCTCGACCCGGCCCTACAAGAACGCCTGGGACCCGGCCGGCTCGCTGCAGCGCATGTCACAGTGGAAGGGGCAGTTTGACCCGAGCGTCTTCCAGGCCTTCGTGAAGAGCGTCGGCATCTACCCGACCGGCACCCTGGTGCGCCTGCAGTCGGGTCGCCTGGCGGTGGTTGTCGAGCAGAACGCCACTTCACTGGTCGCGCCGCGCGTCAAGGTCTTCTACTCGACCAAGTCGAGCATGCCCATCCCGTTGCAAGTCATCGACCTGGCCACGTCCACCGACCGCATCGCCGGCCGCGAGCCGCCCGAGGACTGGAATTTCACCCACCTGGACGAGCTCTGGAACCCGAACGCCAAACGGTAACGAAGGGGCTTTGACGGCCTCCTAAACTGCCAGCCCTGCAGTTGGGAGATGGCAATGAAGCGATGGCTGGGTGTAGCTCTTTTGGCATGGACCTGCGGTGTGTCCGCGCAGACGCTGCGTTGGGCCAGCCAGGGCGACCCGCAGACCATGGACCCGGACTCGCAGAACGAGAGCCTGACCAACATGGTCAACGGCCAGATCTACGAGCGGCTGACGAATCGCGATGCCAAGCTGAGCCTGGTGCCGGGCCTGGCCACGGAATGGAAGCAGACCGGGCCGCTCGCCTGGCGCTTCAAGCTGCGCCCCGGCGTCAAGTTCCATGACGGCACGCCGCTGACGGCGGATGACGTCGTCTTCTCGGTACAGCGCGCCAAGGAGCCCACCTCGCAGATCGCCGTCTGGGCCAATGCCGTTGGCACGGCCAAAAAGGTCGACGAGCTGACGGTGGACTTCCAGCTGACCACCTTCAACCCCATCTTCCTGCAGCACATCGACCAGCTGTGGATCATGAGCCGCAAGTGGTGCGAGGCACACAAGGCCACCAAGCCGCTGGACTTCAAGAACAAGGAAGAGAGCTTCACGGCGCTGAACACCAACGGCACTGGCCCCTTCATGCTGGCCAGCCGCCAGCCCGGCATCAAGACCGTGCTCAAGCGCAACCCGAACTGGTGGAACAAGTTTGAAGGGAACGTCCAGGAGGTCGTCTACACGCCCATCGCGACCGACGCGACCCGTCTGGCCGCGCTGGTGTCGGGCGAAGTCGATTTCGTGCTCGACCCCGCGCCGCGCGACATTGCGCGCCTGCGCAACACCGCTGGCGTCAAGGTCATCGAGGGGCCGGAAAACCGCCTCGTCTTCATCGGCATGGATCAGTCGCGCGACAAGCTGCTCTATGGCAACGTCCCCGGTGACAAGAACCCCTTCAAGGACGTGCGCGTGCGCCGGGCGCTGTACCAGGCCATCGACATCGACGCGCTCAGGACCAAGCTGATGAGCGGCCTGTCGGTACCCACCGGCGCGCTGACCCCGTCCGGCATCGCCTCCTTCGACGACCCGGCCCTGCAGGCCCGCCTGCCGCACGACCTAGCCGGCGCGAAGAAGCTGATGGCCGACGCGGGCGTTGTCGACGGCTTCGAGGTGACGCTGGACTGCCCCAACAACCGCTACATCAACGACGAGGAGATCTGCACGGCCCTGGCCTCGATGTGGGCCCAGCTGAAGATCAAGGTCAAGGTCAATGCCATGCCCCGCGTCATCTATTTCCCCAAGCTGGAAAAGTACGACACCAGCCTCTATATGTACGGCTGGGGCGGCTCGGTGACGGATGCCGAGAGCATCCTGACGCCGCTGTACCGCACGCGCGGCGACAAGGGTGTGGGCAACTACAACTTCGGCGGCTTCCGCAACGACAAGGCGGACGCGCTAGCGGCTCAATCGAGCGTCGAGCCGGACGCCAGGAAGCGCGAGCAGCAGATCCGCGGCGCGCTGGCCGAGCTGCGCGAGCAGGTCAACATCATCCCGTTGCACCACCAGGTGGTGCCGTGGGCGGCGCGTGCGAATGTCACGGCCATCCACCGGCCCGACAACTGGCTGGAGCTGGCCTGGGTGCAGATCAGCCGCTGATTTCGGCCCTTTAACGGCCCACCACCCGGTGGGCTGGCGCGGCACACTGGCCCAAGCCCAGATTCACGCCCGCGCCATGCTGTACCGCCTTGCTGCTTTTGCCCTGACCCTGCTGCTCGCCTCCTGCGGAGGCGGCGGTGGCGGTTCGGACACGCCTGTGCTGGACAAGCCGCCCACGTTGCGCGGCGTTGCCGCCACGGGCGCGCCCCTCGTCAATGCGCAGATCAGCGTCGTCGACGGACAGGGCAAGGCGGTTGGCACGGCCACCACCCATGGCGCCGACGGCAGTTACAGCCTGACGCTGAGCACCACCAGCCCCGCCGCGCCCCTGCTCATCCAGGCGCGCGGCATGGATGCTGCCGGCACCATGCAGGTCCTGCATTCCACCGTGCCAACCATCAGCGCCGCCATGGTCGGCCATGTGACGCCGCTGACCAATGCCGTTGTTGCGCTGGCCCTCGGCACCGAACCCGCCCCGGTGTTTACGGCTGCTGCCACCAGCGCCAGCCAGCTCAGCCAGATGGCCAGCGCCGCACCCGCTGCCGGCACCTTCCTGAAGACCCTGGTCAAGACCCAGGTCAGCGACCTGAAGATCACCGACGCCGCGGCTCTGGACCTGCTGGCGGATTCGACCTTTGCCGCCAACAAGGGTGCTCACGACCTGCTCATCGAGAGCGTGCGCATCGACCTCGCACGCTCCAAGCTCAACGTGCCGGTGCTGCAGATCGGCAACAAATTCCTCGCCGCACCGACGGCCGAAGTCGTCGTCGAGCTGCCCACGGCGCAGACCGAGCTGCTCAAGGCCAGCGGTACGCCGGCCACCGCCATCACCTCCACGCTGAAGGCCGCGACCAGCGCGACGACGCTGCTCAGCACCTTGTCTGGCCTGGACGACCTCGGCGCGGCGCTGAACCAGCTCATCGCCCAGGGGCGCGACGTCAGCACGCTGCTGAACTCCGTCCTCGTCACCGGCTACGACAAGCACAACGGCCGCAGCAAGGCCGACATCGCCGGCATCCTGTCGACCTATACGACGGGCAACCGCCAGTTTGGCCGCTTCCAGCTGCTGGGCTGCGCCGACGATGCACCGACCGCCGGCAACTGCGCCAAGGTGCTGGTGGGCGCCGTCATCAGCGATTCCACCGGTGCAGTCGTCGACCTTTTCAGCGACGCGGTCAGCTACAACAAGTCGGCCACGACGACCAACAAATGGAACCTGATCGGCAACGGCAAGAAGCTGGCCGTCGGTGTGTATCCGCTGGGCTTCCTGGCGCTGAATGCCGATGGCACGGCCAGCGGTGCCGTGGTGCCCAACCCGGGCATCGGCCTGCAGGTTGAGGTCCAGGCGCAGACGGCCGATCCCGTGCCCGGCATTCCGGCCACGCAGCTGCTCAGCTCGGCCACGGTGCAGCTACCCGGCGGCTTCAGCATTCCCTTCGGCTATTGCAACCGGCTCCTGCTGTGCGTGTCGTCCACGCCGGGCGCCACCAACCTGATCCCGACGGGCGGCGTGGGCGACATCGCCATCCAGCGTTCGGCGGTCGGCTGGATCGGCAGCGCGGACAGCGTGCGTGGTGCCAAGTTCATCGCCAGCTACACGATTTCCGGCGTGGCCGAGACGCGCAACGCCTGGCTGCGCGCCGACGTGCTCGGCGAGCCGGCTGCCACGCGCTTCCCGAGTGTTGACAGCGTGTCTGCAGCCAGCCCGGTGTCCGCTGCCTCGCTGCAGAGCGGCAGCCTGGTGATCAACTGGGCCGCCTGGGCCGCTGCCAACCCCGACCTGCGCCTCATCGAGATCAAGCGCGTCTTCACGCCGACCGCCGGCGGAGCGCCCACGGTGCTGGACACGAGCGTGCCGCTGCCGCCCAAGACGGCGGCGACGCTGAGCACGGCGTACACGCCGGTGGGCAGCGTCACATCGGAGCTGTGGCTGCAGGCCATGGACGCGCAGGGGCGACGTTTCCATACCCGTTACACCGGCAAACCGTGAATTGAGTCGCGGACCGGCTCGCAACCGGCGTTGTTGTGAAATGTGACAGCGACTGCGGACGGGGCCAAAGCTAAGCTTTCGGCACCGTTTCCCATCGCCGCCGACGTCTGCCGGCGACCGCCCTTGTGAAAAGCCGCCTAATTGCGCTGGCGTGGTTGTCCACGCTGGCCCTGACTCCAGCGGCTCAAGCCGCTCCAGCCGCCGCCGATGCCTCGGACGACCAGGCGCTCGAAGCGCTTCTGAAACGGGAAGTGCAGGGTCCGTCCCGCTATGCCCAGAGCCTGATGGACGCGCCGGCATCGGTCAGCGTGCTGGAGCGGGGTGTGTCCGATGCCCTTGGCCACCAGACCGTGGGTGACCAGCTGGCCCGCCTGCCGGGCGTCTACCTCAGCAACTCGCGCACCTACAGCGCCCTGGGGCTGCGCGGCTTCAACCGGCCGGGCGACTACAGCGCCCGCCTGCTGATGGCCATCGATGGCCAGCGCGTCAATGACGCGATCTTTGACCAGGGGCTGCCGCAGCTGGAGCTGCCCATCGTCGCCGAATGGGTCAAGCGGGTGGAGCTCGTCCACGGCCCCGGCTCCTCGATCTACGGCAGCAATGCGCTGCTGGGCGTCGTCAACGTCGTGACGCTGAATGGCGCTGACGCGCCGGGCCTGACGGCCCAGGGCAGTGTGGGCGAGAACGGCACGCGCCGCGCCGAGATGCATTACGGTGCTGCCGCGGCGGACAGTGATTTGTTCATCGGCCTCAACCTGCAGCGCACCGCCGGCGAGGACCTCTTCCTGCCCGAACTCGGCACGGCCGATGGCTGGGTGCGCGGTCTTGATGGCGAGCGGCAGGTGGCGCTGCTGGCCAAATACCGCAACGGCCCCTGGCGGGTCGCGTTGAACGCGGTGCGCCGCGACAAGGATGCCCCGACCGCACCCTACGGCACCGAGCCCGGTGTGCCCGGCACCCACTACACCGACAGCCTGGTGCTGGGCGAGCTCAGCTACGACGAAGGCTGGCAGGGCGATGTACGCCGCTCGGCGCGGCTCAGTGTGGCGGGCTATGAATTCCGTGGCCGCTATGTCTTCGGGCCGGCGCCTCAACTCGTCAACAAGGACGAGGCTCGCGCCCAATGGACGACGCTGGAGGCGCGCATGCTTTGGCGAGGCCTGCTCAACCATCAGCTGATGTTCGGCGCCGAGCTGCGCACCTCGCCCCAGGGCCTGCAGCGCAACTACGACGTCGACCCCTATGCGCTGCGCCTGGATTCGCACGTCACCCAGGACGCCGCGGGCGTCTACGCGCAAGACCAGTGGCGGCTTTCATCGGTGCTGCAGCTGACCACCGGCCTGCGCCTGGACCATGTGAGAGGCTTCGCGCCAGCCATGTCGCCGCGCGCCGTGCTGGCGCTGCGGCCCGACGAGCGGGAGTCCTTCAAGCTGATGTGGGCGCAGTCCTTTCGCACGCCCAATCTGTACGAGCGCTTCTACGACGACGGCGGGGTTTCCCAGCTGCGCAGCAACGACCTGAAGCCCGAGCGCCTCAACTCCGTCGAAGCTGCCTGGGAGTACGTGCTCCACAGCGGCCATGCGCTCAGCGCCAACGCCTACTACACGCGCATGAACCGCTTGATCGAGCAGCAGCCCGTCGGCAGCGAGAGCGAGGCGGTGGTGCAGTACCGCAATGTCGGCAGCGTCAGGTTGCGGGGCGTGGACGTTGGCGTCGAAAGGCGCGCGACGGACGGCTGGCTCTGGCACATCAGTGCGTCCTGGATGGACGGCCGCGACGACGCCGGCCAGCGCCTGAGCAATTCGCCCTCGTGGATGTTCAAGGGCGACCTCGTCTCACCGGTGTGGCAGCGCTGGCAGCTTGGCACGGAGTGGAACCTGCTCGGCCGTCGCAGCGGCCGCGTCGAGGTGCCGACCAGCGCCCTCGTCAACGCCCATCTGCGCTATCACGTCGATCCGCGCCAGAGCCTGGCCCTGCACCTGAGCAACGCGCTGGACCGCCGCATTTTCGACCCGTCGACCCCCGACACGTCGCTGAGCGCCATTCCTCAGCCCCGGCGCGCCTGGCGCCTGGACTGGCGCTTCACGCTCTGAGCCTGGCCATGCGCGGCAGTCGAGCAGCGGTGAAGGGATGGGCGGGCTGGCGTGCCGGCTGCGCGATCCTGCTCGGCCTGCTGTCGGCCCAGCCGGCCGCGGCGCAGAGCGCCAGCCCGGAAACCTTGAAAGCCGAGGTCGTCTACCGCCTGCTGATGTTCGTCACCTGGCCCGCCGACCGCGAGCTGGCGGGGCGGCCGCTGCAGCTGTGCACCGTCGGCGAGGGCCGCATGAACAGCGCGCTTCAGTCCCTGGCGGGTCGACCGATCCGGCACCTCACCGTCGATGTGCGCCATCAGGCCCGCGCCGACCAGCTCGCCGGCTGCCATCTGCTCTACCTGCCCACGCCGCAGCCGGCGCTGCGCCCGGTGTTGGCCGACCTGCCGGTGCTCGTCATATCGGATGTGGCGGTGATGCTGGAGCAGGGTGCCATGATCAACCTGCAGATTGAAGACGGCCGCATCGTCTTCGACGTGGACCTCGACGCCGCGCGCCGCGTCGGCCTGGCCATCAGCACCAAGCTGCTGCGCCTGGCCCGCTACGTTCGCCACCAGACGACATCGCCGTGAAGCCGCAATTTGCCGATGCCTTCGATCGCCTGCGCGAACTCGTGGTCGCGCTGGCCGCCTTGCTGGTCTTCGCACTGCTGCTCAGCGTGCTGCAGTACTGGCGATTGCATGACCGCCAGCTCGAGGACCTGCGCACCCAGGCCGACATCGTCGCGCAGACGGTCTCGGCGGCGCTGGTCTTCGACAGCCGCAGCGATGCCGGCGAAAGCCTGGCTGCCCTGCAGCAGAGCCCGTCCATCGTGCATGCCCGCCTGCTGAAGGGCGATGGTGCCGTCTTCACGCAGTTCTCGCGCACCGCGGCCGAGGTCACCTGGTTGCACGAGGCCGCCGGCACGGCGAGCGTGCAGGTGCCGGTCATGGCCGACGGCCGGCGCGTCGGCATGCTGGTCGTGGAGGCCAGCCGCCTGCCGATGTGGATGGACGTGGGCCAGTTCCTCGCCGCCACCATGGGCACCCTGCTGGCCACCGCCGGGTTGGCCTGGTGGCTGTCCAAACGGCTGCGGGTGCAGATCAAGGAGGTCGAGCGCCGCACTCGCTATCTCGCGCGCTTCGACGCACTGACCGACCTGCCCAACCGTGAGCACCTGCGCGGGCTGCTGGAGCGTGTGCTGCACCAGCACGGCCGCACCACCTTGCTGATCCTGGACCTCGACGATTTCAAGCGGATCAACGATCAGCATCGCCACGCCGCCGGCGACGCCGTGCTGCAGGCCATTGGCCAGCGGCTCAGGCTGCTGCGCCGGCCCGGCGACCAGATTGCCCGCCTGTCCGCCGACGAATTCGCACTGCTGCTGGTGCCGGGCCTGGAAGACGAGGCGCTGCGCAGCCATGTCGCCCAGTTGCAGGCCGAACTCACGCAGCCGGTGCTGCACGACGGCCATTGGCTGCATCTGCATGTCTCCAGTGGCGGCGTCTCGTTGCCCGAGCACGCGCGTGATGCGAGCGAGGCCTTGCGCAGTGCCGATGCAGCGCTGCGGCATGCCAAGCAGATCGGCAAGGACAGCTTCCAGCTCTTCACGCCGCAGATCGGCGAGGCCCTGCGCCTGCGGCTGGCGCTGGAGCACGATATACGCGAAGGCCTGGCGCAGGGGCAGTTCTGCCTAGCCTACCAGCCGCAATATGACGCCGCGCGCCGCATCCACGGCTTCGAGGCGCTGGCGCGCTGGCACCACCCGCAGCGGGGCTGGGTGCCGCCGGCCGAATTCATCCCGGTGGCAGAGAACTCGGGCCTGATCGTCGAGCTCAGCCTGGCGCTGCTGGCCGTGTTGCGCCGCGACCTCGACGGCCTGCGCGCCCGAGGCCTGGCCTGCCCGCCGGTGGCCGTCAACCTGTCCTGGGAGCAATGCCGCAAGCCCCAGCACCGCGAGCGCTTCCTGCAGCAGCTCAAGACGCTGCAGCTGGGGCCGGACGAGATCGAATTCGAGTTGACGGAAAGCGCCGGCTTCGAGGACATCGACAAGCCGGATTCCTTCGTCTTCACCTTGCAGGGCCTGGGCTACAACCTGGCCATCGACGACTTCGGCACGGGCTACAGCTCGCTGGCCTATCTGCGCCGCATCCGCTGCCGCAAGCTCAAGATCGACCGCCTCTTCGTGCACGGGCTGTCTGGCAATGCCGACTCCCACATGTTGGTCGAATCCATGGTGCGCGTTGCGCACGCCATGCGCATGGTCGTCGTGGCCGAAGGCGTGGAATTGCCGGCGGACGAGGCGGCTCTGATCGCAATGGGCTGCGACCTGATGCAGGGGTTTGGCTTCTGCAGGCCGGTGCCGCCGGACGAGATGCCAGGATTGCTGTCGGTCGACTGATCCGGCAGGCCGTTGCTCCCATCGGGTCGTCTGTCCGGCCGATCTGCGGTTCGTCGCCTGGCCGTTGTCGATCTCAAGCGTGCTCAACAGAATTGCGCGCACCGCCACCCCTCCGACCTGCAAGGATGCGCAATTGAACAAGCTGCTACGCAACGATCAGGGCCGCCTGCGCAGCGGCTGGTGGATCCTTCTCTTCATGGCCATCTTCCTGGCCAGCCAGTGGGTGTACCGGCCGGTGTCTCACGGCTTGCAGCAGATCGGCGTCGCCAAGGCGTGGCTGTCGCCGCTGCCGGTCGTGTTTCTGCTGGGGGTGACGTGGATCTGCATGCGGCTGCGCCGGCAGCGTCTGGCGGGCGTGGGGCTGGCGCTGGATGGGTCGTGGGGGCGGCAGTTGCTGTTGGGCGTGGCTTTCGGGGCCGCGCAGATGGCGGCGGTCACGGCGTTGATCTTGCTCGCGGGCGGCGTGCGCTTCGAGCTGGACCCGGCGCGCAGCCTCGCGGCGCTGGCTTATGGCGCCTGGGTATTCCTGTGTGTGGCCGTGCTGGAGGAGCTGCTGTTCCGCGGCTTCGTGCTGCAGCGCCTGGTGGAGGGCCTGGGGGCGCGCTGGGCGCTGGCGCTGATGGCCGCGCTCTTCGCCGTCGCCCACCTGGGCAACCCAGGCATGGACGGCATCACGGTCGCGACGGCGACGCTGGACAACGCGCTGGGCGCCCTGCTGCTCGGCCTGGCCTGGCTGCGCACCCGCAGCCTCGCCCTGCCCATCGGTATCCACTTCGGCTGGAACTGGATGCAAGGCTCGGTGCTGGGCTTGGACGTGAGTGGCCTGGCCCAGGCCGGATGGCTGCACCCCCAACTGCTCGACCGGCCGCAATGGCTCAGCGGCGGCGCCTTCGGACCGGAGGCGAGCGTCTTCGCGGTGGTGGTTGACCTGGCCGCGGTGCTGTTGCTGTGCCGGTGGAAGGGCATGGCGCGCAGGCCGTCCGCGGTGGCGGCTTGAGCGTCAGCGCTCGGATTTCATCGGCCCCGATGCCGCCAACCCACGCTCGCAGGCAGCCTTCTCACTTGCGCTGCTGATGGCCACGCACCGCGCTGCGCCCTCGTTCACACGACCGGGCACGCTGCCGACAGGCGCCGATGCGGGAATGGCAGCGAGGGGCATGACGTTCTTGTTCCTGAGCGGGATGGAGATCTGCGGAATCACCCGTTCCTCGGGGCGCTGGTTGCCGGGCTCCTTGGCGTTCTCGGACGCCGTGATGGCCGCGTTGCGGGTCGGAACCTGTCTTGAGGCTGCGGTCATGGGCGCCGAAGCCGGTGCAGACGCCGGCAGTGGCGCGGCCGGTTGAGCGCATGCAGCACCCGCGACGACCGTTGCCAGGATGCCGCCGAGGAGGGAGTCGAAGACGAATCTCATGGGGCACCGCACCGGCAGTTGCTATGTGGCAAGTTTGGTTCCGTGGTTGGGCGGCGTATGTAGGAGGCCGCTGCGAAACGCTGTGCGTGACGCCCGGTTGCACGAAATGATGTGTACGGCCCCTCGTGCGGCCCGTTTCCTGGCTAGGCTCATGGGCGCACCGGCTTCCGGATAAATCCAATGAAACGCAGAGACATCCTCCAATGGTCCGCCTCGGCGGGCGGCCTGAGCCTGATTGGCGGCACGCCTTCACCAGCATCGGCGGCGCTGCCCGTTCCCAAGCCCACGCTGCCGCAGAAGGCGGACCTGCTCAGCGCGGCGGCGCGCCGGCTCCAGCTCGTCAGCCAGCAGGCGCTGTACCTCTGGACAGAATCCCACCTCAACCTCGCCGGCGTGCCGATGGCGACCGTGGTGCCGGCGGGCGAGCTGCCGACGCTGGAACATCAGCTCAAGACGTCGGCGCTGGCAGTTGAGGCGGTCACCAATCTGGCGGCCTCGATGGCGCCCAGCGGGCTCGCTGCCAGCAGCCTGCAGACGCTGGATGGCTTGAGGAGCCGGCTCGCGGCCGCGCAGGCGAGCTTCGACAGCGTCTCAGCTGCCAACGCTGGCGTGCTGAGCCTGCCCGCGGCCGTGCTCTCGCTGCTGGCCAACCTCACGGCGGCCGTGGGCGACATCGCGACGCAGCTCCGGCAGATCCACTACCAACTCACCGTGCAGGTCACCACGGCGCCCCAGCCCAAGACGGTGGCGCAGTACGACGCGCTGTTCGTGACGCTGGACAAGCCGGCGATAGCGAGCCTGCTGCATGACGACGACACCTTCGCGTACATGCGTGTGGGCGGGCCCAACCCCATGCTGATCCGGCAGGTGGCTGCGCTGCCGGCCAAGTTCCCGCTGAGCGATGCGCAATACCGCCAGGCGATGGGTGGTGAGGGCAACAACGACAGCCTGCTCGACGCCGCCGGCAGTGGCCGGCTCTACCTGCTGGACTATGAAAGCCTGGGCGGCATGGCGCCGGCCGGCCCGGTGAACAAGCCGCTGACGGGCGCCGGCTACGGCTATGCGCCCATCGCGCTGTTCGCGCGCCCCCAGGCCGGCCGCTCGCTGGTGCCGGTCGCCATCCAGTGCGGGCAGGACCCGGCCCTCAGCCCCCTGGTGCTGCGGGCCACCGATCCGGCCAACGCCAACGCCTACTGGGCGTGGCAGTCGGCCAAGACCGCGGTGCAGGTGGCCGACTTCAACTATCACGAGATGTTCGTGCACCTGGGCCGAACGCACCTGATGTCCGAGGCCTTCGCGATGGCCACGCAGCGCCAGCTCGCGGTCGTGCACCCGCTGAACCGGCTGCTCGCGCCCCACCTCGAGGGCACGCTGTTCATCAACGATGCGGCCGCGCTGGTCATCATGGGGCCGCTCACCACGGGCGACACCATCCTGGCCGCGTCCATCGAGACGCTGCAGCGCGAATGCGGCCGTGATCGCCTGGCCTTCGACTTCTACGACAACATGCTGCCGAACGATCTGCGCGCACGCGGCGTGGATGACGCCGGTCGGCTGCCGGACTACCCCTACCGCGACGACGCGCTGCTGGTCTGGAATGCCATCCAGCAATGGGTGAGCGAATACCTCGCCGTGTACTACGCCAGCGACGCCGACGTGACGAGCGACTACGAACTCAAGGCCTGGGCCAGCGAGCTGGCCGTGAGTGGCAAGGTCAAGGGCTTCCGGCCCATCACCACGCGCAGCCAGCTCGCCTTGGTGGTGACGGCCATCATCTTCAATGCCAGCGCCCAGCACGCGGCCGTCAACTTCCCGCAGTCCTCGTTGATGACCTACGCCCCGTTCTACGCCGGCATGGGCGGCGCGTGGGCGCCTGCCGGCGCGGTGGGGCAGAGCGAGGCCACCTGGTCGCAGATGCTGCCCAGCCGGCTGGCGGCGCAGGAGCAGATCCTGCTGTTCCACATCCTCGGCGGCGTGTACTACCGCATGCTGGGTGAATACCGCGACAACGCCCCCCCGTATCCGCCAGTGCTGCTCGACCCCGCCATCACCCGGCCCGGCGGCCCGCTGGAGCGCTTTCGCAGCGCGCTGGCCGGCGTCGAGAACACCATCCGGCAGCGCAACCTGGCGCGCACGCGGCCGTATGAACACCTCCTGCCGAGCCGCATCCCGTCGAGCACCAACATTTAGCGTGACGCGAGGCGGTCGCGGGCGTCGCGTCAGTTCGACCCGTGCCCGTAGCTGAAGGCGCGCGTGATCGTCCAGGCATTGCCCTGCTGGCGCCACAGCATGGTGAACTCGGCGCGGCCCTCGCAGGGATGCGTCGTGCCGCCCGGCTTGTAGTGGCAGAAGCGATGCTCGCCGCGGGCCAGCGCACCGAAGCCCTTGATCGGCCACACCTTCAGCGTGCCCGGCACCAGTTCGCGCTGGAACTTGCCGCAGACATGGGCCCGGGTCTGCGCGATCATCACGTCGCGCGTCCACGTGACGCCGCCGAGGTCGTGATAGAACTCCACGGCAGGGTCGAAGAAGCTCGCGTATTTGTCGAGCTGGCCGGGTGCCTCGCAATGGTTGAAGGCCTCAAAGGCCGCGGTGTCGAGCACGGCGATCGTGGCACTGAGATCGGCCTCGGCCGGCGAGGGCTCCGCCGCGTGGGCGGCCATGGCGACGCCAGCGAGCGCGCACACGAGAAAGCGGTGGCGTAGAGAGTTCATCGGTCTGCCTTGGGACGCGTGAAGAAGGCCGCATCCTCGCGATGGCCTGCCGGTGCCGCCATCGTGCTGCGACAGTCGGTGGCAGGGCGCCGACAGGCCGTCGATGGGGCACGACGAAACGTGCCGTGCAACGCTCCATCCGTTCGGCAGCGCCACCAAAGCGCCTCGCGCTATGGCTTGGCTCCGAGCACAACCGGCACCGTGTCGATCAGGCGGCGAGACACCACCATGGGCGAGGTCGATTCAAAGAACTTTCTGAAGTGCGCGGTCTGGATGTGCTGTGCGTAAGCTTGCTCGTCTGCATAGATCTCGAAGACGCGTATGTGGTTCGGCCGGTCCCGTTCGGCCACGGCGTAGAGGGCCAGGACTTTGGGCTCGGTCCGCACAGCGGCTTCGACGCCCTCCGCGATGGCTGCCTTGAAAGCCTCGAGTTGCGCCGGATCAATCTCAAGCTCGGCGATTCTGATGAAGGGCATCTTCGACTCCACGGCGTTTGCGACGCTCGAAAGGACCAGCATGGAAAGTGTCGATGCGACGGCAATCGCGGCGGCGCGCGTGCTCATGAGTGACGGCTTGCGATTCCACACGGCGTCCATCCCTTCTGTCGGCGTTCTGCCTGCGCGTTCAGCGCTCGGAACTCATGTCAGCGGGCGGCCCTCAGCGGACTGAAATCGTAGGTGGCCACCCGCGATGCCATTGGAGAAGGAAAGTCGCGGCTGATGTGCCGCCACTTCTACAAGGTCTGGGTCTTCAAGCGCTCAAGAGGCGCTAGCGTTCGACGGCGCCCGGAAGTTTGGACACCAGCGTGTCGATCGCCAGGCGCAGACGCAAGGGCATGTGCTGGCTGACCGGCCAAAGCGCATGGCATTCAACCGACGCATGCGGGCGCTCCTCGAAGAGCGCGACGAGGCGACCGTCTTGCAGACTGTCCCGAACGAGCCAATGCGGCAGCCAGGCGATGCCGAGCCCGGCCGCAGCCGCGTCGGCGACGACGGCAAGGTCATCGAAACGGAAACGGGAACTCAAGGTGACCTCGATCAACTTGCCTTCGGCGTCCGGCAGCGTCCAGGGCTGCACATAGTCGGCCCGCCAGTACAGCAGGGCGTCATGCCCATCGAACGACAGGGTGTCGGCGGGATGGCCGCGAGCCGCGAGGTAGTGCGGCGAGGCGCACAACACCTTTCTCTGGCTGCTCAGCCGGCGACTGCGAAGCTGCCCCGTCGCCGGCCCCAACTTGCCGTTGCGGATCGCGAGGTCGATGCGCTCGGCAACGATGTCCGTCGGGCGGTCACTGAAGCACAGGTCGAGTTCCAGCTTCGGGTGTTCGCGCGCGAGTTCCAGCAGGATGGGTGCCACGCAAAGCCGACCGAACAGCACGGGCATCGCGACGCGCAGCCGCCCGCTGACCTCGTGCCGGCCGGATTCAAGCAGCGCCTCCGCTTCGCGGAGCTCATCCATGGCGCGAACGCAGCGCTCGTAATAGATCTGGCCGTCTTCGGTCAGGCTCAGCGCCCGCGTCGTGCGGTGAAAGAGCCGCACGCCCAGCCGGGTTTCGAGCCGTGCAATGGCCTTGGCGACAGCGGAACGCGTCAACGCCAGCCGCTCTGCGGCGCGCGCAAAGCCACCGGCATCCACCGTTTCCACAAAAACCGCCACGCCGTCGAGTCTGTCCAGCATCGTTCTATTGTCGAATTTTCGGAATCATAACCAAGACGTTAATGCGCCACTGGCGAATTAATGGAAACCGTAGCATGCCGCGAGCGCCCCGCCACGGGGACCGGCCTGATCCGTTCTTCTACAAAAGACCACTCATGAAACTGCTTTGCCTCGACATCCCCCAGCCCGGCGCCACGCTGGAACAGTACCAACCGCACCTGCAGGACGAAGCCCGCCACGGCTGGCAGCTCTACAAGAGCGGCATCGTCCGTGACATCTATTTCCGCCAGGACCGCCCGGGCGTCGCCATCCTCGCCGAGGCCGAGTCCGTGGAAGCCGCCAGGAAGGCCCTGGCCGAGTTCCCGCTGGCCAAGGCCGGCCTCATCGGCTGGGACGTCATTCCGCTGGGCCCCTTCCTGAACTGGGAAATGCTTTTCGCCGCCGGCAACGCCTGATTCCTCATGCTCCAAGCCGTCTCGTTTGCGAATCGAGCGATCCAGCTCTCAGGGCACCTTCACCTGCCGGACGACTTCCGGGAAGACAGGCAATACCCCGCCCTCGTCGGCATTCACCCCGCCGGCGGCGTGAAGGAACAGACGATAGGCCTGTATGCCAGGAGGCTGGCGGCGCATGGCTTCGTCGTCATCGTCTTCGACGCCTCCTACCAGGGCGCGAGCGGCGGTGAACCCCGCCTGCTGGAGGACCCGTCGGCGCGCGTGGAAGATGCCCGCGCGGCTGCCGACTTTCTCTCGACGCTGCCCTACGTCGACGTGGAGCGCATGGGGGTCTTCGGCGTTTGCGCCGGCGGCGGATACGCGCTCGCCGTTGCCCAGTCGGAGCGCCGCTTCAAGGCGGTGGGCGTGGTCAGCGCCACGCCGATGGGCGAGGCAGCCAGGACCATTGTTGGCAACCCCATCCCTGTTGCTGCCTTGATAGGAACACTGCAAGCGGCGGCGCAGCAACGCACGGCCGAAGCCAGGGGTGCAGAGCCTCTCTACGCTCCGTTCGTTCCCGAACGGCTGGAAGACATCGACGACAACACGCCGACCTTTCTTCGCGAAGCCTACGACTACTACCGCACACCGCGGGGCCAGCACCCCAACTCCAAGGGCCGCTTCCTGATGACCAGCCTCGACAAGATGCTGGCCTTCACGGTCTTCCACCTGATTCCGGATCTGCTGACCCAGCCGCTGCTGCTGATCGCCGGGAGCATCGCCGACACCAAGGTCTACAGCGAGCAGGCGTTCGCGCTGTCGAAAGGCCCGAAAGAGCTGTTCGTCATCGAAGGCGCCACCCACGTCGCGCTCTACGACCGGCCTGAGTACGTGGATCAGGCGATCGCCAAGCTCGTCTCCTTCTTCAGCAACCTGTGATCACAGCCATCGCCCATGACCCGACAAGCCTCTGAACTCAAGCCCATCCTCTTCGTCGTCACCAGCAACCCGGTCAAAGGGGCGACAGGCATCCCCACCGGCTTCAACCTGGCGGAGGTCACCCACCCGCTGGAGAAGCTGCAGCAAGCCGGCATCCGCGTCGAGATCGCCTCCATCCAGGGCGGCGCCGCGCCGCTCGACGGGCTGGAGGACATGAAGGACCCGGTGGTCGCCCGCTATTGGGCGGATGCCGATTTCCGCCACGCCATTGCCAACACGCTGCGTATCGATGACGCCGACCCTGCACGCTACTCGGCGGTCATGTTCGCGGGCGGCCACGGCACGATGTGGGACTTCCCCGACAGCGCCGGCGCGCAGAAGCTCATCCGCGAGATCGACGCGGCTGGCGGCATCGTCTCCGCCGTGTGCCACGGCCCGGCGGCCCTGGTCAATGCACGCCGTGCCGACGGCAGCCTGCTGGTGGCGGGCAAGCGCGTGGCGGCCTTCACCGATGGCGAGGAAGAGGAAGTCCAGTCCACCCACGTCGTGCCCTTCCTGCTGGCCTCCACGCTCAACGAGCGCGGCGCGTTGCATCAGGACTCACCCAATTGGTCCAACAAGGTGGTGGTTGATGGCCGGTTGATCACGGGCCAGAACCCGCAGTCCGCCGCCAGCCTCGGCGAAGCGCTGCGCGACGCGCTGCTGGCGTGATCGGCGGCCGGGGCGCGACATGAAGCTGATCTGCGTCGAAGAGCACGTGCTGGATGCTGCCATCGGTGCGGCGTCGCAAAGCCTCGTGCGTGCCGAGGCGCCGTATCTCCCCGACTGGGGCAGCCGCGTCATCGACGGCCAACAGGTGGCCGCGCCCGGCCGCCCGCATGTCGTCGCGCCCAGCGAGTCGGCGCGCAAGGCGCTGGACATGGGCGCGGCCCGCCTGGTCGACATGGACGCGGCAGGCATCGCCATGCAAGTCCTCTCCTACGGCGGCTTCCCGCAGCTGCTGCCGGCCGCCCAGGCCATAGCCCTGAACCGCGCTGCCAACGACAAGCTGGCCGCGGCCGCGCAAGCCCATCCCTCGCGATTCGCCGGGTTTGCCACGCTGCCCTGGCGGGCGCCCGAGGCCGCCGCGCGCGAGCTGGAGCGGGCCGTGAAGGAGCTGGGCCTCAAGGGTGCGCTCATCAACGGGCGCCCCGGCGAGACCTTCCTGGACGACCCGCGCTACGCCCCCGTGCTGGCTGCGTTCGACGAGCTGAACGTGCCGCTGTACGTTCACCCCGGCCTGCCACTGCCGGCCGTGCAGGCGCCGTACTACGGTGGCTTCGAGCGCGAACTCAGCGCACGCCTGTCGATGTTCGCCTGGGGTTGGCACAACGAGGCCGGCATCCAGGTCGTGCGCATGCTGCTCGCCGGGGTGTTCGACCGCTACCCCCGCTTGCAGGTCATCAGCGGCCACTGGGGCGAGATGGTGCCCTTCTTCCTGCAGAGGCTGGAGGACTCCATTCCCCAGCAGGCGTCAGGCCTGAAGCGCCCCATCGCGCGGACCTACCGCGAGCACGTCTACGTGTCGCCCAGCGGCATGCTCACCTTGCCGCACTTCCAGTTCATCCATGCGCTGATGGGTGCGGAGCGCATCCTGTACTCCATCGACTACCCCTACCAAAGCCTGGACGGCGCGCGCGGCTTCATCGAGGGCCTGCCCGTCAGCGACGCGGACAAGGCCCTGATCGCCCATGGCAACGCCGAGCGCCTGCTTGGCCTGGAGAGCTAGGCCCAGGACAGTCGAACAAGCGCACGAATCGGCGCGGGGCTCGAAGAGATGGACTGCGTGGTGTCGCGATAGGAGCTGATGGCGCCGATCGACCCATTCATGGCCGAAGGTCGACTTGGCCGGCCGGCTGAAGCACCGGCATCATGCCCACAACAAAGTCGATGAAGGCTCTGACCTTGGCCGGAACGTGGGTCCGGCTGGGGTAGTAGACATAGAGGGGAAATGTCTCGTCAGCCCAGTCCGGCAAGACGGGCTCCAGCGTGCCCGCTCGCAGATGCGAATCGACCCCGAGGTCGATCACCTGGGCGATCCCGTGGCCCGCGAGACAGGCCCCAATCTTGATTCCGGCGTCCGTGACCGTCAGGTTGCCGCGAACGGCCACCTTCACTTTCTCATCGCCACGCCAGAACTCCCACTCGAAGGGCCTGCCGGTGGCGGGATCGATGGCGACGATGCACTCATGATCGTCGCCCACCAGATCCTGCGGCGACCTGGGTCGACCGCGGCGCGCCAGATAGGACGGCGCGGCAACGGTCAGAACGCGCGGGCTGTAGAGCCTGCGGCAGACCAGGGTCGAGATGGATGGAGGCCCAAACCTGACGGCGAGATCAAATCCGTCGCTCACCAGGTCCGAGAGACCGTTCTTGGTCTCCAACCTCAGTTGAAGAGACGGGTGGGCCTTTAGAAACTGCGCCAGCTCCGGCGCCAACACGAGGCCGGCAAACCGGGCATCGCAGGCGACGCGCAGCGTGCCGTTGACGGCCGAGGCCTGGTCAGAGGCGGCGGCCGTCGCATCCTCTATCCCCTGCAGCAGGGGCAGCACCTTGGAGAGCAACGCATGCCCGGCATCCGTCACTTCAACGTGTCGGCTTGTGCGATGCACGAGCTTGGCGCTGAGACGGTCCTCCAAGCGCTGGATCGAGCGGCTCACCGCGGGCTGCGTCTTGCCCAGCCGAGAGGCAGCACGGCCGAAGCTCTTCGATTCGGCGACCGCATTCAGCGCCAGCAGGCCGATGACAAGCGCTCCATCAAGGTCATCCATGGTCGATGTGTTCTGGTAATGGCAGCGATAACCAGTTCGCTGTAGCCGGGCGCGGAAGGATTCCTCACTATACGAATCGTTCGCCCATTGATGAAAGCCTGCGATGACCCAGACCCAAGCCGTAGCCACTCTGATCGAGGACTATTTCAATCTGGCCTATGAGCCGAAGAGCCGTGACTTCAACAAGGTCTTCCACCCGAACTGCTTCGTGCAGTGGCTTGACGGGGGGCGGTTGAACATGCTGTCCTCACAGGACTATGCGGCGCTCATCCATGGAAGGCCGAGCCCCCAGTCGACGGGTGCGCCGAGGGACGAAGCAATCCTCTCGGTCGAGCACATCTCGGACAGCCTTTCAACAGCGAACGTGAGGGTGCGGATCGGTCAGAAGCTGTTCAACGACCACTTCGTCCTGCACAAGGTGGAGGGCAGCTGGCTGATCACGGTCAAGGCATCCTTTGTGGCGGGCACCTTCGACTGAAGCGTCTCTTGACGCTATGCCTGGCTGCTCTGTGCCGAGTCCTGGGCCTCGACGAAGGCGCGGCGGAATACAAGTGGCTCTGCGATGCCGTCGATGGGCGCATGGGATGCACCGGTGCCTGCAATGACGAGGGTGCCAAAGTTGAGCATTCGGCCCATGAGGGACTGATTGACCTGAATGCTCTCCACCTTGTTGATATTGATCTCGATCGTGTGGCGGCGGATGAATCCGTGCTTGACGATCACTCGCTTGGTGGTCACGGCCAGCTCGGTTGACCTGATGCGAACGTAGGCGGCCGCCCAAAGGATGAGCCCAAGGCCAAAGGCGGGCAGCAAGAGCAGGCCGAACAACAGCAAGTGCCAAACCGACCAGAGGCTGGTGCGCCCCAGATGGACGACTCGCTCGCCGGGCACGAGAACCTGATCGACGTAACGTGACATGGCGAGATCCGGTGAGTTGGCATCGCGGATTGGACGCGAGTCCTGCCGATTGATGCAAGGAACATGCATCGCGCTCTTGCTTCTCGAGCTGGCGGACGCTGTGAGATTGCCGCACCTGGCAGTGCGTCCAAGGCCGCTGCGCGGCCTTGCCGAACTCACGAAAACCTGGCGGAAGCGGTGAGATTCGAACTCACGGAAGGCTCACACCTTCGACGGTTTTCAAGACCGTTGGATTAAACCACTCTCCCACGCTTCCAGCGGGACGCGCATTCTACGGTGCCTTGGCTCAGCCGCCCGGCTGCTGCGCCTGTTCGCAGTCCACCTGGATGATCTCGCGCTGCAGGCCGTCCACCCGCGCCGCCGTCAGCTTGCCACCCCAGACGCAGCCCGTGTCCAGGCCAAGCAGGTGCGGCTGGTCCAGCAGCCCCAGCGTCGACCAATGGCCGAAGGCGATGGGCGTGTCGGCGGTCTTGCGGCCCGGCGCGTCGAACCAGGGCATGAAGCCTTCAGGTGCCGCGCCGGCGCCGTCCTTGGTCTTGAAGTCCATCTCGCCGTCGGCGCTGCAAAAGCGCAGCCTTGTCAGCGCGTTGACCGTGAAGCGCAGCCGCGCGGTGCCGGCGAGGTCGGGGTCCCAGCGCGCCGGCTCGTTGCCGTACATGGCGTGCAGGAAGTCGGGCAGGGCGGGGCCCCGCAGCACGGCCTCGACGTCGGCTGCCAGGGCCAGCGTGTCGTCGCGGCTCCACTGCGGCACGACGCCGGCGTGCACCATCAGCCAGCCGGCCTCGTAGACGGCCATGCGCTGCTGGCGCAGCCAATCCATCAGCGCCTCGCGGTCGGGCGCGGCGAGGATGTCGTCCAGCGTGTCGCCCCGGTGCGGGCGGCGCACGCCGTGGTGGGCGGCAAGCAGATGCAGGTCATGGTTGCCCAGCAGGCAGGTCGCCGTCTCGCCCAGGCCGGCCAGGCGGCGCAGCGTCGTCAGCGAGGCCGGGCCGCGGTTGACGAGGTCACCCAGCAGCCAGAGGCGGTCGCGTGACGGGGAGAAATCGATCTGCTGCAGCAAGCGCTCCAGCGCGTCGCAGCAGCCCTGGAGGTCGCCGATCAGGTAGTTCATGTGCGGATTGTCCCGGTCCTGGGGCTCTGCGCGGCAGAGGGCGTGGCCCGCGTTGAGACTGGCAGGGACGCAGGTTAGGCGCGAGGAGGCCGCGGGTGCTGACCCGCAACGACGAGCAACAACACATGCGCCCCTGCCAGTCTCAACCCGGAGGGCCGGGGCGATTTGCGGGGCCATGCATCGTTGCCGGCTCGTAGTGGGGCTCGCCCCACGGCCTCGCCGACGCCTAGCCTGGCCCCGCAACTCGCCCCGGCGCGAGCTACGCCCTCTGCCGCGCAGACCCCAAAGCGAGGGATCGCACGGTGGGTTTGGTCATGGCCTTCTGATAGTCTCCCGGGCTTCGTTTTTGCCTTGCGCCACCTGGGGTTTTCCCCGGGGTCTGGCGCCTTCGATGGATACCGCTCTCGTTCTCTTTCTGATCCTGATCAACGGCCTGTTCGCGATGTCGGAGATGGCGCTGACCGCCAGCCGCAAGGCGCGGTTGCAGGTGATGGTGGAGAGTGGCGAGGGCGGTGCGCAGGCCGCGATGGACCTGCATGACAACCCGACCAAATTCCTGTCGACGGTGCAGATCGGCATCACCGGTATCGGCGTGCTGAACGGCATCGTCGGCGATGCGGCCTTCTCCGGCCCGCTGTCGCGCTGGCTGACTGAGAGCTTCGGCTTGAACCCGCATGCCACCGACATCGCCGCGACGGCGCTGGTCGTCATCATCATCACGCTGCTGACCATCGTCTTCGGCGAGCTGGTGCCCAAGCGCATCGGCCAGATCTACCCCGAGACGGTGGCCCGCCTCGTCGCGCCGACGATGAACTTCATCTCCATGGCCGCGCGCCCGCTGGTGAAGGCGCTGAGCTTCATGACCGAGGCGACGCTGGGCCTGCTGGGCTTGCGCAACAAGGGCCAGCGCGGTGTGACGGAAGAGGAGATCGCCGCCAGCCTGGAAGAAGGCCGCGACGCCGGTGTCATCGAGGAGCATGAGCACCAGATGGTGCGCAACGTGTTCCGCCTGGACGAGCGCCAGGTCGGCTCCATGATGATTCCGCGGGCCGAGATTGCCTGGCTGGAGGTTGATGCGACGCCGGCCGAGGTGCTGGCCGTCTTGCGCGAGCATGGCTTCAACCGCTATCCGGTCTGCCGCGGCGGCCTGGGCGAGGTGCTGGGCGTGGCCAATGCGCCGGCGCTGCTGGCCGGCATGCTGGAGGGCTTGCCGCTGGACCTGATGGCGGGCCTGGAGCCGCCGCTGTTCGTGCCCGAGACGTTGTCGGGCATGGAGCTGCTGGAACATTTCCGCGTGTCGGACGCGCCCCTGGTCTTCGTCGTCGATGAGTACGGCGAGGTGCAGGGCGTGATCGCCGTGCGTGACGTGCTGGAAGCCATTGCCGGGGAGTTCAATGCCCCGAGCGATGGCGACGCCTGGGCGGTGCAGCGCGAGGACGGGAGCTGGCTGATCGACGGCCTGATCCCGGTGCCCGAGCTGAAGGACCGCCTGGAGCTGAAGGAACTGCCCGAAGAGGACCGTGGGCGCTACAACACCCTGGCCGGCATGATCATGCTGTTGCTGGGGCGCTTGCCGCGCACGACCGATGTCGTGGAGTGGGACGCGTGGAGATTCGAGGTCGTGGACCTCGATGGCAAGCGTGTAGACAAAGTGCTGGTCAGTCGTCTGGCCGAGGAAACTGGAGAGAGAGAAACATGAGCAACCCCCCGATGTACGGCGAAATGCAGCCGCTGGATCGTGACGTCCACAAGAACCTGAAGCTGGACACCGACCAGTCCGTCGTGAGCCGCGTGGCCGATCAGAACTCGGTCTTCCTCGCCGCCGTCGAGTTTGCCGACGCCTGCAAGGAATACCCGATCGTCTTCGTGCGCGCCGGCAGCCCCGGCCCGGATGGCAAGCAGCCCGTCGCGCCTCTGGCCGTGCTGGGCCTGCGCGCGGGCTCCAACCTCTTCGTCGAGGGCGACAAGTGGACCGGTGGCTACGTGCCCGCCTATGTGCGCCGTTATCCCTTCGTGATGGCCCGCATGGACGAAAGCTCGAACAGCATGGCCGTCTGCTACGACATGAAGTGGCCGGCCTTCAACGAGACGACCGGCGAGGCCCTGTTCAAGGACGGCCAGCCGACCGAGTTCCTGCTGAACGCCAAGGCCTTCCTGGAAAACTTCGAGCAGGAAGCCGAGCGCACCCGCCTGATCTGCAACCTGCTCGTCGAGATGGACCTGCTGCAGGACATGCGCTTCGAGGCGACCTTGCCCAACGAAGAAAAGCTCGACGTCGAGGGTTTCATGGCCCTGGACGAGAAGAAGTACGCCGAGCTGGCCGACGACAAGGTGCTACAGCTGCATCGCAACGGCCTCATCGCGATGATCGAGATGCACCGCCTGTCGTTGACCAACATGAACCGCCTGGTGGGCAAGTACGTGGTCTGATCCCGCAGCGCCTTCGCTCCCGAGGCCACGCCGCGCGTGGCCTTCTTTCTTGCCGTGGTCCCCGAATACCAGGGCGCGGTCGTTGTCGCACTTCTCGGCGACAGGGAAATCCCTGATCCCCCCGATTTAGATGTATCGGTCTGTGAGCTTCAATGAAATGCGTCATTTCAATCCCTAGACTCCGCCGCTCGGTGCGTTGGGCACCAAGGATGTAGTCGATGACGCCCATGTTCGAAGAAAGCCGCCGCACGCCGCTGAATCCCTTCGGCGGACCGCCGCTGGAGCTCAACAGCGATTTCGGAGCGTTGGAGGGTGACGCCTACGAGCTCGTCGAGCGACGCTATGGCGATCGCGGCCTGGCGGTGAAGCGGGAGACCTACACCAGCCGCAAGGAAGATGGCGACATCATCTGCACGGCGCGCAACGGCGACAACATCATCGGCACGCTGTCGGTGCGTTTTGACGGTGCCGGCGGCCTGCACGCCGACCTGCTCTTCGAATCCGAGCTGGCCGAATGGCGTTCCGCCGGCGTCAAGCTCTGCGAATTCGGCCGGCTGGCTGTGGACAAACATGCCTTCGAGCCCAAGCGGGTGCTGGCCCAGGTGTTTCACCTCGGCTATCTGCACGCCCATCGTCGCGCGCGTTGCGATCGCCTCATCATCGAGGTCAACCCGCGCCACGTCGCCTTCTACCGTCGCTGGCTGGGCCTGCTGCCCTACACGGCGGCCCGGCACAACCCGCGCGTGAACGCGCCGGCTGTGCTGATGAGCATCGATCTGGCGACCGTGCGCGAGCAGATCGCCCTGTGGGGCGGCCGGCCCGAGCTGCTGACCCAGGCCCGTTGCCTTTATCCGTTGGCTTGGGACGAGGCCACCGAGGCCTCCATGCTGGCCAAGTTGAGCTGAGCGGTCAGCAAGGTCCGCCCTGGCGCCATGCCAGCCAGCTGCTCCGCGGCAAGCGGCGCAGTGGCGAATTCCTGCTGCAGGCGCTGCAGCAGATCATCACGATCCGGCGGCGGCGCACCGCAGGACGTGCGTGCCGCGATGGCACGATCCAACGCCCCTTCCAGACCATTGCATTGCACCGAGAACGAGGTGTGGTGAGGCTGACCATGCTGGTCGGTCCAGGTGGCCACGACGCGCAGCACCGGTCCGATCGTGCGTGTCACCCATTCAAAGCGTATGCCGGCGGTGCGTGTGCGGCTGCGCCGCATCAGCCGGCCCGTGCTGCTACCGCCCGGCCGGCGTGCGCGCTCCAGGCGCATGTCGTTCAGGAAGCGCCCGGCCGCGCCCATGGCGGTGGCTTCGGTCATGGAGGAAGTGCCCATGAGGTCAATCGTCATCGCAGAACTCCGAGTTGCTGAATAAACCCGCCGGTCTGTGGCAAACGGGATGCCAGCTCAAAGCAATGGCTCCACCAGGCGGGCAAAGCCCTGCAGCAGGCGCTGGCCCAGGCCGCGCTTGGCCCATTGCGTCGCGTCGATGTGCTGAGATACCTGCAGGTCGCGGGCGAACAGCGCCTGCATCTGCTGGCCGAAGTCGTCGCCGAGGACGATGACGTCGACCTCGTTGTTGCCGACGATGCTGCGCCAGTCGAGGTTGCTGGAGCCGACGCTGGAATAGACGCCGTCCACGACGGCCGTCTTGGCGTGCATGACGGACTCCGTCATTTCGTGGATCTGCACGCCGGCTTCCAGTAGCTGGGCATAGCGCGAACGCGCGGCGTGCAGCACCATGGCGACGTCGCTGCGGCCCGGCAACACGAGGGAGACAGCGACGCCGCGGCGGGCCGCGTCGCACAGGGCCCGGATGAGCTCGGGCCCGGGTGCGAAATAGGCCATGGTCAGCTGCACGCTGCGCTGCGAGGCATCGATGGCGTGCAGCAGCGCCGTGTAGCTCGGGTTGATGCCGTTCGCCGGATCGCCCGCCACCAGCTTGACGACGCGCTGCCCGGGTGTGGCCACGCGGGGCGGCGGGGCGGGCGCCAGTTCGCCGGGGCAACCCTGCAGGGCCCAGGATTCGCGGAACAGCACGGCCAGGGCCGACACCACGGGGCCGCGCAGCTCCACCTGGGTGTCGCGCCAGCCCTGCTTGTCGGCGTCGGCCGGCGGCTGTATTGGCGCACCCGTCGCGCTGCGCGCTGTCCCGCCAGGCGGGAGCGGAGCCCCTTCGGGCGGCCGGGCGGGGCCCCTGCGCCGGGCGCTGCTGAAGGAGCCTTCGGCGTAGACGTTGCTGAGGTTGATGCCGCCGGTGAAGGCCACGTCGCTGTCGGCGGCCAGCATCTTGCGGTGGTTGCGCTGCAGCACGCCCCAGTGGCCCGGTCGCTCCAGCGGATTGATCGGGTTGAAGGCGCACACGGCGACGCCGCCCTTGCGCAGGCGGTCGAAGAAGGCGCCGTCCGTGCCCATCGAACCCAGGCTGTCGTACATCAGTGCCACGCTGACGCCCTCGGCGGCCTTGCGCAGCAGCAGCTCGCCGATCTCGGCGGCCACGCCCTCGTCCTCGATGATGTAGAACTCCACCAGCAGGCGGTGGCGGGCGGCGGCGATGGCCGCCTTCATCGCTGCAAAAGTGGCGGGGCCGTCGACCAGCAGCCTGGCCGTGTTGCCGCGCAGCAGCTGGGTGTCGCCCCTGGCTGCCAGCGCGCCGAGATGGCGTTCCAGCAGCGCGCCATTGCCCTCGTCGCGCACCCGGGCCAGGTCCCTGGCCTCGACGGCATCGGAGACGGGGCCGTCACGGCCCTGCAGGGTGACGCGGTCTGCGGTCAGGCGCGCCGACGCTGGCTGCACCTGACGTTCCTGTTCCAGCAAGGTGCCGCAGGCCACCGTGCCCGCCAGGGAGAACACCACCGCGAGGGCCCAAGCCCAGCCGCCGAGGTGCCAGCCGCGAGATTGCTTCATGAGGCCCGCCAATGCACCAATGTTGAGCTTGCAGGGCAGGCGGTGTGCCCGCCCAGGCCCAGCTTGCGGAAGCCGGTGAGGTCAAGCGGCTGCAGGGGGCGGAGCAACCGGTAGAAGTTGCAGCAATGCTGGCGGCACGACCTCAGGCGTCGGTGGGCGTCGGGCGACCGCCTTCGCCTTCCCAGGTTTGCACGGCGACCGGTGCTCGCGCCGAATGGGCCCTGCGACGGCGGTGGTGGTGGCCATGGCAGGCTCGCCAGGCCAGCACGAGCACGGCACCCAGTGCCAGCGCGTCCAGCAACCGCGTCAACGAGAGACCGGCGGGATCATGGCAATCAGCGTCTTGTAACAAGGGGTTGCTCATGGGCGGGCATAACGTTACGGTGGGCGGCCAGCTGAGGGCAGCTGGCATGCCTGACGGGGATTACTGGTGGATACACGCCCCGGCCGGGCAAAGTTTTTCTGACGGGGGTGGAATGTGTTGAAAATGACTGCTCCCGTAGCGCCTGGGTCACCGTAACAAAGCTGGAAGGAAACGATGCCGCATGCCCTGGTAGTGGACGATGACCACGATTCAGCCGCCTCCCTGCGCGAGTTGATCGCGGGCGAGCAGTTCACCGTGGCGGTCGCTCACAACTTGCGCGATGCGCGCAAGCAGCTCTCGCTGCAGCAGCCCGACATCCTGCTGCTGGACCTGCGCCTGCCCGACGGCAATGGCATGGACCTGCTGGCCGACCCCAAGCTGGTGGCCAATTCGGAGGTCGTGCTTTGCACTGGCCACGCCAATCTGGAGACCTCCATCCAGGCGCTGCGCCTGGGGGCGGCCGACTATCTCGTCAAACCCGTCAACCTCAAGCAGTTGCAAGGGGTGCTGTCGCGCATCATGAAGCCGGCGACCCTGCAGGCCGAGGTGGAGGATCTGACCGCCAATCTGGACGAGTCCGGTCATTTCGGCCATCTCTGGGGCCGCAGCGCGCCGATGAAGCGCATCTACGAGCAGATCTCGCGCGTGGCGGGTACCAGCGTGTCGGTCTTCATCACGGGCGAGTCGGGTACCGGCAAGGAGGTGGTGGCGCAAACCGTGCACGACCTCAGCCGCCGTCGCAAGCGCCCCTTCCTGGCCGTGAACTGCGGGGCCATCAGCCCCAACCTGATCGAGAGCGAGATCTTCGGCCACGAGAAGGGCAGCTTCACCGGTGCCGAGCGCCAGCACCAGGGCTTCTTCGAGCGCGCCAGCGGTGGCACTCTCTTCCTGGACGAGATCACCGAGATGCCGCTGGAGCTGCAGGTCAAGCTGCTGCGCGTGCTGGAGACCGGGCGCTTCATGCGCGTGGGCAGCACCACCAGCCAGGAGACCGATGTGCGCATCGTCGCGGCCACCAACCGCCTGCCCTACCAGGCCGTGGCCTCGGGCAAGCTGCGCGAAGACCTGCTCTATCGCCTGAACATCTTCCCGATCGCGCTGCCGCCGCTGCGGGACCGCATCGCCGACATCCCGCTGCTGGCCAACCATTTCCTGGCCGCCATCAGTGAGCAGGAGGGCACCGTGCGCCGCTTCTCGCCCGAGGCGCTGGCGACCTTGGTGGGTTACCCCTGGCCGGGCAATGTGCGCGAGCTGCGCAATGTCGTGCAGCGCGCTTATGTGATGGCCCAGGGCGAGCTGATCGATGAGACCTGGCTGCCCGGCAGCGAAGAGACGGGAGTCACTTCGACTTGGGGAGGCCAGGGGCCGCAAGACCTGCCAGTGGCGCCGCCGGTCGGTATCCCGCCGTCGCCAGCGCGGCTGCCCGAGATGCTGAACGCCGATGCCGACATGCCCTTCATCACCCTGCCCATCGGCTCCAGCGTGGCGCAGGCCGAACGCGCGCTGATGCTGGCCACGCTGCGCCACTTCAACCACCACAAGGAACGCACCGCTGCGGTGCTGGGGATCAGCCTGAAGACGCTGTACAACCGGCTGAAGGAATATGCAGCCGAAGGCAGCGCGGCTGCGGATCTCGGCGGCCCCCCGCAGCGCGACTGAGCGCGGGCACGGCGCGCGGATTGCCCCAACTGCATTCCGACACTCTGATGAAGGAAGCACCATGGGTCACGCAGATTGGGTTGACGATGCGGCCGACGCTTCGCGGCATGGCCTGCAGAAGGCGCAGAACGCCGCGCGGCGCGGCCTGGACCATCTGGCCGACGGCGTGAGCGAAGCGCGCGACGCCATGGCGCCGGTACTGCGCAACATGCGCTCCGGCGTCTCGCAGGCCCGCGAGCGGACCGTGGGCTATGTGCGCGACGAGCCGGTGCGCTCCGCCCTCGTTGCGGCGGCGGTCGGCACACTGGTGTTTGCGCTGTGGCACCTATTGAGCTCGCGCAGCAGCCCCCGCTGATGCCCCGCTAGCACCCGCGCCATCTGCGCCGCCTCGGCCAGGCGCAGCGGCGTGCGCGTGCGCAGGGCCTCGTCGAGCAGCCGCGTCCAGCAGCGCACCACGGCGCGGTGATCCGCGTCGCCCGGATGCAGCTCCAGGCGCAGCAGCGGCGCCTCGCGGGCGCGGCGCGCCTGCAGGCTGTTCCAGGCCAATGACAGCCCGCGGCGCCAGGCCGTGCGTGTGCTGAACACCAGGCTGGGCGCCGGCAGCACATGCCGGTGTGGCAGGGCGATGACCTCGGTCAGCGTGCAGGTGTGGCGAAAGCCTGCGTCGGCAACGGCTTGCAGCGCCGGTGGGGCGAGCAGCCAGGCCGGCGCGACGAAGCCGTCCATGGGCAGACCGTGGTCGCCGGCCCAGGTACGGCCCTCGCGCAGCCGTTGCATGGCCTGCGCGTGGGACAGGGCGGCAAACTCGCCCTCGCCCGCCGTGTAGTGGCGGCGCAGCAGATAGTCGCCCAGGCCGCGCAGCGGCGGGCCTTCGTCGCGGTGGGTGAGGCCGTGCAGCAGCAGTTCATGGCCGGCGCCGGCCATGCCGCGCAACCAGCGCAGATAGCGCGGCGGCACTTCCGCATCGCCGTGCATGCGGGGCACCACGAGCAGGGACAGCGGCAGCCGCACGCCGGCATGGCTGGCACAGCGGCGCAGTTCAGCCAGCACGCGCAGGCAGCCGTCCCAGCGCGCCGGTGACACGTCGTGCAGCACGACGCACACGGCGCCGGCCGCTCGGGTCGGCGCCGTCAACGCTGGCGTGCCAGCCGATTGGCCAGCGGCAGAGCCGGGTTGCGGGCCGGCGCAACCAGTGTGGGCTGGCGGCCGAGCAGGGCGGTGTAGCGCCGCGTCATCTGCGCCATCACGTGCGGCCAGTCCTGCGCTTGGGCGCGCGCCAGGGCGTTGCGGCGCTGAACCGCCTGGTTGCCGTCCAGGCTGGCGTCCATCGCTTCAGCCCAGGAGCCGGCCCGCGGCCGGTCCACCAGCAGTCCCGCGTCGCGCGCCAGTTCGGCCAGGCCGCCGGCACTGGCGACCACCACCGGCGTGCCGCAGGCCATGGCCTCGAGCACACCCAGGCCGAAGGTCTCCTGGTCGCCAGCGTGCACGTAAGCATCACAGCTGGCCACCATGCGGGCCAGTTGCCGGCTGTCGTGTTCCGGCGGCAGCACCAGCACCTGTTCGCCAAGCGGCGGCGCCGGCCCGTCGCCCACGGCCAGCAGCACATGGCCGCGGCCCAGCAGGGCGACCGCATCGGCCAGCAGCTGCAGGTTCTTCTCCAATGCGAAGCGGCCGGTGTAGATGAACAGGCGCGTATCCGGCGCCAGGCCGTGGTCGCTGCAAAACTGCAGCCGCCAGGCGGCGTCGCGCGCGCAGGGCGTGAAGGCCGAGCAGTCCACGCCCAGGGGCTGCAGCGTCACGCGCGGCACGCCCCAGGACTGCAGCAGCTGCACCATGCCGCTGCTGGGGGCCATGACGAGATCGAAATGGCGGTACAGGTTGACCAGATAGCGCCGGGCCCAGCGCTCGGCGCCGCGCCCCAGGCGCGTGCCTTCGGGGCCGCCCGCCAGGCGCGCCGCCAGCTGGGGCAGGTTGCTGTGGCAGAAGGCCACGGCCGGGATGCGCAACTGCTCCGCCGCGGCCAGCGACGCCCAGGCCAGTACATAGGGGTCGGCGGATTCGACGATGTCGGGCGCGACGAATTCGATCTGCCGCAGCGCGCGGCCCCGGCCCAGCACCATGCGGTAGCCGCCGCTGCGGGGCAGGGGCATGCCGCCGCAGTCCACCATGCCGGGGCCCTGGGCGCCGGGCGCGATGACCGTGTGCCGCCAGCCCAGCGGGCGCAGCCGCTCATGCTTGGCCGTCAACACGCGCCGCACGCCGCCCGTGGCGCCCCAGAACATCGATACATCCAGCAGATGGGGGCCCGCACCAGGAGACGTCTCCTGGACCTGCTGCTCGGGCACGGCGTGGTTCGCATGCATTGCGGCGCGGAGGCAATCGGCATGCCTGGCACGTCGCCTGCCTGGGCACGACATGCCCAACCCGCCGTCATCCCGGGCCCCGGAGGTTCGCCAGGCGCGCCAGGCCGGCCTGCGCTGGCTCAGCGATACGGGTCCCGGCATCCGCCGCGAGCCGGCGACTTCCGGCGGCTTCCAATACCGGGACGCCTGCGGCCGGCGTGTCCGTGACGACGCCACGCTCGCGCGCATCCGCAAGCTGGCCATTCCACCGGCCTGGCAGCAGGTCTGGATCAGCCCGCATGCCGACAGCCATCTGCAGGCCACCGGCCGCGATGCGCGCGGGCGCAAGCAATATCGTTATCACGCCGACTGGATGGCCGACCGCGGCCAGACCAAGTTCGACGGCCTGCTGCGCTTTGGCGCTGTGCTGCCACGGCTGCGCCGACGCGTGCAGCGCGCGCTGGCGGGGCAGGGCGAGCCCACCCGCGAGCGCGTGCTGGCCACTTTGGTGCGCCTGCTGGACACCACCTGGCTGCGCATCGGCAACAGTGCCTATGCGCGCGAGAACGGCTCCTACGGCCTGTCGACGCTGCGCAACCGCCATGCCGGCGTGCAGGGTGACGCCATCCGGCTGTCCTTTGTCGGCAAGAGCGGCGTGCGCCACTCGGTCAGCGTGAGCGACCGCCGTGTCGCCCGCATCGTGCGCCGCTGCCGCGAGCTGCCCGGCCAGGAGCTGTTCCGCTATCTCGACGAGGGCGGCCAGACCCATGCCGTCGACTCGGCGGACGTCAATGCCTGGCTGGCCGAGGCCGCCGGCCGGCGCGTGACGGCCAAGGACTTTCGCACCTGGCATGGCAGCGTGCTGGCCCTGCAGTTGACGCTGCAGGCCTGTGCCGAAGGCGCCGAGCCCTGCCGGCCGCAGCAACTGCTGGCCGCCGTGGCCAAGCGCCTGGGCAACACCCCAGCGGTTTGCCGCAAGGCTTACATCCACCCGCGCGTGCTGGCTCTGGGCGACGCGCTGAGCGATGAGGCGGCCCGCGCCGCGCTGCGCGCCCAGCCGTGGGCGGCGGCGCCTTCGGCCCGGTCCGGCCTGAGCGCCGCCGAGCGCCAGTTGATGGCCCTGCTGCGCTCCCGGGCGGCCGCTCGGTCGACCTGAGCAGCAAGGGCCAGGAAGGGGCGGGCATTCCACTTGCCATGACGGCGGAATGCAACAGCCGGAGTGAAGCGTCGTGCGCATCGCCTATGTCACCGAGACCTTTCCGCCGGAGATCAACGGCGTGGCCCTGACGGCCGAGCGCGCCCTGCGGCATCTGCGCGACGTCGGGCACGAGGTGCAGCTGATCCGGCCGCGCCAGCCGGGTGAAGCGGCCCGCCGTGACGAGCGGGAATGGCGCTGCGGCGGCGGTCCGATCCCGATGTATCCCGAGCTGCGCTACGGCTTGGCCACGTCGGCGGGGCTGCGCGCGCTGTGGCGCGAATGCGGCGGTCCGCCCGACCTCGTGCATGTGACGACACCCGGCCCGCTGGGCTGGGCCGCGCTGCGCGCTGCGCACGCCGAGGGCGTTCCCCGCAGCGCCGACTTCCGCACCAACTTCCACGCCTATTGCGGCCACTACGGCCTGGGCTGGCTGGAGACCGTCGTGCTGGGCTATCTGAAGCGCCTGCATGGCATGGCCGACCTCAACTTCGTGCCGACCGCGGAGCTGCAGCGTGAACTCGCCGCCCACGGCTTCGAGCGCCTGCGGCTGCTCGGCCGGGGCGTCGACGCCAAGCTGTTCTCGCCTGATCGCCGCGACCTGCGGTTGCGCCGCGAATGGCGCATCGGCAACGATCATCGCGTCATGCTCTATGTCGGCCGGCTGGCACCGGAGAAGAACGCGAGCCTGGCGTTGCAGACCTTCGAGCGCCTGAGCGCCCGCCGTCCGGGGCTGCGCATGGTGGTGGTCGGCGACGGCCCGCTGCGCGCGAAGCTCGAGCGCACCCACTCGACGGCGCGCTTCGTCGGCATGCAGACGGGCCTCGCGCTGGCCCGCCACTACGCCAGCGCCGACGTCTTCCTCTTTCCCAGCCAGACCGAGACCTTCGGCAACGTGACGCTGGAAGCCCTGGCCAGCGGCCTGGCCGTCGCCGCGTTCGACACCGGCGCCGCCGCCCAGCATGTGCGCGACGGTGTCAGTGGCTGCCTGGCACCGGTCTGCCAGGGCCTGGACGCCGCCGATGCCTTCCTGGATGCGGCCACCCGCGCCCTGGATGCCTCCGCGCCCGACGGCCTGCTGCGCATGGAAGCGCGGCTGGACGCCCTCCAGGCCGACTGGGGCAGCGTGCAGCGCCGCTTCGAGCAGCAGCTGCTGCAACTGGCTGCGGCCGCCCGGACCGTGCCGCGCTATGCCGCCCTGGCTTGATGCCGATCGCCTGCGCAGCGCCGAGCTGGACCTGCGCGTAACGGCTGGCCTGATGCTGTGCTGGAGCGCCTGGTGAGCTCCGTTGCTGCCACGCGGCACGCCGTGCCATCGCCGACGACGCCGCGGGCGTTCAGCTGCGCCTGCGGCCGGCCGGTGTTCTTCCGCAACAGCGAATGCCTGGCCTGCCACCGGCCACTGGGTTATGCCCCCGCTCGGGGCCAGTTGCTGGCGCTGGAGGCCGCACCCACACGCTCAGGCCGCGGCGGCTGGCGCGAGGCTGGCGTGCCGGCACGCCGCGCGCCCCGCTACGCGCGCTGCGCCAACCTGGACAGCGCGGCCGCGTGCAACTGGCTGCTGGACGTCACGGAAGTGATGGCCGGCTTGACGCTGTGCCGCTGTTGCCGGCTGACGCGTACCGTGCCTGACCTGTCCCAGCCCGAAGCCGGCCTTTGGTGGGGGCGCATCGAAGCGGCCAAGCGCCGCCTGGTGTCATCGTTGATCGGCCTGGGCCTGCCGGTGCTGTCGCGCGCCGAGGATGCCGAGCACGGCCTGGCCTTTGACCTGCTGCTGGCGCCCCCCGAAGGCCCGGCCGTCATCACCGGCCATGCCGATGGCGTCATCACGCTGGACGTGTCCGAGGCCGACGACGCGCGCCGCGAGGCCCGGCGCCATCAGCTCGGCGAGCCCTACCGCACGCTGCTGGGCCATCTGCGCCACGAGACCGGCCACTACTACTGGCAGCGCCTCGTCGAGCCGACGGACTGGCTGCCCGTCTGGCGCGAACTCTTCGGCGACGAGCGCGAGGACTATGGCCAGGCGCTCCAGCGCCACTACGCCAACGGCGCGCCCCCCGACTGGGGCCAGCGTTTCGTCAGCGCCTACGCCAGCGCCCACCCCTGGGAGGATTGTGCCGAGACCTGGGCGCACTACCTGCACCTGGTCGACACGCTGGACACGGCCCGCAGCTTCGGCCTGGATGGCGAGCGCGTGGAGTTGAACTACGAGCGCTTCGACGCCAACCTGGTGGCGGATGCCGGTTTTCTGCAGCTCATCAACAGCTGGATGGAACTGACCGGCGTGCTCAACGAGCTGTCACGCAGCATGGGCGTGGCCGACTTCTATCCCTTCGTGCTGTCGGCGCAGGCGGTGCGCAAGCTGCACCTGGTGCACCGCGTCGTGCAAGGTGCTCGGTCATGAGGTTGGGCCGCCCACTGCTGTGCGCATTTTTCGCGCCCGGGCAGCGGTCTCGGCGCGGGGCCGCTGCCAGGCCTTAGTTGCGGCCGCGGCGCGGAGCTCGCGTGCCGTCCGCGGGCCGTGAAGACGGTTGCGTCATGCGGGCATGGCAGTGCCCGCAGCAGCTCTCAGCGCCAGTGCGGCGCCAGTGCGACCGGTGCCGGCCGGGTGTGCAGCTCAGGCAACTGCGGCGGCGGCGAGGGATGGGTACCCACCCGCGCATCCAGGCGAGCCAGCACCTCGTCGACATTCAGCGGCTTGGGCCACAGTTCGCAGAAACCCCAATCCTCGACCGGGAAGTTGACGTCGGCCGTCACGGCCACGGCCGGCACCGACTCGCAGCCAGGCAACGCCCGCAGCAGGCCGAGCAACCGGCTGCCGTGGCAATCGGGCAGGCCCAGGTCGAGCAGCAGCAGGGCGGGGTGCAGGCCGGCCGCCATGCAAAGCGCCTCTTCGCCCGTGGTGGCGACGAGGAGCTCCAGCTGAGGCCGTCTTTCCAGAATCGCGGCCATCAACAGCGCATTGACCGGGTGGTCCTCGACATAGAGAACGGGTCGGCGGGCTGGGCTGGGCATGGGTCCTCCGGAATGAAAGCTCAGGCCTGGTGGCAATCCGCGTGCCCGGCGCCGCGATGCAAGCCGGGCACCGCCCTTGCCACTGACGGGCTCTCGCCAACCAGGGCCCATCTATGTCCACTTCCGCCGCCACCACCGACGCGCCGCGCAGCTTCGGCGTCTTCAAGCCGGTCGGCCACGTCGTCATTTCATTCCCCGAGGCGGGCCAAGCCGCCCGCGCCGGCCAGGCCATGGCCGGTTTCGGCCTGCCTGACGGCGCGGTGCGCCACTACAGCGACCAGGAGATGCTCAGGCAGATCGACGAGGACATCGCCCACGCCAGCCCGCTCGCCTCGGTGGGACAGGAGATGAATCTCGTGCTCGCCCACCGCGCGCTCGCCGCCAAGGGCTACCACTGGCTGGTTGTCCGTGTCGCCAATGACGACCAGGCCATCCAGGTAGCCCGGGCCGCCCAGGGCTGCGGCGCCGAGCGTGCCCAGCACTATGGCCACTTCATCATCGAAGAGCTCATCGAGCGGCCCGGCAACATCGCCCAGGTCGCCGAATCGCCCGACCGCGGCCTGGATGCGCAGACGCCCTCGGGCAAGGAAACCGAAGCGGCCCAGTTGAAGAAGAAGGACCCACGATGACGACAGTCGACAAGACCCTCCAGACCCAGCGCGCCATCCAGAAGCGCCAGGACCAGGCCGATGCCGGGCAAGCCAAGCACGGCAAGAAGGAAGAAGAGAGCGGCGCCATGCAGGCTGGCGCCCGCAAGCAGCCCGAAACCCTGCCCGCCCAGCATCTGCAAAAGCCCGGCCGCGAGGCCGACCTCGAACTCGCGCCGCGCTTCCTGGCACCCGACTACCGCGGCAGCGGCAAGCTGCAGGACTTCGTCGCCCTCATCACGGGCGCCGACTCCGGCATCGGCCGCGCCGTGGCGGTGCTGTTCGCGCGCGAGGGCGCCGACGTGGCCGTGGCCTACCACTCCTCCACTGAGGACGCCGAGGAGACCCGCCGCTGCATCGAGGCCGAAGGCCGCCAATGCCTGCTGCTGCAGGGCGACGTGAAGGACAGCCGCTGGTGTGAGGACGCCGTCGACCAGGTCATGGAGCGCTTCGGCAAGATCGACGTGCTCGTCAACAACGCCGCCTTTCAGGAGCACGCCTCCTCGCTGGAGGATCTCGACGACGAACGCATCATGGAGACGCTGGACACCAACATCGGTGGCTATCTGCGCATGGCCCGCGCGGTGCTGCCGCATCTGAAGGCAGGCGGCTCCATCATCAACACCGGCTCGACGACCGGCCTGCGGGGCAGCGCCAAGCTCATCGACTACTCGGCCACCAAGGGCGCCATCCATGCGCTGACCAAGTCGCTGGCCAGCAACCTCATCGAGCGCGGCATCCGCGTCAATGCCGTCGCGCCGGGGCCGGTGTGGACGCCACTGAATCCGGCCGATTCGCCCGCCGACAAGGTGGCCGAGTTCGGCAAGCAGACCGACCTGAAGCGCGCCGCCCAGCCGGAAGAGCTGTCGCCGGCCTATGTCTTCCTCGCCGCGCCAGTGTGTGCTGGCTACATCACCGGCATCGTGCTGCCCGTGACCGGCAGCGTCGGCGCCATCTGAGCACGCGGCTGGCAAGCCCTGCTGCAAGTTCTTCCACCGCGCGCAACGCGCGAGCGGCACCCCGTTTGCCTGATGCCGGTGACTTCACCTCGACCAGGAGCACATCATGAATCTGATTGTCTGGCTCATCTCCGGGGGCATCATCGGCTGGATTGCCAGCCTGCTGATGCGCACCGACGGCGAACAGGGCGTCATCCTCAATGTCCTGGTCGGCATCGTCGGCGCAGCCATTGGCGGCTGGCTGATCTCGCCCATGGTCGGCATCCCGAGCATCAATCAAGACGCTCTCAGCCTGGGTGCTCTCGTCGTGTCCCTGCTGGGCGCGGTCGTGCTGCTGGCGATCGTCAACCTGATCCGCCGCGGCACCCTGCGCTGAACCGTCACCCGCTTTCCAACCCTAGGACCACCATGGCCACCACCACTGCCAATACGCCCTTCCCGACCTCGTCGGTCTCGCCCGCCACGCCCGCGCCTGCCGCAGCCGTCGTCAACGACACGGCCGCCAAGGCCGGTGAGGCCATCGACAAAGGCGCAGCCGTCGGTCACGACGTGCTGAACCGCGTTGTGCAAGGTGCGCACAGCGCCATCGACCGCGTGGCCGAGACGGCCGCCCCCGCCGTGCAGCGTTTGCAGGACGGCGTGCAGGCCGCTAGCGAATCGCTGAGCCAGCGCGCCAGCGATGCGCGCGACCTGGGCGATGAATGGGCCGAGAGCCTGCGCAGCACCGTGCGCGAGCATCCGCTGGCCGCCATCGCGACGGCCCTGGCCGTCGGCGTGCTGGTTGCCCGGCTCGCCCGCTGAGGCGGCCTTGGCCGACTCACCGCAAGACCAGCCCGCCCCACTGCTGGAGCAACTGCAGTCGCTGTGGCGCGAGTTGCCTGGCCTGGTCAGCGACCGGGTCGAGCTGCTGTCGCTGGAGCTGCAACGCGCGGTCCAGGCGCTGGCCCAGATCGTTGCACTGATGGTGGCCGTGGCCATCCTCGGTGTGACGGCCTGGCTGGTGCTGTGGGCCGGCGTCATCCGCCTGCTGGTCGCGGCCGGGCTGCCGCTGGAGGTGGCCCTGCTGCTGGCCATCGCCGTCAACGGGCTGGCCATCGTGCTGGCGCTGCAACGCGTGCGCAGCCTGTTGCCCAGGTTGCGCCTGCCCGCAACGCGGCGCCACCTGATGCTGGCTCCCGACCCGCAACCCAATGAGGCCAGCGATGAACGCGCCGCTGCCTGAACCCGATATCGATGCCCGCATCCTGGATGTCGAGCACCGGCTGATGGCGCGCGAGGCCAGGCTGCACGCGGGTGTCGAAGGTCTCACGGGCCAGCTGCGCCACCGCTTGCAACCCAGGAAGCTGCTGCTGCCGGTGGGTGGCGCGCTGCTCGCCGTTGCGGCGCTGCTGGCGTTGCGCCGGCGCCCTCACGCCGAGCCCGCAACGCCGCGCCCCGCCAGCGCGCTGCGGAACATTCCCTGGCTGCGCCTGCTTGGCCTGGCCTGGCCGTTGCTGCCCGAGCGCTGGCGCGGCCGCGTCAGCCCCGCTGCGGCGAGCAGCTTCGTGACGCTGGGGCTGCCGCTGGTCGAGACCTTGCTCGGCACGCATCGGGCCGAGCCACTGGCCACCGTTGCCGAGGTCGACCTGGCGCAGCTCAGCGGCCGCTGGTTCGTGGTCGGTGAATTGAAGGCGCACGGTGCGCCGGCGTTGCAGCCGCCGGAGTTCGGCCTGCTGCCGCGCGACGACGGGCGGCTGGATCTGCTGGAACGCCGGGTCGACGGCAATGGCACCCACGGCAGCGAGGCCTTGGTGGAGCCGGTGCCGGGCGGCCACGGCGCCCGGCTCAGGATCAGCCACTGGCCCGAGGCGTTGCGCTGGCTGCCGCTGGCCTGGCTCGAGCATGGCGTGCTGCATGTCGATCCGACTTATGACGAGGCGCTGATTGGCAGCACCGGGCGGGACGCGCTGTGGTTGCTGTCACGCCGACCGACGCTGGCCGCGGAGCGCCGCCAAACGCTGGTGCAGCTCGCGCGGGATCGCGGCTTCGCGGTGGAAAAGCTGCGCTTTTACGACGCTGGCTGATCCGCGGGCACGGCGGCACACGCCTTGCCTGCGATGGGTGCGGGGCCGTCCCGCGTTTCACAGCCGGAGGTTTTCATGGCACGCAGCAGCCTGCTAGGTATCGATTCCGCCGCGGCCGAGCCCGCCGGCCGTGACAAGGCGAGCCTGGGGCCCAGCGACAGCTCGGACAGCGGCAGCGACGTGGCGGGCATGGACGGTGAAGACGACGGCACCGACCCCGGCCTGCCCGTCGACGTGGCCCTGCGCGACGACCAGGTGGCGCCCTTGCCGCTGGGCGAATCGCTGCCGTCCAGCGAAGGCGAGACGGGGGTGCGCGACGGCGCCGACATCGGCGTGGACCGCGTCTTCACGCCGGGCGAAGCCGATGACGCTGAAGCGTTGCTCACGGCCATCGACGAAGCGCCGCAAAGCGAAGACGACGAGGACGATGAAGATGAAGAGGAGGAGCAGGAGCAGGAGGGTGAGGCCAGCCTGGTCAACACCCCTGCCAAGCCTCGCCAGCGCGCCACCAAGGCCGCGCCGACGCAAACCGACAGCGAGGAGCGGCCCGGCGATGCCGATGCCGAATCCTCGCACCGCCCCGGCCGAAGCTAGGGCGGCTGCACGCTCAGACGGCGGCGCGAGCCTGGTCGCGTAGCGTGCGCACCTGCAGGTGGTTGCGCTTCACGCCTTCGTACTGGCGCTCCACGACCATGCGCACATCGGGCGGCAGGGCCTCTTCCAGCGCCTTGCGATAGGCGCTCATCGCGCTGTCCTCACCGCGCTCGGTCTCCTCGAGGATGGCCTTGTCGGTGTAGCCGGCCAGCGTGCCCTTCACGGCCACCCAGCCGCGGTGCATTGCACCGGCGGCGGTACCGCTGTCCTCGGCCTTGCCGCCCAGGCGCACGACCTGCGACTGCAGTTCGGTGGCAGCCTGGCGGCACTCCTCGGCGCGGCGCTCGAAGGACTGCTTGATTGCCGGGTCCTTCAGGTATTCCGCCGAGGCGTGGAAACCGTATTCACCGTCCTTGCAGGTTTCGATCAGGTCGTTCAGTGTGTCGATGATGTCGTCGTTGCTCATGGCAGATCCTTTCAGGGTTCGATGAAGACGCGCCGGCCGTCCGCAGGCATACCGTGCGTCCAGCCCTGGCATCGGCATTTGGCATGCCCGCGCCTGCCGCGGTGGCTGAGTTGTCGTTACGGCGTGTGGCCGGCCGTGGGCGGCGGGTGGGCGATGCGTGCCGCCGCGAGGGCCGCCTGCAGCGCGGCCAGCAGCTCGGCTGGCGCGCAGGGCTTGTGCAGGGTGATGAACTCGCCTTCGCCAATGGCCGAGTTGTTGAAGCCGGTGATCAGCACCACCGGCAGGCGCGGGCGGTGCTCGCGCAGCCGGCGCGCCAGCGCGACCCCGTCCATGGCGCCGGGCATGACGACGTCGCTCAGCACCACATCCGCCCCGGCCCCGTCGTCCAGCAGGCGCAGGGCGGCGCCCACCTCGGCGGCGCGCAACACGCGGGCACCATGGGCCATCAGCAGTGCCGCCGTCACGTCACCCAGGGCCTCGTCATCCTCGACCAGCAGCACCGTGGCGCCGGCAATGCTCTGCGGGGCCGTGTCGGCAAAGGCCGGCATCTGGTTGTCCTGGGCGTTGCTCGCCACCGGCAGCAGCAGCGACACCGTGGTGCCCACGCCCGGCGTGCTGGCCAGGCGCGCGGTGCCGCCGGCCTGGGTCGCGAAACCATGGACCTGGCTCAGCCCCAGGCCGCTGCCCTGACCCACCCCCTTGGTCGTGAAGAAGGGCTCGAAGGCATGCTCGACCAGGGACGGATCCAGCCCCATGCCGTCGTCCCCCACGGTCAGCAGCACATAGTCCCCCGGCGGCAGGCCTTCCTTGTCGTGCGCCTCGGCATTGCTGGCCCGCAGCCGCAGCTCGCCGCCCGTCGGCATCGCGTCGTGGGCATTCAACGCCAGGTTGACGAGAGCGAGATCCAGCTCGTTGGCGTCCACCCGCACCGGCCAGACGTTGGCCGCCACCTGCACCTGGATCTCGATGCGCCGCCCGAGCACGCTGCGCATCAGCTCCTGCACCTCGGGCAGGTAGCGGGCCAGCGACAGGGTCTGCACCCGCACCGGCCGGCGGCCGGAAAAGCGCAGCAGATGCTGGGTCAGCGCGCTGCCCTTGTCGACCGAGCGCTGCGTGGCGCGCAGCGGCCCCTGCAGCTCGGCGGCGCTGGGGTGGCGCTGCATCAGGTGCATGCTGTTGCTGATGACGCCCAGCAGGTTGTTGAACTCGTGCGCCACGCCGCCGGTGAGCCGGCCCAGGGCGACGACGCGCTGGCTCTGGGCGCCCCGCTGCTCGACATGGCGCGTGCGCTCCACGGCCTGGGCCACGCTGAGTTCCAGCTCGGCGCGGCTGGTCTCCATGTCGCGCGCCGCGCTGGCCAGGGCCTCGGCCACCTCGTCGCACTCGGCCATGCCGGTCGGGGCGGCCTGCACCGGCCGGCCGGCCTGCAGGTCCTGGGCGAGGCGCTTGAGAGCGCCTATCGGCCGCTCGATGCGGCGGGACACCCAGATGGCGCCGGCCATGGCCAGGGCCAGCAGTGCCAGCGCGCCCACCGCCACGCGTTGCACGGCCTGGGGCACGCGGCCGGCGAATTCCTCGCGCGGCATGGCGCTGACATAACTCCAGCCGAGGGCCGAGGTGCTGAAGTAGCCGGCCGTGGCGCGGCCGTCCAGCGAGATCGATTCGAAGCCGCCTTCGCGCGCCGCCGCCATGCGCTGACGCAGGTCGGCGCGGCCCTCGCGGCCGACATAGGCCGCGCCGCCGGGCAGCCGGGCCACGAGGCGGCCGCTGCTGTCCATGACCGCGCCTATCCAGCCCGGGTGCGGCGACTGCGCCTGCAGGACGCGCTGCAGCTCCGAGGGCCGCACCGTGACGACCAGGTTGTAGACCAGGCGGCCGTCGCGGGTCACCGGCTCCACCCAGGCGGCATGCGGCTCCGGGGGCACGCCCGTGGGAGTGGGCGCAACGGGTTGCAGCGGCAGCATGACGGGGGTGGCACTCAGCGCCTCAGGCGCGCTGGATTCGGCGCTGGCGCCGTCGCCCGGCCGGGTGCTCAGCAGCAGCTTGCCCGGTGCCCTCAGCTCAACCCAGCCGCTCAGCCCCTGCATGGCTCGCCGGGCCAGGCGCTCGAAGGCCAGGCGGCTCTCCTCGCGCAGCGGCCCGGGGCCGTCCAGCGCGGGTGACTGCGCCAGCACCTGGGCGATGGCCGCGCGGCGCGACAGCTCGCCGTCGACCAGCAGGGACAGCGCGCGGGTCGTGTCGCGCAGCGTGCGCTCATGCGCGTCGCGTTCGGTCTCGTAGATGCTGGCAATGAGCCAGGCGACGCCCAGCATGCCGGGCAGCAGCACCGACAGCACGAGCAACAGCAAGCGGGAACGAATGGTGACCGGCATGGCGGGTCCAGGTGCGGCAGGCGTGAGCGGATTGCACGGACGCAACCATAGCGCTGTGGCCCGCCCCGGCCACGAAGAAGTATCAGGCCGCCTTGGCAATTGGCGTGCCCGACTGCATGCGGCTGAGCCACCGCCCCTAGGTGTAGTGCTTGCGTGAGCGGGATTTCGATGGCGGCCCGCGCAGCAGCGAGCCCAGCGACGGCGACGGTGCGTGCCGGTCGCCCTCCAGGAAGCGCCGCAGCAGCGCCAGGCCCCGCCGGCGCTGGCACACGCTGCGCAGCCCGATCAGCAGCGGCACGGCGATGAGGGCGCCGACGATGCCCCACAGCCAACCCCAGAACAGCACCGACAGGAAGACCGACACGGTGCTCAGCGACAGCCGGCGCCCGACGATGACCGGGCTGACGATGTTGCTTTCCACCGCATGGATGGCCATGAAGGACAGCGTGGGGCCGAAGATTTCCGGCCCGGTCTCGAAGGTCGCGATGCCGGCGAGCAGCAGCAGCACCATCAGCGCCATCGGGCCGAGGTAGGGAATGAAGCACAGCAGCGCGGCGATGCAGCCCCACAGCGTCGGGTTGGGCAGGCCCAGCAGCCATAGCACCAGGGCCAGGATGACGCCCACGACCGCGTTGATGATGCCAACGGCGGCGAGGTAGTGGCTGATGTCGCGCTGGGCTGCGCGCACGCCACCCAGCAGCAGCGCGCGGGTGCGCCGGCGCGGCAAGGCCTCGATGCTGCGGGACAGCAACCATTGCTCGGAAGCGAGCAGGAAATAGGTCAGGATGACCGTGGCCGCGGCTGCCAGCAGGAAGGACAGGCCCCGTGTCAGCACCAGGCCGGTCAAGGCCACGCCTTCGGTAGCCAACCTTTCCTTCAAAGGGTCCGATGCTGGTGTCGCCGCCACCCGGCCGAGCCGCGTGGCGGGCTGCGGCGGGCTCAAGCCCGGAATGGCGGCCCGCAGCTTCTCCAACTGCTCCAGCAGCTGGGCGACGGTGGTGGGCGCGGCCTGCCACCAACTGGCGGCCGGGCGCGCCAGGCTGCTGGCCACGGACACGGTGGACAGCAGCAGCGCCAGCACCAGCAGCAGGGCGCCGATGGAGGGCGGCACGCCGCGGCCGTGGAGCCAGCGCACGGCAGGCGCCAGCGCGAAGGTCAGCATGACGGCGATCAGCACCGGCGCCAGCAGCGGCCGGGCCTCGCGCACGGCGAAAACCAGGGCGACAAAAAAAATGCCGCGCAAAGCCCAGGCGCTGCGCGGCGGTTGGGACGGCTCGAGTCGCGGATCGGGCGCCGTCATGGGGTCCCCGACCTAGTGTGGAGTCACCCTGGCGGCCGCCGTGGCTGGGGTCTGCATGGCGCTCACTTCTCCGGCGGGCGCACGATGATGTTGTTGCGCACTTCCTTCACGTCGGGCGTGCTGCGGGCGAGCTGGCCGGCGCGATCTTTCTCGGCCTGCGAAGTGGCGAAGCCGGCGAGCTGCACGGTGCCCTTGAGTGCCTCGACCTGGATGCGCATGGCGCTGACCTGGCTGTCTTCGGCGAAGCGCGCCTTCACGCGGGTCGCGACGGTGGCATCGTCGACATACTGGCCCACGGTGCTCTGGCCGCTGGTGACCGCGCAGCCGCCGGTGCCGAGGGTGGCCAGCGCGACCATCGAGACGATGAGGATCTTCTTCATGCGTTCTCCTATTGCGAGGGATCTCGCGCCCGGCCAAGGGCAAGGGCTGTGCCTGCGCGGGGTTGAAAGGCGAAAAGGGCTGCAGCGGCCGGCGTCGAACATGCCGTATCAGGCGGCACGCTTTGCCGAAATTGCCCGTTCGGGGAGGCCGCCCCGGTAAATCTTGCAGCGGCGCGGCGCCGTGGGCGGGGCGTTCCATGGGCTTCACGCTTGCCATGCGCCGCTATTCCCTGGGGGCGGAGCCAAACTGTTTCGGGATGCGACAAGCAATGCTCGCCGGCACGGAGGTTGCATTGACTGAAGTTCCCGCGCGCCGTCCACGCACGGCGCGGCAAAAGCGACGTTGCCAACAGGAGCACCCGTGCCCTCCATGGACCTCCGTGCCGACCACCGGCAGACCCAGACCCTGTCCCCCCGACTCCAGCATGCAGTGCGTCTGCTGCAGATGTCCTCGCTCGACTTTGCTGCGATGCTCAGAGACACCCTGGGCCGCAACCCTTTCCTCGAGGCCGAGGAGGGCGAGGCCGGTGACGGGGAGGGCAGCACGGCGCTGCCGCTGGCTACCGGCGCCGAGGCCGGCCCGATGGAGCAACCGTCGGCCCTTTCCAGCCTGATGGAGGAGGGTGTTTCGGCCGATGCCGGCACCGAGCTGCCCGCTGCGGCCAACGATCCCGACACCAGCGGCGGGCCCGAGGATGGCAGTGACCGGGACCTGTGGGCGACCGACAGTGCCGGGCAGCGCCGCGCCGAGGACGGCGAACTCAGTGCGCTCGACATGATGGCCGTCGAAACCTCGCTGGCGACGCATCTGCACGGACAACTGAACGTGCTGCCGCTGTCCGATCGCGACCTTGCGCTGGCGCGCACCATCGTCGAGTCGTTGGACGATGACGGCTATCTGCGCACGCCGCTGGAGGAGCTGATCGACGTCACCGGCCTGGAGCCGGCACCCGAGTTGCAGGAGATGCAGTTCGCGCTGAGGCTTGTGCAGTCGCTGGACCCGGCGGGCGTGGCGGCGCGCGACGTCGGCGAGTGCCTGCTGCTGCAGCTGCCCGGCATCGACTGCGCCGACACGCGGGCCCTGGCCCAGGACATCGTCACCAACCACCTGCCGGCGCTCGCGGCGCGCGACGTGGCTTCGCTGGCGCGCCAGTTGGGCGAGTCGCCGGCGTGCGTCGAGGCGGTCTGCGACCGCATCCGCCGCCTGGACCCGCGGCCGGGCTGGCGCTTCGGCTCCACGCAGGTGCCGTATGTCGTGCCCGACGTGATCGTGAAGAAGGTGCGCGGCCATTGGACCGTGCAGCTCAACCCGGCCATCGTGCCCCGCGTCAGGCTGAACCAGGTCTATGCCCAGCTCTTCCAGCGCCACCGCACGGCGGCCAACGCCGAGCTCGGTGCCCACCTGCAGGAGGCGCGCTGGACGCTGCGCAATGTCGAGCAGCGCTTCTCGACCATCCTGGACGTGGCCGAGGCCATCGTCAGGCGCCAGCACAACTTCCTGGACTACGGTGCCATGGCGATGAAGCCGCTGGGCCTGCGCGAGATCGCTGAGGAAGTGGGCATCCACGAAAGCACCGTCTCGCGTGTGACCAACAATAAATACATGGCCACGCCGGTGGGCGTGCTGGAGCTGAAGTACTTCTTCAGCCGCGCCATGATCAGTGCCAATGGCAGCGCCTGCTCCGGCACGGCGATCCGCGGCCTCATCAAGGACATCATCGAGGCCGAGAGCCCGGATGCGCCGCTGTCGGATGCCGAGATCACGCGTCAACTGGCCCAGCAGGGCCTGGTGGTGGCGCGGCGCACCGTCACCAAGTACCGCCAGATGCTGAAGATCGAGGCGGTGGACCGCCGTCGACGTGTGGCTTGACACGCCCCTCGTCCGGTCTCGCCCTGCTGAACTCGGGCGTGCCCAGCCGGTCCCCCAAGGGGACGGCGATGCGTGCCGGGTTGACCGGCGCGCACATCGCCTAAGCGGGCCGGCTTGGGAGCGGCCCGGCGCTCGGCCCGAATGCACCCGCTGAGATGACTTAGCGCGGCGCCACGCGCCAGATGGCATTGCCCACGTCATCGGCTACCAGCAGCGCGCCGCGAGCATCGACGGCCACGCCGACCGGGCGGCCGCGGGCCTCGCCCTCTGCGCTCAGAAATCCCGTCAGCACGTCCACGGGCAGGCCCTGCGGATGCCCGTTTGCAAAGGGGACGTAGACGACCTTGTAACCGGCGAAGGGCTTGCGGTTCCAGGAGCCGTGCAGGCCGACGAAGACGCCTTCGGACGGGCCACCGGGAAGCAGCTTGGGCACGGGGCTGGTTCCTGCAGCAGCCAGGCCCAGCGCGGCGACGTGAGCGCCCAGCGCATAGTCGGGCACGAGGGCTTTGGCGACGAGATCGGGTCGCGGCGGCTGCGCGCGGCTGTCCACATGGGCGCCGTACCAGCTGTAGGGCCAGCCGTAGAAGCCGCCATCGCGCACCGAGGTCAGGTAGTCGGGCACCAGGTCGCTGCCGAGCTCGTCGCGTTCATTGGCCACGGTCCACAGCACCGGTGCGCCGCCGGGCGCGGCCATCCAGGCCATGCCGTTGGGATTGCGCAGGCCGGTGGCGAAGAGGCGTTTGGCGCCGCTGCTGCGGTCGATCTCCCAGATGGCGGCGCGACCTTCCTCGGCCTCGATGCCATGCTCGGCCACATTGCTGTTGGAGCCGACCGTCGCGTAGAGCTTGCTGCCGTCGGGGCTGGCGATGAGGCTCTTGGTCCAGTGGTGGTTACGCGTGCCGGCGGGCAGGTCGGTCAGCTTGCGGCCGGGGCCGCTCAGGCTCGTCTGACCAGGCATGTAGCTGTATTCCCAGACCGCATCGGTGTTGGCCACGTAGAAGCGATCACCAACCAGGGCCATGCCGAAGGGCGAGTTCAGGTCCTGCAGGAAGACGGTCCTGACCTCGGCGCGGCCGTCGCCGTCGGCGTCGCGCAGCAGCGTGACGCGGTTGGCGCTGGGCGTGGCTGAACCGGCCTTGGCCATCAGCTTCTTCATCACCCAGCCCTTGAACCCCTTGCCCTCGTCCGGCCGTGGCGGCGCGTTCGTCTCGGCCACGAGCACGTCGCCGTTGGGCAGCACATGCAGCCAGCGTGGGTGCTCCAGCCCGCTGGCGAAGGCTTGGGCCAGCAGGCCTGGCGCGGCGATCGGTGCCTCGCCAGCCGCCCAAGGGCGGGTCGAGGCGACGTGGGCGGTTGGCACCAGGGTCTGCACCGGTTCGACCAGGGTGGGCCGGGGGCCGACGTCAGCACCCTGAGGCAGGCGGGCGCTCTCGCCGCAAGCAGTGAGGGCCGCAGCGGCCAACAGCAATAGGCAGCGTGTGTTCATACGCAGGTCTGGCAAGCCAGATGCCCGACAGATGCCCGGCGGATTTGTGGCGCAGATGGCCGCGGCCGTGCCGCTGGCTTGAGTGGCCCTCAGTGCGGCGCCGTGGCGTCGCCCGGCGCCGAGATCTCGCGCAGGGCGCGGTCGATGTGACCGGACTCGCGTACCGCCAGGTCGCCCAGGGACACGATGCCAATCAGGCGCCCGTTCTTGTCGACCACCGGCAGGCGGCGCAGCTGGCGGGCGCCCATCAGGCGCTTGGCGTCCTCGGCATCCTGATCGGCGGTGCAGGTCTGGACCTCGGGGCTCATGATGTCGGACACGCAAGCCTGGTCGGGATTGAGGCCGTCGGCGATGGCGCGCACCGTGATGTCGCGATCGGTCAGCATGCCGAGCAGGCGTTCACCGTCGCAGACGGGCAGGGCGCCGACGTCCAGTTCCTGCATGCACTGCGCCGCGCGGCGCAGGCTTTCCTGCGGCTGGATGGTGCGCACCTGGGTGGACATGATTTCGGCGATGGTCGACATGATGGTCTCCTGAGTGGGGTGGACATTCGGCAAGGCGGGCGCCGGGCATGCGGACCCCTTGGGCGCTGCTGGCCCACCGCGGGCCCGGCACTGCCGAGCCCGCGTCGCCGCAGTCAATGGAAGAAGAGATAGACCAGCAGCAGCACGATGCCCGGGACGCCGAGCAGCCACGCGAGAAGATATTTGCCCATGATGATCTCCGGTGAGGTGGGGTAGGCAAAGCTTCGCTGCAACGGCAGCGGTGGGACAGCGGACGAGGCGCGACAGGCGCGTAGGAAGAGCGGCAGCCGACCTGGTCGATGTTGTCAGCGGGCGCGCCATGTCGCGGCCCGCCGGCTTTGCTGAGCCGCGACGTAGGACTGGACCCACCCGCCGACCCGGCCCAGGCCGGCCCGGGTGCACTGCCTGGCTCGTTAGTCTGACGCCAGTCCCCTAGGCAAGTCGTCACGGGGGTCGTCACAAAGGAGCACACCATGAACACCGATCAAGTCAAGGGCAGCGTCAAGGACATCGCGGGCAAGGCGCAACGCAAGCTGGGCGAGGCCATTGGCAGCACCGAGCAGCAGGTCAAGGGCGCCGCGACCCAGGTCGAGGGCAAGGTCCAGAAGGCCGTGGGCGATGCCCGCGAGGTCGTCAAGGACGCCCGCGACCAGCGCAAGATCTGATTGCGCCGCACGCCATGCCCCCGCCGCCGGGCCTCAGGGTCCGGCGGCGCTTTTTCTGTCGAGAGGTACACCATGCGTTCTTCCAAGATTCCGTTGCGCAGCGGCGCGACGGCCACCCTGATCGTGGGGGCCCTGCTGGCCGCTGGCTGCTCGTCGATGAGCGAGCGTGAACAAGGCACCGCCAAGGGTGCCGGGGCCGGTGCTGTGGCCGGCGCCATCATTGGTTCGGTGACCGGCGGCAGCGCCGGGCGTGGGGCCGTCATTGGCGGCGCTGTCGGCGCGGTTGCCGGCAACCTGTGGTCCAAGCGCATGGAGGACAAGCGCGCCGCCCTGGCCCAGGCGAGCCAGGGTACCGGCGTCGAGGTCGCGCGCACTGATGACAACCGCCTCAAGCTCAACGTGCCCAGCGACGTGTCCTTCGACACCGGCCGCGCCGACATCAAACCGCAGATGCGCCCGGTGCTCGACGAGATCGGGCGCAACCTGGACCCGGGTGTGCATGTGACTGTCGTCGGCCACACCGACAGCACCGGCAGCGATGCCATCAACGAGCCGCTGTCGCGCGAACGCGCCGCGGCCGTGCGCGACTATCTGTCGGCCCGCGGCGTGTCGAGTTCGAGAGTCAACGTGGCGGGACGCGGCTCGCACGAGCCGGTGGCCGGCAACGACACCGAGGCCGGCCGTGCCGCGAACCGCCGCGTGGAGATCTTCCTGGCTGAACAGGGCTAGAGCCAGGAGCCACCAGGCCGTAGTGGGCGCACCGCGGTTGATCAATGAGGGTTGGTGCTAGGCATCCTCGGGCGGCAAATCGACCACCCTTCGCGCTCTTCGACCGATTGGAAGATCCATGCGCAAGAGCGTTGCCGTCGTTGTTGCCGGCCTGGTGGCCGGTGCCCTGGATATCGTGGCGGCGTTCGCGAGCTATGCGGCGCAGGGCGCCACCGTCGAAGGCATCCTGAAATACATCGCCAGCGGGCTGCTGGGTGCCTCCGCTTTGCAGGGCGGCATGGCGATGGCAGGGTTGGGGCTGCTGTTCCACTTCTGCCTGACCACGGCGATGGCTGCGGTTTACATGGCTGCGGCGTTGCGGTTGGGCGCGCTGACGACGAGCCCCTGGCTGTGGGGCAGCGTCTACGGCCTGCTCACCTGGGTGGCGATGGTCTACGTCGTCGTCCCGCTGTCAGCGGTCAACGGCTGGCAGCTTCCGCACGGGTGGAACATCGTCAGCGGCCTGCTGTCGCACATCTTCTATGTCGGCGTTCCCATCGCCCACATCACGCGCCATGCCTTGCGCCCGCAGGCGGCCTGAGCGTTCTGGTTCGCGCCGGCTCAGTCGGGCCGATGCCAGGCCACATCAGGCGTCGCCTGCGGCTGCATGACGCTGCCCGGGGCTGACGCGAAAGAGGGCAGGCGGGCGGTAGCGAGCTTCTCGACATAGTCGGCCAGCGCGGGCCAGTCGAAGAAGCGCGCGTCGGGCTCCCGCAGGGGTGAGCGACGCCAGACAGTTTCGCCGCCACTGTCGAAGAGCAGGCCCTGGCAGCCTGCGCGGTGGCCGGCCTCGACGTCATCCAGCCTGTCGCCCACCATCCAGGAGCGCGCCATGTCCAGGCCGTGGCGGTGGGCGGCGCGGATCAGCATGCCGGGTGCCGGTATGTGGCACAGGCAGGCCGGGCGGCCTTCGTCGTCGGGTGCGTGGGGGCAGACTTCCACGCCCTCGATGCGCACGCCGAACTCCTGCTGCAGCCGTTGCAGCAGCGCCTGCTGCAGGCGCGCGAACTCCGCCCTGGTGAAGCGGCCGCGCGCCAGGCCGCTCTGGTTGGTGACGATGACCAGGGCCAGCCCCGCGCGTTGCAGCCTGGCCAGGGCTTCGCCTGCGCCGGGCATGAAGCGCAGCAGCAGCGGGTCGGCGTTGTGGGGTGCGCCCTCGACGAGGGTGCCGTCCTTGTCGACGAAGAGGCAGGGCCTGAGTGGCGCGCGGGCCGGCGCCGGCTGCTGCAGGTCGCGCAATGTCAGACCGCTCAAGGCATAGGGTGCATAGCTCATGGGCGCACCTCGGGCTCGGCAAGGGCGGAGGTCGGGAAACGGCAGTCGCTCATGTCGGGGGTCCGGGCTGAAGAAGGTGCGGCACCGCTCCCGGCAATCGGCGTGCCCGCCCCGGAACGACGCTGCGCAGCGCTTCATGACGGCGGCAACATGAGCCTGCTTGCCCTGGCGACGCGACGCGTCCCGGCGTCCTACACAGCGATGCGGCGCTGTTCCCTGACCCGCCGCAGGCCGGCCGGCGTAGCTTGTCGGGACACAGGAGATTCCATGGCCACATCCGCCCGCTCTATCGCTTCCCTGACCCTGAGTTTCGGCCTGGTCAACGTGCCCGTGCGCCTGTTCTCGGCTACCGAGGCGGGCGCTGACATCCGCTTCAACCTGCTGGCCAAGGACGGCGCGCGTCTCAAGCAGCAATACGTCAACGAGCGCACGAAGAAGATTGTCGAGCGCAAGGATATGGTCAAGGGCTATGAGGTCGAGGACAACCAGTTTGTGCTCTTCACGCCGGAGGAGCTCAAGGCGCTGGAAGAGGGCAGCAGCCATGTCATCGAGATCGTCAGTTTCGTGCCGCTGGCTTCCATCGACCCGCTGTTCTACGACAAGAGCTATCTGCTCGCGCCGGACAAGCGCGGCGACAAGCCCTACGCCCTGCTTGCCGAAGCCTTGCGCCGCTCAGGCCGCTGCGCGCTGGCCAAGTGGTCCTGGAAGGCCAGGCAGTACGTGGTGCAGGTGCGCGCCAATGATGACGGGCTGATCCTGCAGCAGCTGCGCTATGCCGCCGAGGTGCGCTCGCTGGCCGACCTCGACATCCCCAAGGCCAGCATCTCCAAGCCGGAGCTGCAGCTGGCCCTGCAGCTGGTGGATCAGATCGCGGCGGACAGCTTCGAGCCGGGGCTGTTCCACGATGAGGAGAAGGACCGGGTGCTGGCAGCCATCGAAGAGAAGGTCAAGGGCCGCAAGATCGTCGCTTCCACGCGCGAGGAGCATGGGCCGACAGGCGGCGGCCAGGTCATCGACCTGATGGACGCACTGCGCGCCAGCCTCGGCAGCAAGCCCGCCGTGAAGGCCGGCGGCAAGACGTCTGCCAAGGTCACGCCAATGCCGGCGCGCAAGGCGGCCACGCGCGATGCCGCCGAACCCGAGGCTGCAGCCCCCAAACGGCTGCGGGCGCGCAAGTAGCGCCTGACCCATGAGCAAGCCCCGCCCCGCCACCGCCGAGGCGCCATTGGCGCGCTACAACGCCAAGCGCGATTTCAGCGGCACGGCGGAGCCCAAGGGGAGGCTGGGACGCCGCAAATCCAAGGCCTTGGGCTTCGTCATCCAGAAGCACTGGGCCTCTCACCTGCACTACGACTTCAGGCTCGAACTGGACGGCGTCATGGTCAGCTGGGCCGTGCCCAAGGGGCCGAGTTTCGACCCCGCCAAGAAGCAAATGGCCATCCATGTCGAGGACCACCCGGTCAGCTACAACAGCTTCGAGGGCGAGATTCCCAAGGGGCATTACGGCGCCGGCACCGTCATCATCTGGGACCGCGGCAGCTGGACGCCTGTCGGCGAACCGCGCGAGGGCCTGGCCAAGGGCAAGCTGATCTTCGAATTGCATGGCGAGAAGCTGGCCGGGCTGTGGGAGCTGGTGCGCATCTCCAAGCCGGGCGAGAAGAAGCAGGACCAGTGGATCCTGTTCAAGAAGCGCGGCGATGCCTGGGCGCGGCCGACGGCCGAATACGACGTCATCAGCGCCCTGCCGGACAGCGTCGTGGAAAAGCCCCTGGGCCCCGTGGAGGAGCGTGAACCGCGGGTGCGCGCACAGCCGCAGACGGCCGGCCCCGATCTGTCCCGCGCAAGGAAGGCGCCGTTCCCGAAGACGCTCGAGCTGCAGCTGGCAACGCTGATTGCCGCCGCGCCCGCAGAGGGCGACTGGGTGATAGAGAACAAGTTCGACGGTTATCGCATGGGCGTGCGCATCAGCAAGGGCAAGGTCGCGCTGATCACGCGCAATGGCAATGACTGGACCGCGAAGCTGGCGCCGCTTGTCGATGACCTCGAGAAGCTCGGCATCGATCAGGCCTGGCTGGACGGTGAGATCGTCGTGTTGAACGAGCATGGCGTGCCGGACTTCAACCGGCTGCAGAACGCCATCGACAACGCGCGCACGCAGGACATCGCCATGTTCCTGTTCGACCTGCCCTTCCTCGGCGACACCGACCTGCGCGAAGTGCCGCTGCGCAGCCGGCGCGCGGTGCTCAAAGAGCTGCTCGAAGGCCGCACCTCGGCCCGCGTGCGCTTCAGCGATGAGCTGCCGGCGGCGCCGTCGCAGGTGCTCGCCGCGGCCTGCCAGCTGGGCCTGGAAGGCGTGATGCTGAAGAAGGCCGACTCGCCCTATGTCTCCCGGCGCAGTGACAGCTGGCTCAAGCTGAAATGCCAGCGCCGCCAGGAATTCGTCGTCATCGGCTTCACCGACCGCACGAACTCGCCCCAGGAAGTTGGAGCCCTGATGCTGGGCTATCACCAGGACGGCAAGTTGCGCTCGGCCGGCTCTGTCGGCACCGGCTGGGCCTCGGCACAGGGGCGCGAGCTGCACCGGCAGCTGAGCAAGCTTCAGACGAAGACACCGCCGCTCGACCCTGCGGCGGTCGAGCCGGGCCGTTGGTCGCGCCGGGCCCGGGGCAGCGAACACTGGGTGCGGCCGGAGATGGTGGTGGAAGTGGCCTTCGGCGAGTGGACGCCCGATGGCCATATCCGGCATGCGAGATTCGTTGGTGTGCGCGCCGACAAGGCGCCCAAGGCGATCCAGCGCGAGCAGGCCGCGGCGGTACGGCCTTCGCCCAGGACGAGCGTCAAGATCAGCCACCCCGACCGGGTCATCGACACCTCGACCGGGCTACGCAAGATCGACCTGGTGCACTACTACGAGAGCGTCGCAGACCGCATCCTGCCGCACCTGAAGAACCGCCCGGTCTCGCTGGTGCGAGCACCCCAGGGCATCAGCGGGCAGCTGTTCTTCCAGAAGCATTCGGACAAGGAGATCCCGGGCATCACGACTCTCGATCCGGCGCTGTGGCCGGAACACGAGGCGCTGATGAGCGTCGGCAGCGTGGAAGGGCTCATCAACGCCGCCCAGCTCAATGTCGTCGAGTTCCACACCTGGAACTCCAAGGTCGGGCGCATCGACCAGCCGGATCGCGTCGTGTTCGACCTGGACCCGGGCGAGGGCGTCAGTTGGGCGCATCTGCAGGAGGCGGCCGCCCTCACGCACACCATGCTCGAGGAGCTGGGCCTGAAGGCCTGGCTCAAGACCAGCGGCGGCAAGGGCCTGCACGTGGTGGTGCCGCTGGCGCCCAAGCTGGACTACGACACCGTCAAGGCCTTCTCGCAGGCCGTCGTGGCCCACATGGCCGAGACCCTCCCGCAGCGCTTCGTCGCCAAGAGCGGCGGCAAGAATCGCGTTGGCAAGATCTTCATCGACTACCTGCGCAACGGCTTCGGCCAGACGACGGCGACGGCGTTCTCTGCGCGGGCCCGGCCGGGATTGGGCGTCTCCATGCCCGTCAGTTGGGAGCAGCTCGGCTCACTGAAGAGCGGCGCGCAGTGGACCATCACGACGGCGCGCGAGTACCTGTCCTTCGAGAAGGAGGACCCGTGGCGCGACTACGTCAAGTCGCGGCAGACGCTGGCCACGGCGAGAAAGCGGCTCAAGCTGCCGTAGGCTCCCCCATCAGCACGCGCTTCAACGGCGCCCCGCTGACGGTTTCCTGGCCGAGCAGCATCTCGGTCAATGCGTCCAGGCGGTCACGCTTGTCCTCCAGCACGCTGCGGCATTCGGCCTGGGCACTCTCGAGCAGGGCGCGGGCCTCGTCCAGCAGCGACTTCTGTACGTCGGGGCCGATGAGTTCCTTGGGCACGCCGGCCATGCTGAGCAAGCCGAAGGTCTTGCCAAAGCCCATGGAGCCGATCATGTTGGTGGCGAGCTCCGACGCGCGCTTGAGGTCGTCGGCCGCGCCGGAGGAGGTGTTGCCAAAGGCGATCAGCTCGGCCTCGCGGCCCGCCAGCATCATCGCCAGGCGGGAGCGCAGCTCGCGTTCGCCGTACAGCGGCTCCTCGTGGGTGCGGGTCACATAAGTCACGCCCAGGGCCGGGCCGCGCGGCTCGATGCTGACGCGCTCGACGCTGCCGGCTTCCAGCACATGGGCCACCAGCGCGTGGCCGGATTCATGGAAGGCGATGCGGCGCAGCGTCTCGGGCGTGATGACGTCCTTGCTGTTGCTCACCTCGCCGCCGAGCTGGTGGGTCTCCAGCGACTGGTAGACACGCTCTTCGCTGACATGGGCTTCACCCGCTTCAGCGGCGTAGGCGGCAGCGCGGTTCACGCAGTTGGCGATGTCCGCCGGTGACATGCCGGCGGCCGTGCGCGCGATGGACGGCAGGTCCATGCCGGTCGCCGCCTTGATCTGGCCCAGGTAGAGGCCGAACAGCTGCTGGCGTTCGGGCACCGTGGGCATGGCCGTGCGCACGATGAGGTCGAAGCGGCCAGGCCGGCGCATGGCCTCGTCGATGTTGTCGATGTGGTTGGTGGCACCGACGATGACGACGTTCTCCAGCGAGGAGAAGCCGTCCATCTCCACCAGCAGGCGGTTGATGATGCGGTTCTGCTCCTGCTCGCCGCCACCCCCGCCGGCTTCCTTGCCGTTGCTGCGCCGGCCGATGCCGTCGATCTCGTCGATGAAGACGATGCAGGGCGCTGCGTCGCGGGCCTTCTTGAAGAGCTCCTTCACCTTGCCGATACCGGCGCCGTAGAACATGGAGCTGAAGTAGGACCCGTCGACGCTGATGAAGCTCGCACCGCATTCGCCGGCGAGGGCCTTGGCCAACAAGGTCTTGCCGGTGCCCGGCGGGCCGTCGAGCAGCACGCCGCGCGGCGCCTTGGCGCCCACGGCGGCGTATTGCTTGGGATCCTTCATGAAGGCTGCCACGCGGCGCAACGCCTTCTTGGCCTCTTCGGCGCCGATGACGTCGTCGAAGCGGGTCTTGGGCTTGTCGGCCAGGCGGGTACGCTGGCTCAAGGGGCCGCGCAGCTGCAGATAAACCAGCGGGCCGGCGATCAGCAGCATGACCAGCAGCGGCGCCAGCGCGCTCCCGGCCCGCTCCAGGGACTGGAACAGGCGCTGGCCGCCGGTACGCGCGTCGACGTCGATGTCGGTCAGCGCAAAGCCCTGGGCCACGCTGAGTTCGCCCAGGCGTGAGCCGATCTCGTTCTTGCAGCCCAGGCCGCAGTCGATGAGCCGCGTGCTGAATTGATGGCCGGCGCGGTCGGTGTAGAGCACCAGGCCGCCGCTGACACCGACGGCCGCAACGTCCTTGGCCTGCAGGGCGCGCTCGAACTCGGAAGCTTCACGCGGGTGGGCCAGCCATTGTTCGGGCGCCTTCTCGAAGGCGAGGGCGGTCGCGTTCTTGCGGGCCTGCACCTCGCTGGTCGTGCGCTCGTGCAAGGTCGACAGGCCGAACAAGGCCAGCAGCGCCGTGACGACGATGGCGGCAATGATGAGTTTCTGACGCAAGCCCGGCGTAGGGGTGTTGCTGGCGCTGTCCATGGTGTGCGGGCGACTTCGGGAACTGCAATCCATGCAGACTAACGGCCCGATGCCTGCGCCGCGCGTGCGTTATCGAGGTTGGGCTGAGGTCGTTTGCAACAGCTGTTCCAAGTGCGGAAAACTGCCCAGAATGCAAAAAGGGCCTGATCGCGAGATCAGGCCCTTGGTGCTTCTTCTTGTTCTGGTGCCGGCAAGAGGAGTCGAACCCCCGACCTTCGCATTACGAATGCGCTGCTCTACCAACTGAGCTATGCCGGCCTCACGCGTCCCGCAGGCGGGATCAGCGAAGCCCGAGATCATAGCGCAACTGCATTGAGCCGCCAAGATCGGCTTGCTTTTCGGGCGTCAGGACGCAAACTCCGGTGCATGAAAAAGATCAGGAATCTGCTGCTGGGGGCGTGGATGCTGGGTGCCACGGCGCTGACCCAGGCCGAGGATGGTCGCTTCGACGTCGCCACCCGCGAGGGCGTCGTCACGCCGGTGTTCTGGCAGGCCGCCGAAGGTGCGCGGGCGACGGTGCTGCTGTTTCCTGGCGGCAGCGGGGGCTTCGGTCGCATCGAAGCGGGGCGGCCGACGAGCCGCAATTTCCTGGTCCGCTCCGCCGGGGAGTTCGCCGCGCGCGGCTACAACGTCGCCATCTTCGGCAAGCCGAGCGACACGCCCGATCTGGGCTACAGCGAGCGCATCTCGGATGCCCACATGACCGACATCCGCGAAGTGCTGAAGGCCGTCAGGCAGAAGTCGCCATTGCCGGTCTGGTTGGTCGGCACCAGTCGTGGAACGGTGTCGGCCACGGCGGCGGCCATCCGATTGCAGGGGGAGATCGCCGGCCTGGTGTTGACGTCCAGCATCGTCGCCTGGGACAAGCCGGGCGCCGTGCCGCGCCAGGAGTTGTCGGCCATCCGCGTGCCGGTGCTGGTGCTGCACCACGCCAAGGACCAGTGCCGGCAGACTCTGCCTCATGACGTGGGCTACATCCCGCGCGGGCTGACGGCTGCGCCAGTGAAGAAGCTGGTCATGGTGGACGGCGGTGCCGGTCCGACGGGCGACGCCTGCGAAGCCCTGCACTGGCATGGCTTCATCGGCATGGAGGCCGAGGCCGTGGCGCTGATCGCCGGCTGGGTGGACCAGCCGGTGCCTTGATCACTTTGCACTGCGGCGCATGCAACCAGGTGTTCCGGGCCGAGCGCTGGGCCTGCCATGGGCCAGAGGCCCATGGCCTTCCGTAGGCACAAGCAGTCCGCAGGGACTGCTTGTGTCCGACTCCAGTTCGCCGAGCCGGCTCGCCTGGCGATGTGCTTGCGGCTAAATGCCGCAAGCATCGCCGGCCCCTCGGGGGACCGACTGGACTGGCCCGCGTTCAGCGGGGCCAGACCGGGCGAGGGGCTTACTGTTCGCGGTGATAGGCCGCGATACGCTCGACCTCGTTCTTGGAGCCCAGGGCCACGGCCACGCGTTCGTGCAGCTTGGTCGGCTTCAGGTCCATGATGCGTTCACTGCCGGTGGTGGCCACGCCGCCGGCCTGCTCGACGAGGAAGGCCATCGGGTTGGCCTCGTACAGCAGGCGCAATTTGCCGGGCTTGTCGGGCTCGCGCTGGTCCCAGGGGTACATGAAGACCCCGCCGCGGGTCATGATGCGGTGCACGTCGGCCACCATGCTGGCGACCCAGCGCATGTTGAAGTCCTTGCCACGAGGCCCCGTGGAGCCGGCCAGGCACTCGTCGATGTAGCGGCGCACCGGCGGCGCCCAGTGGCGCAGGTTGGACATGTTGATCGCGAATTCCTTGGTGTCTTCCGGAATCCTGACCTGGTCCTGGGTCAGCACCCAGGAACCGGTCTCGCGATCCAGCGTGAAGACAGCCACGCCGTCGCCCACCGTCAGCACCAGCATGCTCTGCGGTCCGTAGACGCAGTAGCCGGCCGCCGCCTGCTGCTTGCCGGGCTGCAGGAAGTCTTCCTCGCTGACGCCACGCGAATGGCCCACCTTGCGCAGCACGCTGAAGATGGTGCCGATGGACACGTTGACGTCGATGTTGCTGGAGCCGTCCAGTGGGTCGAACAGCAGCAGGTATTCACCCTGGGGGTAGCGGTTGGGCACGACGTAGATGCCGTCCATCTCCTCGCTGGCCATGGCCGCGAGGTGGCCGCCCCATTCATTGGCCTCGATCAGCACCTCGTTGGCGATGATGTCGAGCTTCTTCTGCACCTCGCCCTGCACGTTCTCGCTGCCGGCGGTGCCGAGCACGTCGCCCAGCGCCCCCTTGTTGACGGCGATGGCGATGCGCTTGCAGGCGCGCGCCACGACCTCGATCAAGAGGCGCAGTTCCTGCGGGATGTGGCCGTGCTCGCGCTGCTGCTCGACGAGGTATTGGGTCAGGCTGGTTTGACGAGACATCGATCAGCCTCCCGAAGCCAGCGCGCGTTCGACGATTTCGCGCACGTCGCTCGACAGATCAGGCTTGGCGGCAACGCGCGCGACGGCCTCGCGGGCGGCGCTGCGGTAGGGCTCGGCCAGCACGGCCCAGCGGTCCATCGCGCGGGCGAGGCGGCTGGCCAGTTGCGGGTTGATGGCGTCGATGGCGAGCACCTGTTCGGCCCAGAACACATAGCCGGCCGCGTCGGCGCGGTGGAACGCAGCCGGGTTGAACATGTACAGCGAGGCCAACAGGCTGCGCGCGCGGTTCGGGTTCTTGAGTGTGAAGTCGGCATGCTTGGTCAGCGCCTTGGCACGCGCGAACACACGGCCATCGGCCTCGGGCGCGCGCGCTTGGAGCGAGAACCACTTGTCGACCACCAGCGCATCGTCCTTGAACAGCGCGTGGAAGCGCTGCAGGGCCGGTGCGGCCAGTTCGGCGTTGGCGTTCACCAGCGCGGCCAGCGCGCCGAGACGCTCGGTCATGTTGGACGCGTCCTTGAAGCGCTGGTAGGCCTTGCCCGGCCAGACGGTGTCGCCCGTGGCCTGCGCATCCAGCACGAGCATGGACAGGGCCAGGTTGGCCAGCGCCCGCTTGCCGGACGAGACCGGGTCGGGCGTGTAGCCACCGCTGATCTGGTTGGCCTCGAAGGCCGCGGCCCAGTCGTCGCGCAGGGCGGCGGCGAGCTGGGTTTGCGCGGCCATGACGGCAGCGTGGATGGCCTGTGGGTCGACGACGTCGAGCTGCTCGGCGATATAGGCCTCGCCGGGCAGGGTCAGGGCCAGTTCCTTGAAGGCCGGGTCCAGCTCGGGATGGTTGAGCAGGACCCGCATCGCGTCGATGAAGACGGGGCTCAGCACCAGCGGCTGGCCCGCGCGCAGCGAATGCAGGATGCGGTTAAGCGCCAGGCGCTGGCCGGCTTCCCAGCGGTTGAAAGGGTCGCTGTCGTGGCGCATCAGCACGATCAGGCCGGCGTCGGACAGGCCGTCCTCCAGCACCACCGGCGCCGAGAAGCCGCGCATCAGCGAGGGCACGGGCTCGCTGTCGATGTTCTCGAAGACGAAGGTCTGTTCGGCCTGGTCCAGCACCACCACACCCTCGGTGTCGCCGTTGGCGTTCACGGGCAGGGCGGCGCCGTGGCGGTCCAGCAGGCCCATGACGATGGGGATCACCTGGGGCTGCTTGTCGCCCTGGCCCGGCGTGGCGGGTGTGGTCTGCGTGAAGCGCAACGTGAAGGTGCGGGCGGCGGCGTCATGCTCGCCGCGAGCGGTCACGCGCGGCGTGCCGGCCTGCGAGTACCAGCGCTTGAAAGTGTCCAGGCGCGTAGCGAGGCCCGAGCCGGGGTTGGCGTCGGCAATCGCCTGCGCGAAGTCGTCGCAGGTCACGGCCTGGCCGTCGTGGCGCTCGAAGTAGAGCTTCATGCCCGCCTCAAAGCCCCTGCGGCCGACCAGCGTCTGGTACATGCGCACGACCTCGGCGCCCTTCTCGTAGACGGTGGCCGTGTAGAAGTTGTTGATCTCGCTGTAGCTGTCCGGGCGCACCGGGTGGGCCATGGCGCCGCTGTCCTCGGGGAACTGCGCGGCGCGCAGCTGGCGCACGTCCTGGATGCGGCAGACGGCACGGGCCGACGGCGTGCCGGCCATGTCCATCGAGAACTCCTGGTCGCGGAAGACGGTCAGGCCTTCCTTGAGCGACAGCTGGAACCAGTCGCGGCAAGTGACGCGGTTGCCGGTCCAGTTGTGGAAATACTCGTGGGCGACGATGGACTCGATGCGGTTGAAGTCCGCATCCGTTGCGGTGGCGGGCGAGGCGAGCAGGGCGCTGGTGTTGAAGATGTTCAGGCCCTTGTTCTCCATCGCGCCCATGTTGAAGTCGGACACGCCGACCACCATGAAGCGCTCCAGGTCCAGCGGCAGGCCGAAGCGGGCCTCGTCCCAGACGATGGAGGCGATCAGCGAGTTCATCGCATGCTCGGTCTTCTCCAGGTCGCCGCGGCGCACGTAGACCTGCAGCAGGTGGTCCTTGCCGGCGCGGGTGCGGATGCGCTGCTCGCGCGCCACCAGGTCGCCGGCGACGACGGCGAACAGATAGCTGGGCTTGGGGAAGGGGTCGGCCCAGACGGCGAAGTGGCGGCCGTTGTCGAGCGTGCCGCTGTCGACCAGATTGCCGTTGGACAGCAGCACCGGGTAGAGGGTGGCGTTAGCGCGCAGCGTGACCGTGTAGACGGCCATCACGTCGGGGCGGTCCAGGAAATAGGTGATGCGGCGGAAGCCCTCGGCCTCGCATTGCGTGAAGAAGCTGCCGCCCGAGGTGTACAGGCCGGAGAGGGCCGTGTTCTTGTCTGGGCAGGTGGTGTTGCGGATCTCGAGCGCGAAGTCGGCATCGGGTGCGCCTTCGATGATGAGCTCGTTACCTTCCTGGCGGAAGGAGACGCTCGCGCCGTCGATCAGCACGCGCAGCAGGTTCAGTTCCTCGCCGTGCAAACGCAGCGGGCCGTGGGGCACGGCGCGGTTGCGCTCGATCTGCATCTTGCTGGTGACCAGGGTCTTGGCCGGGTCGAGATCGAAGGTCAGGTCGACCTTGCGGATCCAGAACGCCGGTTGCTGGTAGTCCAGGCGTTGGATCAGGGTGGCATTGCCTTCACGCATTGGGGCTTCCTTGGAAATCGGTCAGTTCAGTCGAAGCGCTGCGCGCCAGCCGGAACGCGGGCGCGCAGTGCTTCAGGGAGGGCATCAAACGCCCTGTTTCAGCGACTCCGTGATGAACGGGTCGAGATCGCCGTCCAGCACCTTCTGCGTGGCAGACGTTTCGTAGTTGGTGCGCAGGTCCTTGATGCGGCTCTGGTCCAGCACGTAGGAGCGGATCTGGTGGCCCCAGCCGACGTCGGTCTTGGTGTCTTCCAGCTTCTGCTGTTCTTCCTGGCGCTTGCGCATCTCATGGTCGTACAGGCGCGAGCGCAGGCGCTTCCAGGCGACGTCGCGGTTGCTGTGCTGGCTGCGGCCGTCCTGGCACTGCACGACGATGCCGGTCGGGATGTGCGTCAGGCGCACGGCCGAGTCGGTCTTGTTGATGTGCTGGCCACCAGCGCCCGAGGCGCGGAAGGTGTCGGTGCGCACGTCGGCCGGGTTGATGTCGATCTCGATGCTGTCATCCACCTCGGGGTAGACAAACAGCGACGCGAACGAGGTGTGGCGGCCGCCGGAGCTGTCGAACGGGCTCTTGCGCACCAGGCGGTGCACGCCGGTCTCGGTGCGCAGCAGGCCGAAGGCGTACTCGCCCTCAACCTTGATGGTCGCGCTCTTGAGGCCTGCCACGTCGCCGGGCGTCTCGTCTTCCAGCGTCGCCTTGAAGCCCTTGCGCTCGCAGTACTTCAGGTACTGGCGCAGCAGCATGCCGGCCCAGTCGCAGGCTTCGGTGCCGCCGGCGCCGGCCTGGATGTCGATGAAGCAGTTCAGCGGGTCGGCCGGGTTGTTGAACATGCGGCGGAACTCGAGTTCCTCGACCTTGGCCTGCAGCGCGGCGGCGTCCTGTTCGATGGCCAGCATGCCGGCTTCGTCGCCTTCCTCGCGGCTCATCTCGAACAGCTCGGTGTTGTCCGCCAGCGAGCTGGTCAGCGTCGTGATCGTGTCGACGACGGCCTCCAGCGTGCGCTTTTCCTTGCCCAGTTCCTGGGCACGCTTCTGGTCGTTCCAGACGTTGGGATTCTCGAGGGAGGCGTTGACCTCGTTCAGTCGCAGTGCTTTGCGGTCGAAGTCAAAGATACCCCCTTAGCGCGTCGGTACGCGCTGTGAGGTCGGCCAGGTTGTTGCCGATTTGGTTGATGTGTTCGATGTCCATGACGGTCGCTTGGTTCTTGGCGAAACGCGGATTTTCTCATGGGTGAGAATGGCCGCCATGACAGCTCCGCTGCGCGACGACTATTGGCGCCGCACCCGCCGCCTGACGGTGTGGTTGCTGCTGGCGTGGGCAATCGTCGGTTTTGTGCCTGTGTTCTTTGCGCGCGAACTCAGCGTCGAGGTGTTCGGCTGGCCGCTGGCCTTCTGGCTGGCGTCGCAGGGCGCGCTGCTGGGCTTTTGCGCCATCGTCATCGTCTACGCGAGACAGATGGACAAGTTGGAGGCCGAGTTCAGCGAGCCTCGGTCCTGAACAGGCGCCGGGCTTCGGCCTCGCCGACATAACGCGCGTAGAGCTGCTGGATCCAGCCTTCGCGCCTCAGCAGGGTGATCTGGGCCTGCAGCAGCTGAACGTCGTCCTCGGTGACGGTGGTGCGGTTCAGGTAAAGGCCGATGGGTTCGGTGCCGGCCTCCGGCAGGTCGACGACGATGCTCTGCGCCGGCAGTGCGCCATCCCGCTTGAGCTTGGCATGGATCATGTTGGGAATGATGGCTGCCTGGATGCGCCCGGCCGTCAGCTTGGCCGCCAGGTTGTTGAAGTCGGGCGAATACTCGGCCTGGCGCGAGGCCAGCAGCGGTGCGATCCGTTCCTCCAGCACATCACCTACGCGCACGCCTCGGACGATGCCGAGCTTGAGGTCGGGCCGGCCGACAAAGGCCTCCAGCGAGCGCGGCCCGCGCTCCGACGCGACGATCAGATCCAGTTCCGTGAAGGCATAGGGCAGGAAGTGCCCGACCCGGTCGCGGTCGGCGGCGCGCATGGCCGAGGTCAGCACGTCGATGCTGCCGTGCTCGAAGTCCAGCAGCACGCGCGCACGAGGCGCGTAGCGCAGGGTCAGCTTGCAGCCACTGCGCCGGGCCAGCTCGTCCAGCAGATCGGGCACGACGCCTTGGATATGGCCGTCGCGCAGGAAGGCTGAATAGCCGAGGTCGGAGATGCCGACGCTGAGTTCTCGCGAGCAGCTCGCCTGCGCGCCTGCGGCAGCCAGCGCGAGCAGCAACCCGATGGCAGGCTGCCTCATGTCTTCGACAGGAAGGGCTCAAGCACGGCGGCCAACGCTTCGGGTTGGTCGTGGTGCAGCATGTGGCCGGCGTCCTGCAGCACGGCCTTCTCCAGCTGTGGCACCAGGGCCAGGCGGGCCTCGAAGTCTTCGCGCGGGTAGCGAGTGCCCCAGAAGCGCGTCAGCTGGTCGTCGCTGCCCTCGACCCACAGCGTGGGCGCGGCGATGCGCTGCCAGCAGGCCAGCACCTCGGCCTTGCGGTAGAGCATGGGGTTGGCCAGCTTGTGGGCCGGGTCGGCATTGAGCTGGAAGCCCTCGGGAGTTTCACGCGACCAGTGCTGAGCCAGCCAGGCGGCCTTGGTCGCCGGCAGGCGGGGGTTGTTCTTGCGCAGCCGCTCGGCCACGTCGGCCAGCGTCGCATAGGGCCGCAGCGAGGGCGGGTCCTTCAGCTCGTCCAGCCATTTGGCCAGCCGCTCGGGCGCGGCGGCGGGCGAGATGTCGGGCATGCCAAAGCCTTCGAGATTGACGAGGCGACGGATGCGCTGCGGACGAACCCCGGCATAGCTCATGGCCACATTGCCGCCCATGCTGTGGCCCAGCAGGTCCACCGGCGCGCCCGGGCTCAGCGCATCGAGCAGGGCGTCGAGGTCGCCGAGGTAGTCCGGGAACCAGTAACTGTCGGCACCCGTCGTCGCGCTGAGGCCGAAGCCGCGCCAGTCCAGCGCAATGATCTCGCGCTCCTGCTGCAGGGCGTCGACGACGAACTGGAAGGACGCGCCGACGTCCATCCACCCATGCACCATGACCAGGGGCGGGCGGCCCGGCAAGGGCTGACCCCAGCGCAGGATGTGATGGCGCAGGCCGCGCAGGATCAGAAATTCGCTGCGGTGGGCGCGGCGCGGGGAATAGACATCGGGCATATCCGCACTGTAGGACACGGCAGTGCGCTGACAATGGCCACCATGCCCGCACCCCGCCACGACATCCGCGCCGCCGAGCCGCGCGATCTGAAAGCCATCGTCCAGTTGATCAGCGAGCTCGCCGAGTTCGAGAACCTGACCCATCTGTTGCAAGTCACGCCAGAGAAGCTCGAGCCGCATCTGTTTGGCGATGCTCCCGCGGCCGAGTGCCTGGTTGGCATGGTGGACGGTGAGGTGGTCGCCTTTGCGCTGTTCTATACCAACTTCTCGACCTTCCTGGCCAAGCCCGGCCTCTATCTGGAAGATCTGTATGTGCGCCCAGCCCACCGCCGCAGCGGCCTGGGCAAGGCGCTGATCATCGAGCTGGCCCAGACAGCCTGCGAGCGCGGCTATGGCCGTTTCGACTGGACGGTGCTGGACTGGAATGAGGACGCCATCCGCTTCTATGAAGGCCTGGGCGCCGACGTCATGCCGGAGTGGCGCATCTGCCGCCTGACCGGCGACGCGCTGGAGCGCTATGCCGACGGCGACCGGCCGAGCATGTGGTCTCCCTCAGCTTGGCTCGGGCTCTGACCTGACCGCCCGGTTTCTGCCCCGGGCAATCCATTAGCCCGGGCATTGCCGGGCTGGCTAGCATTCGCCCCCTTGTCTCAACCGGGGGTGGCCCATGGCGGAAGACCGATACGAGCAGCTGCACGGCGCCTTTCGCTGGCAGGTGCCCCAGGACTTCAACATCGCCGAGGCCTGCTGCGGGCGCTGGGCGCGCGACACGCCCAACGCCACGGCCATTTATTTCGACAGCGAAAGCGGCTGCCGAGCCCACTACAGCTACGCGCAATTGCAGCGGGCCGCCAACCGGCTGTCCAACGCGCTGCTGGACCAGGGTGTACGCCGCGGCCATCGTGTGGCCATCGTGCTGCCGCAGCGCTTCGAGACGGCCGTCGCCCACATCGCGATCCAGCAGATTGGCGCGGTCGCCATGCCACTGTCCATGCTTTTCGGCGCCGAGGCGCTGGAGTACCGGCTGCAGGACAGCGGTGCCGTGCTCGCCATTGCCGCCTGCGAAGCCCTGCCGGCCCTGCGCGAGGTCAAGGCGCGCTGCCCGGCGCTGCGCCGCATCCTGGTCGTGGGCGAATGCCCGGTGGATTGCGACGAGCTGCCGTGGATGCAGGCCCTGCAGGCCGAGGAGGCGCGCTTCAAGCCAGTGGCCACTCAGGCCGACGACCCGGCCATCCTGATCTACACCAGCGGCACCACCGGCAACCCCAAGGGTGCACTGATCCCACAGCGGGCGTTGATCGGCAACCTGGCTGGCTTTGTCGCCAGCCAGAACTGGTTCGGTTTCGATCCATTTCCCGATGTCACTGAGACGATCAGGCCCTCTTCCCTGGGGAAGAGGGAGCGGGAGATGGGGGGCGGCAATGAAGGGCCTCGGCCCAGCAAAGGGCTCCAGAAGACGGACGCCGTCTTCTGGAGCCCTGCCGACTGGGCCTGGACCGGCGGCCTGATGGACGCCTTGCTGCCTACGCTCTACTTCGGCCGCCCCATCGTCGCCTGGCAAGGCCGTTTCTCGGCTGCCAAGGCCTTCGAGCTGATGGCGGCCTACGGCGTCACGCATGCCTTCCTGTTCCCGACGGCGCTCAAGGCCATGATGAAGGCCGAGCCTCGCCCGAAGCGCCATGCGCTGAAGCTGCGCGCACTGATGAGCGCCGGCGAGGCCGTTGGCGACGCGGTGTTCAACTGGTGCCGCGATGCGCTGGGTGTGCCCGTCAACGAGATGTTCGGCCAGACGGAGATGAATTACGTGGTCGGCAATTGCCAGGCCCTGTGGCCGGCCAAACCCGGCAGCATGGGCCGGGCCTACCCGGGCCACCGCGTGGCGGTCATCGATGACGAGGGCCGGGAATGCGCGCCCGGCGAGACCGGTGAGGTGGCCGTGAACGCGCGCGACCGCCATGGCGCGCCCGACCCCGTCTTCTTCCTTGGCTACTGGAACAACGAGGCCGCGACGAAGGCCAAGTTCACGGGTGACTGGTGCCGCACTGGCGACCTCGCCCGCAGCGACCGGGACGGCACGCTCTGGTACGAAGGCCGGGCGGACGACGTCTTCAAGGCGGCGGGCTATCGCATCGGCCCCGGCGAGATCGAGAACTGCCTGCTCAAGCATGCGGCCGTGGCGAATGCGGCCGTCGTGCCCAAGCCGGATGCCGAGCGCGGCGCGCTGGTGAAGGCCTATGTCGTGCTGGCCGAGGGCCATGCTGGCAGCACCGCGCTGGTGGAGGCCCTGCAGGCCCATGTGAAGGCGCGCCTAGCGCCCTACGAGTACCCCAAGGAGATCGAGTTCATCGACGCGCTGCCGATGACGACGACGGGGAAGGTGCAGCGGCGCGTGCTGCGGCTGCGCGAGCAGGAACGGGCCACGGCCGGCACGGCGTCGCCGTAGCGCTGCCGGCGCCGCCGGGGTTCAGTCCTTCAGGGGTGAAATGCCTTGCACCGGCCCGATCAGGCGTTCGAACAGGCTTTTGAGCCGCTCGACCCGCGCACGGTCACGCATGAAGGCGCGGAAGTCCTCGGGGCTGGTGTTGTATTTGTCGATCGACTGGTAGCCGGTTGGCGGCGCGACATCGTCGCGGATCGGGAACCGCTGCGGGTTCGAGGCCACCGGCAGCGACAGCGTCCAGCTGACGTACAGCTTCGCTGCGGCGGGATGCTTCGCATCCTTGAAGATCGCGCCGGTCTGCGCCCAGGTCAGGAAGGGGTCGCGGGGCGGCAGCACAAAGCGGAGGCTGGACGACTCCACCGGCACGAGGTTGCCTGACGTCCCGGTTGACACGGCGTACTTGCCGGCTTCGACGGCGTCGCGCGGCGTCTGCGTGCCGCGCACCCACTGCACGCCGTTGGCCTGCAGCTTCTCGATGAAGCCGATGCCGTACTTCTGGACGATCTTGTCGAACACGTACAGCACCGCATCGTCGTCGTGCGGGTAGGTGATGACGATTCGGTTCTTGAACTCCGGCTTCAGGAAATCGGCATAGTCGCGCGGCGCGTTCTCTGCCGTGACCAGGGTCTGGTTGTAGCTGTTCGCGAAGGTCAGCATGAACAGGCCCGTGAAGCGCGCCTGCGGATCCTTGTAGGCTGCCGGGACGTGGTCCCAGCCCGTCGGCTTGTACGGCAGCAGCAAGCCGCGCGCTGCCCAGTCGTCGAAATCGTGCAGCGTCTGCAGGTGGGCGACGTCGACCTTCAGGTCCTTGCGCAGCAGTTCCTCCTCGATGCGTGCATCGTGGTACTTGCTGAGGTCGACGACGAGGTTCAACTTCATGCCCGGAAACTGGCGCTCGAAGGCCGCCTTGATGCCAAAGCCCTGCGTGACCTCGTCGCCGCCGGCGTATACCGTCAGCGCGCCGCCTTCCTTCAAGGCGGCCTGGTAAAGGTCTTGCAGCGTGTGGCCGGCGCCGTCGCGCTCTGCGACGACGGTGGCGGGCGCCGCAGCCTGGGCTTGTGCCGGCAGGGATGCGGCAGGTGCCAGTGACACCGCCAGGGCCAGCCAGGCCAGCTTGCGCGCGAGGGCGGTGCTCATCGCTTCATCTCGCGCCTGTCGACGTGGGAGCCGACCATCGGTGGGATGCCCGGCGGCTGGGCTGAGGACCTCAGGGTCGGAGTGGGGGATGGTCGTGCTTTCATCGGGGCTCCTTGGCGGCGGATGGTCGATGGCGGCACTCTATTGATTCGAAATCAGCCGATAAAGCCGGTTTCGATCAATTGGTTGTCAACCGAATCGATTCAATGAATGCCCCTCAGGGCTTCAAAGTGCGGCGCCGCTGCTGCGCCCGCGAGCGCAAGGACGACCCGGTTCAGGTGGCGCGGTTGCGCAGCTTCAGCAGGCTCAGGCCCAGCAGCACGAACAGCCCGCCCGAGATGCGGTTGAACAGCCGCAGATGTCGCGCCTCGGTCAGGAAGCGGCGCAGCTGGCGGAACAGACCGACATAAAAGGCGTGGGACACCAGGGCCAGGGCGGTGAAGGTGATCGTCAGCAGCACGGTCTGCATGACCAGGGACTCGCCAGGCACCAGGAACTGCGGGAACAGCGCCGTGAAGAACAGGATGGCCTTGGGGTTGGTGACGGCCACGCCCAGGCCTTGCAGGAAGAGCTTGCCCGGCGTCGTTGGCTGATGGGTAGCGGCCGACGCATCCAGCCGCAGCGGGGCGCTGCGCCATTGCTTGATGCCGAGGTAGATGAGATAGCCCGCGCCGACGATCTTGACGACCAGGAAGGCCGAAGCCGATACCGCCAGCAGCGCGCCCATGCCGGCCGTGGCCGCACCGGACACGACGAAGAGGCCGGCCGCATTGCCCAGCGAACTGAACATCGTGTGGCGCGGCCCGACGGCGACAGAGTTCGAGATCGCGAGCAGCACGCCGGGGCCCGGCGAGAAGCAGGTCAGCAGGGCGACGCCGCAGAACAGCAGCCAGGTCGAGAAGGGCATGGCGGGATCGGGAGATTCAGAGCCGGCCAGTCTAGGGACAAGCGCAAGACCGCGTGCGTTGGTGGTGCAATCGCCAGATCAGCGTCCAGGTCTTGCCGCCGTCGGTGCTGCCTTCCCCGTCCCCATCGAAGCTGTCGGGTTCGATGTCGTAGAAGCGCATGCGCTGGGCCTCGAACTGCTCGCCCGCCGAGTCAGAAATCAAACAGTTCGGCCGGCGCGGCGGCTTGGGCGGGCGAGAGCAGGGCGGCAAACAGGGCAGCGGCGAGGAACTGGCGCATGACAGGTGTGGGCAGTGATGGAGGCACCGGCCTGGGCGTGCAGCGCCGGCAGCGGTGTTGCAGAAATTGCTGCGCGACACCGGTTTGTCGAAAACGATGCCCAGCGTTCGTCGTAGCGTGGGCACCCCCGCGGGCGCCTGTTCGCAACTTCGAGGACCGCCATGCCGCTCCAGATCATTGACCGACCCGCCGTCACCGTCGTGGGCCTGCAGATCCGCACGACGCCGATGTCACCCGATATCCCGGCCCTGTGGCCGCGCTTCGTAGCCCGCATCCCCGAGATTGGACAGGCCACCGAGGCAAGGACCACCTACGGCGTCATGGACAACCAGTCCGACGCCGGCTTCGACTACCTCGCCTGCGTTGCCGTCGAGCCGTCGGCCGCCGTGCCGGCGGGCATGACGAAGCTGACGTTGCCAGCCGGGCGCTATGCCTTTTTCAGCTTCCCGCTGTCGGGGCTGGGTGAGGGCTTCGGCGACATCTTCGAGCGCCAGCTGCCGGCTTCGGACTATGTCCAGGCCGCCGGTCCGCTGTTCGAGCGCTATGGCCCCGACTTCTGCCCAGACGAGCCCGACTCGCTGGTCGAGGTCTATCTGCCCGTGGCATCCAAGGGCGGTTGAAGAAGGGAGGGTATGAGGATTGCTCCGGCTGTGCGGCCGCGCAGCCGACCCGTGGCCTGAAACTCGGCCCGAACTTCGCGCAGGCGCCGCGCGATGCCGCTCACTTGCACTTGTAGGGCTTGCCGACCATGCCGATCGCCCGCGGGGCGACGCTGCCGTTGAACTGGTCCATGTCGGCAATGCGTGAGCGGAAGATTTCGACGCAGGTGTTGCCGCGGCGCATGACGGTGCGGCGGTCCCCGAGTGCGCCGACAGCCTGGGAGCGGTTCTCGCCGGTGCTTTCCTCGACCCAGGCGCCTGCCCCGCCGGTGGCGTCAGCGATGCGGTCCTCGAACGTCGGCCGCGCCGTGTTGCTGCGCGGGTCGCTCAGCGCCGGGTTGCGTGCGGCGGCTGACGACGCGGCATAGCCGGGCGGCAGAGTCAAACGCAGCGCCGTGCGTGGCGGCTCGGCCGGTGCCGTGGTGGCAGGAACGGTTTCGGCCGGCGCGGTGGGCGCAGGGATGGCGGCGCCAGGCGCCTCGGTCCTGAAGGGCAGGGGCGCGATGTCGGGAAGCTCGGGCTCCGGCTTGCGCGGCACTGGGGCGATGGACGGCGCAGGCGGCGGCGCCTGCTGCAGGCGTGGCGCCAGCAGGCGCACCGTCGTCACGCGCCGCTCGCCGGGGTGGTGCAGCGGTGGCGGCCGGTGCAGCCACAGCGCGGCCAGCAAGGCCAGGTGCAGCCCGCCAACCAGGCCGCGCGCGATCCAGCGGTGGTTCATGCCTTACAGCTTGACGCTGAGCTTGCTGCTGGCCGGTGGCAGCAGCCGGGCCGCGTCGGGCCAGCTCTCCTGGCCGGTCAGCAGCGTGCAGGGGCGGCCCTTCTCGCCGGGCTTGGCGTCTGGGTCGCGCTCGCCCACTGCCTGAGGCAGCGGCAAGCCGAGCAGTTGGCCACTCTCACGCCACTCCAGCTCCCAGGTGGGCGTGGCCGAGCACACGCGCACGGCTTCGATGCGCGGGAACAGCCAGCGCAAGTACCAAGGCAGCAGTTCCTCGCGCAATGTGCGCGCGACGCGCAAGGTCTGGCGCACCTTGGCCATCGTCAGCTGTTCGGGCGGAACGGTCAGCTCGATGGTGCCGCGCACGGCCATCTGGCCCTTGGGCGCGTTGGTCGCGAAGTCGGCCGTCTTGGCCTCGGCCTCGGGCAGCAGGGGCAGGTCGAAGCGGCCCTCGCCGTCGACCGGGATCGGGTGGTCGGCCTCGTCGCTTCGCACCACCATGCGTAGCTCAGGCAGAGGCAGTTTGGTCTTCTCGGCGTCGACCTTGAAGTCCATGCGGAACAGCCCCTCGCCGTGCTTGCTCAGCTTGGTCAGCAGCTCGTTGATGCGCGCATAGGGCAGCACGCTCTTGTCGCGCTTGAGGTCGGTCTGGACGGGCGGCAGGACTTCGGTCTGCGCGTGGGCGGCGCAGGCCGCGAGCAGCAGGCAAGGGATCAGAAAGCGCATGGGCAGGAAGCAGGTCAGGGTTCTTCGGGCGGCTCGGGGCCGGGTTCCCAGGCGAGCAGATCGCCCGGCTGGCATTGCAGGGCGTCGCAGATGCGCGCCAGCGTGTCGAAGCGCACGCCGCGCACCTTGCCGCTCTTGAGCAGGGACAGGTTCGCCTCGGTGATGCCCACGCGCTCCGCCAGCTCGCGCGAGCGCATCTTGCGGCGCGCGAGCATGACGTCGAGGGTGACGACGATGGGCATCAGACGAACTCGGCGTTCTCGTCGGCGACTCGCGCGGCTTCGTGCAGCACTTGGGCCAGGGCCAGCAGCAGCAGGCCGAAGAGCAAGGCGAGATAGTGATCACCCGACAGGCCGAACCACAGCTGACGCTCGCCCTTGGGATTGCCCCAGGTCAGGGCGAGGATGGCCAGCGTCTGGCCCAGCGGCTGGGCGGCGGCCAGTGCGCATAAGCCCAGGCCGAGGCGGCGCAGGTGCTGGGCCGGCCGGCGCGCCAGCAACTCGCCCTGGGCGAAGCAGCCGAACAGCGACCACATCTGCCACAGCGCGAACAGGCTTGCCAGCGTGGGCAGCATGGAGGCTGCAAGACCCCACAGCCGCGTGCCCATGTCGAGCTGTATGCGGCTGAGGTTCCAGGTGCGTGCTGCCACGTCAGCCACCCAATCGGCCTCCGCCCAGAAGATGAAGGGCAGGGTGCCGATGACCACGACGCCGAGCAGGCAGAGCAGCCGCACCACCCAGGCCAGGCGGCGGATGCGCCGTAAACCATCGGCAGAAAAGGAGTCGGGCATGGTGGCCTAGGGCAAACACGGAAAACTTACTGTAAAACAATAATTGCTTGCTGTGATGGAGTAAGTTTTACCTCCCCGAGAATGAAGGGATGAGCAAGAAGACCGCCCATGTCAGCGAAACCCCGGCAACCCAGGCGCTGAAGCGTGCCGGCGTCGCCTTCACCGAGCACGTCTACGACTACATCGAGCACGGCGGCACGGCCGAGTCGTCCAAGCAGCTGGGCGTCGAGGAGCACGCCGTCGTGAAGACCCTGGTCATGCAGGACGAGAAGGCCGAGCCGCTGATCGTGCTGATGCACGGCGACCGCACGGTCAGCCTGAAGGAGCTGGCACGGCAGATCCCCTGCAAGAAGGTCGAGCCCTGCAAGCCCGAAGTGGCGCAGCGCCACAGCGGCTACCAGGTCGGCGGCACCTCGCCGTTCGGCGTGCGCAAGGCCATGCCGGTGTTTGTCGAGGCTTCGATCCTGGTGTTGCCGAAGATCTGCATCAACGGCGGCCGGCGCGGCTACCTCGTCGGCATCGAGCCAAAGGTCCTGACCGAGCTGCTGGATGCGCGGCCGGTGACCTGCGCGAACTGAACCGGCGCGGGCGCGCGGCTTGCCCGGCAGGCGGCCATGTGGGCCACCGTCCTCCAGACCCTGCAGTCCGAGTTCTCTGATGCGCCCGATGTGGAGCAGGTCACCCGCCTCACGACGCGGCTGCTGCTCGCGGCGCTGCTGGGTGGTGTGCTCGGTTATGAGCGCGAGCAAAAGGGCAAGGCGGCCGGCATTCGGACGCACATGCTGGTGGCCATGGGCGCTGCCTTGTTCGTGCTGGTGCCGCAGCTCGGCGGCATGTCCGTGGCCGACATGAGCCGGGTCATCCAGGGCATCGTCACCGGCATCGGCTTCCTCGGCGCCGGGGCCATCATCAAGCACCGCACCGAGGAAGACACCCAGGGCCTGACGACGGCGGCCGGCATCTGGATGACGGCAGCGATCGGCGTGGCCTGCGGCCTGGGCCGGGAGACGACGGCGCTGATCAGCGCGCTGCTGGCCCTGGCGGTTCTTGCGGTGCTGCCGCGGCTGGTCGGCCGGGGCAGGCGCTGAGCGTTCGCGGTCTCGTCCTACGGGATGCCTGGCGGGCGCTCGCGAAACTGCCTTCGATGTCGACGCGAACCTCCGCCATGAACGGTCGCGAGACGCTGGACCTGGCGTACTCCCAGCTGGAGGCCCTGCTGCCCAGGCGTGCCGCGCGCTGCCTGGCTTGGTTGCACAGCCCCCGGGCGGTGTGGGTGCGCATCCCGGCTGGCCTGCTGTGCATCGCCGCGTCGGTGTTCTGGTTTCTGCCCATCATCGGCATCGAATGGTTGCCGCTGGGACTGCTGTTGCTCGCGGAGGACCTGCCGTTCCTGCGCAAGCCGGTTGGGCGCTTCATCCTGTTCCTGCTGGAGCAGGGGCGGCGGCTGCAGGTCTGGTGGCGGGCCCGGCAGCATTGACACGGCCGGGCTGCACGACAATGCCGCCCCATGCAAACCGTCCTCCCTCTGCTGGCCGCCCTCGTTGGCTACCTTGTCGGCTCGCTGTCCTTTGCCGTCATCGTCAGCCGCGCCATGGGCCTGTCGGACCCGCGCTCCTATGGCTCGGGCAACCCTGGCGCCACCAACGTGCTGCGCTCGGGCAACAAGGCCGCGGCCATCCTGACGCTGGTGTTCGATGCGCTCAAGGGTTATCTCCCCGTGCTGGCCGTGCTGATCTGGGGCCCCAGGTACGGCCTTGGCGAGGGCACGGCGGCGCTGGTGGGCCTGGCAGCCTTCCTTGGCCATCTGTGGCCGGTGTTCTTCAGGTTCCAGGGCGGCAAGGGTGTGGCCACGGCGGCCGGCGTCATCTTCGGGCTCAACCCCCTGCTAGGGGTTGCGACGCTGGCGACCTGGCTCATCATTGCCTGGTTCAGCCGCTATTCGTCCCTGGCCGCCATCGTGTCGGCCGCCTTCGCGCCGATGTATCAGTTGCTCATTTGGGAAGCCGGCCCGGCCGCGCTGGCCCTGATCATCATGGGCTTGCTGCTGGTGTGGCGCCACTCGGCCAACATCAAGAAATTGCTGGCCGGCACCGAGAGCAAGCTCGGGCACAAGGCAGAGAAAGCTGTGCCGGCATCGCATCCCGTCAAATCCACCAAGCACCGGAAGAAAGCATGACCGCCTCCACCCCCGTTGAACGTTTCGACATCGGCGCCCGCCTGTCGGAGATGGCCGTGTACAACGGCGTCGCCTATCTGGCCGGCCAGGTGCCCGAGGACGCCAGCGCCGACGCCACCGGCCAGACGGCCCAGGTGCTGGCCGCCATCGACAAGCTGCTGGAGCGCGCCGGTACCGACAAGAGCCGCATCCTGCGCGCCCAGATCTACCTGGCTGACCGCGCCGACTTCCCCGGCATGAACGCCGCCTGGGACGCCTGGGTGTCGGCCGGCCACACGCCGCCGCGCGCCACCGTCATCGCCGGCCTGGCGCGGCCAGAGTGGAAGGTGGAGATCGTCATCACGGCGGCGGTCTGAAGGGCTACGCCGGTGCGCCCTGTGCGCGCCGGCGCCAGAACTCCGCGTCGATCAGCTGCTCCGCCCCGGTGCGTGCGTTGATCAGCCAGAACTGACGCCCGTCGGCGCTGATGCGCGCCACCTCGCCCACCTGCCGCCCGGCGGCCACGCGCCGCCCCAGCGCATTGGCGGGAAAGCCCGGCTCGCGCGCCAGTTCCTGCAGAGGCAGGGCGTCCCGGGTGTCGCCGGCCAAGCGCAGCCGCTGCACCAGCGGCGCCAGCAGCGGGCTGGCCGCATCGGCGGGCGACACGAACAGCACCAGCTTGGCCTGCGCCCGGCTCAGCGCGACGTTGAGCAGGCGCTGTGCCTCGTCGCCGTGCAGGAAGGGCTGGGCGCCATCCGCGGGGTCGAACAGCACCACCGGCGCCTCGCTGCCCTGGGCGCGGTGCACGGTGCTGACCCGCAGCGCCTCCGGCAGGCCGCGCGCACGCAGCCGCTGGCGGATCAGCGCCCGCTGCGCACGGAACGGCGTCAGCACGATCAGCTCCTCGGCCTGCCATGAGCCGCTGGCCAGCGCACGCTCCACCAACTCTGCAATGGCTTCGGCCGACTCGCGCCGCACCGGCCCGCGCTCCGCGGCCGACCAGCCGCCATCCGTCTTCAGATGGTGGACATGCACATGCACGTTGGCGCCGATGTCGCCCAAACTGCGTTGGCGAGCAGCCTGCCAGCTGGCCGAAGCCTCGGCGTCTGCCGCCACGCGCAGCGCGCCGTCGTAGAACAGCTGGCTGACCAGCTCGCCGATCGGCGGCGCCATGCGCGACTGTTCGTCCAGCAGCGCGACGGACGGCCCGCGCGGCATCTCCGTAAACGCCGAGCGGCCCAGCCAGCGCCGGGCCAGACGGTCGTCGCTGCGCAGCACGGGCGACAGCTGCTGGGGGTCACCCGCAAACAGCCGGGCGCGGCCCAGCGGCATCAGCACGAGGGCATGCGCCAGGCTCACCTGGCTGGCTTCGTCGAACACCAGCAGGTCGAAGGGCGGTGCGCCATCGGGCTGCAGCTCGCGCAGCGTCTTCAGCGTGAAGGCTGCGCGCGTCGTCGTCATGCTGGCCAGGCGGCAGCGTTGCAGCACCTTCAGCGAAGCGGCGCGCAGCTCGTCGCGCAGTGCGGCGACGCGGTCGGCCCAGGCCTTGAGCGCGAGCGAATCACGGGCTGATGGCCGCTGGCCTTCGGCGCGGGCCAGGCGGGTGATGAGATCGCGGTCCTGCGTCGGGATCAAGTGTTCGCGGCCTTCGTAGGCCGTGGCGGCGAAGCGTGTGCCCAGGCGCTGCACTTCGGCGCGCAGGTGCTCGCGGCGGCCCTTGTGCAGGGCCTTGTCGACGGCCAGCGTGGCCTGGTCCACCGCCTGGTTGGTGGTGGACAGCAGCAGCACGCGAGCGTGCGGGTGGCGGTCCAGGTACTCGGCCAGCAGCACGCCCAGCGTCGTCGTTTTGCCCGTGCCCGGTGGCCCCCACAGGAAACCGCTGCTGTGGCCCGCCAGCGCTAGCGCTGCGCGTTGCGCCGGGCGCAGCCAGCGGAAGGGCTCGCCGGTCAATGCCGTGCCGCCGTGCAGAGGTTGTGGGTTCGACAGGTCGGGCAGGCAGGCCAGCGCCTGTTCGGCCCAGGGCGTGTCCCACCACGCATCGGCCACGGCGTTCAGGAAGCGCGTCGGGTAGAGGCGGAGCAGGTGCCCGGCCGGCGGCGGCGGGCCGCTGGCGTTCTGCAGCACGAGCTGGTCGTCCTCGGCCAGCACGGCCAGCACGCTGGCGCCGCCTTTGCTCGGCGCGCCCCACCACGCAGAGGCGCCGTCCAGGCTGTCGTCCAGCAGCGCCTGCGCCGAGGCCACACCCGGCCGCTGGCCCTCGGCGAACACATAGCCCGGCTCCAGCGTCACCCGCCACAGCACGCCGTCGCGCTCGCTGTGCAGCACCTTGAAGTCGTAGTACTCGGGCGTGGCCGAAAGCTCGGCGTTCAGCGCCGCGCGGAGGTCGGCGAGGCTCATTGCAGGGGGGCGGATTCGGGGAGGCGGCACTGTAGCGGCCTCCTCGCTCAGAAGGTGTTTTTCGGCGGCTGGAAGTTGGCGGGCAAGGCCGTGGGGGTCAGCTCCAGTGCGAACTTTTCGTCCGAGCCGGCGCGGGTCATCTCGATGCGGGCCTTCTGACCCCAGGCCGACATCACGCTGGGGTGGCCGAGTTCCACGCCCGGCTCGCCGTGGCTGATGTGCGTCTTGATGAGCGCCGAGTCGCCGGCCTTCTTCGGCCACAGCGTGATCGATAGCGGCTCCTTCACCCAACCTGGCTCGTCGCCGGCCATGGCTTCGAGCCGCAGCATCACACGCTCGCCGTCGCGGCCGATGACGCGTGCCTCGACGGTCGACTTGTCGCCACCCTGGCTGCGCTCCACCTTCAGCTGCAGCTCGATGAAGCCGGCGCCGGCTGCGAGAGGTGGGCTTTCCGCCGCATAGGCCAGAGTGGAGACGGTGGCCACGCCGGCTGCGAGCAGCAGCGCGCGGCGGCGGTTCAGGGGTAGGGGGCGGTGCAGCATCGCGATCCTTTCGACGAGAGGGTGGGAGCTGCCCCAGCGGCTGGCCAGCGGCGCGCCGTGGGGCGTGAGATCGTGGGCGGCGAGCAGGGCTCCCGTGTAGTCGGCCAGCGCGCCGGGCCGGGCCGCCAGCACGGCGGCATCGCAGGCCAGTTCCTGGTCCGCCTGCATACGGCGCGCGGCCCACCAGGCCAGCGGGTTCCACCAGTGCAGCGCCGTCAGCGCGCAGGCGAGCAGGTTCCAGAGGTTGTCCAGTCGGTCGCGATGCACCTGCTCGTGGGCCAGGATCAGCTCGCGCTCGGCAGGCGAGAAGCGCTGTTCGAAATCGACGGGCAGCGCGACGCGCGGCCGCAGCAGGCCGACGAGGGCGGGGCTGCTGCCGGCCGGCAGTTGTTGGCCAAGGCGCGTCAGCCGCCATTGCCGCCAGAACTGGGTCGCGGCGAAAAGCGATGCGCCGCCCAGCCACAGCGCCAACCAGGCTGCCGCGTGATCCGGCGGCGGCGCTGGCAGCGCAGGCGCGGCCAGCGTCTGGGCACTGCCCGTGGCCTGCAGCACCACGCGCAGCGGCTCCTGAGCCGGCCGGGGCAGCAGCAGCGTCAGCAACAGCGCCGGCACCAGCAGCCAGGCCGCGTAGGCGCTGCCTGCGCCCAGGCGCCTCAGCAGCAGCGGCCGCAGCGCGGCGATCAGCATGACGCCTACGCTCAGCAACAGAGCCTGCTGCAGCAACACCACCAGCAGCCGCTCACTCATGCCCCTGCTCCTTCAGCAGCGCCTTCAGCGCCGCGATGTCGTCCGCGTTCAGCTTGCGTTCCGACGCGAACTGCGCCACCAGCGGCGCCAGGCGCCCGCCGAACAGCCGGTCGATCAGCGACAGGCCGGTGTCGGCCACCCAGGCGTCCTCGGGTACGGCAGGCGCGTACAGAAAGCGCCGGCCGTCGCGTTCGGCCGTCACGGCGCCCTTGCTCAGCAGCCGGTTCAGCAGCGTCTTCACGGTGGCAAGCTGCCAGCCTTGCCGGGGCCCGAGCACCGCGGCGATCTCGTCGGCGGCCTGGGGAGCGCGCTGCCAAAGCAGGCGCATGACCTGGGCTTCGGCGTCGCTGATGGGGGTGGGTGGCCTGGTCATTGATTACGAGCGTAAACGATGGCGAATGATTACGCGTGTAAACGATGTCGTCAAGCCCTTTGTCACAGCCATGCCATATCGCCCGCCTAGGCTCGCGGCCTACAGCCGCCGTTGCGGCCGGGAGCCCTCGTGAGCCACATCGAAGACGAACTGGTGAAGCGCATTCACCGCGACCTGCAGGACGATTTCGACGAGGAACTGGAGCTTGAGCTCGAGGACCGAGAACACGGTGTGATGGCCAGCGACGCGCCGGCCGGTGAAGTCATCGAGCGGCGGCGTTACTTCCGCGAGCTGTTCCGCCTGCAGAGCGAACTGGTCAAGCTGCAGGACTGGGTGCAGCACACGGGCCACAAGGTCGTCATCCTGTTCGAGGGCCGCGACGCGGCGGGCAAGGGGGGCGTCATCAAGCGCATCACGCAGCGGCTGAACCCGCGCGTGTGCCGAGTGGCCGCGCTGCCGGCGCCCAACGACCGCGAGCGCACGCAGTGGTACTTCCAGCGCTATGTGTCGCACCTGCCGGCGGCCGGCGAGATCGTGCTGTTCGACCGCAGTTGGTACAACCGCGCCGGTGTCGAGCGCGTGATGGGCTTCTGCACCGACGAGCAGTACGAGGAGTTCTTCCGCTCGGCGCCCGAGTTCGAGCGCATGCTGCAGCGCTCGGGCATCCAGCTGATCAAGTACTGGTTCTCGATCAGCGACGACGAGCAGCGCGTGCGCTTCCTGGGCCGCATCCACGACCCGCTCAAGCAGTGGAAGTTGAGCCCCATGGACCTGGAGTCGCGCCGGCGCTGGGAGGCCTACACCTCGGCCAAGGAGGTGATGCTGGAGCGCACCCACATCCCCGAATCGCCCTGGTGGGTCGTGCCGGCGGATGACAAGAAGCGCGCGCGGCTGAACTGCATCCATCACCTGCTGGGCCAGATGCCCTACCAGGAGGTACCGCACGCCGACATCGATCTGCCCGCGCGCGAACGCCGCGAGGACTACCTGCGCAACCCCGTGCCGGACGACATCATCGTTCCCGAGGTTTATTGAGCCGGTCTAGCATGGGGCCATGAAGTGGCCCCCGCTTTCGCTGCTCGTCGTCGTTGCGCTGACCGCGCTGGCCTCCTGGGCCTGGCGCGGGCATGTTGCAGCGCAGGACGGCGAACTGCTGAAGCAGCGCGCCAGGCCGGGCGATATCCGCATGATCTCGTCCGAGACCTGCCCCTATTGCCTGGCGGCGCGGCGCTGGATGACTCAGGAGGGCGTGCCCTTCAGCGAGTGCTTCATCGAGCGCGATGCCCAGTGCCTGAGCGACTACCAGGCCCTGGGCGCCGTCGGCACGCCGACCCTGGTCGTGCGCGGCCAGCGCGTCATCGGCTTTGACCGGGCACGGCTGAAGGAGATTCTGGAATAGGCCGAGCCGAGTCGGCAGTACTGGCTCAGCAGTACTGGCGACTCGGCTCGACGGTGGTGGGAAAGGACGTCATTCGCATGTTCAGACGGCGCCCCGGCTCAGCCGCGCTTTGCGGTGGTCTTGGCGGCAGCCAGGGTCTGGCGGGCCAGCGTGGCTTCGCTGAAGCCGATGACCACGACGCGAGGCAGTTGAGCCACTTCACGCTGGGCGTAGCCGGTCACGACGACGCGCGGCAGCTGGGCGATCACTTGAGTTTCAGCGCGGACGGCCTTGCCGGTGACGACAACGCGTTCCAGCTTGACGGTGGGCTGCGGGGCGGCCTGGGCGGCAATGGCGGAGAA